>CAXBCH010000040.1:0-41475 GCA_963974125.1 uncultured Haliea sp. | reverse complement strand
CAACCGACTCCTCGACCGATTCTTCCACGGTGTCGGCAACCGACTCCTCGACCGACTGTTCCACGGTATCGGCGACCGACTCTTCTACCGTCGCTTCCACGGACTCGTCTATCGTGTCCTGGATCGACTCCTCGATTGAATCTTCGATGGTTTCGCCAACAGCCTGGTCTACGCGACCCTCGACTTCCTCCGCCACATCCTCTTCAATGTCTTCTTCAATCTGCTCATCAATCTCGGAGTCGTCCAGGCAGCATGGCACCTGGCCATGGGCGTTTTGCACCGGCAGCGACAGGGTCAGGAACAGGACGGCAGCAAGGCCTGCCGCCAACAGCGCAAGGCGCTGGCGCAGCAATACCTTCCCAGGTGCAGAGTGGAATGCAAATCCGGTTGACTGTGGCACGCTATTCACCCCCGGCGTCAGCAACGCCTTTTACAGTTAAGACGAATCATAGCGCGAATAATTCCAGCAAATGGAATAGAATCCCGCAGTTAACCGTCATCTCCAGTAACAGGATCATTATGCCATCGCTGAGCACCTTACAGCGAGAACTTCTACTGGCAGAACTTGGCAGCTTGCGCCGGTTCTGCAGGTCGCTTAGCGGGTCAGCTGCGGATGCCGATGACCTGCTGCAGGTCACGGTGGAGCGGGTTCTGGAAAAGGGCATGCCTGCTGATGCAGACGCGGTCAAGTGGGCCTACCGGGTCTGCAAAAATGCCTGGATCGACGAACTCCGGTCGCGGGATGTCCGCCAGCGTTACCCCCAGCAGATGGCATGGGACAGTGACGAGGCACCTTCGGCCGAAGAGAGCGCAGGACACGAACGCGCTCTGGAGATGGTAGCTGCGGCACTGGAGGCATTGCCGCCGGAACAGCGTCTGGCACTGACCCTGGTGGCGGTGGAAGGCAAGAGCTACGCTGAAGCTGCGGACATCCTGGAGGTGCCTGTCGGCACGATCATGAGCCGCATCGCCCGTGCCCGGGCACAGCTGCTGAAGAACAGGGAGGAGCCGGAATGGTAATGCACGTGGATGGGACTATGAACGATCGGGATCTCGCACTATTGTCCGCCTACATCGACGGCGAGCTCGACGCTGCCGTGGCGACGGTTCTGGAGCAAAGGCTGGCACAGGAGCCCGATCTGCGGGCACGACTGGCGGCCCTGCAGACCCTGCAGGCACAGCTGCAGGAGGTCACCCGGGCCGCCGCGGACGGCAAACCGGTGCCGGCGAGAATCCGCGAGCTGCTGCAGCCCCAGCCCTCCGGCATTCGCTCCGTACCGCACCGTCTGGCAAGGCTCCCGGGCACTGCTGCCCGCCAGGGCCTCGCCGTGGCCGCCTCCCTGGCAGTGATCGCGGGCCTGCTACTGGCGCCCCAGTGGCAGCGCCAACTACCGCAACAGAGCGGGGATGCCCTGCTGACCGCGGCGCTCGAAGCCCATCCCTCCCGCGCCGAAGGCTGGGATAGCCTGGCCGATGGTCGCCAGCTGCGCGCGGTGCTCAGTTTCCCCGGCCGCGACGGCAGCTGGTGCCGGGAATACATCCTGACAGCCGAAAGCCGCACTGTGCGCGGGGTTGCCTGTCGCGACAACGGCGTCTGGGAGACCCGTGTCGCGGTCACCCAGACACTACTTCCGGGCGCCGAAGAGGCGGCCTACAGGCCGGCCAGTACCGACGACAGCAATCGCATCGCCAACTTCATAGAACAGCATGCAGCAGGCGATGCGGCAGGGGCCGCCGAGGAAGCAGGGCTTATCGGCAACAACTGGCAATAAGCCAGCCCTGACCCTTACTGCTCCAGTGCCAGGGTCACAGTGACCGTAACACTATAGGTGTTCTCGCCACCGGCGACGGGCACGGCACCAGCATCCGCCGACATCATCATTTCAGCCCGCGCCATCGGCATCGGTCGCGGCTGGGAGGATTGTTCGGCGATTTCCAGAATACGCCCGCTCTTTACCCCCGCCGCCGCGGTCAGGGTGGCAGCCCGCTGCAGGGCATCCTTTACAGCCGCAACCCGCGCCTGCTCCAGGGCGGCGGCTGGATCGTCGTTCAGAAACTGGATATTGCCGCCCTGATTCACGCCCAGGGATACCGACCGGTCCAGAATCGCCCCGACTTCCTCCAACTCGCGAACCCGCACCATCAGACTGTTGCTCACGGTATAGCCCACGATCTCCGGTGGCTCCTGCTGGCCCGACGCGTCTGGTCGATGGTGGCGATAGCGGGGCTGGATGGAAAATTGGGCAGTTTGCAGATCGCGCTCGTCGATACCGGCATTGCGCATGGCGGCCAGCACTTCCTGCATGGCCATGGAGTTGGCATCCAGCGCCTCGCGGGCGGTTGCACCCTCCCGGATAACGGTCAGGTTCAGCATCGCCATGTCGGGCACCAGCATCGCCCGCCCCTCGCCAGTCACCCGGATCTGCGGCTGCGGGCCGCCGTCACTGGCATGCACGGCAGCGCCCAACAACAGCAGGACGCACAGGCCCAAGGTCTTCGGTATGGTTGTCTTCATTGCAGGTACTCCTTGGTGAGTCTGCGGGCCGGGGCCCGTGGTGGGATAAACCGTCAGGCAAAGCGCAGGCGGACCCTGGCGCCGGCGGGCCCGTCACTGTCGATACTCAGACTGCCACAATAGCTGGCGGCGATGTCGACTGCCACCGACAGGCCCAGGCCCTGTCCTTCGCCCCGGCTGTCGGCGCGGAAGCCGCGCTGGAGGATAGCGGCGCGCAGGGCCGGGGCCACGCCTGGACCGTCGTCCTCGACAATGATATCCAGCGGGTGATCGCCTCCGCCTGCGGCACTGATGCGAATGCGGTGAGCCGCGTACTTGCAGGCATTGTCCATGAGGTTGCCCATGATCTCCATGAGATCGCGCTCATCGCCGCGAAAGCGGCAGCCGGGCTCTACCAGAAGCTGGATGTCGAGGTTGCGCGTGGCATAGACCTTGAGCAGGCTGCGACGCAGGCGCTGCAACACCGGCTCCACCGCAACCAGCTGCAACAAGCGGTTGCCGCCTTCCACGGCTCTCTGCAACTGGTAGGAAACTATCTCTTCCATGCGGTCGGTCTGCTCCGCAATCAAATCGGGGTAGTCGTACGAGGCGGGATCCGCGGTCCGGATCACCGCCAGCGGTGTCTTCAGGCTGTGGGCCAGGTCGTCCATGGTACGCCGGACCCGCTCGCGACGCTGCAGTTCTCCCTGCAGCAATGTGTTCAGATTGCGGGTGAGGGTCTGAATCTCGCGGGGATAAGGCCGCTGCAGCAACAGCGCCTCACCCGCTTCAATCCTGGCAATGTCCGCCGCCAGTTCCCGCAGTGGCCGCAACCCCCAGGCCATAATCACAACCTGGCAACCCAGCAGCAACAGGGCGGAGCCACCCAGCCACAGCAACAGGCTGCGCCGATATTGCGCCACCTCCACCTCTATGGGGGCGGTAGTTTCCAGTACTGTAAACCTGAGAGGTACATCTTCACCCTCCCCGGTTTCCCACAATACCTGCAGGGATACCCGCACCTGCCCGTTGAAGCGTGCGCTGTTGCGGGTGCCGGGGGTCAGGGCCGGGATGGCAGCCAGCACCGCCGCTGGATTCAGGGTCAGTGCCGAGGCAGACGCCCACAACAGATCGCCATCTCCACTACTGATCAGAGCGTAGAGACCGGAGTTGGGCTGGCTGAGGCGAGGTTCCAGTAGTTGCTCCGGCATCTTCAAACCGTCTTCAAACTCAGCCTGGGCCAACAGCGCCAGCAGCTGCAGATGCAGGCGCTCCGCCTGGGCGGCTTCTATGCTGAGCCGATGACTGCGCTCCAGGTACCAGCCGGTTGCACCCAGGAATACTGGCAGCAGCACGGCGCTGGCCAGCAGCAGGCGCGCGGCGAGAGAGTGGACACCGGGCTTCACGATGCCTGCGGGCTCAGCACGAAGCGGTAGCCCGCTCCGCGCACGGTCTCTATAGGCTGCAGGCAGCCCTCCGGATCCAGCTTCTTGCGCAGGCGCCCGACAAAGACCTCGATGACATTGCTGTCCCGATCATGATCCTGGTCATAGAGGTGTTCGGTGAGTTCGGTCTTGGAGACCACCGTCCCGGCGCGGTGAGCAAGATAGGCCAGGGTATTGAATTCATAGGCGGTGAGGTCCAGCAGCGTCCCCGCGCGCAGCACCCGCCGGGCACTGAAATCGATGCTGAGCTCGCCGTAACAGACCTGCGCGGTAGCGCGACCACCAACCCGGCGCAGCAGGGCGTTGACCCGGGCTTCCAGCTCTTCGAGGTAAAACGGCTTGGTGACATAGTCGTCGGCGCCCGACTCAAGCCCCTGCACTTTTTCCTGCCAGTCCGATCGGGCGGTGAGGATCAGCAGCGGGAACTGAAGTCCCTCGGAACGCCAGCCGGCAATCAGGTCAATACCCGACTCATCCGGCAGGCCCAGGTCCACAATGGCCATATCGTAGGGAAACTGGGCTGCCAGATAGCGGGCATCCGCACCGCGGCCTGCCTCCTCTGCCACCCAACCCACCGCGCGAAAATGGCGCGCCAACTGCGAACACAGGCGGGCATCATCCTCCACGATCAGCATGCGCAAGGCTCAGCCCTTTATCGTCACAGTGATCACGCGGCCTGAATCCAGCAACAGTTTCACCCGGTAAACCTCACCCTTGCGGGAGACAGCCAATACCCTGCCGCCGTGCCGGGCCTGGGCCCGGGCCGCGGCCTCCCTGGGGGTCAGCCCTCCCTGCTGTGCCGCGGGCTTGCCCTGCTGTGCCAACGCCAATTGCGGCGCGACCAGACCGGCGCTGGCTGTCAGCAGCAATGCGAGAAGGGAAACAACCAGAATCCTGTGATGCATGGTGGTCCTCGGGATATCAATCCGGTGGCGGCAGCTCGACCAGAACCCGGGCAGTGGCCGCTGCTGCAGGTATGGCAGATAGTACCGCCTTGGGCATGGTCTGGGCGATAGCCGGCATGCCCCCGAAAAATCCAAGCATAAGCGCCGTTGGCTGAACGGAGGCTGAACACGGCCGGCGCAATGGCGGACATTGGTTCAGCCCCGATTCAGCCGCGACGCCTTATTCTCTGGCCACGGCTCTACATATTACGGAGAACTGCAATGCACAAACAACTGACAGTGTGGTTAACAGCCATCATGCTGGTCATCGGCAGCACTGCGGCCACGGCGGATCGCAAGGTTCACCGGCACTACAAGCCAGGCCAGGGCCACCACCATGAACAACGCGACAACTACAGACGCTGGCAGTCGCCAAGGCATCGGGTGATCCAGATCCACCAACACTATCGCAGAGACTATCCTCGACATCTCGGCGCCGCCCTGCTGGGGTCCGCGATCACCTACGCCCTGTTGCATGAGCATAATGGCGCTTTGTGTCGCGACAGTCACGGCCACCGCGACACCCGTGAGTCTCGTGGCCATTACAGCAACCGTCATCCGCTGGTGAACTGCCACCGCATTGAGCGGTTTGCCGATGGCAGCGAGCGTCGGACAAGGGTGCCCCTGGCGCAGTGCCGGTGATGTCCCCGACGGGCAGTCCCGGACGGGCAGTCCCGGGCGGGCAGCCCTGCGCGGGCCACCCTAGGCGCGGCGGCGGGCTCGCGCTACACTCGAACTCCACACAGGAGATCGAGTATGCGCAATAGACTTACCCAACTGCTGTCGGCTCTCGTCGTCGTCAGCGCCGGCGCCGCAGCCGACGGTCAAGCCGAGCTGGAGTCGGCCTTCGCGGCGGTCGAGCCCCGGGTCATTGAGTGGCGGCGTGACCTGCACGCCAATCCCGAACTGTCGAACCGGGAGTTCCGCACCGCGGAAAAGGTCGCGGCCCACCTGAGAGGCCTTGGCTTCGACGAGGTAGAAACCGGCATCGCCCACACCGGTGTCGTGGGTACCCTCCGGGGCGGCAAGCCGGGCCCGGTGATTGCCCTGCGCGCCGACATGGATGGTTTGCCGGTACTGGAGCAGACCGGCCTGCCCTTCGCCTCCCGGGCGCGTGGGGAATACATGGGCCGGGAAGTCCCGGTGATGCATGCCTGCGGCCACGATACCCATGTCGCCATGCTGATGGGCGCCGCCGAAGTGCTGGCCCGGAACCGTGAGCTGCTCGCCGGCACGGTAAAGTTCATTTTCCAGCCTGCGGAGGAGGGCGCGCCACCCGGGGAAGAGGGCGGCGCCGAGCTGATGGTACGCGAAGGCGTTCTGGACGGACCGGATGCCCCGGAGGCCATTCTCGGACTGCATGTGTGGCCCGACGATGCCGGTTCCCTGGGCTATCGCAGCGGCAGCTTCATGGCCGCCGCGGATGGCATCGAGATCAAGGTCACCGGGCGCCAGACTCACGGTTCCTCTCCCTGGCTGGGAGTAGACCCGATCTACGTGTCGGGGCAGATCCTGGCGGCACTGCAGGGAATTCCCGGCCGCCATGTCGATATCACCCGGGGCCCTGCGGTGGTCACCATTGGCAGCATCCAGGGCGGCGTCCGCGGCAACATCATTCCCGACGATGTGACCATGCTGGGCACGGTGAGGACCTTCGACATGGAGGAGCGCGAGCGCCTGCTGCAGCGCCTGGAAGCCACGGTTACCGGCATCGCCGAAGCCAATGGTGCCAGTGCCACGCTGACCGTCACGGGCTCGACGCCGGTTACCGGCAATCATCCCGAACTGCTGCAGACCATGATGCCGACCCTGGTGCGGGCCGCCGGGGAAGATCGTGTCCTGGAACGCAACCTGATCACCGGCGCCGAGGATTTTTCCTACTACCAGGAGAAAATTCCCGGCCTGTTCCTGATGCTGGGGGTCGGTGACCCTTCGGTGCCACGGGAAGAACGCCCCTCCAATCACTCGCCCTTCTTCACCGCCCAGGAAGATGCCCTGATTGTCGGCGTGCGCACGCTGGTGGGTTTCGCCCTGGATTACCCGGGCCAGAGGCTCTAGTGGGCAGTCGCCATGAACGTGAGTGACGGGAATGCGGCCGCCGGGAATGTGGTCGCCGCACTGAGAACCCTGCTGGATCCGGCCGCGGTACTGGATGCCGCGGAAACCGCAACCCGGCCGGCCGGCATCTGGCGCGGTGATACCCTGCAGGCCGCTGCGCTGGTGCGCCCGCGCAGCACCGAGGAGGTCGCTGCGGTACTGCGCTGGTGTCACCAGAATGCTGTCACCGTCGTGCCCCAGGGGGGCCTCACCGGGCTGGTGCACGGCGCCGATGCGGGCCCGGACCAGGTCATCCTGTCCCTGGAACGCCTGCGCACCATTGAAGACATCAACCCGCAACAGCGCACGGCCACCGTGCAGGCCGGCGTGGTACTGCAGACCCTGCAGGAAGCGGCCGAGGCCCACCAGCTGATGTTTCCGCTGGATCTCGGTGCCCGTGGTAGCGCCACCCTGGGCGGTGCCGCGGCCACCAACGCCGGCGGCAACCGGGTCATCCGCTACGGCATGATGCGGGACATGGTACTGGGGCTGGAAGTGGTGCTCGCGGACGGCACCGTGGTATCGGCGCTGAATCCCCTGCTCAAGAACAACACCGGCTATGACCTGAAGCAGCTATTCATTGGCTCCGAGGGTACGCTGGGGATCATTACCCGGCTGGTATTGCGGCTGCGCGAGCAACCCCAGACCCACGCCATGGCGTTTGTCGGCCTGGAAAGTTTCAGCCATGTCAGCCAGTTCCTGCGCCACATGGACCGCAGCCTGGGCGGCACCCTCTCTGCCTTCGAAGTTATGTGGCAGGACTTCTACGCGCTGGTCACCAGCCCACCCGCCGCCGGCAAGCCGCCGATTCCACAGGACTACCCCTTCTACGTGCTGGTGGAAAGCCAGGGAGCCGATCCGGAACTGGACCCGGCGCGCTTTGAGCGCTGTCTGGCCGGTGCCTGGGAGGCGGGCCTGCTGGCAGATGCGGTCATCGCCAAATCCGAGGCGGATTGCCAGGCCTTCTGGGCCCTGCGCGACGATGTCGGCCAGGTTCTCAACGGCGGCGCCCCGATCATTTTTGACATTTCCCTGCCGATCACGGAAATGGAACAGTACACCCGGGCCCTGGCCACCAGCCTGGCGGCGCAGCTGGAGCAGCACAGGTTGTGGATCTTCGGCCACCTGGGCGACGGCAACCTCCACCTCAGTGTGCAGGTACCACTGGCGGACTACGAGCGACTGCGGCCGGTGGTGGAGCAGGCCGTGTATCAGCCCCTCGCCCCCTTCCGCGGCTCGGTGTCGGCGGAGCACGGCATCGGCCTGGAGAAGAAGCCCTACCTCGGCATCAGCCGCTCGGAAACCGAGCTGGCCCTGATGCGCACCCTGAAACAGGCACTGGACCCGCAAGGCATCCTGAACCCGGGCAAGATCCTTTCATGAGTCACCGTGGGATTGTCATGCATCAAGTTCTTCTTCTGCTGCTCATGCTGCCGGCGGACTGAAGCTTGCTGCGGCCGCTCCGCGCGAGCGGCCGTGTTCAGGCGGCCAGCTGCGGTATCAGCTCCGCGAAGCGGTCGATCATCGGCATGATCTTCTCCGGCTGGTCCCACATATCCACCGCGACACCGATGACGACCCGCTCAATGCCCATGTCGCGATAGCGCTTCAGGGTATCCAGGTCCGGGGTGATCAGGGTCTGCAGGGTAATCGGTACCGCCGCCGGGTCGCGCCCGTTGCCGACGACCTGCTCGCGGAAGGCAGCGATCGACGTGGCGACGTCACCCATGGCGACATCGACCGGCATCCAGCCATCCGCCCACTGGGCTGCGTGCTTGACTCCGAGCGGCCCCATGGCGCCAAAGATGACCGGCGGGCCTCCTGCCTGGGCCGGTTTCGGGTTGCACCAGACCGGATCAAAATCAATGTAATCACCGTGGTACTCGGCCTCGTCGTCCCGCCACAGGACACGGGTGGCGGCAACCGTCTCGCGCATCACGCCGTAGCGTTTTTCCCAGGGCTGGTGGCTGCAGTTGACGAACTCCTCCTCGTTCCAGCCCACGCCGGTGCCAATCATCAGGCGGCCACCGCTCAGGCGATCGAGGCTGGCAATGGTCTTGGCCTGGGAAAACAGCTCCCGCTCCATCAGCAGGGCAATACCGGTGCCCAGTTTCAGGGTTGTGGTCACTGCGGCCGCGGCCATCAGGGTAACGTAGGGATCTCCCATCAACTTGTACGCTTCCGGCAGCTCATCCCCGGCCGGATACGGCGTCTTGCGGGACACCGGGATGTGGCTGTGCTCGCCCGTCCAGAGGGACTCGAAACCGCGCTCTTCCAGGGCCCGGGCGAGCTCGCGCGGGTCTGGGTCGTGGGGAGTGTTCATGAAACTGAAGCCCAGATGCATGGCCTTGTTCTCCTTTCCTGTTGTTCGTTATTGTGGCACCGGAAGCCAGTCCCTGGCAGTGTTTGCAGCGCCGGTATCAGCGGATCAGAAAATCCCCGGGTTCGACCCGATGGGTCATTTTCCAGTAGTCAATGATCCTGAACGGCAGATTCGCGGTCACCCTCCCCGCTGCGTTCTTGTACCAGTTGTCCACCAGCGGTGAACCCCAGGCAGTAGCCGCATTCACCGCATCGACCCTGGCATTGTAGGCGTCGTGCACCTCCTGTCGGCACTCCAGGGTGCGCTGATTGCGCTCCAGCAGCAACCCGATGCACTCAAGAATGTAGTGCACCTGGGACTCGGCATTGTGGGCGATACTCCCCGCCACCACCAGATTCGTGTTGGGCCCGTAAATGCAGAACAGGTTGGGAAAGTTCGGGACCGTGATCCCGAGATAGGCGCGGCCATTGGTTCCGGACCACTGCTCATTGAGGCTGACACCATCGCGGCCGGTAATGTGCATGGGAAACAGGAAACGGTCGGCGTAAAAACCGGTGGCGCAGACGATGGCGTCCACCGCGTGGTGGGTACCGTCCGCCGTGATCAGTCCGGTGGCGTCAGCCGACGTTATCCCCGCAGTGATCACCTCGACATTGTCCTGCTGCAGAGCGGCCAGGTAAGTGCCGTTGTCCTGCAGGATACGTTTGCCGAAAGGAGGATAGGTAGGCAACACCTTTGCCAGCAATGCCGGGTCCGTGACCTGTGACTCGATCCAGGCACTGAGCACCTCGCGCATGCCGTCATTGGCCGCGCTCACGGAGCGGGTGCTGTGCCAGTCGGGGTCCACCAGGGTCTTGTCGTAGACACCCTCCACCGAAGTGAAGAACAGCCAGAACCGGTACCACTTGGAGTAATAGGGCAACTTCTCCAGTGCCCAGCGCTGGCCTTCGCCAACCGCGGAGTGGTACGCCGGGTTGGGAAACATCCATACCGGCGAACGCTGAAACACGCTGAGTCGCTGGGCCGTCTGCGCCAGTTCCGGAATGATCTGGAAGGCGCTGGCGCCGGAGCCGATCACCGCCACCCGCTTGCCGGCAAGGTCGAGGCCCCGCGGCCACGCGCCCGAGTGCACCAGCGGCCCCTGAAACGCCTCCAGGCCGTCGATTTCCGGCATTTTCGGCCGGTTGAGCTGGCCCACGGCACTGATCACGGCTCGCGCTTCCAGAACGTCCTCGCGGCCATCCGCGCCCCTGATCCGCACCTCCCAGTCGTCACTGCCGTCCCTGAATACCGCCGTCACGACCTCGGTCTGGAAGCGGATGTGCGGTTTCACCCCGAAGCGCTCGGCGCAGCTGTCGAAGTAGGCCCGGATCTCGTCGGCCAGGGGAAAGTGACTGCTCCAGTCGTGGTTGGGGGCAAAGGAATAACTGTAGCTGTGACCGGGAACATCGACCCGACAGCCGGGGTAGCGGTTCTCGTACCAGGTACCGCCGACACCCGGGTTTTTCTCGATGATCGTGTAGGGGATGCCGGCCTCGCCAAGGCGTATACCCGCCAGAATACCTCCCATCCCGGCACCGATGATGACCACCGGGAACTCCGACGCGCGCGCCCTCAGCGCCGGATCCTGAAGCTGCAGGCCACGGCGATCGACGCCGTCCAGGGCCACTTCCTCATTGATGAATTCCAGGTATTCCGCGTCCACGTCGGGACCGCACATGAAGCGGTACAGCGCGTCCATGGTCGCCGGGGTCAGCGGCGGCAACTGGCCATCGCGAGCCTGCCAGTCGGCGATGGCTGCCAGCGCCTGCTCGCGCACAAACTCCACCTGGGCAGCGGTATAGCCCCCTTCGAGCAATTCCTCTCCGGCCTCGGCTCCCGCAGCCACCACATCCAGGGTGCGCGGACCGGGCAGTTGCTGGAGGATACCGGTGTCCCCGGTCATGTGCACGATGGACATGATGAGGGCGGCGGTGTTCAGTTCCTGCAGGTAAACCGCAATAGTGTCGCGACTTTCGGTAATCGGGGACAGCTGGGGCGCGAGAGGCAACACCATTGGCAAATACTCCATTTTTATCGTCCGCTTATAGTGCCTGCCCGGAGCAGGACTGTCCTCCCTCATTTGGGTGAGAGGTGCGCCAATTTGTCACATCCCGGCGCGCTCGTGGCTCCCTATAATGCGCAGCCTGTCAGCGCAAAGAGAGACCGACCCTGTGGAGCGAAGCAAACGGATACCCGGAGCCATGGCGGCAGCGATTCTTGCTGTCATCAGTCCCCTGAGCACGGGCCATGACCTCGCCATCGAACTGGTGGAAGTCACCGCCCGCGCGGAACCGCGCTCGGGCCAGCTGCTGAGCGAGGCGCCGGTAACACGCCCCACCCACGATGCCGGTGAACTGCTGCGCTCGGTGACCGGCATGACCGCACTGCGCCGGGGCGGCCGCGGCTTCGACCCGATCATCCGCGGCCAGAGCCAGAGCAATCTCAACGTGATTGCCAACGGTGCCTTCAGTTACGGTGCCTGTCCCGGGCGCATGGATCCGCCCAGCACCTATGTCGGGGTCGACAGCTTCGACTCGGTTTCCGTGATCAAGGGCCACCGCTCAGTGATTTACGGCGCCGGTGGCAGTGGCGGGACGCTCCTGTTCGAACACCTGCGTCCGGAGTTGAACGACAGTGGTCTGGCCGGGTCGATCACCACCGGCTATACCGGCAACTCGGACCTGAAAAGTCTGGCGGCGGATGTCGCCGCCGGTAACGAACGCGGCTATGTACGCCTGTTTGGCGCCAGCAAGCACTCCGACAACTACCGGGACGGGGATGGCGACCGGGTCGCTTCGGCCTTCGACTCCCGGACCCTGGGCCTGGTGGCCGGAATCGACCTCCGGCCTGGCACCTGGCTGGAACTCAGTCACGAGCGCGCGGACGAAGACGATGTCTGGTACGCGGGCAATGGCATGGACGCAGTTTTCGCCGATTCCGCCAGTACCAGTGTGAAGTGGGTGCAGCAGGCCCTGGGGGCCGCGGACGAGGTGGAGCTGACCCTGTACTACAGCGATGTAGACCACCTGATGGACAACTATACCGTACGCGAGCGCAACACCCAGCCCGCCGGCATGGCGGCACCCTCCTCCTCCACGACCTGGGGCGGTCGCCTCCTGGCCACCTTCCTCACCCGGAATAGCGAATGGCGAGCAGGCGTCGACTACCGCGCCAACGACCGCAACGCCGACCTGTACATGGACCAGGGCAAGGACCGCGACTACGACATGCTGGTGGCACGCATGTGGCCCGATGCCCAGCAGCGTCAGGCGGGACTGTTTGCGGAGCTGGATCACCGCCTCAATGCCCAAGATACACTGCGCCTGGGCCTCCGCCTCGACCAGCATGACTCCCGGGCAGAGGATGCAAGCCTGAGCGCCGGCATGATGGGTAGCGCCACCCCGGCGCGCCTCTATCAGCAGTTCTACAACACCACTGACACCCGCAACGATCACCTGGGGCTCAGCGCGGTGCTGGGCTGGGACCGGCAGATCGACCCGGCAACCCTGTTCAGCGCCAACCTCAGCCGCTCGGTGCGCACGCCGGACAGTTCCGAACAGTGGATGGCCCGCAGCGCCGGTGGCAATTTCTGGGTCGGCAATCCCGACCTGGATCCGGAGATCCACCAACAGCTGGACCTGACCCTGGTGCGAGACCATGGTCGCCTGGAATGGAGCGCCACCGTATTCGTCGATGCGGTGGACGACCATATCGAACGCTACCGGGCCGGCAGCGCAGACCTGTACCGCAACAGCGATGCCACCCTGTTTGGCAGCGAGATCGACGCCAGCCTGGTGGTCAGCGAGCACCTGCGCACCCGCCTGGGCCTCGCCTGGACCCGCGGCCATGGCGACAACGGCGACCTGGCCCAGATCGCGCCGCTGGAAGCGCGCCTGAACCTCGATTACCAGCGCGGCAACTGGGCACTGGGAGCCGAGTGGGTGGCCTCGGCCAGCCAGAGCAATTTCAACCCGGCGGTGGATGTCGATGCTCCCACTCCGGGCTTCGGTGTCCTGCACCTGTACGGCCACTGGAATCTCAGTGCCAGCCTGGTCCTGGAGGCCGGGATTGAGAACCTGTTCGACCGCGCCTACGCCTACCATGTCAACGCCGGCAACGCCGATCCTTTCAACCCGGAAGCCATCCGGGTCAATGAACCGGGCCGCCAGGGCTGGCTGAAACTGCGCTATCAGCTCTGAAACCCGACTTCATCGGGAAAGGGCAGACACGGGCGTTGCAGCCCGCGCGGCCCGGACCACAGCCGTATAGTCTTGTGGTACGCCGGGATTGGGCTCACAATAAAAAGATAATGACCAATAATTCCCGCGCCAAGGCATCACCCATTTTCTACGGTTGGTACCTGGTAGGCATTTGCCTGCTGGTACAGGCCGTAGCCGCCGGCATGACCATCTACCTGTACAGCATTCTCGCCGGGGAAGTGGCAAGGGAATTCTCCTCGGGACGGGCGGCAGTCATGCTCGGCCTCACCGGCAGCAGCATTACCACGGGCCTGCTGGCGCCAAAAATGGGAGCATGGCTGGATCGGCACTCCATCAGAAGCATTGTCGCCGGCGCGGCCCTGGCGCTGGGCTCCGGCTTCGTCGCCATGTCCTTCACCCCGAACGTATGGGGCTTCGTGGCGAGCTACGCAGTGCTGGTGGCGGCGGGTACCGTTGTCCTGAGCATGCTGTTCGCGCCGCTGCTGCTGTCGCGCTGGTTCCTGCGCCAACGAGGCCTGGCCATCGGCATTGCCGCCCTGGGCACCCAGTTGGGCGGTTTTCTGTTCCCACCACTGATGACGCTGCTGATCGAGACCTTCGACTGGCGCCTCGCCATTCGCGGCATGGGTCTGTTCGTGGTTCTGGTAATCCCGCTGTTGAGCTGGCGCACGATCGTGGATCGACCGGAAGTGCTGGGGCTGGGCCCGGACGGTGATCGGCCCCTGCATGACCCGGCAACCGCGACCGCCGCAGGCACGCGCCAGGACGGTCATTTCACCTGGGTACTCAAGGACCGCAGCTTCTGGCTCGCGGGTTTCGGGATTGGGGTCATGGTCGCCATGTTCACGACCGTGCTGAGCAACCTGGCGTTCTTCGCCACCGACATTGGCGCCAGCCGCGACCAGGCAGCCTGGCTCATCTCCCTCTACGCCCTGGTCGGCATGGTATTCAGCCCGCTGATTGGTCGCTGCTGTGATCGCATGGATATCCGCATCGTGTTCGCGGGCTTACTGCTAACCAACATCCTGGCGCTGGCCCTGTTTCGCGATGCGAGCACCTATACCGGACTGCTGCTCGCAACCGGCATGGTGGCGATCAGCGGTGGCGGCTTCATGCCGTTCTGGGGCGCCCTGATCGGTCGCCTCTACGCGCTGCGGGAGTATGGCACGGTGATGGGTGCCATGACCCTGTTCGCAGTAGGCGCCTCTTCTCTGTCTCCTGTGCTGGCGGGATTTCTGTTCGACCTGACCGGGAACTACCGGCAACTGCTGTTGCTGTTCATCCTCTTCAGCGCTGTAGCCCTGCTATCGCTGCCACTGCTGCGGAGCGGTCCGATACTGGTCGCGGCAGCCGCCGGGGGGGCAGCTACCGCAGTAACCCCTTGACCCAACAGAGGCTGATAATAATGACCAGACAGACTCATCACTCCTTTTGCCGACTTTGCATGGGCCACTGCGGGGTACGGGTCAGCCGCGATGAAGATGGTCGTATCAGCAAAGTAGAGCCGGATCAGGAGGACCCATTCACCCTGGGCTATGCCTGCTTCAAGGGGATGCAGGCGCCGGAAGCGCACAACAGTTCCGAGCGGATCCTGCGCCCACAGAAGCGGCAACCCGACGGGAGTTTTGTTGCCATTGGCATCGAGCAGGCGCTGGACGAAATCGCCGAACGATTGACGGGCATTCGCCAGCAACACGGCCCCGGCGCCATCGGTGGCTACAAGGGTGGCGGCGCATTCTTCACCTCCTCTTCGCTGATGATGCTGAACGACTGGCTGCGGGCCCTCGGCTCACCCAAGGCTTTCTCGACCGTCACCATCGACCAATCCGCCAAGTACGTGACCGCAGGGCGGCTCGGCATCTGGCCCGCGGGCCGCGATCCGTTTCACCGCGGCGAGGTGTTCCTCATCGTTGGCGGCAACCCGCTCGTTTCGGTGTCCACGGTAGGCTTCGACACGCGCAACCCGGCCAAGCGCCTCAAGCAGGCGCAGGCACGGGGCATGAAACTGATCGTGATCGATCCCAGACGAACCGAAACCGCCCGCGCAGCGGATATCTTCCTGCAGCCCCTGCCGGGTGAAGATGCGGTGCTGCTGGCGGGGATGCTGCGGCTGATCCTCGAGCGCGGCTGGCACGACCAGGCGTTCTGCGCACAGTACGTGGGAGATCTGGAAACACTCCGGGAGCAACTGCAGCCCTTCACCCTGGAACACGTGGCCCAGCGTACGGATGTTCCCGCCGGGCACATTGTCGCGGCCACCGAGCTGTTTGCCAAACAGAGCCGCCGCGGCGCCGCCACCAGCGCAACCGGCCCCGACATGTCGCCCCACTCCAACCTCGCCGAACACCTGGTGGAGCTGCTGAATGTTGTCTGTGGCCGCTTCATCCGCGCCGGGGAGGAGGTCCCCAATCCCGGCGCCCTGCTACCGCGCTGGCCGCGCAAGGCCGAGGTGATGCCGGCAGCGCGCTGGTGGGAGCAGGGCTACCAGAGCCGTTTCCAGTTCGGCCTGCTGGACGGCGAACTGCCCACGGGTTCGCTGCTGGATGAAATACTCGAGCCTGGTCCCGAGCAGCTCAGAGCACTGTTCGTGCATGGCGGCAATCCTGCCCTGGCGATGCCCGATCTGTCGCGCACAGTGCAGGCCCTGACCAGCCTGGAGCTGCTGGTGACCATCGATCACCGGATGACGGCCAGCGCCGAACTATCCCACTATGTACTGCCGCCTACGCTACAGTATGAGCGCCCGGACCTGCCTATGTTTATCTACGAATCACTGCTGTTCCCGGAACCTTTCACACGCTACACCCCCGCGCTGGTGTCGCCGCCGCCCGACTCGGAACTGCGGGATGACTGGTACTACTTCTGGGGCCTCGCCAAGCGCCTTGGCCTGCAGCTGCAGTACTGGGGGCAAGCGCTGGACATGACGACAGCGCCGACCACCGATGAGCTGTTGCGTATTGCCGCGCAGCACTGCCCGGTATCGCTGGAGGACATCGCCCGACACCCTCACGGCCTGGTACTGGCGGGGCCACCGGTACTGGTCGAACCGGGCGACCCCGACTCACCGCACCGCTTTACCACCATGCCGCCGGATGTGGCCGCGGAGCTCGCGGCAGCCCTGGACGGCGACCACAGCGCACCCGGGTACGCCTATCGGCTGGCGGCCAGACGGGAACGGGACGCACTCAACTCGGCCTGCCGGGACCTGCCCGCCATCCGCCGGCGTCTGCCCGGCAATCCGGCGTGGATGAATCCCGAAGACATGCGCGCGGAGAACCTGCGCGAAGGGGACCGGGTGGCCGTCGAGTCGCCCTGGGGGCGCCTGGAAACGGTGGCCAGGGTGGACGAGAACCTGCGCCGCGGCGTCATCTCGATCACCCATGGTTTCGGCGGCCTGCCCGGGCGCGTCGATCCCGACCGGGACGGCGTCTCGGTCAACCTGCTGACCAGCAGCGTCAGCCAGCGCCAGGCCATCAATGCCATGCCGCGGATGAGCGCCCTGCCGGTGAACATCTGCAAACTGGACTGATTGGCGCGAGCACGCGAGCCGGGCGGCAGCGGAATTTCTTCAGGCAGGCCACACTACCGGGCAATCGGGACTGTCGAGGATATCGCCCTCGCGAACGAACTCATGGTGGGGTTTGCGGGGCGCACCCGGCCGGAAGTGATAGACAGCGTCAGCGCCGCAATAGCGCAGGCTGATGGCGCGGCGCCTGCGGTCAGGGCTCAGATTGCCGCCGGCGGCGTGCAGGGTGCGGGAGTGATGTACCGTCATGTCACCGGGGCCGAGGTCAAACCGCAACAGCTGCACCTCCCCGGCCGCCGCGAGCGCCTCGATGTCCGGAATCACCTCACCCTCCGTGCCCGGCATCGGCAAGTTGGAGACGAACCAGTTGGGCCGGTACTGGCCCTGCCAGCGATGGGAGCCGCGCACAAAGCTCATGGCCCCGGTCTCGGCATCGGCGACATCGAGCGGAATCCAGGTGGTGCAGACCTGCTCGCCGCTGACATGAAAATAGGACAGGTCCTGGTGCCACGCGGTGCGCTCCGCCGTATCCGGCTCTTTCACCAGCACACTGTCCTCCCACAGGTTGACCTTGTGCGAGCGCAACAGGCGCGCAACGATCTCGCCGATTGACGGGTTCAGGGCAAAGGCGCGACAGTCCGCATCGACGCGCCAGTGATCAGTGCCGGACACGAAACGGCCCCGACCCTGACGCCCACCGGTAAGCACATCGCCGCCAGTGCTGGCGATCTCCGCTCCCATCGCAGACATGTCATACATGGTGCCGCCGATCGACTCCCGCACCAGACGGTCGACCGCGGGGGCCATGCCCAGAACAAACACCGGGTCCAGGACACCGCGCAGGCATACTACCCCGTCCTCCCAGAAAGCGGTGACCTCCTCTTCGGAGGGCAGTCGCACCAGTGCCATATCATTCATGTTCGCCCCCGCCTTTTGCCACAGATGGTGCCGCGGAATGCCTTCATCCCTGCGGCCGATACCAGATAGGAGAAGTATAGGCTCGCTCCTGCAAGGTCGGGGGCACCGACTCCGAAAGCGGCAAGCCGTTCCGCAGACTGTCCCAGGTACTCCAGCGGCAGGTCGGATTCTCCAGCACGCGCACATAGTAGAACGCCGCCAGTGCAGGGTTGAAATCAGGGTCATGCCACAGGGTCTGCAGCTGCGTGGCGCCCTTGTCGCGAGAAATGTCACAGGTAGTCAGTGAGACCTGGGCGCCATTGTCCGGGCAGCGGTGGGAGACGGCATCCGGCTCCAGACCATCGGAACAGGCGACGTCATACACCCGCTCCCGCTTTTCGCCTGCTTCGACCCAGCCCTTGACCACCTGTACTCTCTGCAACCAGGCACTGGCCGCATCTTTCATCGCCCAGACCAGAAACTGCGGTGCCGTGTTCGCGCCGGCGCGGTCGGGCAGGTCCGCGCCCATCGGCACGCCCTTCGCATAGGCCAGGCTGACGGCATCATGTCGCTCGAGGATATTCTCCGGCCACCCCCAGCCGCCAAAGAACCGCACCTTGATCCTGGGGCCACTGGTTCCGAATACCTCGCGCCGCGCCAGGGCGTCGAAGATCGCCTCGCGGGTATTGCTCTCGGCCCAGACACCCGCCAGTCCCGAGGCGCTGTACTTGACGTGCTCCACATTGATGAAACTGCCGCCGCGGCGCTGCTCCGGTGTGCCGTCGGCCACACCGATCTTGCCGTGATAGTTGTCTTCCTCCACGGGCGAGGTGGCGTTGTGGCCATCGCTGGCGGCGATGACACCGAAGCGGTAGGGGTTGAAGCCGGTGGCGGCCTCCAGCTGCAACCCTGTCAGCCAGGCATCGCGGATATAGCTCCCCTGGACCTTGCCTTCGGTGCCGCGCCCGCCGAGCAGATCCCCCAGGATCTCGAAGCCGGCCCACTCGTCGTTGGGAGACAGCAGTGGATGGGTTTCGGAGCTGCCCTTGATCTGGGTGATCTCCGCCAGCGGTTCGTTGCGCTGGCGCAGTTCGGCATACCCTGCATCGAGCGGCTCACCATCAAAGGCGACGGCATCCGGGAACATCAGGCCATTGCTGAGGTTGGAATTGTGCGAGATCGCCAGTCCCTCGATCCCCAGTGAGCGCTGCTCGTCCAGCCACTGCCACAGGTCCCGGGGATCGACACTGTCAAAGCTGGAGAAGGGCTTGTCGGGCACCTTGCTGCTGCGGAAGATCACGTTGCGATGCAGGTTGACCTCGTCCATGCCACCGGCGGAGGTCCATTCATACCCTACCAGCGTGCTGAACTCACCAGGACGATAGAAGCGGTCCGCCAGCTGTACATACTGCTGCCAGATGTCGTACCTCAATTCAGGTTCGACCAGGTCCGGAATCGGCTTGCCCTCGCCCATGGTCATCAATACACCCAGCAGTGCTTCGTGACGCCGGGAGCCATCGCCCGAGGTGAGCGCCTGTGCCACCTCGAGGGAGGCCAGCTCGCTGTCCGGGTCAAACAGCTGCGGCAGGATACCCATGTACTCGGAGTGATCGGTGATGGCAATAAAGTCGAGCGGCTGGCCCAGCTGGACTTTGCCGCCACCAACATGCGCTATGGCCTCCCCGCGGGCATAGCGATAGGCCTCCTCGGGCCCGACGCGCACATTCATCATGAAGGCATCGGGCGAGTTCATGGTGTGAATGTGCAGTTCGCCAAACAGCGCAATGTGCTCGGGATAACGGGGGGCCGGTGGGTCATTGGGCGCCACTTGCACCTCATCTGCAGG
The DNA here is from genome assembly GCA_963974125.1 of uncultured Haliea sp. Classification (GTDB taxonomy): domain Bacteria; phylum Pseudomonadota; class Gammaproteobacteria; order Pseudomonadales; family Halieaceae; genus Haliea. The sequence continues at coordinate 21,641 of CAXBCH010000040.1, read as the reverse complement.
AGCAGGCTCTGCCAGCCCCTCAGGCTCCGAAGTGCCCGGCTGCCCGCAGCCCGCCAGAATCAGCACTGCCAACATGGTAGCCAGCAGGCGGTGGCTTTGTCGCTCAGGTTCTTGCAAAGTTTTTGACTCCGTTATTGTTCCCTGAACATACTCTCGCAACCGCTGCGGCCCAAAGTGTCCGGGGCTGAAACGTTGAACCGGCTGCGAAAAAGGTTGCCAGGGTTCGGCCCCGGCCGTAGCACCCGGTGGTATTTGCCCTGCGACCAACACATATTGACTCACATGCCCCCAGGGAGCTCATGAGGAATAGTTATGAAAGCCATCATGCTGCACGGACCCGACGATCTCCGCATCGACGACGTTCCCGACCCTGTGCCCAACCCCAATGATGTCGTGATCCGTCTGGCCGCCTGTGGCATTTGCGGAACGGATCTCAGCTTCGCTGCGGTCGGTGGCATGCTGGGCCCCTCGGACACACCCATGGCGCTGGGACATGAGCTGTCCGGCACCATCGCTGCCATCGGCAACAACGTGACCCACTTGGCACAAGGGCAAAGGGTCGTGGTCAACCCCACCTCTGAATCCAACATGATCGGCTCCGGTGGTGCCGGAGGCTTTGCCGACTTCCTGCTGGTCAGGGACGTTGCCCCGGGCGAGCATGTGTTTCCCATCCCCGATTCCCTGACCTTCGAAGAAGCTGCCCTGACCGAACCGCTCTCGGTGGCCCTGCACGGCGTCAACCGCGCCGGGGTCGGACCCGGCAGTCGCGTAGCCGTGTTCGGCGCCGGCCCGATCGGTCTCGGCGTGATACTGTTCCTGCGCCAGCGCGGGGTTGAGGATATCGTGGTTTTCGACATGTCGGAACAGCGCCTGGAGCGGGCACGCACCCTGGGTGCGAAGGCCGCGCTGAACCCCGCCAATGTTGATGTGCGCCAAAGCCTGGGCGAGGCTCATGGCGCGGGCACCCTCTACGGATGGCCCGTGGTACATACCGATACGTTCATCGAAGTCTCCGGCGCTGCACGGGTCATCCCCGATGCCATCGCCATGGCGCCGCTGCACTCGAAGCTGGTGGTAATCGCAGTCCACCATGAACCCGTGCCCGTCGATTTCCAGACCGCGCTGGCCAAGGAAATGACCTTCACCACTTCGCTGGCCTACCCGACCGAATTCAACGACGTGCTGGAGTTACTGATCGCCCGCAAACTCGATGTGGAACCGATGATCAGCCACCGCTACACCTTCGACCAGTTCATGGAGGCCTTCGCCACCGCGCGGGACAAGGAGCGTTCCGCCAAGGTGATGGTCACGTTTCCCAACTAGCCCGGAGCCGCAAGGCGGCGCTGCACCGCCTTGCCCGCCTCCATCAGCAGCAACATGGCGACCCCCACGGCGAGCACCTGCGCTGACTGTGCCGGCCCCAGCGGCTGCGCCTCGAACCACATTGCCAGCCATGGCAGGTAGGTGAAGGCGAGCTGCAATCCCGTCACCACCAACAGCGCCACCCAGACCGCGCGGGTCCCCTTCACCCCCTCCAGGCTGAGGGAGGTACCATAGGCGTAGCGAACGCTGAAAAGATAGAAAATCTCCATTACTACCAGCGTGTTTACCGCCATGGTGCGGGCAGTTTCCAGCGACAGGTCCTGGGCCAGCGCCAGCCAGAACTGGCCAAAGACACCGGCGCAGAACAGCAGCGACACCAGCGCGATGCGCAGCGCCAGGCCACGCGACAGGATCGGGCTGGCCGGGTCCCGGGGCGGTCGCTTGAGCGTGCTGGGCTCGGTGGGCTCGAAGGCCAGCGCCATCGCCAGGGCTACCGAGCTGACCATGTTCACCCACAGGATCTGCGCCGCGGTAATTGGCAGGGTCAGGCCGAACAGGATGGCCAGCAGCAGGCTCAGGGATTCGCCGCCGTTGACCGGCAGCAGGAAGCCGATGACTTTTTTCAGGTTGTCGTAGACCGTACGACCGGCGCGCACCGCATCGACAATGGTGGCGAAGTTGTCGTCCACCAGCACCAGCTCGGCGGCTTCCTTGGCCGCCTCGCTGCCCCCCAGGCCCATGGCGATACCGGCATCGGCGCGCTTCAGAGCCGGGGCATCGTTGACGCCGTCACCGGTCATGGCCACCACCTTGCCGTGACTCTGCAGGGCCTTGACCAGGCGCAGCTTGTGCTCGGGACTGGTGCGGGCGAAGACATCGGTGTCCAGCACCCGCGCAGCCAGGGCGGCATCGTCCAGTTCGTCGAGTTCGACGCCGGTCAGCACCCGGTCCGCATTTTCCAGGCCGATCTGGCGACCAATGGCCGCGGCGGTGCCGGCGTGATCGCCGGTAATCATTTTTACCCTGATGCCGGCGCCGGCGCAGGCCGCCACGGCAGCGATGGCCTCGGGCCGCGGCGGGTCGATCAGCCCCACCAGGCCCTCCAATACCAGGCCGGTTTCCACATCGTCGAAATCCAGCGCGGTTTTTTCTTCCGGCACGGCGACCGTCGCCAGCGCCAGTACACGCTGCCCCTGCTGCGCCAGTGCTTCCGCGCGATCGTGCCAGGCATCGCGGTCAAAGGATTCTGTAGTTCCATCGGCGACCCGCTGCTCGCTGCAGAAACCAAAAATGGTTTCCGGAGCGCCCTTGACGTGCACGCAGGCGTGGTGCTCATGGTCGTGGTTGAGAGTGGCCATGAACCGGTGCCGGGTATCGAACGGTATCAGGTCGGCGCGCACCCAGCTGGCGTGCGTCTCTTCCTGGTTGAGGCCGAGCTTGCCGGCAAAGGCCAGTAGCGCCGCCTCCATGGGATCCCCCTCCGCCTCCCAGATACCCTCGCGCCGGTGCAGGGCCGCGTCATTGCAGAGCGCGGCCACCCGGACCAGGGTCTGCAGCCGTTCCGGGTCAACATCCCCTCCGTCGGTCCGGACCTCGCCCTCCGGCTCATAGCCGGTGCCCTCCACCACAAAATCAGCGCCGACGACACTCGCCGCCGCCACCATCATCTCGTTGCGGGTGAGGGTGCCGGTCTTGTCACTGCAGATCACCGACACCGAACCCAGGGTTTCTATCGCCGGCAGGCGGCGCACAATGGCGTGCTGGCGGGCCATGGCCTGCACGCCGATGGCCAGCGTCACCGTCAGCACCGCCGGCAGGCCCTCGGGGATCGCCGCCACGGACAGCCCCACCACCGCGGTGAACAGCTGGCTGAAATCCTGGCCCTGGACAAAGTGCCCGAAGGCCAGAATCAGCCCCGCCAGGGCCAGAATGAACAAGGTGAGCCAGCGGGAGAATATCGCCATCTGCCGCACCAGCGGCGTGGTCAGCACATCCACCTCGGTGAGCATGCTGCTGATGCGGCCGATTTCGGTTCCGGCGCCGGTCACCACGACCACACCCTGACCCTGGCCGGCTGTCACCAGGGTGCCACTGAAGGCCATGCAGGACCTGTCCCCCACAACTGCGGCTGCGGCGACCGGTTCGATCTCTTTTTCCACCGGTACCGACTCGCCGGTCAGAATCGCCTCCTGGATCGCAAGCCCACGCGCCTTGAGCAGGCGCAGGTCTGCCGGCACCTTGTCGCCGGACTCGAGCAGGACAATATCACCCGGCACCAGCGATTCCCCCGGCACGGTCTGGCGCTTGCCGTCGCGAATAACCGCGGCCGTCGGCGCCAGCATGTGGCGGATGGCATCCATGGCCTTTTCCGCCTTGCCTTCCTGCACCAGGCCAATCACCGCGTTAAGCACCACCACCGCCAGGATCACTACGGTGTCCACCCAGTGACCCAGCAGCGCCGTGACCACGGCAGCCCCAAGCAGCACATAGATCAGGATATTGTGGAAGTGGAGCAGGAAGCGCACCAGCAGGCCATGCCGTGCCGGCTGCGGCAGGGTATTCGGGCCGTGGTCACGCAGGCGCCCGGACGCTGCCTCCCCGGACAAACCGCGGACATCGCTGTCCAGATCCGCAAGTACCTCGGCGCCATCGCGGCTGTGCCATGGATCTGTCATTGCAGGCTGTCCTCCCTCGACGGGATCAATCACTGGTCAACGTCCATCATACCAGCTGCCCGACAGGCGGCAACGGCATAGCAAGAATAAACAAGCCACAGCCACCTCGGGCGCGGTATTATCGGCCTGCCCGCATTATTAAAATCAATACGAAGGGAACACTATGAAGACTCCATTGAATACCTACCGCCTGACCCTGGCTGCCCTGCTGGTACTGTCAGTCAATGCCACCGCCCAGGACCGCGCCGGCGGCATGCTCGAGGAAGTGGTGGTCACCGCCCAGAAACGTACCGAGAGCCTGACTGATGTGCCCATATCCATCGCCGTGATGGGCAGCGAAGCGATCATGAAAACCGGCGTGCGACAGATGCGCGAAGTCGCCGAGTTCATCCCCAACATGAGCATTTCCGGCGGCAACGACAGCACCACCGCAGTGCGCATTCGCGGGGTCGGAGCCAATACCCGCAACATCGGCTTCGACACCCGCGCCGGTGTCTACGTCGATGGCGTCTACATGGGCCAGTCACCCGCCCAGAATGTCGATATCCTCGACCTGGAACGGATTGAAGTCGCCCGCGGCCCCCAGGGCACCCTGTTCGGCAAGAACACGGTTGCCGGCGCCATCAACATGATCACCAAGAAGCCCTCGCAAGAGCAGGAATTGCTGGTCACCGGGGAACTGGGCAACTATGACTCCTACCGCGTGTCGGCGATCGCCAACCTGCCGCTGGGCGACAATGCCGCGGCGCGCTTCTCCATCGTTGACCACAACCGCGAGGGCTATATCAAGAACGTCACCACCGGCACCCGCCACAATGAGCGCGACGGCACCTCCATGCGCGGCCAGTTCGCCTTCGGTGGCGAGCACTACGACGTCAATATCGCCGGCGACTACCTGGAATCCGAACGCGTCTCCTTTTTCGGGGCTGCAATTTCGGACTGGTCCGGCAGTGTCCCCAACACCGCGTCGCCCGGCCGCTTCAACATCGACAACAACTTTGACAACAACGAGGAGCGGGAGATCTGGGGTCTGTCCGCCACGGTCAATGTCGACCTGGGCAGCGACTACAACCTGACCTCGATCACCGCCTACCGTGACACTTCCATCGAGCGCCAGCAGGACACCGATCACTCCTTCAACGATATGCTGTTCCTGAATTATCCCGACGCTTATGAGCAAACCACCCAGGAGTTCCAGCTGTTCTCGCCGGACAGCGGGCGCCTGAAGTACGTCGCCGGCCTGTTCATTTACGACGAAAAAGCGGTCTCCAGCCGCCAGGTCACCATTGGCCCGGATATCGGCATCGTGTTCCAGGGGCTGGCACCGCCGCTGGCGCCCTTCGGTGCCGCCTTCGCGGGCGCCGGGGTAGGCACCTTCGCCGATGTCGACACCCGCAGCTACGCGGCCTACATCAACGGCACCTACGACCTCACCGAGCGCCTGACCCTGGGCTTTGGCCTGCGCTATACCGACGAGGAGCGTGAAGTCGACTTCGACCTGGTCGGTGACATTGTCGACCTCTCCCCCGTGCCCCTGCAGGTGCCGGGCGCCGCCATCTTCGGGGTGGCTGTGGGTCCCGTCGTCAATGGCCAGACCGTGGCCACTTTCCAGGAAAAGAACGACTACGACGACCTCTCCCCAATGATCAGCCTGAGCTACGCGCTGGGGGAGGACACGAACCTGTATGTGAAGTATTCCGAGGCCTTCAAGAGCGGCGGCTTCAACGTCGACTTCGTGTCCGAAAGTGCGCTCAGCGATGGCATTGCTTTCGACCAGGAAACGGTGGAGGCCTGGGAGATAGGCCTCAAGGGCACCGCCCTCGAGAATCGCCTGCGCTACAATCTGGTGGCCTTCCAGATGGAATTCGAAGACTACCAGCTCAACCAGTTTGTGCAGCTGGCCAACAACACCTCCGCCATCACCATCCGCAACGCGGCTGAAGTGAGTTCCCGCGGGCTGGAGGCGGAAATCACTTACTACCCGACCAACAACCTGATGCTGCAGGCCGCGATTGGCTACAACGACGCCGAGTTCGACTCCTTCCCCGGCGGCGCCAGCGTGCGCAACCCGGCGGGACTGGGAGCCGACCTGGCCGGCAACAAGCTTCCCGACGCGCCGGAGTGGACTTCTGCGCTGGCGGTGCAGCACAACCTGCCGCTGGCAGCACTGAACGCGGAGCTGGTCACCCGGGTCGACTGGACCTACAGCGACAGCTTCTATTCCAGCGAGGACAACGTGTCCTTCGCCCGCCCGGGCAGCAGCCTGGTCTGGGGCGAAGTGGACAGCTACTCGCTGCTGAACGGGCGTATCGGTCTGGAAGCAGAATCCTGGTCGATCTACCTGTGGGGGCGCAATATCCTCGACAAGGAGTATGACCAGACCTGGACCTCCGATTTCCTCGGCACCGTCGCCAACTTCCCCGGCGACCCGCGCACCTACGGTGTCGAGGTCTCCTACCGGTTCCTTTGAGGAGTCGTCCAGCCACTTCAGGCCGATGCCCGCAAGACCGCGCGGGCATCGGGCACTCTTGCCATCGACTACAGGAATAACACAATGTCCCTTTCTTCGAGCCGTCTGTGCACCGCCGCATTTGCCGCCGCCCTCACCGCGACAGCAGCGCTGGCATCCGCCAGCGAAGTGGAATACCTGGGAGGCAGCGGCGTGCTGCCCGCAAGCCTGCCCTTCTCCGAAGCCGTGCGGGTCGACAGTACCTACTACCTCTCGGGGCAGCTGGGGGTCAAACCCGGCACGATGGAGCTGGTACAGGGAGGCATTCGCGAGGAAGCCCGCCAGACCATGGAGAATATCGCCGCGGTACTGGCGACACACGGGCTGGGCATGAATGACATCGTGAAGTGCACCGTGATGCTGGCAGACATGTCGGAGTGGGGTATTTTCAACGAGGTCTACCGCAGCTTCTTCACCCCACCCTACCCGGCCCGCAGTGCCTTCGGCAGTACCGGCCTCGGCCTCGGCGCCAGGGCAGAGGTGGACTGCATCGCCGTCGACAGCGGCGGCAGCGACGAATGAGCCGGCTCAAGGGGCTGAGTGCATTGATCCTGTCGGGTCTGGCATTTGCTGCCACGGCGGCAGGCGAAGATTGGGAGACCATAACACCGGGCGGCGAGACCCTGTGCGCGACCGGGACCCCCTACAAGTTCCACGTGCGCAGGGCCGATCCGGACAAGGTTATGCTTTTTTTCAACGGTGGCGGCGCCTGCTGGTCGGCAGCAACCTGCGATGCTGCGGGCCAACCCAGTTACCGCCCCTTCGCCAGCACCGAGGCCGGCAACGATCCCCGCCACTACGATGGCGCCTTTGCCCTGGACAACCCCGAAAATCCCTTCCTCGACTGGTCCCAGATATTTGTCTCCTACTGTACCGGTGACGTCCACCTCGGCGCCGCCGAGGCCAGCTACACCCGCCCTGATGGCAGCGAATTCACCATCCACCACCGCGGCTGGGCCAACAGCATGGCGGCGCTGGACTACCTGTTTACCCACTTCAGCGCGCCGGAGCGCGTCGTGGTGGCCGGGGGCAGTGCCGGCGCCCTGTCGTCGCCGGTATTTGCCGCCATCGTCGCCCGCCAGTACCCGGATGCCGCCGTGGTACAGTTTGCCGGCGGCGGCGCCGGCTACCGGCTGCCTCCCCCCACCCTGCTGTGGCAGCGCTGGAACGTGCTGGCCTCGCTGCCCGGCTGGTACAACGCCGACAAGCAGACGGCTGCGACCCTGACCATACCGGACCTCTACCGCCTCGCCTTCCGGGCCGCACCAGCACTGTGCTTCCACCAGTTCGACCACGCCTATGACGCGGTCCAGGAGGACTTCCACCGGATGCTCGGCCACCCGGCAGAACTGCTGCCGGGACTCGATGCCAACCGCGCCGAGTTGCAGGCGGATATCCCTTCCCTGGGTACCTATGTCGCGGCCGGTGAATTCCATACCCTGCTCCGTTACAGCGAACTCTACAGCCGGGAAACCGCCGGCGTCAGGGCCGTCGACTGGGTGCGGGCACTGATCGCCGGCGAGGAAGTCGCCGACGTCCACTGCGGCGAGCCCGCGGCCTGTCGCTGATCCGACCGCGCGGAAGCGCAATCGCTTGATCCCGGACAATGTCGGCGACGCCGGTTGGGCTATGCTTGAGGCACAAGCCCATAACGCCGGAGGTTATCCGTGTCCGTCAGCAAATGTATCCTGTGGTTCAACGAAGTCGGCCTGCAACATCTCGCCGAGGTCGGCGGCAAGAACGCCAGCCTGGGGGAAATGTACCAGCAACTCGCGGAGCAGGGGGTCGCCGTGCCCTATGGTTTTGCAACCACCGCCCAGGCCTTCCGCGACTATCTCACTGCGAACGAACTGCAGCAGCCCATCAGCGACGCCCTCGGGGAACTGGCTGCGGGCCGGCAGTCGCTGGCCGCCACCGGGCACAGGATCCGAGACCTGATCCGCGCCGGCGCCTTTTCCGCCGAACAGCGCGAGCAGATAACCGGCGCCTACCTGGCGCTGTGTGAGCAACTGCAGCACCCGGATATGCCGGTGGCGGTGCGCAGCTCCGCCACTGCCGAGGACCTGCCCCAGGCCAGCTTTGCCGGCCAGCAGGAGAGCTTTCTCAATATCCGTGGCACCGATGCCCTGCTGGAGGCCTGTCGCGAGTGCTACGCCTCGCTCTACACTGACCGCGCCATTGCCTATCGCGAGGAGCAGGGTTTCGCCCACGACCAGGTGGCCCTGTCGGTCGGGGTGCAGCAGATGGTGGAATCCGCGGCTGCGGGAGTGATGTTCACCCTCGATACCGAGAGTGGCTTCCCGGATATCGTGCTGATCAGCGCGGCCTGGGGCCTGGGGGAAACCGTGGTCAAGGGCTCCGTGAACCCCGACCGCTACATGGCCTACAAACCCTTTCTGGAGCGAGCGGAATTGAACCCGGTGATCGAGAGCACCGTCGGCAGCAAGCTCTGCAAGATGCGCTATGCACTGGCCGACGACGAGGATGTGGGTGAACACGGGCGCGCCGAGGCGACCGTGACGGTCCCCACCAGCGCTGACGAGCAACGCAGCAGGGTACTGTCGGACAGCGATGTGCTGCAGCTCGCGCGCTGGGCACAGGTCATCGAGCGCCACTATAAGCGCCCCATGGATATCGAGTGGGCGCAGGACAATAGTGGCCAGCTGTTCATCGTCCAGGCGCGACCGGAAACCATCGAATCACAGAAAGACCGCAGCGTACTGGTGAGCTACAAACTGACGGAGCAAGGCAAGGTGCTGCTGGAGGGCTCCAGCGTCGGCAGCGCCATAGCCTGCGGTCCCGTCTGTGTGGTCGAGACCCCGAACGATGTGGAACATTTTCCCGAGGGCGCCATCCTGGTTACGGAGCGCACCGACCCGGACTGGGTACCGATCATGCGCCGGGCCGCCGGCATTGTTACCAACAGCGGTGGCACCACCAGCCACGCAGCCATCGTCAGTCGCGAATTGAAAAAGCCGGCCATTGTCGGCTGCGGCAATGCCACGGAGCTGCTGCACGACGACATGGAGATCACCATCAGCGGTGCCGACGGTGCAACCGGCAAAGTCTATGAGGGCAGCCTCGCCTACGAGTGCGAGACCATCAGCCTGGCGGACCTGCCGGCGACAACAACTGCACTGATGATCAACGCGGCGCTGCCGGACGGCGCCCTGCAGTGGTGGCAACTGCCCGTCGCCGGGATCGGCCTGACCCGGATCGAATTCATCATCTCCAGCCAGATCCGGGTCCATCCCATGGCCCTGGTACACCCGGACAAGGTCAAGGATCCGGAGGTAGCAAAGCACATTGCCGACCTCCATCACGGCTTTGCACAACCGACCGACTACTTCGTGGACACACTGGCCCGCTCCGTCGCCAAGATCGCCGCTTCCCAGTATCCGCGCCCGGTCATCGTGCGCATGTCGGACTTCAAGTCCAACGAGTACCGCGGCCTGCTGGGAGGCGAATTCTTCGAACTTGAAGAAGAGAATCCGATGCTCGGTTTCCGCGGCGCCTCCCGCTACTACCACCCCCTGTACCGGGAGGGCTTTCAGCTGGAGTGCCAGGCGATTCGTCGCGCCCGCGAGGACATGGGCTTCGACAACATCATTGTCATGATTCCTTTCTGCCGGACTCCGGGGGAAGCGGACCAGGTACTGGAAGCGATGGCGGAGGCAGGACTTGAGCGCGGCAGCGCCGGCCTCAAGGTCTATGTCATGTGCGAGATTCCCTCCAATGTGATTCTCGCCGACCAGTTCGCCCGGCGCTTCGATGGCTTCTCCATCGGCAGCAATGACCTGACCCAGTTGGTACTGGGCATCGACCGCGACTCCGCGGTACTCAAGAGCCTGTTCGATGCCCGCGACGAGGCGGTGAAACGGATGATCGAACAGGTGATCCGGGTGGCCCACGAGCAGGGCTGCAAGGTCGGCATCTGCGGCCAGGCGCCCTCCGACCATCCGGAGTTTGCCGAATTCCTGGTGCACTGCGGCATCGACTCCATCTCCCTGAATCCCGATTCCGTGGCTCGGGCCAGCGTGCATGTGGCAGCGGCGGAGTCCGGCAGAGGGTAGATATTTGAACAATGTTCAAATATCATCGGGGCCCACGAATCATCAGCCCCGGAACTACAGAGCATGAGCATGGACCTGTCGGAAGAAGACCAGTTGTTTATCGATGTCACCCGCAAGTGGGTGGACAAGGAATGCCCCAAGGACTGGTGCCGCCAGCTCGAACAGCAGGAACATGTCTTCCCGCATGCACTGTGGGACAAACTGGTGGATTTCGGCGCCCATGGCATCGGCGTCCCCGAGGAATACGGTGGCCAGGGTGGTACCATTCTCAACCAGACCCTGTTTGCGCGGGAGTTTTCCCGCACCGCGGCGGGGCTGAGCTGGGTCTGGGGTGTCACGTCCTTTTCCGGTACCAAGGCGGTCAACTTCTGCGGCTCCGAGGCCCAGAAGCAGGCGTTCCTGCCCCGTATCGCCAGTGGTGAACTGAAGACCGCGATGAGCTTCACCGAGGCCGGCGGCGGCACCGACCTGCTCGGCGGCATGAAAACCCGGGGCGACAAGGTCGACGGCGGCTGGCTCCTGAACGGCGAGAAGATCTGGAGCACCGGCGCCGATGTCGCTGACTACCTGCTGGTGATGGCGCGCACCGACATGAACGCCCCCAGGCGCAGCGACGGCATCTCCATCTTCTTCGTACCGCGCAACAGCAAGGGCATCACGGTGACTCCCCTGCCGAAGCTCGGCATGCGCGCCATGAGTTCCTGCACCGTATTGATGGACGAGGTATTTGTCCCCGACGAGCTGTTGCTGGGCGAGCCCAATCGGGGCTGGTACCAGTCCACCAAGACCCTGAACAACGAGCGTCTGGTCAATGCCGCCACCTGCCTCGGCATGCTGGATGGCGTGATCGAGGACGCCGTGGCCCACATGCAGTCCCGTCACGCCTTCGGCCAGCCCATCGGCCAGTTCCAGATCCTGCAGCACTACCTTGCCGACATGGCCATGTGGCAGAAGCAGGGTGAACTCATGGTCCTGCATACCGCCCGCCTGCAGGCGGAAGACAAACCCAGTGCGATCGAATCGGGCATGGCCAAGGTGCTGTGCTCGGACTACGTCAGCAAGGCCGCCGACCTGGGCATCCAGATCCTCGGTGGCATGGGCTATTCCGCGGAAACCGACATGCAGCGCTACTGGCGCGACTCCAGGCTGTTGCGCCTGGGGCCGATCAGCAACGAGATGGCCAAGAACATGATCGCCGAGAGCTACGGCATGCCGAGGTCATTCTGAGTACCCGAACAGGCAGGAGCCGACATGACTGACAGCAGCAAGGACATTGTCCGCACCTTCCTGGGCGCCGCCCGGCAGGGAGACATGACAACCGTGGCCAGCTTGCTACATCCCGAAGTACAGATTATCGAGGCTGGCTCGCTTCCCTTCGGCGGTGTGGTCTCCGGGGTCGAGGGTTTTAACCAGCTGGTGCGCAGGGTGTTCACGACCTTCGCCAATACCGCCGTCACCATCGACGAGTATATTGCCGACGGCGACACCGTCGTGGTGCTGGCGAACATGAGCGGACAGAGCAAGGCCAGTGGCGAGGCTTTCAGCATGCCCATCTGCGAGATCTGGCGCCTTCGCGACGGTTTGATCACCGAGATCAGACCCTTCTACCACGACACCCAGAAAATCAACGCCCTCGCGGCAGGGGCGCTGGAATCGGGGTCATGAGCCCCGACTGCATTACGGCCACCTCGCTGGGCGATCTGCTGCTGCGCAGCGCCCAGAGGTGGCCCGACAGCACCGCGATAACCTTCCCCGGGACGTCACTGACCTATCGGCAGCTGTACGACAGCGCTTTCGACAAGGCCAGATTGCTGCAGGGCGAAGGGATCAAACCCGGCGATCATGTCGGGCTGCTGATGCCGAACTGTCCGGACTATCTGGAGTGGCTGTTCGGCATTGCGTTGTCGGGCGCAGTGGCGGTTGCTCTCAACGCCCGCTACCGGGCCAGCGAGCTGGCCTATGTCATCGGCAATGCCGACATCAGCGTGCTGATTACCCGTCTGCACAGCGATCAACCCGCGGACTATGCAGGCCTGCTGGCAGGGGTTTTTCCGGAGCTGCAGCCCAAAGCGTCCGCAGCGGAAAGCCTGGCTGCGGCGCCGCTGTTGCGACGCATCCTGACCACCGGTGATCGCCGACCACCGGGTCATCGGTTCTACCTGGACACCGGGGAACTGGCCGCCACTGCTCGTCAGGTGCCCGCGGAACAGGCACAACGTGTTCGAGCCGGGGTAACGCTCGCCAGTCCCTGCCTGATGATGTACACCTCCGGTACCACCAGCCACCCGAAGGGCTGCCCGCTCAGCCACGAAATGGTGACCCGCAAGGCCTTCTCGATCGCCAGTCACCTCGGCCTCACCGCAGCCGACCGCCAGTGGAATCCGCTGCCCTTTTTCCACCTGGCCTCCATCATGCCGATGCTGGCCACCTTTGCGACGGGCGGCAGCTACATGACCGCGGCCCACTTTGAGCCGGAACAGGCCCTGCGGCAGATCATGCATGAACGCGCATCGGTGCTCTATCCGGCGTTTCCGACCATCATGTCGGACCTTGCCACCCACCCGCTGTTTGCCGAGCTGGACAAGCGCCAGATCCGCCTGATCAACAACGTGGCACCGCCGGATCGGCTGCGGGAGAACATGAAATTGCTCCCCCACACGCTGCATATCAGCGCCTACGGCCTCACCGAGGCCACCGGCCTGTCCTGCTACAGCGATCTCCGCGACGATGACCAGACTCGCGCGGAGACCATCGGCCCGCCCCTGAGCGGCACCCTGATGCAGGTTGCGGACCCGGCTTCCGGCAAGCCGCTCCCACCGGGTCAGCGCGGCGAGATGCTGATCCGTGGCTACTCGGTATTCGCTGGCTACTACAAGGACCCCGAGGCGACCGCGAAAGCGTTCACCGCGGATGGCTGGTTCCGCACCGGTGACATCTGCGCCATGGATGAGCAGGGGCGGGTCAGTTACCACGGCCGGCTCAAGGACACCCTGAAGGTGGGCGGGGAGAACGTCTCCGCCCTGGAAATCGAGTCTTTCCTCTCGACCCATCCTGCGGTCAAGTTTGTGCAGGTGGTCGGTGTCCCGGACCCGCGTCTGCAGGAGGTGGTGGCCGCCTTCATCGAGCTGAACCCCGGTGCGCGATGCGATGCCGGCGACATTATCGACTTCTGCCGGGATCAGGTCGCCTCATTCAAGGTTCCCCGCCATGTGGAATTTGTCAGCGAGTGGCCGATGTCTTCGACCAAGGTGCAGAAATTCCGGCTGCGGGACACCCTAGTGCAGCGCCTCGGGCTCTGAACCGGCTTCCAGTCCTCTTGTGGAACTGGCAAATGCTGTTGTGTAGCGTCGGTGACAAGGAGTATGTTTAACATGCCAGATGGATCTGAAGGTCATACGGGGGTGTGCCTGCCCTTTTTTGTGTTCCCGAGAGGAGATACCTGATGTCGAAGCGAGATGAGTACGCTGCCCGGATGAAGCAGCAGATTGACGACATGAACCACGAGATCGATCAACTGGAGCGCAAGGCGAAAAATGCCAGCGACGCTGCCGAAAAAAAATACGATGAGCAGATTGTCAGACTGCGCAAGGAAGTCAAGCAGGCAAGAGCAAAGCTCGATGAGCTCAGGTCAGCTTCCGAGAGCGCCTGGGAATCCATGGTCGACGAGGTCGAGCACGTCGCCAAAACCCTCAAGCAGTCGTTCAATTACTTCAAGTCGCAGCTCTGACACATCTCTCAAGCGTAACGGGCCTCCACAGGTCCGTGACGCCCCGCCATTGACACGATCTGGCGACTGTGGCGACTTCAAGCTTGCTGCGAAGCGTATCTGTAGTTTATGGGAAATCCGATGAATACCCCTGTCGATGTCGTCGTTATCGGCGCCGGTTCAGCAGGACTGGCCGCGATCCGTCAAGTCAGGAAGAAGACCGACAGCTTCGTGCTGGTTAATGAAAGGCCATACGGCACCACCTGCGCCCGGGTTGGCTGCATGCCCTCCAAGGCCCTGATTGAGGCTGCCAATGCCTATCACGCGCGGCACAGGGCTGAAGCCTTCGGTATTCGCGGCAGCGCCGCTTTATCGATCGACATACCCGCAGTGTTGCAGCGGGTCCGCAGCTTGCGTGATCGCTTTGTCTCCGGAGTGCTCAAGGCCACCGAGTCGCTGGGAGAGCGGAGTATCGCGGGAAAAGCCCGCCTTGTCGGGCCCAATACGGTGCAGGTTCACGATCAGCTGTTCGAGGCGCAGAGTATTATTATCGCCACCGGATCGCATCCGGTTGTGCCTGATGCCTGGCGCACCCTGGGTGATCGACTCCTGACCACCGATACATTTTTCGAGCAACAGACACTGCCATCGTCGATGGCAGTGATTGGCCTGGGACCCCTGGGTGTGGAAATGGCCCAGGCACTTGCTCGCCTCGGGGTGGAAGTGCACGCCTTCAGCAATAGTTCTCGACTGGCGGGAATTTCCGATCCCGTGGTCAGCGATTGCCTGCGGACTGCGCTGGGCCGGGAAATGACCCTGAATACAGGCCATGATGTCGAACTCAGTGCCACGCGCAATGGCGTGCGAGTACAGGCTGGCCCCATCGACCTGGAGGTGGAAAAGGTCCTGGTTGCCATAGGTCGGCAACCCAATCTCGATGGCATCGGTCTGTCGGCGCTGGGGCTCGAACTCGACGAACGCGGCCTGCCACCGTTTGATTCGACAACCATGCAAATCACCGATCTGCCAATTTTTATTGCCGGCGATGTCAACGCCTCTCGCGGCTTGCTGCATGAGGCTGCGGATGAAGGCTTTATTGCCGGCATCAACGCCGTCAGCGCCGAGGTAACCTGCTTTGAACGCCGCACGCCACTCGCCGTGGTCTTTTCGTCTCCCGGTGTGGCAATCATTGGCCAGCGCCATGCCGATCTCGATCCGGGAGAATTCACCACCGGCGGTGTGGATTTCTCGTCGCAAGGGCGTGCGCTGACCGCACAACGCAACGAGGGCATTTTGCGGGTCTATGCGGCACGGGACAGCGGCCGTATTCTTGGCGCCGAAATGTGTGCCCCCGCGGCCGAACACCTGGCGCACCTGGTCGCTCTGGCGATTCATCGCGGACTGACTGCGTCCGATCTCCTGGCAATGCCGTTCTATCACCCCGTGCTGGAAGAAGGCCTGCGTACCGCCTTGCGTGAAATCACCCGGGAATCCCGGCTTGAACACTCCGACCTCGCCGCGTGCGAAGGCTTCCAGATCGAAGCGCTGGACTGATGCCGGGCTGACAACCGACGGCCGCTTGCCGCAGCCGACGGCACGGATTCCACCCCCAGAGTGGTATGGTCATGGTCATCTTGTCCAAGTAACATCTTGGGCCAGTTTTCCCGAATGGATAGATCATGGTCATCAATCGCTGGCTCAACTCCGTAGCCAACGCCGGCAAGAACCTGCTGCGCCGCTCCGCCCGCGACAGGAACACCATCACTGCGCTGTGCAGCCAGCTTTACTCCAACAAGGGCGAGGCGCTGGGCATTGCCCTGGCAGATGAGGTCGCAGTCGCCTATGCCGTGCTTAACCAGGAACAGAAAGCCGACTTCTTCCACACCCTGGCTGCGGACTACAACCCGGACCCCGAGCTGATCAACCGCTGTGCGGAGGACTACCGCGACACACTGAGCCTGGAAGCCTACCGGGCACTGGCCCGAGCCGTGGAGTCACCGCGACAGACCCTGTTCCGGCGCATCAACATGGCACCCAGAGGAACCCGCACCATGGTCAACATGCGCGAAGACCTGTTGGCTCTGGTGCCCGCTGACGATTCACTGCGGGCCGTCGACGACGACCTGCAGCACCTGCTCAGCTCCTGGTTCAACCCCGGCTTCCTCAAGCTCAGAACCCTGGACTGGGAGTCTCCGGCCGCGGTGTTGGAGAAGCTGATCGAATACGAGGCCGTGCACGAGATGCAGGGCTGGGACGACCTGCGCCGACGCCTGGATGCCCAGGACCGGCGCTGCTTTGGCTTCTTCCACCCTGCTCTGCCGGATGAACCACTGATTTTTGTCGAGGTGGCGCTGGTGGGCTCGGTTTCCAGTTCAGTACAGAGCATCCTCGCGCCTCAGAAAGGCGCAGTTGACCAGGAACGCCTGAAAACCGCGATTTTCTACTCCATCAGCAACTGCCAGCCAGGCCTCCGGGGCATCAGTTTCGGGAATTTCCTGATCAAGCAGGTCGTCATGCGCCTGCAAGAGGAAATGCCGCAGCTGGCTGAATTTGCCACCCTCTCGCCGATACCGGGCTTCAGGAAATGGCTGAACGGGCTACTGGTGGATGAACAGCAAACCCTGCTTGCCGCCAGTGAAGCCGCACTGCTCACCGCGCTGGACTCGCCCGACTGGCACCGGGACAGCAGCCTGAGCGCGAAACTACAGCCGCTGCTCATGCGCCTCTGCGCCCGTTATTTGCTGCAGGAAAAGCGCGGCAGCGCACCGCTGGATCCGGTGGCACGTTTTCACCTGGGCAACGGCGCCAGCATCGCCCGCATCAACTGGCTCGGAGATGTGTCGCCAAAGGGACTGCAGCAATCGGCAGGCCTGTTGGTAAACTATGAATACGATCTGGAAGAAGTGGAAGAACACCACGAGGCATTCCTCAATCGCGGCGAGATAGCCGCAGCCCCCGCAGTCCGCAAATTGCTCAGCAGCCAGAGCTGATACCCGCCGCGGCTGCACCGCGGCGGCGGCCGGAGACCTATACCGTCTCCCGCGCCACTTCCCTGAAGGCCTCGCGGAATATCTCCAGCCCCTCGTGCAACAGCTCATCTTCGATATTGAGCGCCACAAAGAGCTTGTTGACCTGACTATCCGCGCCGCAGGTCTCACACACCAGTTTCTTTTCGAACGCGCAGGCAGCCACTTTGTCCGAAAAGCCGGCCACGGGGGTTTCTATACCCAGCACCAGGCCGCGGCCACGCACCTTGCAGTTCAGTGCGGGAAACTCATCGCGCAAACCGTTCAAGGCCTCCATCATGATGCTGGATTTGCGTGCCACCTCGGCAGTAAGGCTGTCATCAGCCCAGTACTGCTTGATGAGCTCGGTAGCCGCCACAAACGCCAGGGAGTTGCCGCGGAAGGTGCCGGTATGCTCACCCGGTGACCAGACGTCCGCTTCCGGTTTCATCAGCAACACCGCCATCGGGTTGCCGCCGCCAATGGACTTGGACAGGCACACCATATCCGGCTCTATACCGGCTTCCTCGAAACTGAAGAACTTGCCGGTGCGACCGTTACCGACCTGGATATCGTCGATAATCAGCAGGATATCGAATTCCTTGCACAGGGCGGCGAGCTTCTGCAGCCATTCCGTGGAGGCGACGTTGATCCCGCCTTCTCCCTGCACCGTTTCCACAATCACCGCAGCCGGTGTTTCCATGCCGGAACCGTGATCCTCGAGATAGCGGCGGAAAACATGGATGGTATCGATATCGGGACCCAGAAAGCCGTCAAAGGGCATGAACGACACTGCGCCCCGTGACCCGTAGGAGGCGTCGCGATAGGCTTCGTTACCCGTCACCGCAAGGGCGCCCATGGTGTGCCCATGGTAACCGTTGGTAAACGCGACGATATTGGCGCGCCCCTTGACCTGGCGCGCGAGCTTCATGGCGGCTTCGGTACAGTTGGTACCGGTGGGACCGGTAAACTGCATCTTGTAATCGTAGCCTCGCGGCTCAAGGATGTACTTGACGAATACCTCGATGAACTTCTGCTTGGCCACTGTAGCCTTGTCGAGGCCGTGGGCAATACGCCGGTCCTGCAGGTACTTGATGCTGGCCTCGACGGCGGCATCCGGATTGTGGCCGTAATTCAGGGTGCCCGCGCCGGCGAAGAAATCGATATAGCGGTTACCGTCTTCATCGAACAGTTCCGCGCCGATGGCCTTGTCAAAGACCACCGGAAAGGATCGAATATAGCCGCGAACTTCCGACTCATGCTTCTCAAACACTTCCATATCTGTTCTCCCTCAACTGCGCAACCGACGGACAATCCGTAATCTTAGCGCAATAGCGGCATGGATTTCAGGCTTGACAGGGCTGTATGTCAATGTGTTGTCCAGAAGCTCTGCTCTGTACCTGGTTGCCGGCAACGCCAGCGGCGGAAAGCCGCCGGCTTGCAACAGTCGCCGCGCTTGCTTTTGTATTACATTTGAACTACGTTTACACATTATGTAATACACTAGAGCAGGAAAAGCCATGGCAACAACACACAAGCCGGCGGCCAACAAGCGCAAACAGCGCAAGCCGAAAGTCCTGCAGGCGCGCATACCCGAGCACCTTGATGAAGAGTTGCGCGGGCGCGCAGAGCAGCTGGGTCTCTCCGTATCCACTGTTGTGCGCAATGTACTGCTGAATACCTTTAATCTGGTGGAGGATGTGGTCAGCGACAGCGCCCGGATCGCCCGTGCCGTCCAGGGCCGTACGCCAGCGCCTCAGGTTCCCGGACCCGAGGGGATAGCGCCGCCAGATCCGGTCGAGCCCGAGGCGATCATCGGCTGGCAGGAAATCACGCTCAACCGCAACGGCGTTTGTGAGTACTGCAATACCATTCTGGCCCGGGGCGGCCGCGCCGCCATTGGCGCCCCTGCCGGCCCCCGCCCCGCTCTCCTGTGTGTTGCCTGCCTCGGCGAATTGGCGGACCCAACTCCCGGTCCGGACAGCGAGGACGACGCGTGAGCCTACAGCCGATAAAGCGGGGCGCGCCCTCCGTTCGCACTGTTCGCGGCGGCCTAAGGCTGGTATTTGACGCCGTGGCCGGCGTCACCAACGCGGTGGAGGGAGTGCACAAGGCTATTGCCCGGGGCCCCATTGCCGCTTCGGTGTACGCGATAATCCGCGGCGTGAATGCCACTCTGCGCCAGGGTGTGGAGCGCTCCCTGGCGCTGCTGCCCGCCCCGCTTCTGGCCGACCACTCCGTCCCGGCCAATGAATTGCGGGCAATAGCCGCCCTGAACGGCGCCTTTGGTGACCATCTGGAAGCAACCGCCAATCCGCTCGCCCTCCCCATGACCGTGCTGAGTGACGGGGCCGCCCTGTGCCTGGAACCGGAGGCGCTGGCGGCGGCCATTCCTCGCGCCGGCAATCACGTTGTGCTTATGGTGCACGGTCTCGGCATGTCCGAGCTTGGCTGGTCGCGCGCGGGGGCACCTGCGCTCGGCAGCAGCCTGCAGCAAGCGACCGGCTGCACCCCGCTGTATCTGCGCTACAACAGCGGTCGTCATATTTCCTGCAATGGTCGCGAACTGGCTGCACTGCTGGACACCCTGTTCCGGGCCTGGCCGGTAGCAATAGAGTCGCTGTCCCTGGTCGGGCACAGCATGGGAGGACTGGTTATCCGCAGCGCCTGCTGGTACGCGGAGCAGGCCGATTTGCCCTGGTTGGCACAGCTGCGGCGGGTCGCCTGCCTCGGAACGCCGCATCACGGCGCTCCGCTGGAACGGGCGGGTCACGCCCTCGATCTGGCGCTACAGCAAACACCTTTTACGCGACCACTGGCTCTGGGAAAATATCGAAGCGCTGGCATCAAGGATCTGCGCTATGGCAACCTGCTTGAGGAAGACTGGCAGGGCTGGCATCCCGACCGACCGGGCAGGGACCGACGCAGGCTGGTACCCCTGCTGAAAGACGTTGACTACTATTTTATTGCCGCCACGCTGGGCGCCCACCAGCGCCATCCACTGGGGGTCCTGCTCGGGGACATGCTGGTGCGCACCGACAGCGCAGTGGGCTACCACCGGGACACTTCCAGATGCCTGAACGTCAATCCTGAACACTGCCGCGTGTTTCACGAACGCAATCACTTTGACCTGTTGAGTGACCCGCGGGTGCACCAGCAGCTCGCCCAATGGTGGACTGCTGGCGCCGAGTTGCGCTGACCGCCGGGATATCTCTAGACGTAGAAGTCCAGATCCTCCTGGGCCTTGAGCAGGTCCCGCATCTTGATGGGATCGTCACCAAAGAAAAACACCAGCCCCCAGTGTGTACCGAAGGCTGACCGGTCAGGAACGGTCTCCTCCGCCGGCGCGACCAGTTCGTGGGACTCGAAATACGGGTGCTCAACACACTCCTTGGGCATTTCCAGTTTGCTGACCACACGACGGCGTGGATAGACACCGAAGCAGCCGGCGTAGCCCTTGGCGTCGACCACTTCACGCGGGAAGAAATTGTCTACTTCCTCCTTGCTGCTCTTGGGGTCGAACACCAGCATGGACGCCTGGTAGGCATTGAAGCCATAGGCCCGCTCAATCAACTCGAAGGCCTTGAACCCGGGTGGCCGATAGG
The DNA here is from genome assembly GCA_963974125.1 of uncultured Haliea sp. Taxonomy (GTDB): domain Bacteria; phylum Pseudomonadota; class Gammaproteobacteria; order Pseudomonadales; family Halieaceae; genus Haliea. The sequence continues at coordinate 745 of CAXBCH010000040.1, read as the reverse complement.
CAACCTCTCCAAAGTACATCTCCCCGTCAGCGGTGACGAAGTACTCCGGATGAATCAATCCGAAATGGATATCAAAGGTCTTGATCAGCAACTCAATCTGCCTGGTGATTGCGTTGCGCCAGCTTTCCAGCTGTTCGGTGGCGGGCACGAACACCGAATAGCCCAGGGTCACGTACTCGGAAATATTGAGGAACTTGATCTTGCCGTCGTGAATCCAGGCCTCAACGGCAAACTCCCAGCCATCCAGGTGGCTCTCCATCAACAGCGGATATTCCTCGGCCGGAATGGCGTCGATCTCTTCTATCTTGCGGATCATCCGGTGACCGAGGCAGCCAGCCTTGTCAAAGGCCTTGACGTGAATCGGGTCGTCCGGATCACCATCGAGCTTGAGCAAGGTCTGGTTGACGCGTTTCATGAAACGCACGATGTCTTCCTTCTCGTGCGCTTCCTCGAAAATACCGACTCTGATACCACCGAGCTGCGCACGGCGCTTCATCAGGGCCTTGTCGCGAAACAGGATGGACTGCCCGTACATGCGAGGGTTGTTCAGGAGGACAGAGTTGATGGCGCCAGACCATTCGACAGTTTCTTCAAAAAGCGGTATGGCGACATCGACACCTTCCGCCTTCAGCCTTTCGGCAATCTCCAGAGACCTGTCATTCAGGCGGACAAAATCCCATGAAATGAAAGGTGGCTCTTCAGGAAAATTTGTGGGTAAAAAGCAGCCCAACGAGGGCTGAGATTC
>CAXBCH010000039.1:0-44943 GCA_963974125.1 uncultured Haliea sp. | reverse complement strand
TGTATCTTTCATGAGGACAAGGCTAATCTACCCACTCGATTTGGTGAAGGCCCTACTAATAAATGAACCCCCAACGAAAATATACTTAGCCCTTCTTTCCTTTGAAAAGTCAAAAATATCAGTAATCGCCTTATAAAAACCAACTCTATTATCATCTCCCTCACAAAACCGCTCTAAAAATTCCTCTCCAGAACAGCGATGAATCCCTTTCGGCAAGTGACCTTGATTATTGTAGGCTGGAATGCTATTCACAAAGTTTTCCTAAAGCAATTTCGAGGATAGGTTAGATTCTTAACGCCTGCCGCAGCGGTTTTGGCGTCCGAGCCTCCGGATCGTACTGTCAATTCTTGTTATGTGCTTTCATGAGCCTCAATTAGTGTGTGCGCGTAACCGAGTATTCTAGCGCACACTGAAAATAGCTGCTTGGCGGTTACTTCGTACTTTTCTGCGATTTCGAACACGTTTACAGTGTCTTGCTCACGACCCGATCCGGGATCGGGGTATTTTCCAGCCCAATATATAAAATGTGTTAGAGCCTCTAGAATTCCAAGGTCTTTTTCAGAAAGACCGGGAACAAGGTCTGCAAGTTCGTGGAGCCTATGGTGTTTTCGCTTCTTCTCCTGCTCTATATATGAATCTATCCCTTCGCGAATAATCAGCATTGCTTTCAATCCAGTTTCCAGGCTGAGCCCGACTAACATCAAGGCAACAGCGTGATACTGGCTGTGACAGACACCCTTAGTGTAAATAGTAAAATGCTCTAAATTCGGCTCGCTTCGGACTATATTTACCGCCGCTTCTGAAAGTGCATGCGCTTGGCTCAACCAAAGAATAGGTGACTTTAAATCCCGCTGAGTAGGTGGCTGAGTAATATCTATCGGAAAGCCGGCTAGCGTTTGGGCCATGCCCCACCTATGCCAAGCAAGTGCGCTATATCCTATTGGATCTACTTCAAACCCTCCCCGGCTCCCTTTGATCAAGTCTTGGGGCGATTTCACGATATCCTCAGGGCACATAGCGTCTTGCTCCCTAGAAAGCTAGGCGCACAGAGAGTAGTTTTCCCGGGCGCAGCAAATATTTAAGATTTTACAGGCAGCCCCGTCACAACAATTACAATGGCTACTATAGCACCAACCGAACCAATTCTAATGGACCAGTTAAGCAACGAGTATTTCCTATTGCAGATTTTGGCAATCTCATAAGTATGACGCAGAAGTTCTCTATAATAGTCGTTGTCCGCAAGCCTTTGAGCTCTGTCAGAAAAATCGCTCGCGGACTGATACTGAGCTATCGAACCCCAGAATACGAACCCTTTCTTCGACCCCCCAAGCCTCGGGAAAACTACAGAGATAGCAAACGAAACAGATATGGAAAGCAAAGAAATTGCAGATATTGACACCAACTCTGCTATTCCCCAGCTTTTTAAATCAATTGCCCATAGACTCATAGTACCTTTTTCGTAGAGATAAACTAGAATCGCAGAACCGACGGCAAAGATGAAAGATGCCTTTTTGTCAGCAAGTGAGATGTACTCCCGTACATATGTATGAATGTGCTGTATGTAGGAGTGTTGATGGCCAAGACTACTATCAATATCAGTGCTGTCGGATGGCACGATAGTCCCATAATCACTTCCAGAAGACTTTCGTGATGGACCGAAGCCCTTACCTTTCAGCTCATTAGGGACTTCAATCGATTTAGATTCTTCATCAATTTTGGAATCCTCTTTCATTCAAATACCCTCGCCCATCTACCGTTAAATAGGTAGTAGGAGTAAGGCTCCTTCGTTGACTTAAATACCCAGCCCGATTTATAAGTATGCATTGTTGTCCAGCGATCCTGCCACTGGCAAGGGAGCTCTGACCTTACATTGGCACCGATCAACAATTCGCCTGATTTCGCAATCGAAAGCATTTTGGAAGCCAGATTTGCCGTAGTTCCGATAGCAACTATAGCCGAGAAGTGTCTCGCTGCCCCCATTTTTGCTATCGTGATGTAGCCGTGGTCTATACATATCCGGAAGAGTATCGGAGCGATACCTGATCTCAAAAGTATTGGGTTGATGAGTGCTTCCGAGGCTGCAAACATTGTCATCGCGCAAGCCACAGATCTATGTGAACCATTCTCTGGAGGATCGGATCCTCCATCTTCAAAGTAAACCATCAGGCCATCTCCCGTGTTCTTTTCTACTGTCCCTGAGTAGTCTTCTGCAATTTTTATTAGTTCTGAAAAGAATAGGTTCAATGCAGCCAGCTGGTTGGTTTGTTCCTCCTCAGACTCCGAAGGACGACTGGTGAATCCTGAAATGTCCAAGAACATTATTGCAGCTTTCAGTCTCCTCCCTTTGCCAATACTTAAATCTTCAGCGTCAGGAATCGTTCGCCCATGCGCTATGCTTAAACGTGAAGAAATTTGTTCGCGAACACGTTCAACTCGCGCTATCTGTCTTTCCCAATAGGCACCGCGCAGGCAATTGAAATCCATTCTGACTTGCATCTCCGCTTCTGGTGACTAATTGCGAATTACCACGACCGGGTAAAACAACACCATTTCCAATCAACTCGGACGTCGAAGCCAAGAGCAGCATAATTTCGAGCATTCAACCAAAATGCTAGAGATTTGCACTCCAAATCCAACCGAGATAACTTGATATAGTTATCGACCACGCCTCACCATTTCCATCCAACAATTTATAGCGCCAACAATCACCTATGCCAAACTTCGGCTTTGGGTCGAAAGCTGCCTTTCGTCAATCCAAACTGGCTTCTGTTCGTCAGTACAAGATCGCAACTCTCGTTACTCATACGCTTGCTAGCGCGTTGAACCCACTACTCCGCCCATATCGCAATAAGTTCCAGCACCTCTTCTAAAAACACAGCCTCCTCCGACGCAGTACCCGCACGGAGAAAGCCCGGGATCTTTTCCTGAAACTCGGCCTTTGACTCAGGCAACACTCGTAGTAAAACCTCCAACATCTCGGGGCGAAGGAGCTTGCGGTGTGAAGGGGTGTGAGGATTCTTGACCCGCATCACTTCTTTATCGAAACGACGCAGCCGCTCGCGTAAAGGCACGGCAGTGTCGTCGTCTAGGATCTCTTCAAGTTCCAACCCATCCTGTATATAAGTCGCTGCGTCGCTTTCAGGCTCTGATACGAATGCTGGCTGTTGAGCCGCCTCCGAGACAGGTGTGCGAAGTTCCTCGAGCTCCTCCAAAATAGGCGCCAGCTGCGCCTCTGGATGTTTAAACCAATCGGTGGACCAGATTCTTCGTATGCGCCAGCCAAGGCTTTCGAGAACCGATTGGCGCAAGCGATCTCGATCACGCGCAGATTTCGCGGAGTGATAGGTTGCGCCGTCACATTCAATCCCCATTAAGAAGCGACCGGGCTGCCCGGGATCACGCACGGCCAAATCCAGAAAGTATCCCGCCACACCAAGTTGCGGTTCACAGGTATACCCGTGCGCTGCTAGCATATCCATAACTGCTACTTCAAAGTCACTATCAGCGCTCTTTCCAGTATGGATGTGATGCGTTAGTCTGCCTGTTTCACAGTACTCAAGGAAAGCTCTCAGCGCTATAACTCCGCGAGAAGATGTTTCACTTGTCCTGACGTGACCCGAGTCCATCGAAGACAGTATGACCATCCGCTTTTTGGAACGAGTAAATAGTACGTTTAGCCTGCGCCAACCTACATCTTGATTGATAGGTCCGAAACGCTGTGCCATGACACTGCTCCCAACCTCCCCTGGGCCATAGGTCATAGAAATCATGATCACATCCCGTTCATCACCCTGAACGTTTTCCAGATTCTTGATAAAAAGTGGTTCTACGAGCCCTTGATTCTTCTCATATGCCATCTGCGCTAGCGGATCGTCACGGAGGCGCTGTTCCAGCTGCATTTCGATTTCTTCCGCTTGCTTTGCATTCATCGCGACGAGCCCCAGAGACTCTTCGGGATACCTTATAAGCTGATCAATGGCAGCAGAGACCACCGCTTTTGCTTCTTCGGTATTCTTGCCTCCGTGGAATCGCCCCTTGCGGACACGGTTAAACTTGACGCCGAACTCATCGTCTTCGGCAAATGGAGACGGAAACAGCACTAAATCCGAGTTGTAGAAGCGCTGATTCGAGAACGCGATCAGCGATTCATGTCGCGAGCGATAATGCCACCGTAACCGTCGATTTTTGAACATCGGTATCACACAGTCGAGTATGCTCTGCGACTGCTGAAGGCCCACTGCATCTTCGTCATCATCGCCATCGTCGGTAAGGCGTTGAAAAAACGAAGTCGGCGGAAGTTGCTTCGGATCACCCACCACGATCAAACTCCGGCCACGGGCTATGGCACCCAGCGCATCCTCGGGTCGAATCTGCGATGCCTCATCCATGACAACCAGATCGAAGACATGCCGTCCGGGCTCCAGGTATTGTGCCACGGACATCGGACTCATCATGAAACACGGCTTTAGTGCCTGAATCGCCTGCCCTGAGCGAGTAATCAAGCCACGTACTGAAACCCTCGGTCGCTGCAGATTCAAATTATGGCGAATGAGTCCTAGCTCTGTGTACTCGGATACACGACCGGTGGAACGCCCCGCCGGCGGCGTGACTTGAGCAGCGCGATGTGCCACCATCTTGCGCTGCTGGTCCATAACGCCCGTATCGTATTCCTGAAACCGGTGCCTTACCGCGGTTAGCTCCATCCCATTCGCTTCGCGTACAGCCTTGCTTTCACTCATTATCTCTTCAGCCAGCTGATGATTTATCGCCAATTGCACGATGGCAGGCAGTTGGTCCGGCGTATAGGCTTGAAGCTCAAGTCCCCTGATGATTGTAGAAAGTCCGCGTTCAGCGAGTCTATTTCGCAAGCGTAGATAGCCAAGCCATGTTTCCAGCCACTTCGGATTGGCAAGTGCACGCTCATTGCGTGCGATGAGAGGCACCAACAGGCCCTCCGTGGACGCGGCCCACTGAGTATAAGAAGCCTGACCGGAGTTCTTGAACGACATCCATTGAGATTCAGCTTCACCCAGAACTGATGCCACTGAAGGCCAGCGCTCACGAATGCGCTGGTAGCGCTCAGCGTCAGGCTTGGCCACAAGTCCATTTCGGAGACGTGACGACTCAGCCAGGATATGTAGAATCGCTAGAAAATTTTGCGCCGAAGCTATCTGACTTGCTGAAAATTCGCCCGCCCGAGTCGACAGCCCCAAAAGCTCACAAGCAGATTGCATCTCAGTGGAAGTAAGCTCCTTTAAGCGCTCCACTTGGTGCTCCAGCGCAATCGCCAATTCCGAAGCTCCGGCGATGGTTTCCTGATCGTCGGCCAGACAGGCGTGAAGGGGATCAAGCACGTCGCTCAAGATCGCATGAATTCCCTGAACCATTTTGAGCAAGACCTGATCATCCCGCGTCAACGCGGGCAACTCCGGCAGTTCCTGCCTATACTGCTGGATTGACCGTCGTATAGCGTTGATATCTGCGGCGAGGTCTTTCTCGATATAGTCAGCGAACCCAAGGGCCGTATCTCGCTCTACTGTGAATAGAACTTCCGCGAGCTGGGAACGGTCACCAAATCCACGCCCATACGCTTCCCGCACATTGCGATACCAAACACGCACGGCGTTCAAATCGTCGATTGGTGTGTTCGGCCCTTCGAGATACTCCTGCAAGGAATTGTCGCGGTTGTTGAGCCGGATGATATGCTCTTGATGTTCCGCGTAAAGGATTAGCTCAGGTAGTAGGACTAAGGTCTTCGAATTACGATGAGTCGGCAGGGCCATGTCTAACACCGACTTACGTGCAGTACGCCATGTCGAGGAAAACCAGCGAAACACTCCTCCCTGCACTAATACTTCCTGACTAGCGCTCAATTGACTGACGGGCATCAACCGTTTTAGATCGAACGCACTATTTACCCGGGCATGCAGCGCGACCATCGGCTTGAGATGAGCAGTCATATGAGACAACAGATCATCAAGGTCGGGTTCATCGAATACGGGATTACGGTACCGCCAAAGCCGTGTCGGCAGACTGACCGCTAGATCGGCAAACACCTCCATCTCGGCAAGACCTATCATGGTTGGTGCAAACCAAGGTTTTAGGGACGGCGGTAGTCGTTCGAGGACCCCATCGAGACGCTCTGTAAGCGTCGTAACGCGCGTGCTCAACCCCGATAGGCTCGCGAAGCGCTCAAGCAGGAAGCCCATCGTCCGGCCATCCGATAACCCCACCGCGCGCGCCTTCCCCACAGCATCTCTAAGCAAGATCAATTTTTCGTCGTCACCCCATACCTCTGGCTTCACGCGGGTGCCATATTGCTCGTAAACGCCATGAAGCTCCGTCACAAGCTTCAGCGCATGCTGGTGTCTCACTAAATGAGGAAGCGCCTCCTCCAGCCTTGCCAACGGTTCTCGGCCCAACAGATCAGGAAGTTTAGGGATATCTACGGCGAGTTGCCTTAACTCTGCAATCGGTAAGTCTTCGGGTAACCCCAGGGTCAACTCGGCCGACAGTTTTGTCGCCAAGTCGCGTAGACGGACCATCGTCTCATTCCACCCGGAAAGTGAGTCAATCAGAAGCTGCTGCTGGTGTCCGAGTAAATCGATGTTCCGAACGCCAAACCAGTGGTGATTCTCCAGCTTGCCGTCCTTCGCCTGCTCGGCAGCCTGTTTGTAGATATCCGCAAGTAACGCCGCATCGTCAGCCAATGCCTTACCGGCCCCAGGGGAAAGATTCTCGCCAGCAATACCTTCGATTTTCACACTATCCGGCTCGGCGCTCATCTCTTGCCGCTGTCGGGTCGCCGCTGCGAGAATTTCGTGAATGGAGCGTCCCGTCACCTTCCATTTACTATTAATTAACTCCGCGTAGTCGGACAGTTTCTGTCGATGGGTTTCAAGTCGCTCAATGTTCGTGGACATACCTTGGGGCGCGTCATAGCGCCCATGATTGAGACGCACGCCAAGAGCTTCTAGCAGCTTCTGCTTGTTGGTCTTATGGCTGTGCAGTTCAAGACAGAATTCACCGAGTCCGGCGCGATCCAGCCGATCTTTAACCACATTCAGCGCAGCCATTTTCTCCGCCACGAACAGCACGCGTTTACCATTAGCAATGTTGGCGGCGATAATGTTCGTGATGGTTTGGGACTTACCTGAGCCTGGGGGCCCCTCAATAACGAGGTTGTCGCCATTAACTGCATCAATCAATGCGCTATGCTGGCTACTATCGGCGTCGTAGATAATTGGGAATTGCGTGTGAACGTTCTCAATTTCATCAATGGCACGCTCCTCGGCATACGAGAATTCGGCCATTCCGCTATCAAGCTCTGCAGATCCGAATAAGTGCGCGATAATCGGATGTTCTATCAATGGGTTAGATGCGGGCCAGTTATTGGGATCAAGATCTTCATACATAGCCTGCTTTGTAAAATTTAATAGAACTAAACTTGCCTGCCTTCGTAGTCGCCAGGCTGGCTTTTGTTGAAGAATCGTGTGTTCCAAAGATTCAAAGTACCTTTCCGGCGTCACCTCCTCCTGAAGACAAGGTATGCTGAGCCCAAAGTCCTGCTTGATCTTTTCGCGAAGCGTGATGTTCGTTAACAGGCCGTCATCTTTCAGACCAATGGTGGAGTAAAAAACGCCATTCCTGTCCGGTGTCGCACTACGCTTGAGTTCAACGGGCATAGTGAATAGCGGTGACAAGTACTTGCGAGTTGAGTTGTCGTCCTCGGTCCACTCCAGAAAACCCAGCGCCAGGTACAGGATGTTGGCACCTGCCTCCTCTATGGAGGTTTCAGCCCTAGAACGCAAGTTACGCAATCGCGCATCCAGCTCGGGCGGATACAACAGAGTCTGCAATCCATGATCGTTATGATGGTGATGATTATCCGCAGCTGTTTCGGCAGGCGGCAGGTCGTGAGACGTCTGTATTCCAATAATCTTGGCCCACTGTTCAGCTGTTGGGTAATCGTTACGAGTGAGCTTGTCATCCTCGTCATAGACGATAAACCCATGCTCGATCAGCTCTTCCTCGAGAGGCTCGGGGACCGGAAAGAAAGTAAAAAGCTGGCCATCAGCCAATACCGCAGCTATTTGATCCGGTAACTCATCAACCAAGCGGATGGAGTTGGTTTGTCGAAAGGAGAAGTTCAGCAGAGTGTTGCGGGCGGTGAGATCCAGCAACTTGATTCGCAAGGCCTCCAGCGATCTAAAGGGGAACCGCCCCGAGCTGGCAGATTGGCCGTTTCCCTGGCCAATTGACGTATTTAAATCGTCCTGCGACGGGAGATCTAGATCTAGGCCGGCAGTTGCATCACTCCTTTCCCCAACGTGCTGCGCCACCGAACCGCCCCCTTATCGTCTTTCTACAGAGATCCCCAATCTGGTGAGGTATCGTTTTTTTGGCAATTCAAGAGGTAATACTTTATGACCTCATAATACTGAAGGTATAGCCTCTGAATCAAAATCACAACTTCGATCGCTTACAACCAACTTCAGAAAAACCACGCCCCCTGGAGCATAAGTTGTTCGCGCGCCTCCTCCAGATCGGACGCGTCCTCTCGTCGCTAGCCCGACCAAAGCTTACGCGACTATATCAGAGGTGAATCGATTCGCCAGCACGAGATGTGATGTCACTCACAGGTGTGAGACATAGTGTCCAGCTAGACAATGTGGCCCCAGGCTCGCTTACCAGCCTCCTCCTACCACTTCGAGCCATATCCAGATCCATGACCTAGCTGGAAAGCTCGGCAGATTGGATCTACACTTGTGCGGTTATGTTATCTACAAATCGGGTGGCTGAGATGAATAGAGCACCGGCCGAGCTGGCATTCTCCGTTATCAAGGCGGCCTGGGGATTCTTGGTTGATGTGATTGCTTCGGCGGAGGTGCAGGAAGACGAGCCCCGCCTACATGAGTCTGATTTCCACGGTGTGTACAACTACCGCACCGGCCGTCATGACGCCGGCACTGACCCTGTCGGGTGGTATGAGCAGGATTGGAACGATTAGCGACCGATTCTTCGGCTCACAGCGGCTTTACCAATAGCGGCGCCCTGGTTCCCTGCGTTCTCACTGGAACGTGTCAAGTTGGTCGATACACTGTCGATCGCACGCCCCACGTGGATCCCCGCCCAGGCCATCATGCCGCTCCAGAGGAGGGGTAGTCCCAGATAGAGACTGGTGGTGATCATGTTGAGCAACATGCGCTTGGCATCGTGTTCACCGGGGTTCGCGAAGACCTGCAGAAAGATATTTGCCTCCGGGTACATGGAGCCAATCAGGTTCTGATCCACCCACATGGCCAGATACCACAGGACGCTCCAGAACTTGACCGTGAAGATTGCCATGGCGCCGGTGACCATCATGGCGAGGGAGAAGCGCGACAGCACCACGATCATGGGCAGCAGCGCATAGATGCTCAGCAGCATCAATGCCTGGACCATGGGCAGGGCCTGCAAGACTGCAGTCATGGTGACCGCGAACAGCCCCGATGCGGTGACTACACCGCCTGCCGCGAGCCCGCCCTTCACCAGGTTTTCTGCTGTAGCCACCCATCCGGTGTTGGCGGTATTGCCGGCGACCAGTTCGTTATTGGACCAGATGGGAGGCGCGTTGGTCAGTACTGTGCGGGCGACAGCATCCTGCTGCTGCTCACTGGCCAGGCCTGGGGCGATGCTGACCACCAGACCTGAAAGCCCCCCCGCCGTGAGGTCGGCCTCATCGATCAGCTGCTGGCGCAGACCAGCTGTGCCGTCCTCCCACCATTCCTTGCAGGCGGGCTTGCCCCACTGGGGCGGGTCGGTCGGGTCATATTCAGTATCGCGCGCCGCATTGTAGGGCCAGCCGGGAATCTGTTTCAGGGGGCGCAGCTCGTCATAGTATCCCGCCGACTCCCGGTAGACATGGGATCCTAACCAATCCGGGTCGTCGGCACCGTAGGTAGTCAGCAGGGCTGTGATTGCAGGTGATGAGGGCTGCGCACTCTGATACCGGGAGCGAGCCGGGATATAACAGTGACTGAAAAAATCACTCACCGCCTGGCGCAGACGGGGGTCCGTGATGGTAGCGAGGCGCGCCTGCTGCTCGTAAGTCCGCAGGTCACTGGCGACCGGCAGGCCCGCGATCACCGCGTGATTCAATCCTGAGGAGATGGATAGCACCGCGTACCACCACACCGGCAGATTGACCCTGGCCGGGGAGCCGGTAAAGCCGGTGACTCCATAGGTGCTTCGGCTGTCGGCCGCCGTGGCGGTGGCGGGCGTGGGAACCGCGGCAGTGGCCTGCGGGCTGTGGCTGAGGGTGCTGGCATTCAGCGGCGTCAGGGCTGCAGGCTGACCCGCCAGGACCACGACGAGCAGGGCGATAAACAGATCGATCTCCATCCGCCGCAAGGACAGGCCAGTCACCGACCCGAACTCGCCACCCTGTGCGGGCTCGCGCCAGTTATCGATCAGGATCCCCAAGAAAGGCAGGTAGACGATACCGGTGCTGACAAGCACATCCCACAGCACGCCATAGAAGGCCCAGCCGAAGAGCGTGGTGAAGAGCTCGAGATAGCTGTCGACGCTCATGCTAGAACACCGATGAGAGCGGCTACCTTACCGGGCAGGTTCTGGCCAATCACCAATTCAATGACCAGCAGCCAGCCGACGACCCGCCAGCGGAGGTGATTGGACTCGGCTGCAGAAAGTGGGCTATGCCATTTCTTGCATATCCAGTCGCTTAGCCACGGCCACAGAGTGGCCACCAGCGCGATCATCCCCAGGCGCAGTGCACTCAAAAATGGTTTGGCCTCGGTGACCTGCTGCCCCACCACCGCCAGTGAGTTGATGGCCACCGCCTGCCAGAGCAGCCAGCCGAGCCCCACAGCCGCAACCAGCATCAGCAGGGAGCAGCCCAGCAGCCAGGACCCTGCCTGGCGCCGGGGTCTACTGGACACGGCCATTGTTGAGCGGTCTCGGATCACGGGGGCTGGCTTGGGGGATATCCAGGGAGGACTGGCGACGGGCAGCGGCGCGGTTTAAAAGGACGGTGACAGTTTCGGAGACCACCTCACGGCGCACGCGGGTTTCAAACAGCAGGCTCTCGATTTCCTTATCCAACTCGGCGATAGCGGTGTCCGCGTGCTGGCGCGCGACCTCGGTGGCATACACCTCGGGCACCTGGCGACCCGAATGCAGCAGGCGACGGGCGTAGAGGGCTTTTTCTACCGTGCGGGCGGTGCTGATTTCGGCGACCAGGCGGCTGGTGATCAGCGCTTGTTCCGTGTCCGGCATCTCGCGTATCGCCTCGATGACCTGTCGGGTCACCGCGACGCCGGGAGCCGTGACCCGGTTCAGATTGTCCCGGGTAGGCGGGAGGTCCCCCGCCACCAGGGCCTGCAGCTCGACCGTGACCTCGGTCGATTCACGGTACAGTTTGGGCAGCAAACCAGTCCCAGGTATACTGTCCTTGCGGCAGGTGTCGCAGGTGGTCACGATGTTCTCCCCCACCACATCGACCACCCAGTTGCGCGCAAGCGTCGGCGACGCCCAGATCTCGGCCAAGCGGGTGGCATCGATGGCGGGTACCGGGGTGGTGTCGGTTATGGGCCGATTCAGGTTGATGTTGTAGCCGGCCTGGACCAGGTCACCGGTAAAGCGCAGTACCGGCTGGCCGGCACCGCCGGCGCTGCCACCGATCCAGGGTACGCCGTTGTCGCCATTGGCGGATTCCACCGCCTCCTTGGCGCTAACCGCGTCATTGGAGCCGATGCCCATCTGCACTTTCCAGTCATTGCCTTTTGATAGTGTGATCAGGTCCGCATAGGGATTCTTGCCCTTGGCGATCTCGGCTTCCATCTGCTCGCAGGATTTGGTGGCCAGTTTCATGGTCTCCTCGGCTTTTAACAGGGCGTTCTGGAACAGGTCGTAGAGGCCAGGGTTGGCTCGCTGCAGAATCAGCGCCGGCAGTGCGGCGATGGCAGAGGATGCCGCGGCGGTCATGGCGTTCACCATGTCATCGACGCCAGATTTGATGTTGTTCAGGGTATGGGTCACCGCCAGCACCGGATCGAACTTGCCACAGCTGTAGCCCAGGCCCAGCTGGGCAGAGCCGCCGAGGGTAACCGAGGTCACCAGCGGATTGGGTGGTGGCGAGACCGGCTGGGCGCCGCCGATCTCGTAGTACCAGAAGCTGTCCTCGGTGGGACCCTGAGCCGCTTCTGCTGGCGGGTTTTGCAGTGGGATCAGGAGGAGAAGAAGCAGCCCGACCATTGTGCCGGTCACTGATCTGATTGGGCAGGTTCGCATCAGGGAAAGCTCGTCCAATTGATATCGGTAATAAAAACCTGACCCTCGCGCTGGCAGCACTGGTAGGGGCGCCAGAGCGTCCAGGCGTAGTCGCCGCCTGGATCGACGCGCCCACCGCCCCAGCCCACGGCCCTGAACAGATCATTGGTGCCAAACACGGCGCAGCTGTTCTCGGCGCGCGGTGCCAGCATCTGCCAGGTCCCGGTGCGGGCATTACCCTCCACGAGCGGACCCGGCGGCCACACCCGCTGATTGCGGGTAGAAGGGCCTCTCAGGGGCAAGTACACATGAGGCTGCCTCCTGCGGGTGACGATGTCGCCCGCGCGCTGGGCATTGATCGCCGCACCCTTGGGTTCTTCGGCCTGGGTGGTCCAGCCGGTGCGGGGGTACAGCCCACCCCAGGTATACAGAGGCCAGCGGCCGACCTCGCGCAGGCCGGGGATCAGGCTGGCGGGATAGAGCATTTCCGGGACCTCCAGCCGCCAGGCCAGCGCGTCCAGCCCCGACTGGAAATACGGCACCAGGGGTGTGGCCTGGGAGGGACAGAACAGGCCGTCCATCCCGGCGGCGGCCGGCAGCAGATTCAGGGGATGACCGATCGCGTCGGTTTCCCGGAAGATGAGATTGCGGTGATCGAGGTGGGCCTGGGTACCTTCCGTGCGGTTGCCCGCGCTGTCCACCGCTACCGGCAACAACCGTCCGAGCAGGCCCTGGGCCGCCGCTTGCTGGGCGGCACCGAGGGTGGCGCGCATCTCGGTCCAAGGATTGCCGCCCAGGGTATTGTAGGCACTGACCACCAGATCCGGGTTGTAGTGTCCAACCTTGAGCGAGGAATGGACGCTGCAACTCAGAAGGTCGCATTCCAGCCAGAAGCACAGGCCAACCGGGCGCCATTGCATGCACGCCAACGCAGCGGAACTGGTCTGCTCCAGGATCTCCGCGGTGGTGAGGCTGGCCGCCCGACTGGGCTGTGGAAGCTGCAGTGCCAGCAGCAACGCGATCAGGATAGCGGTTTTCATGACCGCTCCCTGGCACGCCAGGCTTTATAGAGACCAACCGCTTCCGCTGGATCGGTCAGGCCATAGGTCACCGCCTCGCCGTTGATCACAATCGCCGGATAGCGCTCGAGTCCATACTGACGCGCGGCAAGCAGGCCCGTGGCAGTTGTCTGCAGCTGCGCCTGCTGCTCGCTGCTCAGCGCACCGATTCGGGTTGCCGCCATCGCCTTCGCCTTGGCTGGGTTTGGGGGCAACTGGTGGGATAGGGTGGCGTTGAGTTGCGCAAGACCGCCCAGGTAATAGACAGTCAGCTTAAACTCCTGTCCCACCGCTTCGTGACGTATCTGGGCTTGGTGGGCAGAGGTGGTAAACAGTTCGACCTTATACTGCGGCTCCGCGGCACTGACGGGAAAGGACACCACGACTGCCAGAAGTCCAGTCATCGGGCAGCGCCACACTCGCTTGCGCCTGAGGCTCGGTGCGTGGGGTGAGGGGTTAACTCGCACGCTGGGCCTCGAGGCGTTCAGCCACAAGGTAGGCGGCCTCCAGTTCAGTACAGCCGTGCTCGCGCATCAGGCGTGCCCGTTCGGCTTTCTCGTGTTTTTCGGTCATGGCCAGGGCCAGGGACAGCGGCGGTGGCACGTTGCGGAACAGCCCCTCCAGCTGGTCGGACAGGACCACGCCCTCGACGAACTTGCCGGGTTCCTTGCGGGCCGACAGTAGAAGACTGCGCTGTTCCGCTGTGAGATCCCGGAAGCGGGCGATCTGCTCCACCTCCTCCTTGGGCATGACCAGGCACAGCCACCACTCCATCATGTTGAGCATACGCCGAGAGGCGTCCGGGAAGTCCTCCAGATTCTGAGTGGCAATCCAGAACCAGGCCCCGAGCTTGCGCCACATCTTGGTGATTTTGACCACGTAGCGGGCCAGCAGTGGATTGGTGGTGATGATGTGACCTTCATCCGTCACCACCAGGGTCGGGCGGCCGTCGCTCTGGTGGCGCTCCACCAGCTGGTTGATGTGGCTCATCATTGCCGTGTAGGCGACCGTCAACTGGTCCTCATAGCCCTCCCGGGCCAATAGCCCCATCTCTACTAAGGTGACATCCACGTCGGGCCAGGGTGAGCCCGGCCGATCAAAGAACTCGCCCGCCAGGCCGGAACAGAACAGCGCCATGCCGTCCGCCATTTCCGTGGCGCGGTGACGGCGGTGGTCGGGCAGCGTGGGCTCCTGACCGAGAGCCTTCAGGGCCGCGACGACATCGCGGGTCAGCACCTGATCCCCGTTCCGTCCGGCAACGGTTTTCGCTGCCAGCAGGATCGCGTTGCGGATCAACAGGCGATCGGCGCGGGTCATGCGGGCGTCCTCGCGCTCATCACCGCCAGTGATCATGATGCGGGCGGTAATTTCCATTTCCCCTAAAATATCGCGGCCGGGGCCTTCCTCGCCCTCCTCCTCATCCCCGCTCTCCGGCAGTGTCTCGGAATCAGTTGCCAGACGAACCCGCCGGTCCCCCTCCAACAGTTTCAGGGCATCGGCGAACGGCGGCAGGCTGACATCGGACCCGGGATTTAGCGTGACCTGGTTGACACTGATGTCGTGGCTGGCAAAGTGCTGCCCCAGCAGGGCAAAGGAGCCGCCCGCCTCGATGATAAACACGCGGGGCCGGTGTACCGCCATCATCTGCTGCAGCAGGTAGACCAGGAGTGCCGACTTGCCCGCCCCGGTGGGACCTAGGATGAGCATGTGGGCGTTCTTCTTCCGATCGTCCGGGTGCAGGGGATCGAACACCAACGGCTCCGCCCCGCGATTGAAAAACACCAGGCCGGGATGGCCGGTACCGCGGGAGCGTCCGTAAACGGGCAACAGGTTGGCGATGTGCTTTGAAAACACCAGCCGTGAGCGCCGGCTTTTGCGGTCAAAGGCCGGATCGTAGGCCATGGGCAGATTGCGCATATAGCTGTCCAGCCCCAACAGATCGCCCTCGCGACCAATCGGCTGCAGGCCGTTGGCGAGCAGAAGCGCCTGCAGCTGATTGACCTGCTCCTGCAGTTGCGCCGGGGTATTGCCGCGGACATAAAAGGCCATGCCCAGGGGATAGAGTTTGTTGCCGGCGGCCATTTCCCGCTCTACCCGGCCCGCATCCTCCCGGGTCAGTGCGGCTTCGGCGGAATCCCCGACCGCGGCACGCTTGACCAGGGCCACGTGATTGCGGGTGGCGTCCTGGGGCTTGGCGGTCAGAGTGAGCACCATCACCGTGTGTTCGGGCAGCCGGTCAAAGACGGAGAACAGGTGGTCGCCAGCGGCGCGCTCAGCGGTCATGTGGCCGATCTCCGGTGCCCGGCGCAGGCCCTGGATGCTGACTACCGTATGGGGGAGCCCATCGAACCACCAGGTGCTGGAGATGGCGTCCGAGTAGGGCAGGGACAGGGTCAGGGCTTCGGCGAAATCATGCCCGTAGGGCAGTTCCGCGTCCGCCGTCTCAGTGGCCAGAGAGTGCAGTATCTCGGCGGTCGCGTTGCCCGACACCGCGCCGGGATTGAACCAGGGCAGCAGCCAGCGGTACAGATCAACGCCGGAACTCCGTCGGGTGGCAATGCCCGCGGCAGCCAGTGCCGCGGTGAGCTGGGTCGCGACCTGGTTGAGTTCCGCCTCCGCCGCATAGGGATTGGCGGGGCGATGGCGTGCGGCCAGACGGCGGTACAGCACCGCCCGCACCCGCCGTATCTGACCCCGCCACGGGCTGCCGGTGAGCGCGGTGTCGACAAATAGTCCGCCCGGTGCGCACAGACGGGCACAGTGATTCTGCATCAGGCCTTGAAAAATGCGTGTGTAGGTATGCTCGCGAATGGGCCCGGTCGGGTAGTGCTGCAGCGACTGGACCAGACTATCGAGGCTGGGTTCATCCTGGACATAGAGCTGCAACACCCAGGGTGCATCATCGAGTTCCGGCAGCGCCTCGCTGAGCGCGGTCTGGATGGCATCGCGAAGTGCGACCATGAACGGACCGGTGCGTGCTTCCGTGCCGACCGGGGTCAGGTCGAACAGGGCGCCAACGCTGACCCCGTCCTCCAATAAAAAGCACTGGCTGTCCGGCAGGTATTCCACCCACGGTAAAAAAGGCGTGAAGGATGGGGGGCGCTCATAGAGCGACTGCACGTCGCGCTGGCGCAACGGCCGCTGTCGGGCTGACGCTGCCATGTTTGGGCCGACGGACGTTGGTGGTGAGTCAGGCCGGGTTGGGTGAACGGTCATGGTGCATCCACCGCATGCTCGCCCGGCAGGGCGTATTCCGCCCGCTCATACAGTGGAAATACGGTGCTGTAGCCGGGCACTGGCACCCAATGCGCACCTGCCAGGTGCGGAAAGATGTACATCACCAGGGTGGGGTTGGACACCCGCATAAAGCGCGCGCTTATGGCTCTATAGTCCGCCCGCGCCGCTGCACCCAAGTCGGACAGGTGATGTCCCGGGGCCCGCAGACCCGCTGCCGGCAGGCGGCGGCGCGGGTCCTCCCCTTCGCTGGTCTGAACATGCGCGTCGTAGATGTCACGCATGCTGGGTCCATTCTGGGGCAGGATGGTGTCCTTGCTGCTGGCACAGCCGGCCAGCAGCAGGCTAATCGAGAGTGTGCGGATCATCGCTGGAATACGGGGATGCATGGCTTAGCTTCCTGCCCTGGGGTTCAAAGTCGATGGGAATGGCGCGATCCACGTGGATCGCCACGGCGACACCGGCGGGGACAAACACGGCGTCAAAACTCTGGGACTGGCGTTCGAGCAGCCACTGCGCCAGCTCCTCGCTGCCCCCGGCAATGGTTTTCCCGAGCACATAGGCGCCGACATCACTGGTGACGCCCCCGGTAATGCCACCGGAGCTGGTGATGACCGAGGTGCTTTCAGCCGCAGCGGCCGCGTCGCCCGCTGCCTGCACCGCCTGCACGCCGATGCGCTGGGCCAGAAAGGCGGTGGCGTTGCTCTTGCGGATGCCGCTGATGCAGGGAATGCCCTGGGCGTCAGAGATCCAGCCCAGTGGCTGATCACGGCCACCCTGCCCCTGGCCGTCATCGCTGGCGACGGTGCGGATCGTGCCGTCATCAAACACGAAAGTGACCGCTTCCAGGCGACCGGATACACAGGACAGAGTCCAGTCGCCGACCGCGGTACCACTCCAGATCATGCCCTGGACGCCGGGGACCGTGAGACCGTTGGCGGCCAGGTTGTCGGCGCCGGTAACAATCTTGAACGGCATGGGATCCTGCACCTGGCCGCGCAGGGGGATGCGTCCCACCAGGGCGGTCATGGCGGTCGATCCCATCAGGGTGGCATTGCGTGGCACGGTATAGACAGGCCTGTCCTGTTGGGCCTCAACGCGCTCGCGGGTCTGGGTGACCAGCTCGCCGCCACTACGGCGGGCGTCCGTCAGATAACCCGTCGCCGACTGGCGCACGCCGGCGAGCGTACCGGAGGTGGCGGGACCTCCCTCGCCATCCAGCGGCGCGATCCAGACCACCGCGGGTTCCGCTGCTGGACTGCCTCCGGGTCCTTGAAAACCCTTCAGTCCCAGACCAACCGGCATGGCCTGGCCGGGCTGCGCGTTTTGCACTTCATTGAGGGAGGCGGCCAGGGTGTCGACTCGCTGAGTGAGTGATTGCAGGACACCCGAGTCTTTCCGGGCCTGGTTATCCGCATCCTGTTCCCTGGCGCGCAGCTCCCGGCGCAGGCGGGTGGCGACGTTCTCCTCGATCTGGCTGCGGTTGTTGATCAGAGTCTGGTTCTCCTTGCGCAGTGCCGCGTTGTCCTGGCGCAGCGCGGTGACGGCCGTGGTCATCGCGGCCACATTGGCCGTCAGGGTTTTGATGGTATCCGCCGGGGTGTCGGCATCGGGCGCGGGCGCCGTCGGTACCCCGGTCAGCAGCAGGCCGTTGTCGCGTTCAGCCGAACAGGTCTGGAGGGTTACGACGATCAGGACCAGCACCACCAGGGTGGCGAGCAGGGGCAGCAGGCGATTGGAGACGGCATGGGACATGGGCGGATTCCCCTAAAACAGGCCGCTGAACGGGCGGTCGGAAATCAGGTACACCACCGTGTGGTCCGCTTCATCGCCCGCGGGCAGCAGCCGGTGGTGCTGAAAGGTGGCGGCAAGCCACTGTCCCCGCAGCCCGTCGGCCTGCAGTTCCTGGGCCGCGTGGCTGGTATTGGTGAGTTTTACCGCGGTGACATACCGGGACCCGCTACGCCAGCTCGCCAGGGGCACGGCCACCACAGCACCGCCGCGGACCAAGGGCACCGGTTCGTCGGACACCGGCACCCGGACAACGCCCGGTAGCGGGGTCTGCAGGCGCAGGGGTGCATACAGCTGCTGGGCGGCGAAACGGGTTAGGCTGACGTAACCGTGGGTCGACGGTCCTGTGGATGCCGGGCCGGTGGATGCCGCGGCTGGCTGCCGAGTCAGGGCAATCTCCACCGGGCTCGCGCTTCCACCTTCCGGAGACGCGGTCACATCCAGCAGGTAGATCTGACCATCGTCCAGGGCCCGCACCAGGATCCGGGTCGGCGGAAAGGACTGTTGGGCCAGCCAGTACACGGTACCCGCACTGCTCTGGATGCGCAGCCGGCCCTGCAGGTGCTCAGGAAGCCCCACGCTCACCGGTCCGGGGAAGTGGACCATGCGCTCCTGCCCCACCCCGAGATCCAGCGTGATCGGGATTTTGCGCCAGACGATACGCTCGTTGGCTTCGAGCGCCGCGGGTGCGGTGACGCTTGCTAGCAGCAGCCCGCAGAGGCAGACCAATGCGGTGATCGTCAGGGTGCGGGACACGGGTGAACGCGCGTGATTAGTGGATGCCATGGGTACTGCCCTCCCCTAAAAGATCGGCTTCGGTGAGGCGGCGCGGTCCATCGGCCCCAAAGCCATCCAGGGCCAGGCCCCAGGGGTTGGTCTCCGGGTCCACCGCGTAGCGCACGACCCGCAGCGGATAGCGGATCCGGGTGCGCTTCACGGTCATGCCCTTGACGGATTCCAGCAGTTCAAGATCCAGCCAGACCTGCCAGCTCTGTGCATCCAGAATGTCCACCCGGTTCTCCGCGTAGCCGAAACCGGGAATGCCCTGCAGGGCCCGCACCCGGTAAGCCAGTTCGCCACGACGCCCCTTCTCTTCCAGGTTGGCCAGCAGTTCGGCGCGGTAACGGGGCGTGACATAGGGGGCGATCCGAAAAATGGCATGTCCATAATCCCGGCTTCCGTCCTCGGGCCAGCGGTTGAGCTGCTGAAAGATGTAGAACGCAAACGCATACACCGTCGCGGCGGGGACAGCCGTGTGGTGCTGCGCGGCGCCGGAGCGCAGATCCGGCGGGATATGCACCATGAGATGTTCGGGCGCCTGGCTCCAGCCATACCAGAGACCCGCGATCACCACCATCTGCAGGCCGATGACCAGCCACAGGGAGCGCAGATGGGCCGTGGCATTATCGATGGCGAAGCGGTAACGTGACATGCCCTCTCCTACCGATATCCCAGGCGCCGCTGCGGTTGATGAACGGTGCGCGCTTGAAACCCTGCTGATCCAGCCACAAGGCGAAGCGCTGCTGGTAGTACCCATCGGGGCGATTGCGTTTGAAGCGCTGAAAGAGACTGGCGGTTCCCAGGACCGTAGCGACAATGCCGATGCCGGCAAAGCCAAAGCCCATGGTCACCGCTCCACCCAGCCAGGCCAGCAGCAGACTCAGTGGCAACCAGATCGCGGCGGCCAACGCGACGATGACACCCAGCTCGCTGGCGGAGCAGCCCCGGAAAATGACCGGCTCTGCATTGAGCCGGTCTGCGAGAATCTCCTGGGTGTCCACCGGTCCCACTCAAATGACCCCGGCCGCTTCAGTGAGCAGATAGCTGGCGAAGATCAGGACGATCGCACCCACAATCCCAAGCACACCCACCTCGGCCCATTCGGCCTTGCCCTGGCGGGCTTCATTGAATTTGGCGAAAGCCAGGTACGCGACCCAGAGGAAGCCGAGGACGGCAATCGCAAGGCCAAGGACCAGGCCGCCGTCCTTGATATAGCCTTCAATCAGGCCGATCCAGTCGCCCGCCGCCGGCGCGGTGCTAGGCGCTACCGGGGTTGGCAATACCGCCCAGGCATATGGATGAGACAGACAGACTGCGGCCGTCAGAATGGTAAACCGCGAGGTGTTACGAGGTATGGTCATGGTGCGTTCTCCGAGATGGCGCGTCAGTGCGCGGATACAGTGTTCTGTTGTGGAAAGGGGATGAGAGCGGGAAAACATTCGCGTGCTCAGCGCAGGTAGAAGCCAAGCACCAACAAGATGATGCTGGCACGCAGGGTCGCCCAGAGCAGGTCGAACAGGCTCGCCTGTCCCTCCTGCCAAGCCCGAAAGCTGCCGACGGTGATCCAGATTACCCAGACGAACGCGAGGACCAGCACCACGCTGGCGATGGCGAGTAACAGGGCGGCTGGAGGAGCTCCGGAGCCAGCCTGGAAAGCCGCGGTCTGGGCAGGCGTCATAATTCACTGCCGGTAATCGCCGCGCAGCGGCGGTACCGGGCGCGGCTCATTGCGCGGCGCATTGAGGTGTGCCTGAATACCGGCCCGTACACGCTCCAGATCCTGGCGCAGCCAGTCGTACTGAAAATGGATACGGGCGTCCGGGTCTGCCTCTGCCTCGCTGCTCGAAATCAGCGGTTCGAGGAGTGTAATCTCGTGGACCAGACGGGCGAGCATGGCGCGCTCCCCGTCTACATCGGCGACCGAGCCCGGCGCGATGATCGCCAGTGCCAACAGTGTGGCGGTGGCAAGTCTTTGCTGCGTCATGAGTCTGTCATCCCGCACAATGGTGTGTGAGGGAGATGGTGACCACGCGCGGCCTCCATTGCCACGAACAACCCGGTCAATGGGTGGCGGGATTTTCGATTGACGGGTATGGACGACCCTAAAATCGCCCCTCCAACTCACTTGCCTCGGCCAGGCTAGCTAATACTGATTTTACAATGCGCTTCTGACGCTGCACTCCCTCAGGCAAAACAGCCCTACGCGAGGTGGTTGCAATGCGTTGTCACACCACAGCGCGTAAGAATGCGCGCCGATAAGCTTCCGGCTCAGGTCATCTTCTGGCAATATAATATTGGAATTCTGCTCCCGGTCTGTCTGCGGTACACGCGCCTTAGGGAATTAGATATTCGCAGTAACATTGCCTGCTGACATGCGGCTAGGGGCTGCGCAATAACACTTTTCAAAGCTCCGTGCGCTCGGGTAGCGACGCTGATTGGCCGAAAGCCCCACAGACTGTAGGGTGTTCCACTCGTAGATGACCGCAGCCAATACTGCGTGGTTAGGGCGACTACTCTGGTGGAGCGCAACTCGTTCCCGATACCGGCCTGGGTGATCGACCCGGCATTAAACTATCGCATTGAGCAAGGAGAGGTTTGCGATCTGACCTGGGACTTCCGGCCCGAGGTAATTCCGAGCCCCGGTTGCGGGGGCCACGGGCACGGGTCTTATCCGGCAAAGCGACAGCCGATGAGGGCCGCTGTGCCCTCAAGGCGCCGGATTTTGCGGAATTGCCGCAAAGACGCGGTAGGAGCGATATCGCGAACTTTACCCGCATCCGCTGCCTGCGCATCTGATGCCTGGCGCACCCGGCGATGCCCAACACCAGCGGTGGACTGCCGGGTCGACACATGGCCGACGCGAATGTCGCTGCCTAAAAAAGAAGGAGTGTTTCGATCATGCTGACACAGGACCAAGCCATTCTCGGCAGCGCTCTCGGATGGTTGGTGGAAGCAGTTCCCGTGGAGGTCTGGCTGTGCACGGTTGTTGCTGCACAGGGCTCCTCACCGCGTCCTCCTGGAGCGCTGCTCGCCTGCAACGGTCGCGGTGAGCAGGTAGGCTCACTGTCCGGAGGCTGCATTGAGGAAGACCTGCTTGAGCGCTTGCAATCCGGCCGCCTGCCGGTGGCGCAGGCGGAGCTGATTGAGTACGGCGTCACTGCCGAACAGAACGAGCGCCTAGGCCTTCCCTGCGGCGGTCGACTACAAGTACTGGTGCAGCGATTGCAGGTCGAGCGCGATCAGCGATGGCTGCGTGCAGCTCTGGAGGCCATTGCCGCACGGAGCTGCCTGCGACGATCTGTTTCAGTGGATACAGGCTCAACAGCTATAATGGCCGAGGAACATCACACGCCTCTGGCTTTTGATGGCGGCACTCTAAAGCAGACCTTCGGCCCGCAGATGCGCCTGCTGCTGGTGGGCGCGGGCCAGATCGGCCAGTCTCTAGCGGAGCTCGCGCTGGCCATGGACTATGAGGTGCTGGTGGTCGATCCGCGGCCGAGCATGCGAGCGCAGTGGCAGGGGCCCGCGGTTCCCCTGCTCGCCGCCATGCCCGATGATGCGGTGCGCGAGTATGCCAGTGACCGGCATAGTATAGTCATCACTCTCACTCACGATCCGCGCATTGACGACATGGCATTGATGGAAGCGTTGACAACTGATGCCTGGTATGTGGGCGCCCTAGGATCCCGTCGTACTACGGAAAAGCGCTTGGAACGCCTGCGGCAATTGGATATTAGCGAGGATCGTCTGGCAGCCCTGCACGCGCCTGTAGGGTTGGATATTGGCAGCAAGACACCGCTTGAAATTACCGTCGCCATCATGGCCCAACTTGTACAGCTGAGACGGGCGCGGCAATGACCGCCGTGGGCTGGCGCTGGCGGCGGAAAACATTGTCAAGCGCAGCGGCCCACTCCTGTTGATCTGCCTGCCAACTAAGGAAGGGCTGCTGAAGGTAGGCATGTTCGGGGCCGGCAACCAGGTTTTCGACCGCCAGCGCGCCGCCCGCCCCAAAGGGAAGTCTCTGGGCTCCGCCGATGTTGTAAAGTGAGTAACAAAGGGAGCTAGGAGTCACTGGCGCCTGAGTGCGGTTGTCTAGGCCGCTGGAGAGCGGTCGAGGATCTATGCACCCTATGGTAACCAGACACACTGAGACAGAGAAAGCCCATTCGCGACAACGCGCGATTGGGCCCGCCCGATCTCTCCCAGCGCCAGATTAGAAATTGGCTCCCAATCTCACCCCATAGGTGCGCGGTGGCGCGATTGAACTGGTAAGGTATTGCGGGACGAACGGACTCACCGCGCCTCCTCCCATATAAATCTCCTCATCGGTGATGTTGCGTATATACGCTCCAATAAACCATTTTTCCTCTGGCGCATAGTATGTCAGAGCCGCCGATAAGTTAGCGTAAGCATCGTCAAGCGAGAGGGGAACGAAACTCGCAGACACGAACCGCTTGCTAGCAAAGGCGATGTCCCCATCCAGGGTAATGTTGCTTCCGTTTGAGATCTCAAAGACCTGGCTTATTCCGACAGTGCTCGTCCACTCGGGCGATCGAAGAAGGCGGAAACCTGAACAGTTCACTTCGACAAACGGGCCCAGTGGACCGGGGGCCAATGACGACGGCGTGAGTGCGCATCCTGTTGACTCGGGCGGTGTAACAGCAGAGGCCTGAACAAATCTGAAATCCTTATATTCGGAATCCACATACTCGATTCCTGCATGCAAGGTTGTTCCACTTGCAACTTTGGCGCTGGCATTTACGTTGAGTCCGAAAATCCGCGCTTCGCCCGCGTTTTGCGTTGTCAGTGCCAGATTACCGACACCATCCACGATCACCTGAGTCAATTGCAAGTCCTCGTAGTCCCAATAAAAACCTTCCAAATTGAGCTGGAGTCTGTTGTCCAGGAACCGATTACGTGAGCCTATTGTGTACGCTGTAATAGTCTCGGGGTCGAATGAAAGTTGCTCGACGGGATTTGCAGGATCAATTGCCTGGCTAAAGCCACCAGCCTTGAACCCTGTAGCAACATTAGCGAATACCATATTACTTTCGCCGAGATCGTATTCTACTCCCGCTCGCCAC
Organism: uncultured Haliea sp.; assembly: GCA_963974125.1. Lineage (GTDB taxonomy): Bacteria > Pseudomonadota > Gammaproteobacteria > Pseudomonadales > Halieaceae > Haliea. The sequence continues at coordinate 20,726 of CAXBCH010000039.1, read as the reverse complement.
GTAACTTTGTTGAACGTTTTTTTACTGTCGAAGGAAATAGGCGGTAGTAGGCTGCACTGCGTTCCGACCGGGAAACCCGTTTCGGGAAGACATGGTATCGGGTTCCCAATGACCGTTGGTGATATTGCGGCATTTTCGAAGTTTGTCGTTTCTCGCTCGTCGGAAGTGTAGCGTATGCCGGCCGTAATACGGAAGTTGTCTGTCAGACTATAGGTGCCTTCGCCGAATGCCGCATAAGCAGTGGAGTCCAGGTCGGCGGCAATTCGGAAGCGCTGCACTAAACCGGTATCAACGAGAAAATCAGTGCTTTGAGCTTCGTCAAATGCAAATGCTCCGATGACCCACTTCAGCTTCTCGCCTTCGTTACCAAGACGCAGCTCAAGCGAATAGTAATCTGACTCATCACCATCGGTGCCACCGCCACCTGGCGAATAATTGTAGCTAATTGGAAGCGCAAACTCGATGCGAGTCTTCCGATAGGCGGGAATGACGGTAAGTGTCGCGCCATCAAATTCATAATCGAACTGGGCGTCTATCGCCCAACTGTCGAGATCATTGAACAACGGGTAAGTATCGGGCCGGTCAAGAAGGAAAGGTGGGATCGAAGTACCGCCGGATGCCTCAAAATTGGCAGCAGCCAGACCGATATAATGATCGGCCGCAACCTTCGACCCAGCGCCAACCCACGCAGACTCCCCAGGAATCTTAGGCATGACGGCGTATCCCGTACCGCGACCGCCAACATGGACGTAGGAGGATCGTAGATGTGCAGTAAGCGGTCCGGATTCAAACAGGCCCTGCAAGCGCACCGAAACATGCTCAGCGTCATCCTGTCCATCACTAAGATAGCCGTCGCGGTCGGAAACCTGCCCAGAAATCCTTAGAGCAGCGTTGTCCCCTGCCGGCATGTTGATCGCTCCCTCCGTCAGGAGGGTGTCATAATTTCCAAACGAGCCTGTCAAGTACCCCGATAACTCGCCGAGCACCGGCTTATTTGCAATCAGATTAATGGCGCCGCCGCTGGCGTTTCGACCATAAAGCGTGCCTTGTGGGCCTTTCAAAACTTCAACCCGTTCCAAATCGAAAAAGTTGCCGGAGATCGCATTCGATCTGGAAATTGGGACACCGTTCACGCTTGACGCTACGGCCGGATTAGCTTCCGCCGTCACGCCAAAATCGCCTACCCCCCGGATGTAGATTTGGTTAAACGATGCGCCGCTGATCTGAAGCGCAGGATCAATGCGGCTTAAGTCCATCGCTTCAGTCACGCCACGCTTTAGGAGATCCTCGCCACTGTAGGCCGCGATAGACAAAGCGACGCTCTGTAAGGATTCAGCTCGACGCTGTGCCGTTACAACAATTTCTTCCAGGCCTTGGGGAGCCGTAACCTCCGCGCGCCCGCTGGAGCTAACTGTATCTTGAGCGGTTGATGGTGCGGATTGCAGCAGAGAGAACGTCGACACGCCGAATATGAGGCCTAAGCCGTTTAACGCGACATGTAGACGCTTCTTGCATCCTATTTGTGTGTGAATTTTTTCCTTAGTCATAATTCCCCACCTTAGTTACGTTCGTTCATGTTATAAACATCCCAACAACTTGGTTGCTTCAACCAACCACTCATGCCCCTCGTCGGTGCAGCGTTCGCTAGTTTCGAAATGGTCATGCGCCTTTAGGTCCTGAAATACCACCGCAACACCCGCCGCCTCCAGTTGGTCGCGCATTTCAGCAGCCTGCTTCCGGATAAACGGAAAGTCATTCTCGCCCACCGTGATTTGAAAGGGCGGCGCCTGTGTGGATATATGGCTAAAAGGGCTGGCTGCTACGCAATCTTCTGGAGTACGCAGAAACGTGCTGAACATCTCGCTTTCCATCGTCGTCGATTCAGCATTCAAACAGAGATCAAAGATCGCACTTATCGCCAGACATCCCTTTATGATGCCCAATGGAAGATCTCGCGTCTGCTGCCAATCGGTGCGTAGCGAAGCCAATGCCATAAGGTGACCGCCTGCCGAATGCCCACCGACGAAGATTCTCGACCTGTCCCCACCAAAAGCATCAGCATGGTCATGAATCCACTTTATTGCATCGAGGCAATCTTCAAACGGCAAGGGATAACGGCTTTCAGGTGCGAGCCTGTATGACACCGAAACGAACACGGCAGGTATTGCGTTGATTCTGGGTGCCATGAAGGCAACCCACTCTTTATACCCTGCGATCCAGGAGCCTCCATGCGCAAACACAAGAATAGGAAGCGGTATTCTCGGTTCCTTTCCGGTAAAGAAAACATCCAGTTTCTGCCAATAATCAGAGCCGTAAGGTTGATCAAGCAGACCCTGACGCGCCGTCAAGACTGGCACAGATGCAGCAAGGACCCGACTACCATAGGCTTGCCCTTCGGGTAGGCGCAAAGGAAGCTGTTCAGGCAAGTCCTCTAATGACAATGCACCGCCCTCCTCGTCAGTCGGAACCACCGACCTATATCTATAAGGTTTTGGTCGCACCATGAGAGGCGACGAAAACCAAAGCCAACGGCGTGAACAACATAACTATTGTTTTTTCACGCCCCTATGATGCTATCATATGCGATAACATTTGTCATTACAAACGTTATCGGCGTGTCAGGAGCTGTTGGTGGATTTGTCTAATGGGGATCGTGCCGGAAACCAACAGGATCGCCTGGCTTGCACGATGCATAAGCAGACTCGGTGAACGTCGCATAGCTCATCGTTGTTATTTGTAGTGACATATGTTATAACACTCTTAAGGCTCAAGTGTGGAATCTCAATCGAACAAGGTCACCGCCAATGTCACGCTTATGGTCCTTTGGGCGTTACTTATGCGTGTAGCCTGCGCTTGATGGACGTCAAAGATTGGTAAACTCAAGGAGTTGAAATGTCATTGGTTAATGCGGGAAATACTGAAGAGTTGGTTGATGCATCGAGCAAAACGGCAGGTGGAAAAATTGTCGCCGCGCTCGGAATGACCCACACGCCCGGACTGGGAAATCTTTTGGACCTTCCCCCCAAGGATCAGGTCGAGCGTATTCTCTCGGGCTTTGAGGAGGCCAAAGGCATACTCGCCGCAGCCAGGCCGGATGTGATTATTGCGCTGGTAAATGACCACTTTGACATGTCCAGTATGAACAACATGCCAACCTTCTCCGTATCGGTAGCAGAGGAACACTTCGGTCCGCCTGAGTCCTCAGAAGATTGGATCCAATTGAAACGTGCACCTATTGCTGGCCACCGTGAATATGCAATGGACATCTTGCGCGCGGGAATTTCCGCCGGCTTCGACCTGACACGCTGGGGAGCAGCCGAGTTCGTCCATAACGTCTTGTTACCAATTCGCTATTTGCGGCCTGAACGCGATCTTCCAGTTGTCCCGGTCTTTACGAATTGCCTTGTGCCACCTCTACCATCATTCTCGCGCTGTTATGCTTTCGGTGAAGTCCTATCGGACGTAATTGCCACGCGACCTGAACGCGTCGCTATCATTGCAAGCGGAGGGATTTCGCATTGGCCTCCTTTTGTAAAGGAAACAGACAAGCCTTCTGATGAGTTTGAGGCACGCATGCTAGCCGCTCAACAACGGGGACCGGATGGTCTGAGCATGGATCCGGAGCTAAGGAGAATGATTGCGGAAAAAGAAATGGAAATGGCGGCTACCCGAGACGATCTCATCAATGTAGATTGGGATCGGAGGTTCCTGAAATCCCTCGAGGAGGCCGATAGGGATACCTTGCTCTCAATGACATATGAGGAAGTAGACCAAGATGCCGGTAACGGTGGTTACGAAATGGCCATGTGGATCATGATGATGGGAGCCATGAGGGGGCAGCCAAGCCGGACTATATTTTACGAACCTGTCAAAGAGTGGATGGGGGGCGTTGCAGCCATATCATATGACGGTGTCCTCTAAAAGAGGAAAGTCTAATTGAATTTATACTTTACAGCCTTCGTGACTACTCGTTTACCGAGCTTTCCCGCCTCGGGAAGGTCGCTTGACAAGGCACTTATCCTGAGCAAGCGATGGTTTCTGATTAAGACGATTTTTAATATGATTCGACAGGAGCCAAACTCTCGTTCGTTTAAATGCTGACGCTCATAGGCGACGCAATCTGTCGACAACGGAGTAAATATTCGGGCAATGAACACTACAGAAATTGACCTCATAGAGTCAGAATAGGAAGCGGAATTATGTCGTTAAAGGCTTTGATTGCAGGCGCTGGCATAGGCGGTCTCGCTACTGCTGCGGCGCTCGCTCAACGAGGATGGGACGTAACAGTTTACGAACGTCAATCCGAGCTGCGCGTTAACGGATCCGGTATTTATTTGTGGAATAACGGCTTAGATGTTCTTTCTGAGATCGGTGCTTATGACAGAGTACTGAAGACTCCTTTTCTAGGTGAGGGCATTGAACAGAGAGACCACTTGGGAAATGTATTCTTGCCGGCAAGCTTGCCCCCTGCCAGCAGGTTGGTGTGCATACATCGCCGCGACTTACATGCAGGTCTCGAGAAGGCCGCGCGCGATGCAGGCGCCGAGATTGTTACGGGTGCTGAGATTGTTGATGCACAGTCGAATGGCCATCTGGTGTTCGCCAATGGAGACCATGCGGTCGGCGATCTTCTAGTTGGTTGCGATGGGGCGTGGTCGTCGGTAAGGCGCAGCATGGGTGTTGAGCTATACCATCAATTGACAACGGAGGGCGCACTCCGTACAACAATTTATGCCACCCAGGAGGACTTTCCACCCGAAGCGCGCGGCCGATGCATCGAGTGCTGGAACGGTAAGCGCCGGCTTCTCATTACTCCTGTAAATCAGGAGGAAGTTTATCTCGCTTTGACATGCCCAGAAACTGACGAGGAGGCTCGCGATACATCGATACGGCCTTGCTGGCGCGAGTCATTTCCTGACTGGGCATTTTTGATTGACAAGATAGTCGGTCCAGTTACATGGAATGTCTATAGTGTCGTTAAGTGCAAAACGTGGTCTGTCGGAAATATCTGTATACTGGGCGATTCAGCCCATGCGCAGCCCCCAAATCTCGGCCAAGGGGGGGGTATGGCCTTGCAGAATGGCCTGGCGCTTGCGGCGCACATGGCCAATTTAACCGATGGCGGGGAGATACCGGGGGCGCTTGAGACTTGGGAGACAGCCATGCGACCTCTCGTAGACCACTGCCAATATTGGGCAACCCTTTATGGCGAAATCGCCAATGTCCCGAATGAATTGAGGCCACAAGCCCTTACAGCGATTATGGGTAACGAATGGGTTGCTTCTCAGATTAGCCTTGCAGCTACTTCAAAAGTTGTTACTAGTGTGGATTTAGACCAGATACGATAGTCTGCTGACTAGGGTTCGAACGGATAGGAAGTTACCCGTTTGAACGCTAGCATGGTAAAGAGGGAAAGTGCGAACTGAACTAGTGAGCGACAAGCTCTGACGGGCGTGGTGCGTAGTTCCTTCCTCGTTAGGAGACCCGAGGCTTATCTGTACGCAGGTCAAACCTAATACGGGTCCACAACGCGCGACATTTGTAGGCCCTCAGTCTGAGGGCAATACAATGAGATCAAGGATCTTATGTGATGCAGTATCATAAACCTAAAAACCTGGAACAGGCGTTGGCTATACTTGCTGAGGATGTAGATGCTCGCTGCATCGCTGGTGGCGTAACACTGGTTGCGATGCTAAATGCTGGCCTACTTGAACCCTCGTCATTGATAAGCTTGAAGGAAATAGTCGAGCTTAATGGCATTCATTTGACCCCGGATGGCTTGGCCATTGGGGCGATGACGACGCATCGAAATGTCGCAGATGAAGCTCGCCTGAATGGAGGGCTTGCGGTGGTTCGTTTGGCGGCTGGAAACATCGGACATCCATCAATACGCGCAGTGGGAACGATTGGCGGCTCAATTTCACACGCAGACCCTGCCGCAGATTTTCCAACGGCACTTGTCGCCGCCGATGCCCAGATTGAAATCGCAAGCCTTCAAGGGAGGCGCCGCGTAGCGGCGCATGAGTTTTTCATCAGCTACTACACCACAGCGCTTGAAGAAGGAGAGATGGTCGTAGCCGTGCACCTCAGCACACCAAAGGCAGGATCAGTGTCCGCTTATCGTAAAGTAGAGCGAACTGATGGTGATTTTGCGACGACTTCAATAGCATTTAGTGGCTCTTTCACCAATGGCAAGTGCGATTCAGCAAGTGTCGCAGTCGGCGGTTGCGGGCCAACCCCTGTCCGTAGCCTGGATGCAAACTCCTTGTTGATTGGCGCTTCATCAGACAGCGCGAGTGTTGCTCAAGCTGCTGAGGCGCTTGTTGAAGTATGTGATCCGGTAGACGATGTGCGTGGGTCGGCAGAATACCGACGTTTGCTCGTGCGGCGACTTCTGCCTCGAGTGTTTGCTCAAGCATCGATGAGTGCGGCGCGATAACTTTTGGGGGGGTTCAATATGTCCGAACGAGAAAACATTGATCTGCGGGTGAACGAAGAGACTCATATCGTATCTCCAAAAGCGGAGCATACACTATTGCAAGTACTACGCGATGAGTTGTTTCTCACTGGGACCAAGGTTGGTTGCAATCAGGGTATATGTGGCGTTTGTACAGTTCTGCGCAATGGTGTCCCGGTTCGCTCCTGCTTGACGCTCGCCCGAGAATGTGAAGGCGATGAGATTACCACTATCGAAGGTATCGCGACTGATGGCAAGCTGTCAGAGATCCAGCTCGCATTTATCAAAGTAGGAGCGCCACAGTGCGGCTTCTGCATGTCAGGAATGGTTCTGGTTGCGACAGCTTTGCTGAGGGACAACCCCCAGCCTGATCACCAAACGATTCGCGAGGCCTTGAGCGGCTATCTGTGCCGATGCACCGGATACGTCAAGATTGTTGAGGCTATAGAGTTGGTGAAGGAGCAAGCGGAATGACGTCGGGCACTGGCACCATTGTAGAGAGATCAGATGTATCGGAGGCGCAATCGGAGAAGCTAGATGCAGTCATAGGCCAGTCGGTACCCAAGGTCGATAGTCGGACCAAACTCTCAGGTGTGGCCAAGTATACAGCTGACCTCCATCGCCCTCGCATGCTGCACGCTGCTCTACTGGGTAGCCCCTACCCACATGCGCGCATTGTTCACTATGACACCTCGGCTGCACGCGCATTGCCGGGCGTGAAGGCGGTACTTACGGCGGAAGATCTCCCAAAGCAGAACATCGGTGCCAGTGTTCGCGACGAACCTATCCTCGCCCGTGAATTTACACGGTACGTAGGAGAGCCTGTGGTCGCTATCGCCGCAGAGAGTGTCGCCATTGCCCGTGCAGCATTGCAGTTAATTGAAATCGAATATGAGGAGCTTCCCGCAGTCTTCGATGCAGAGGAAGCTATAGCGCCTGACGCTCCAATAATTCACCAGAATGCAGCAGATTATGTGCGTATCGCTCAGTCACCGTTCGAGGGCAATGTCGTCGCCCATGTTGAACTCGAAACAGGCGATATTGATAAAGCATGGAGTCAATGCGACATAATTGTTGAGGGTGAGTATTCAGTGCCGGCGATTCACGCCCAGTACATGGAGACCTGTGCGGCCCTTGCTGAACTAGATGGTGCCGGCAAGCTAACAGTGTGGTGCTCAACACAATCGATTTTTGGAACCCAGGCCGCAGTTGCTGCCGCACTGGAAATTCCGATGAGTAAAGTTCGTTGCATCGCTGCAGCAGTAGGGGGGGGGTTTGGCGCGAAACTTGTGACGATCGAACCCATTACTGCAGCCTTGACGATGTCTACTCGACGACCTGTCAGACTCGTACTGTCACGAGACGATGACATGATCATGATGCGCACGAGACACGCTGCAAAAATCCGGGTGAAGACAGGGGCACGGAATGATGGAACGCTTCTCTGCCGTGACATTAGTATTATATTGAACGGCGGTGCGTATGCTGACCTAAGCCCCATGGTCCTGGAATGCGGCGTGCTTCAGGCTCACGGCCCCTACCGTATTCCGAACGTACGTACAGTTGGACGAGTGGCATATACGAATCGGATGCGTGCCGGTGCGTTCCGAGGCTTCGGCGTTATGCAACCGACATTCGCAGGAGAGAGCCAGTTAGATGAACTCGCGACCAAGTTACAGATTGATCCCATCGCCCTCAGAATCCGTAACGCAATGCAGTCGGGTGACTACAACATGGGTAGTCACTACATTCCCTCGTGCCATTTGACGGAATGTCTTTCCAAGATTCAGTCTCACCCGGCGTACATCGCCGCGAGTGCCGAGCAGGTAGGGCCAACAGGGCGCAAGCGCGGCATAGGCATCTCAAGCGTGATGCAGCAGAGTGGTCTTTTCGCCTCTAGCGCTGCAGTTCGATTAGCAGAAGACGGGACGCTAGTTCTTAGTACCGGCTATATCGACATCGGTACCGGGAGTGACACATCGCTTGCGCAGGTATGCGCCGCTACGCTCGGAGTAGATTTAGAAAGTGTGAATGTTGTCACACCGGATACTGACGGGCTGGCGTACGACTTCGGCACCGTGTCCGACCGAGGTTCTCGTGGTGTTTCGGAATCTGTGTATCGTGCATGCCAGGCTGTAAAGGAACAGCTGTTCCAGTTTGCAAGTGAGATGCTCCAGAGCCCTGTCAGCAATCTTGAGCTTCGGATCGGTGGCCGCGTGGGAGTCAAAGGGGTGCCTGAGGCCGAACTTCCCTTCATGGCTATAGCACAAAGGGGCATGTACGACAGAGGCGGCCCAATTATCGGCACACATGCTTACTATATGCAGGAGCAAAAAGTCGATCAAGAACGCACTCGCAGTGTCGGCTTCAGGATGGGTGGTGGCGTGTGGTACGGATTTGCCGCAACTGCTGTGCAGGTTGAAGTGGATGAAGATACCGGTCAAGTGGAAGTTATTGCCGCATGGCACGCTCACGATGTTGGTCGCGTACTGAATCCGGATGGCGCTCGTGGTCAAGTTTATGGCGGTGTTGCGCAAGGTATTAGTGGAGCCCTTTACGAAGAATTGATCTGGGATGACGGCCATCTAACGAATCCTTCGCTGATGGACTACAAGATCGTCGGGGCGCATGAAGTACCGACCCGGATCTATCCGATCCTGCTGGAGAATCCACTTCCAGATTCCCCTTGGGGCGCCAAAGGGATGGCCGAACCATGCATTATCGGTGTTGCCCCTGCCATTGCCAATGCGATCGCAAACGCGGTCGGAGCTCGCGTTCGTACTATCCCAATTACCGGCGAACGCCTGGTCAATGCTCTCCAGCACGACTCGGTCTCTTTGGAAAATGAGGAATTATGAAGATAGAAAAGAGATTTTTGGTCGCTGCCACACCTGACCAAATATGGGCCTTTATCATCGATCCGGAACAGTTCGGGCCTTGTATACCTGGCTGTCAACAGTTCGAGTTACTAAGTCCGAACCAGTATCGAGCTTTGATTAGTGTTCAAGTAGGGCCGATTAAAGCGAAGTTTGCAGGTCTCGCTGAAATGCGCGACGAGAGGCCGCCTGAGTATGCTGAATACGTAATAAAAGCTGAGGAGGGTGGCAATGCCAGCCGCATCAGCGCGGTTAGCAGACTGACGATTACTACTGTCACCGTCGGAGAATGTGAGGTCAGCTGCGTCGCGGACGTCACCATAAATGGCCGTCTCGGTAAGTTCGGTGCGGGAGTAATGCAGAAAGTCGCGGACAACCTGGGTGACAAGTTCGCCGCTTCACTCCGCACAGAGCTCGAGAAAGGGCAGGAAGTAGAGGTATCTTTGACTAGACCACCAGAAGCACCCGAAGTGGCAGTTGGCTTCCTTCACCGACTGAAGCGCCTGCTCATATCTATTTTGCGAGCGCCATTGGCGCTACTGAAAAGGCTACGCCCCTGAAGCCGATTTCGAAGCCAATAAACGGAGAGATTCAACGTGCGAAAAACAGGACTGGAGGTGAATTCGCTACAGTCCAGCTTCCCTCCCCTAGCCGAACCTTAGCTGCACAATTATTGTGGCCATCGAGTTACATGGTTTCAAGGACGCCGGCATACCCGGGGGCAGTGATGTGCTTGAAGATACGGGCCATCATCTCCGTAAATTTCTTCCGCTCATGTTGATCCAATACGCTTAAGGCGTCTGCCTGAATAGCAAAAGCGAGAGGCTGTATATAGGCGATCAGTTCTTCTCCAGCCGGTGTCAGGCTGACATCTACAATTCGAGCATTGCTTTTTCGCTTTATTTTTTCCACAAGGTTGCGTTGCACTAACTGATTAATGATCCGGCTAACGACAGAGTGCTCTATAACGATTGTTCGAGAAAGTTCTCCTATACTTAATGGCTGCAAAACTGCAATAACCTGCAGCGCTCTAAATTGCGCAATGTTAACACCAACTTCGCGCATGTGCGGCATCAAAAGCAAATTCAATGCATTGAGAACGCACTGAAGTTCGTGGGGGAGATAGCCTCCCTGTGTCGAACTGAATTCCTCCCCCTCAAATACCTTCCTTTTGCTTCCGCGTTTACGTTGTGGGGGGACAGATGATTCTTGAGTCATTGTAGATTTCCGTGTGTTAGCCATCAGAACGGCTTCTCTCAACTTGACCAAACAACTGCGCCCTAGCTTGGAGCTCGACATTGTTGATTACCGAATCCAGTCTCTGTAGAGCACTCCTGGAACTTCGGCGGCTTTGAGCAGGGGTTAGGCAATGAGGCATAATTATGCTGCTGAGCGAATGCAGAGGTCATCGCGCACCATAGCCCAACGGCCAAATTCGGTCTCTATGTAAAACTCATGCTGTACCGCGAAGCCTGCTTCCACTGCGCTTGCCATTTGGACAAGAGCCCCGCGGCGAACTGATCTATGCAATAGATAGACTCTGGGGTGAGGTTCTAAAACCGCATGCAGATTAGTTTCGGTCAAGGTGTATCATTCTCAACTGGCTGTAATCGTACTGATGATCAAAAGAGGGGAGACGCCACCTACTAACATTTCTCCGCCTACCTGAAACCATATGGGAGCTGGATTCTCAACGGACAGGTACTCCACAGGCAACGCACTCTTATAGTCGAAGTTTATCACTTTTTAACTCTCAGGTACCATTGCGCTGCGGCATATTAATCTGTCAAATTTGATGCAGCAACAGCATTATCCATCACTACACACTGTCGCTTAACCCGCAGCCAACACGACACACTGGGTGCGTTCGAATCACACCTTGATGTGCCATCGCGGGTGCTGAACACTTCTTGGATCAAGTCATGCGACCATCTGGATGCCAAACAAAGTTCGGCGGTGCACTGATGTGTGTTTGGCACTCAGAGTCATAAATCATAGGTGATATCCGACCCAGACGTCCGAACGAGCTTCGCGCCGACAAGCTCCTTGCACAAGTCCTCTGGAGTCGCTCCATTGGCTGATCCCTGCGGATGAGATTTTATCCAGTTGATGAAGCTTGCCTTCTTGCGTGGCCGCTTTCTGCCATCCAGTTGCTTGAGGCGTGAAACGACAAACGACGCTCCCTCGCTCAGTGATATTGGCGTATCTTTCTTGTGAGCCGCCAATTTCATTGCCACTTTCTTACAGCTTCTGCCGAGCTTCTTGAGATGATTTACCAGCCCATTGAAACCGGAGTCGTTACTGATGACATGAAACACTGTCTCTTTGTCCGCAATTTCGTGAAATCGACCCAAGTGGAACGCCAAATGGAAATCCAAATTGTTGGCTCCCATGGTGGTAACACCGATAAGTTCTATTCGGCAGAATCCGTCAGTCGGAAGGGTGCCCACTTTGATTCTGGTGTTTTGCGGACCGCAGAACACGAATACCCGTTCATAGTCCGCAAGGTTCAGGGCTTCCAATGAGCCCACATTTTCGTAATCCACGAATGCCCAGTTCATCGAGCGTACTCTCAGTTTTAGCTACTGCCCGGCTTGAGGGTGTCGGATTGCAGCCTAAGCGTTGACCAAACACCATTACGGATTGGGCTCCAATAATGCTGCGCCGAGTCCTTGAGCCTATAGCGCCGAAGCTCAAATTTGAATTACACCAGAATGCGGACCATCTTCAAATGTTTCTTTTGCACGAAAGCTTCCGTCCTGCAGAGACGTTCATCAGCTTTGACTACAGATATTTCTTGAATGAGCTGGCAGTGATGGCGATGCAGAAGGCGAACAACGTGGCGAAGGGCAGTATGACCCAGCTCGGGTGAAGACTGAAAGGCAAGGCTAGGTAGACTACCCACGCTGTGACCAATAAGGGAAGTGTCGAGCGCTTGGACCAGTGGTAAACAAAGGAGCTTTCTCGGCCTCCACCCCAACGGCGCAGGTCGCGGCTAACGAGTCCGTCGACCAGTGCCACGGTTCCAAACAGCAGGAACACCGGTGTGGCCAGCATTAGGATGGCCACCCGCAGAGTGAAGACCTGGGTGATCTGCAGGGCCGCCAGGATGAATTCTGCAAGCGGCTGATAAAGCCAATGCAGCCGTACGCGAAGGCCGCTCTCTTCTGTCTGGGGAGGCCCCGCCAGCCAGTCGATGACATCGACCAAGCGGGTCATTTCAAACAGCACGCGATAGGTTCTGTCCGCCATAGTTTGGGCAAAGCGCGCCGGATCATCGCTGACCAGACTGCGCCGAAAATCCACCTGCAGGTAGCCCACTTCTGCAGCCAGCATCTTCCTGCTGTGTCGCAGCCCCTCTTCCGGCCACCAGAAAACCATACCCAGCCATTCCAGCACGATGGAGAATGCCAAAGCGAACAGCAACCAGTTGAAGGCCTGGCTCAGGCGGCCGAAGAGCCTTGACAGGGTGCCCTGCTGGACCTCCCGCGCGGGGTGGGCGCCACCGCGCTCAGCCATGGGGTTGAGCAGCGTGGCGGGTTGGACTATCCGTATCAGCGATCGGGTGCCACCACCGCTCTGCGGTCCGGTACCAGTGCTCATTGGTCACATAGCGACGCTGCATGTCCTCCGCCATGGCGGCCAAGCTCGCGGGTAGGACGGCATCGGCGCGATCATCCGGCAGCGGCATACGCAGCTTCCACAGACGCCCACCTTCCAGCAAGGCAAAGGCCTGGCCCTTGGGCAGGCGGACCAGATCGGCCGGGGTGAGCATCGGGACCTCCGACACACTGATGCGATCCTCATTGCGGGACTTAAAATCCACGCCCGAGGCCGGATCGGCAGAATCATCGACGCCCGACACGCTCATCAGCGTGTTTACCTCAACCCGGGGCAGCTGGTCAGTCAGCATCTCCGCCGTGGCCAGTTCCTTTACCCGCAGCATGATCAGGGTGTTGAAGTTACCCGCCACCTGACCAGCTTTTGCGCGATTACCGATGCGCGCCTCGACGTCCGACCAGGTCTGGGTATACGCCGTTACCTGGAACCCTGCACCGCCCGCCTTGTTGAGCAGGGGCACGAACTCATCCCCGATCAGCTCGTTGAACTCATCGGCGTGCAGGGAGATGGTGGGCAGAGTGCCCGCCTCCAAGCCCGGGACGCCGTGCTTGTAGATATGTCCCGCAACGGACACCAGGTCGGCGAACATCGCATTGCCGACTGCGCTCGCGACCGTGGTATCGGTGAGTGCATCCAGGCCGACATAAACAATGCCGTTGCGCTGGATGACCTGCAGCCACTCGAAGATGGGGCGCGGGTCGTGTTCGTCCAGGTAGTCGGGGGAGATCAGTGCCGCGATTGACCCGGTGGTGAGCTTTTCCATCAGGGGTCCGACGGAGCTCACGATCTTGTCGAAGTAGGTCTTGTCGTACTTGAAGGCCGACACCAGGCCTTCCAGCACCGGATCATAGAGATCCTGTGCCTGCAGATAGCGCATCAGGGCGATGGCCTCCCGGTCACGGCCCCGCAGCGCCGCCGCGAGGTTGCGCTCACTGAATTTGGCGGCGATATCCTCAACGGCTTCTGCCCAGTCCTCCGGGCCGTGCGTGCCAAGGTAGTGGCGGGCGTACTCGACAAACAGGGGTTCAATGTCATTGATGTAGCGGCGGATCTGCTGATAGTCCGGTCGACGCTGCAGCGCCACCAGCGCCCTGGCGACGATGTTGACGAAGCGCCAGGCGAACTCCTTGAACGCGGCGGAGTTGCCCTCGCTGGGCAGCTGGTTGGCGATACGGGTCGCCACCTCGGTGATCCTTGAAAAACTGCCGATGGCGTTGTACCGGGCGGAGATCTCCGGAAAGCCCAGGTGGAATAGGTAGAATGCATCGGCGCGCCCGGCCCGCTGCGCCTCGGCATAGATGCGCCGCAGCAGATCCGCATCCCCCTTGGGATCGAACACGATCACCACATCGCCCCGGTGGATATCCTGCGAGACCAGAAGTTCGGCTAGGCGAGTTTTGCCGACCCGGGTGGTGCCCAGCACGAGCAGGTGACCGACCCGTTCACTGAGATCCATCCAGGCGTCTTCCTCCTCAGGCTCCACCGCATGCAGGGCCGGCATGCCTCCTACAGCGGGCTGGGGCTGAAGGGGATTCCACCAGCGCGGTTGGCGCAGGCACCAGGCGAGTGTTTTCAGGACAGGCGTCGATTCCCACTCGACTTCCCGGCGCCGCGCCCAGCGGTACAGCGTACCCGGTTGCACATAGCCTTGCACTTCGGGACGCAGGGTGTCGCGCAGGCGCTGGGTATGGCGCTGGGTCCAGCGAAATCCCCGCCCCAGAAACAGCTTGTGCCGGCTGACGGGGATGCGCTCCGCACGCATCCGGTACACCGGCAGGCGGCGCATGTTGCGCTGGTAACGCAGCACCCGCCACGCCTGCCGGGTGCGTACCGCGGCCAGCAGAAACAGGGTGGCGGCCGCAGCGGTGGCAATGCCCGGTGGCATCATCAGGGCCCAGGGTGCCAGCAGCGCGATGCTGCCGGTTGTGGTCGCCACGAGCGCTGACCAGAGTTCCACCGGGGGACGCAGTAGCGCCTCGACCGGGCGGATGCTCATTGCTCAATGCCGCGCCTGGAAATCAGGACCGGGATATGGGTCAGCTCCAGGGTTTTTACCAGATCGGTCGCGGCGGCAGGCAGGAGTGGCAGACCCTCCGCAATCGTGGCCATGGTGTGCAAGTTCTCCGGGGTCTCGGCCTGAACCAGCAGTCCCACCGCCCCCAGTGACAGCAGTAAGGAGCGGTGTTGCTGCAACCAGGCCTGCGAAAGGGCGTCGGCACCCACCAGGAAGACCGGACGTAATAGCATGTCTTTATAGAGTGCGGGTAACGGCCGATGGAGCACGGGCCCCGGAGTCAGACCCGGCGACCGCAGTGGCAGCAGCCGGACCGGGTCGGCGGCGCCCAGATCAGGTAACTCTGGCACCAGTGGGGTGGTGTCCGGGGTGGCGTCCGGAGATGCCAGCACACTTAGGAACGGCGCCAGTGGAAAGGTCCGGCCGTTGTCGTACACCGTCACCAGCTCAGCCTGGGCGCCAAGCGGCAACAGAGCGATCAGGATCCACAGGCCGTTGAAGCAAGCCCCGCGGGACATCTCAGGGGTCCCGCTGCAGAGAGCGCCAGTGGCGCTGCACGCGGGCCTGGTAGCGCTGGGCCAGGGCGTCATTGTTGGGCGCGTGGTAACAGCCGGTGGCGGACCACCAGTCGGCACGCTGCCGGTAGCACTCCGCTAAAATGCCGGCGCCCACCCGCAGGTTGTGGTAGGGATCCAGCGCACTGCGGATAGTACCGAGCGCCGCATGATGGTAGTGCCAATGGATCTGCATGAGGCCGACATCCACGGCGGTCTCACCGGCGGTCAGGGTTGCCGAGAGCGCATCGGCCGCAGCACGCTGGGAGGGGTAATAGTGGCCTTCGCCGCGGATGTTCAGGGTCCAGGGCCAGGGACGCGGATCCTGGGCGGCCGGCATCCGGTAGCCGCTTTCCGTCAGCGCGATCGCGTAGAACAATGAGGGTGGGATACTGTGCTCGGCTGCCACCTGCCGGTAGCCAGGCGGCACCGCCTGCCCCGAACGGGCAGATTCCATCAGGTGTTCGGGTGGTGCCGCCGCCAGGGTTGAGCCAGCGACCGCCAGCAACAGCAGGGCAAGCACGCTGCAGCGTGTCCTCACAAGGCCGACCCCGTCAGCGGGGTCAGGGTCTCGCCGCGGCGGCGCAACAGATAGGGCAGGTTCACCTCGCCTGGGGCGAGCGTGGCCAGTGCACCCGACTCGAAGTTCAGGGTGACCCTGCGCTGGCGCACCCACTCAGGCTGTACCCCTTGAGCCATCGCCCAGTCCCGGATTGCCGCCTCATCACCCTCGTTCAGACCCGACAGATAGATGTCCAGACCCGCTATGGTATCCAGGCGAGCCAACAGGCGTTCCAGCACCGCCTCACACGCGGCGCACTCGGGGCGGACAAACAGCAGCACCCGATCCGTGCTCGCGAGGGGGGCCTGACGGGGCGTCGTCACCGGGAGCCGCGTCCGGTCGATCAGGGGCTGCTCCCCAACGAGACGGGTAATGGCGGCATCATAGGCCTGCTGGAACGCCAGAATGCGTTCGGCGTCCTTCACCATCAGGGCGGCCCAGCGCTCGGCGAAGTGACGTCGCTCGCTGGCATCGCGCGCATGGATTCCGAGGGCTTCGATCGGGGACAGAGTCGTGGGACTGATGCTGCCGCGAATCCCGTTCATAAGAAGCCGGTAGCGCTGCCACTCCTCAGGAGTGAGGTCCCAGTGCTCGGCCCGCGCACGCTCCAGAGCCGTCAGTTCGGTGGTCGCCTGTTCAGATTGAGACAGCGTGCTGGATTCGGTCGCGGGTACAGCGGCGGCCGTGACCGGCGTCCACAGCAGACCCGGAAGAAGCGCGATCAGGGGCCGCCAGGATCCTATGCTAGATCCCATCGGGATCACCTTGGCCTTGGTCGCCATTCGGATTCACCACGGCATCGTGGCTGCCCAGGTCGCGAAAGCGAGGGGACAGTGTCGCGCAGGGTGTGGAGTCCGCCCTTCCGTCTGTAGCGTCAGCAGCCGCCGCGGCGGTTGATTCACGCGTAGCTCCCCCTGCAGTCTCGGCATCACCCTCCCCCAGCGACAGCCCCGCCACCAACAGCATCACCACCAGAATCACATCGACCATGACGGGAGCTCCTCGGCAAATACCGGGCAGCGCTCGAACGCCACCAGACGATGAAGGGGGTCTTCCAGCAAGCGCCAGGCGGGACCGGCGAGGGTTTGCAGCGCCATCCGCAGGGGCATCGGGCCGAGGGTACGGTGTGCGTCGGGTAAGGGGAGTTGTAGCAGAATATCCCGATTGTCCTCCATTCCCTGTGCAACCGCGAGGCGATAGCCGGAACTATCCAGTGCGGTGACAAGCGCCTCACCGACCGTCACCACGTCCACCGGGAACGTGATGCGGGCGATGGCACCCAGCAGATCCTGTTGCGCCACTGTCGGCGTCGCGGCCAGCACCGTGTAACGATCAACGACCAATGTCTGGGCGCTGACGGCTGTGCACTGAAGCAATAGTGATGCAGCCAGACCGGTCAGGGCAGCACGATGGCGTGGCAGGGAAATGATCAGAGACATGGTCGGCACCGGCGTGTTCGAGGATGATGCCGATGATCGCGAGTAAGGCCACGCCGCACTACCGGAAACCCGGTCAGCGCTTGGCGCCCTTAAGATAGATACACCCTCAGGACCTCAATGCGCTCATGACCGAGCTCGCGGCTGATCTGCTGCCGGACCTGTTGATCCTGCTGTCGTTCGGTCGGCGACAGGGTCGCGACGGACGGGCCACCCGCAGCGGGTGCCAGACGTCCGGTCAGGGTCGCATAGCGTTCCTGGGCGTAGGCATGGCGCAGACCATGCATCCGACTCAGCCCCGCGTTCGCGGTATGGCGTTCATAGACCCGCAGCTGTTGGCGGTAATCGCGATCCAGGGGAATCAGGGATCCCCGCCCCGCTAGCCCGTGGGCGCGTGTAAGCAGTTCCCGTTGTGTTGGGGTTAGTATCGGAACCATCCGGGCCTTGCCGCCTTTGGTCCAGCTGGCCTTCAGCACTAAATGATCGCCGCGATCGGCGTAATGCGGTTGGAACTTGATGGCCTCTTCCCGGCGCAGGCCGAAGGCGCGCTGCAGCTCGAGGCTCATGCGCACGTGCGGGTCACGGACCCGTTCCAGCGCCTCACTTCCGAGCTGCCGCGCCTTCGAAATACCGGTGACCAGCTGCCGGTCTGGAATGCCGTAGTGGTCGTTGCTGTGGGCGATCACACTGGGCTTGTTCACTTTCTCGGCCCACCAGCGCAGCGCAGACATGCGATTTTTGATGGTACCGATGGCCAGTGCCTCAGCCTGCCAGCGGGCAACCAGCGCATCAATGTGCTTAGGCTTCAGCGACTGCGCGCTCATCCTGCGATAGCCCAGTGCCTGCAGCTGGTCGGCGATCAGCGTCAGTGTGCGCTCCCGGTTGTGGCGGGTGGCGTAGCTGCCATCGTGGTTGCGCTGGCAGAGTTGTTTGAGTTGGTAGTTCAGGTTTTTCACGGTGTTTCCTGTATCGGTTAGTGTTTCTGATCAAGCGGGGGCGCTAACCCACCGCATCCGGATACCGGCAAGGATCACGGGACACCACTCCCTTACAACCTGAAAGCGCCTGTAAACAGGCTACACAACCGATCTCCTGGGGGAGATCGCGCTCGTGTACACACACGTGGCCCCAGGGGGCCGACTGATAACGGGTGTGACATAAACACCTCCTTTGAGTTAAGCGACGATCTGTCGCGATGTGGATCAAATCGTTGCCCCGAGACTCTGTAGGCAAGCCTGGAGAATGCCGGAGACAACGAGGGACTTGATGGAAAGCACCGACCTGAGTCGATGGCGTGGAGAATGGACTGACGACCCTGGGGTCGGTGCGCCGAGTACAGTCCTGGACGCACAGGCCCGTTGTAACCGAACGGTCGAGGGCGGGCGCCCTCTGTGCCACTGATCCGCAGTGGCCACGGGTAATTCGGTCTACTGTGGGTATTTTAGGAACCCGTCACGCGCGCGTCCTGCCGAAAATCCGCCTCGCCCCAGCGTACTTTCGGGGCTCGGAGCCCTCGTCACTACCCCGCTTCGCTCGCTAGTGACGAGGGCGGACCTGGCACTCATGCGATGCATTGCACAGCAATACCCAGTCTCAGGATAGATCTGTGCGCTAATGAGCCTGCCTGTCAAGCTGCTGGAAGCTCCCATCACAACTTTCCAACTATACGCAAATAGCGTATAGTTACCACATGCGCGCCGTATTCAAGGAACTGGTCAGTTTCGAGACCCATCGTCGGGAGTATCTGTCCGACGATGAGTTCCGGGCTTTGCAGCAGGCGTTGATGGGCAATCCCCAGGCGGGTCCGGTCATCCAGGGTACGGGCGGATTACGCAAGCTCCGCTGGAGCGATCCGGGCCGCAGCAAGGGTAAGCGCGGCGGTGTGCGCATCATTTACTACTGGTTCAGCGAGGGCGCCCAGTTCTGGCTGTTCACGATCTATGGCAAGGATGTCGCGGACGATTTGACGAGCCAGCAGAAGTTGGTACTGAAAGAGAGACTGAGACATGAAAAAGCGCAACGTATTTGACGAACTCGTCCAGGGCTTCGATGACCTGCAGGCGGAGCGTGAGGGCAAGATCACCCTGAAGTCGACTACGGTCGAAGTCCCCCAACCGATTACCATCAGCGCGCACCAGATCACGGCACTGCGCGAGCGCCTCAACTATTCTCAGGGGGTGTTTGCGGCGCTGCTGCGCACCAATGTCAGCACCCTGCGCAACTGGGAGCAGGATCGCGCCAGGCCCAATGCCCAGGCCGCGCTGCTGCTGAAACTGGTGGAGTCCGCACCGGAGGATATCTTGGGCAAATTGTCCGCTCTGGGAGAAAAGAAACCGCGGACGGCGTCCAAGGCTGCGCCAGTGAAGCGACGCGCTCAACGGGAGGCGCCTGCGAAGAAAGCGGCCAGCAAACGGGCCGTTGCCTGATCCCCAGAATCAGTCAGGCAGCCGCTCTACCCTATTAGCCCGCGCGCTGGTTTTTGGCGGCCAACTTTCGGACTCCTACGATCTGCCTATGGGAGCTGTTTGCGCATTTGTAGGGTCGAGATCTCGGCCTTTGCCAGACGTTCGGCCAGCTCCTGTCTCAGGATGGTGATGTCACTGGGGGCGGTCAGCCCCAGCCGGACCTGTTGGCCTTCGACCCCCAACACCTCGATGACGACGTCATCACCGATGAGCAGGGTCTGGCCGGGTAGTCGGGTAAGTATCAGCATCTGCATTCCTCCATGAATGGCTGTCAGCGCAGTGTAGCCGCTGAGTGCGCTCATGGCGGTGCCGGGGACACATTTGATGAATTTTTGGGGGAGGGGAAAAGGTGCCGCTTTACCCAAGCGGCCAGGGAAATCGTTGCTGCAAGCAACGGTGATTAATCCTCATGCGGTTGCAGGATCGTGATGACCGGTTCGCCCTGATCACCAGGGCCCACGATCAGCTTCAGTGATACCTTGTCCGCAGTGGTGCTGACACCATCTCGCGGTACCCGGTAGAGACTGAAGGACAGCTGGGTGCCGCCGCGGGCGCTGCCGCGTATGGCCAGGACGGCCATCACCAGCACATCCCAGAGTCGGCCCGTTGGATCCTGGCCGATCTGGCGCTGATTATCCGCAACCTGCCAGGCGACGCAGTCCTCCCAGACCGCGCGGGTCAGGGCCACCGGCCATTGAAAACCGGCCTCACTGGCCAGCGAACCCGCATCCACGAGTACGC
>CAXBCH010000038.1:0-46043 GCA_963974125.1 uncultured Haliea sp. | reverse complement strand
ACGTTCGTTTCCAGAATACGATCTGGTTCTATTTAGGGGGACTCAATCTGAAACACTGACCCACCGGGAAAAGGGAGGACCCATATATGCACAGTATAGAGGTGCGCTCGCGAATTGCAATCAGCGGCTGTCGGGAGGCGCACTGTCGGGTGCATCCCTCGCCATCTGCTCCCAGGGCCAGCGGCCCTCGATTTCCAGGTGCAGGGTCATGCTGAGGAACGTCCGGATCAGGATAATCAGGCCCAGCACCGCCACGTTCTCCATGGTCGCGGCGACAATAATCGTTTGCATGATGTCGCCGGCAATGAGGAATTCCAGGCCAAGGATGATGGAGCGGCCCAGTTGCCGGCGGAAGGTATGATAGGCAATCCCCTCCGGCACCCGGTTGAAGTGGCGTACAAACACCACCGAGGAATAGCTTGCCCCGACCAGCATCACCAGTACGCCGACACCTTCGATACCGTAGGCGAACAGCGAAATCATTTCGGTAAATTCCATACTGAGTCCATCCGCAAATAGTGGGCCGGCAGCGGCCCGCCTGTACCAATGTCAGTCGACGTTATCGCCAGCGGGCTCCGCCGTGGCAGCCCGGTCCTGTTCGCCACGCTCCCAGGCCAGAAACCGCTCCAGATCCTGGTTCAGGGTGCGCAGGGTCCAGGCCAGAATCGCCGCGTCATCCAGCAATCCCAGGCCGAGAATAAAGTCCGGCACCAGATCCACCGGCATGACAAAATACACCACCGCGGCCACCAGGATCAGCAGTGAACGCCAGGAAATGTCGCGATAGGAGCCCCTGGCGTAGGCGCGCACCAGGCGCAGCGCGTCCTTCAGGGGTTTGATGATAGCAGCCAGTGGCCCGCTGCGGGCCTCGGCCTTGTCAGCCGCAGCGGTGGCCAGTGATTGCAAGGTCTCGGGCTCGTCGATATACGCCTGCGCACGACTGGTCGCCCGCGCATAGGCTTTGCTGGCCCGGACCCTGGCGGAACGCCGGGGCCCTTGCTCAGGCACTGTCCCGTCCAACGGGGCGCAGGGAATAACCCTGTTTGGGGAAATGCACATGCACCGTCCCCAGCCCGCTTGCGCTTCGCGCCAGGATCCAGCTGTGCTGCGTGGCACCGGCCAACGTTCCCCTGGTTGCCACCTGGCCGTAGTCCGACGGGGCGATGGTCACCTGTTGGCCAACAAGCGGGTCCTCCTGAGCCGCCGGTGGAATCGACCGCGGCTCGGCACCCGCAGCAATATCCAGCGCCTGCTGCGGGGCAATCTCGCTGCGCCCCCCCTCGCCAAAAGCGGCGATGCGGTCCATCCAGGCCAGGGTCCCGGGAAAATCATCGACCAGCGGCGACTCGCCCAGGTCACGGATAAACCAGAGCCCGTGGTACGTGGAAAAATCCGCGTGGGTGGGAGCAGCACCGAACAGGAAATCCCCCTGCAACTGTGCCTCCACCTGCGCAAGGTGGTCCAGTACCAATGGCCGCGCCTCCCTGAAGCCGGCAATTTTCACCGCCGCCTTGCGGCTCATGCCGATGCGGTCCAGCACGAAGCGACCCATATCCAGCAGCGACATGGACTCCCGCGCCTTGCGCCGCATGGCGGGGGTGCCAGCAGCGAGCACACAGGGGAAAAACAGGTCCAGATCCGCCCTGCCCGCCCACGCCCGGGCCCCGGCGTCGAGGTTCTCCAGCGCCAGCTCCGGCTTGTTGGCCAGGGCGGCAATTTCGGCGGCAATCGTGCGGCTGTCGCAGAAGATGTCGGCGCCAATCTGGGCCACGGGGATCTTGCGGTAGCCGCCGGCAAGCTGTGCCAGCACCGGGCGCGGCGGCATCTCGCGGGTAATCGCGGACTGCCAGTCGAGCCCCGCATAGCCCAGCATGCTGCGGATCTTGCGGCCAAAGGGCGACATGGCGTAATGGTGCAGGATCAGGTCCATCAATGCGTACTCTGTCAGTGTCTGTCAGTAGGGTACACGATCCGGCTTGCCCAGGTAGTGCTGCAGGACTGCGAAGGCCTCCTCCCCCAACAGCTGGGTCTGCCCGACATCGCGCTGCTCCCGGGGCAGTGCCAGCTGCTGGAAAAATCGTCTGTCATCAAAACCACAGCTCTCTGCGGCGTGAATGGAAAAGCCGTAAAACACATGCGCGATGCGCGCCCAGTAGATGGCGCCCAGACACATCGGGCAGGGCTCACCGCTGGTATAAATGTGGCAGCCCTGCAAATCGAAATTGCCGGCACGCTCGCAAGCATCGCGGATCGCCATGATTTCACCGTGGGCGGTGGGATCATTGCTGGCGATGACCCGGTTCCAGCCCTCGCCGACAATGACCCCGTCGCGGACGATGACCGCACCAAAAGGCCCGCCTTCGCCGGCGTCAGCGGCCCGACGGCCAAGTTCAATGGCGCGACGCATGCAACGCTCCGCCAGCGCGGGGTCGGGCGCGCCCGGATTGGCCGGGGACGCCATCAGCTGCCACCATTGCCAGACCGGGGCGGGCCGCAGAAACGACGGTCAACCACGACGGTTCCCGAGCTCATGCCGCCTCTTCCAGCGATCTGACGTACTTGCCTTCGCGGGCGAGGCCATTGAGTTCGCAGCGCCGGGAAAGCATGCGCTGGGCGGCAGCCAGATTATCCTCCTGCCCCCGCCACGCTGCCAGCACCGGCGCCTGCAATGCCCGACCGTAGGAGAAGCTCAGCTGCCAGGGTTGCGACCCCATCGCGTTCATGGCGCTGAGGTGCTCAGTGGCGTCCGCCGCGCTCTGCCCACCGGACAGAAACACCAGCCCGGGAACGGCAGCTGGCACATGGCGCCGCATGCAGCGCAGTGTCGCCTCTGCCACCTCCTGCACCGGGGCCTGCCGCTCGCATTGCAAGCCGGCGATCACCATGTTCGGCTTCAGCAGCATCCCTTCAAGGAAAACGCCGTGGGCATCAAGCTCGGTGAAAACCGCCGCCAGAACCCTGGAGGTCACCTGTTCGCAGCGCTGGATGGTATGGGCGCCGTCCATCAGCACTTCCGGTTCCACGATGGGAACGACGTCCAGTTCCTGGCACAGCGCCGCGTAGCGCGCCAGTGCATGCGCATTGGCGCGAATACCGCAAGCGCTCGGCACCTCGGCCTCATCGATATCGATCACCGCGCGCCACTTGGCGAACTTCGCACCCAACTGGCGGTACTCGAGCAGGCGGTCACGCAGCCCATCCAGCCCTTCGGTGACCCGTTCTCCCGGGTGCAGTGCCAGTGCAGCGGGCCCCCTGTCCACCTTGATTCCGGGCAGGATGCCACGGCTCTGGAGCAATTCGGCAAAGGGTATGCCGTCCCGGGTAGCCTGGCGCAAGGTTTCGTCAAAGAGAATAACGCCACCGATGTACTGTTCGATGTTTTCGGTGGTAAACAGGATTTCGCGATAGCGGCGGCGGTTCTCCCCGGTTGCTTCCACCTCGACGGCATCGAAACGTTTCCTGATGGTAGGGCCGCTCTCATCCGCCGCCAGGACACCTTTTTGCCTGGCGACGATCGCGTTCGCTACCGCAGCGAGCTGTTGCCTGTTCATCCAAGACCTCCTTTCGGTACCGGCACGGACAGCTACAGGTTATGCAAAGGTGATGGTGACTGTCCATCATCCGCTGCCAGCGGCAAGGAAGTCCAGCAATGCACGGTTGAACGCCTCCGCCTGTTCCAGTTGCACAAAATGGCCCGCACCCGGTATCAGCACCGTGGCAGCCAGGCGCGGCATCCGCTCGCGCATGAGGCCCAGGGCACCGGCTCCCACCAGCTGCAGCACTGCATCCTGCTGGCCGGCAATAAACAGGCTGGGGACCTCGACCCGGGCGTCGGCCCAGGGCTTGCCCAGTTCCCAGTTGCGGTCCGCTACCCGGTAGCTGTTCAGTCCTCCAATGAAGGCCAGCTCTTCCCCGGCGAGCAGGTACTGGGAAGTGAGGTAGGCAATGTCCGCCTGCTCCAGCCAGCCCCAGGGCAGTGGCGGCGCCGGCGCCAGCACATCAAGATAGCCGGTGCCCACCGAGGGAAACCGGTCCCAGCCCAGCAGGTTGCCTTCCGCACTCAGGGACCAGTACAGCCGCTGCAGAAATTCCGCGGCATTGGCGCCCAGCTCCCGCTCTGCCGGCCCCACCGTCTGGAAGTAGTGCATGTGGAAGAAATGCTGTTCGGCGATGGCGGCAAAACAATCGCTGGGCTTGATGTGCGGCAGGGCAAAAGGACGGCCATAGTCACGGGCCACGGCATCGCTGCCGGCACAGCCGCGACCCGCAAGGTCAAAATCGTAGGGGCAACTGACATGCACCAGCGCGCGGCAGTGTTGCGGATAGCGCACCGCCATGTTGCACACCTGGGCCGCGCCGAAGTCGTGGCCGACAAAACAGGCCTCGCGTTCGCCAAAGTGGGCCAGCAGCGCCAGCAGGTCCCGGCAGTGCTGCTCGCTGTCGTAAGCACTGACAGCCAGTGGGCGGTCCGACTGCCCGTAACCGCGCTGATCCAGTGCAACGGCACGAAATCCCGCGCCGGCGACTGCTGTCAGTTGCCGGTGCCAGCTGTACCAGAGCCCCGGAAAGCCGTGACAAAAGACCACCAGAGGTCCGCGACCGGTGCTGACGGCGTGCAGGCGGGTACCGCCGCTGTCAAAGAAGTGGTCTTGCACGCTAGTGGGCTGCGCGGCTAATTCGGTAACATTCAGCCGTCGCACAAGCGTTGTGGGCAAGGCGCGCGAGCGCAGGACTGGCCGTCGCCAATTCAAGTGAGCGCAACGCAGCCCACAACGCTTGTGCGGCGGCCCTGCGGGAGCGCCTGTGCCGGCGCGACTCAGCGTTGTGCCTCTTGGTAAGGGAGCCACCCTTGCCGGCGAGCCACGCCTTGATTCGCGCCGGCACAGGCGCTCTGAACGTTACCGAATTAGCCGCGCAGCCCACTAGGGACGGCCCCACAGCAGCTGGTCCACATAGCGCCGCACGGCCTCGTGCCCGGTCGTGCCCGAGGTGGTGAAAGCGAAAGAGATTTCGAAGCGGTTCGCCACCGGTCTTGTATGCAGGGCGCGGGCATACAGCTCACCGGATACATCGGTAGCGAAGTCACTGTTTACCCGGAAATTGATTTCACTGAGTGTCGGCAGCTCCAACTCCAGCTGCGCGAGCATGCCATCATAACTGAGGTTGCGGATACTGCCGGCATGGGTTTCCTGCAGCACCTCTTTGCCATCCACGCGATGAAAGTGCAACGGCAGCTCGACCTCCACCCGCGGCGAATTGCGCAGCTCCACCCGCGGCACCTCAACTCGCTCAGATCCGGTCACGGCCAGCATCTCGTACAGCGTTACCGGACCCCTCCTGCCCTTGACCTGCAAGCGGCGCATGGCACCCACTTCGATGCTGTCGCGCGCGGCCAGGTAGCTGTTTTCGCTCAGCAGCACCTGCCCGCGCAGACTGAACGATTCGACCCGGGCAGCAAAATTCACCTCGTCCCCGATCGCGGTGTACTCGCGATGGTCATCGGGGCCGAAACTGCCGACCATGACCTCACCGGTATTGATGCCGATACCCGCGTGCACTTCCGGCAGACCCAGGCGTGCGTTTTCAGTGTTGATCCGGACCATCGCCTGCTGCATGCGGGCGGCGCACAGCAACGCCTGCTGCAGATGGTCATCACAGGCGTGCGGGGCGCCAAACAGTGCCATCACCCCGTCGCCAAGAAACTTGTCGACAAACCCGCCATGGGCGTGGATGAGCGCCGTCATCTGCTCAAAAAAGGGCGTCAGCAAGCCAATCAAGGCCGCGGAACTGCAGGTCTCCGCCAGCGAGGAAAACCCGCGCAGGTCGACGATCAGCACCGTCACCAGGCGCGGACTCGGTGGTGAAACCGGTGGCGCGGGTTCCAGCAGGTTATAGGCCAGCTGGGTGAGCGCCGCATACTCCTGTGGAGGTACCGCGCCGCCAACACGAGTGACCAGCGCCTGCACCATGCTCATCACCCGATCAGACCCAACCGAACTATCCATGTCACGCATTCCCTGAGGTTAACCGTCCAATCATTATCGGGCAATCATACCCGTGGAATCGACGGCGATACAGCCGCTGGTGTCGGGGACAAGCACACGCTCCGGGCAACCCTTCAGCGCCTAGCAGCCGCCACTCAAACTGTTCAGCCACTCCCGCACCAGCGCGACCGCTTCATCGTGGATGATGCTGCGTCCGATCTCGGGCATGCGCACATCCGGGTCGTTGGAATCCATGCGGAATACGGTGATGGACGCATCGGCATCGCCGGGGACGAAATCGAACTGCAGGCCTCCGGAGCCGGCGCCCGCTGCCACCGGCGGCTTGCAGATACCGTAGGTGGAATTCACCTCGCGCCAGAACTCCAGGAACATGCCGGAATTACTGGCGAAGCCGCCGGGGCTGTGACAGTTGGCGCAGTTGATATCCAGGTAGGCCCTGGCCCGCGCCTGCAGCGGTTGCGCAGGATCCTCCCAATCCGGTGCCGTCTCGATACCGGCAAGGTCCGCGGGCAGGCCGGCCAGCACTCCCAGCTCGGCCATGTGCGCGAGCTGGTTCTTGCTTGCGCCCGAGTAGCTGTTGTCGCGGTTCAAAAACCGTGCCTTGGGGCCAATCGGCAGGCTCACCGTTTCACGATTGACGCCGCTTCCGGTCTCGGCGCGGGTCACGCCATGGCAGGTCTTGCAGCTGTTGGCGTCGGGGATTACGTACTCGGTGCTGCGGGTCATGCCGTCGCTGTGGATCCACTCCAGGCTGCGGCGGCCGCCGGCCACGGAGAGATCCGCACCGCTGCCGTCTGCGCGCCAGATATAGGGCAGCATCGCCCAGCCCTCGCGCCGGTGAAGCAACAGGCGGGTCTCGATGATGACTTCACCCGCTGCCGGGTTGAGGAAGTCATTGGGCATGGTGAAGGTCTTGGCGATGATGGTCCCCACGGGGAAATCGAAGGTATCGCGGGTGGAATATGCCGCCTGCAGACCCTCGGGAACGTAGATAAAGCGGTATTTCTCCGCGTAGTCGGTAAACAGCTCGCTGGTCAGGTCATAAAGGATACCGCCATTGGCTTCGCTGCGCGGCTCCAGTGCGTCCGCGAACAGGTTGTATCCCGCCAGTTCGCGACAATTCACCTCCACGGCATCGAAATTGACCTCGCTGCCGGCGGGGGTACAGAGCTCGGCGATCTCCGCTTCAGTCGGTGGCCGCTCGCCTTCGGCAATCACCTCGGGTGTATCCAGCACAACCTCCGCCAGGGAGGCGTGGGCGCAGGCAAAAAAGGCCGGATCGACACTGGGGCCGCCACCACCGGGCTGAAACAGCACCCCACGACGCACTGTTTCAGCTTCCGCTATGCAGATGCGGTCGGCATCGGCGAAGGCGCCCTGTCCTTCCCCGAGGCCATCGTAAACAATCTCCGGGAGGCCGCCGAGCCCGTTGAACAGACCGGCAATATCAGCCACCAGGTCCTGGGGATCATGGGCGTTGTCGCTGTATTCATTGTCGTGCACATGGATGCGCCGCGGGTCGGGATTGTAGTTGACATCGTCGGTGGTCAGTCCGCTGATCGCGTAGCTGACAATGGCGATAGCCAGCGACTGGTTGCCCTCGATACGGTTGCCAAAAATCTCGATGTCGTCGAAGGCCATGGCGAGGATGCCGGTGCCCGTGGGCACGATCGCAACGATATTCCCCTCTGGCGCAAAGTTGGGGGTATTGTTGTTGCGGATGGTGTTGTCGTAGATTCGCGCACGCTCCCCGTCCAGTGTCAGGTTGGGCAGATCGAACACCAGAATGCCACCGGTATTGTTCTCGGCAATATTCTCGTAGACATCGGAGTTGGTCGAGTTTTCGATTTCAATGCCCGCGACGTTCAGGGATACCCGGTTGCGGCGCACGATGATGTTGTCGGACTGGCCCACATAGATGCCGGCATCGCTGGCACCGATGACCTCGCTGTCTTCAATCAACACGTTCTGCGTCTGCACCGGATACAGGCCATAGGCACCGTTGCTGGCACAGGGGCCACAGGTCCACTCCACCCGCAGCGACTTCATGGTGACGCCGTTGGAGAACTTGAACTTGACGCCATCGGCGGGGGGATCGATGAGAGCGAAATTTTCCAGCACCACATTGTTGCTGGTCACCAGAATACTCTCCCCCCCTGACGCCTGTGTCGCGAAATTGAGCACCGTCCGCCCGGGCCCCTGTCCGCGTACCGTGACATTGTCGACATCCAGGGAGAGGGTGCCATCCAGCGCGAACTCCCCCTCGGGGAGCTCGATGGTCTGGCCCGGCTCGGCGTTGATGAGCGCTTCCAGCAGGCGCCGCTGGAAGTCCTCCCCTGGCGCCAATTCGACGAGATTGGGATCCACCTCTTCAGGTTGGACCGGCGGCTCTGCCGGCGCCGGCCGGTCACTGCTGTCGGAGCAGGCCAGCAGAGCAAAAGTCAGCAGGACGAGCAACAAGCCTTTCCCTGAATAAGCCATCGGATCACACCTTTTTATGTTTATGTAAGACATAGACTAGCGCGTAAAAGGGGGTTCGGCATAATTTTTCAATGCACATTGCTGACCGACATGCGGATTATTACCGCCGCGGGGGTAGTAGCGGCGGTGCTGTTTGCGCAGTATCGTGGGCCTCTCGTCGGCCACCCATCCGGGTGCCGGCACGGCAGAGGAGGAAACCAATGATCGCAGTGGGGGCCGTTCTGGTCGGCCTGGTTATTCTGGTGTGGAGCGCGGACAGGTTTGTGGCGGGAGCATCGGCAACTGCCTGGCACTTCCAGGTGCCGCCATTGCTGATCGGCATGGTGATCATCGGTTTCGGTACCTCGGCACCGGAGATGGTGGTCTCGGCCATGGCCGCCTACCAGGGCAATCCGGGGCTGGCGTTGGGGAATGCCTACGGTTCCAATATCACCAACATTGCGCTGATCCTCGGCATCACTGCCCTCATCAGTCCCCTGCTGGTGCACTCGCAGATCCTGCGCAAAGAACTGCCGATCCTGCTGGCGGTGACCGCCCTGGCGGCCTGGCAACTGCTGGATGGCACCGTCACCCGGATGGAAGCGGTGGTGCTGCTCGCGGTGTTCGCGGCGCTGATGACCTGGAGCATCCGCGAGGGCATGAGCGGCAAGGCCGACCAGCTTGGCACTGAGGTCAGCGCGGATCTCGAAGCCGTCGCCCACATGCCCCTGCGCCGTGCGCTGCTGTGGCTGGTGGCAGGCCTGCTGGCGCTGATTGCCGCCTCCCGCCTGCTGGTCTGGGGCGCAGTCGATATTGCGCTGAGCCTCGGGATCAGCGACCTGGTTATCGGCCTGACGGTTGTTGCCATCGGCACCTCGCTGCCAGAGCTGGCATCCTCGGTTATCGCTGCCCGCAAGGGTGAGAACGACATTGCCCTCGGCAATATCATCGGCTCCAACCTGTTCAATACGCTGGCGGTTGTGGGCATCGCGGGCGGCATCAGTTCGATCACGGTGCCGCCGGAAGTCCTCGGCCGGGACGTGGCCACGATGGCCGGACTCGCCGTGCTGCTGTGCGTACTGGGCTACCGGCGCCGGGGTCCGGGACGGATCAATCGCCTCGAAGGCGGGGTGCTGCTGTTGTGCTTTGGTGCCTATACCGCCTGGGTGTTAGCGACCAGTACCTGACGCGACCTGCCTGCGCAGCAAGGTCTCCAGCTCTGCCGGTGGCAGTGGCTTGCTGAAGTAGTAGCCCTGGTATTCCTCACAGCCGTGTTGCTGCAGGAACTGCAACTGCTCCCTGGTTTCCACTCCCTCCGCCACGGTCTGGAAGCCGAGCCCCCTGGCAATGCCGATGATCGCCAGCACGATCGCCTGGTCCTCGGGGTCGTCGGCGAGCCCGTCGATGAAACCCTTGTCGATCTTCAGCTTTTGAACCGGGTAGCGCTTGAGGTAGCTGAGGGAGGAATAACCGGTACCAAAATCATCGATGGACAGCACTACGCCCCGATCGTTGAGATCCGTCAGGGTCGCGAGGGTCTTGCCGGAGTTCTCCATCGCGATACGCTCGGTCAGCTCCAGATCCAGCATCCCGGCAGGCAACCCGTACTCCTCCAGCAAACCACTCACCATGGCCGTGAAGTCGGCGCGAAAGAGCTGTACGGCGGAGAGGTTGACCGCGACTGAACTCACCGGCAGTCCCGCCTCCAGCCACTTCGCCTGCTGTGCGATCGCGGTGCGCAATACCCAGTTGCCGATCCCCAGGATCAGGCCGCTCTCTTCGGCAATGGGAATGAAGCGCGCCGGGGAAATGTAGCCGATCTCGGGGTGCTGCCAGCGCACCAGCGCTTCCACCCCGGTAATCTCGCCGCTGGTGATGCTGACCTGGGGCTGGTAATGCAAGCTCAGACGCTGATTGGCCAGGGCATCGCGCAGTTCGTTTTCGATCAGCAGGGTCTCATTGGCCCGCGCCCGCATCTCCTCCGAAAAGACCCTGAACGTGTTGCGCCCGGCCCGCTTGGCCCGGGACAGGGCGGCATCGGCGGACTGGGTCAGCTGGTCCAGATCCCGCCCGTGGCGGGGAAAGCAGGCCACGCCGATACTGGCGGTGAGATTGAGGCGATGCCTGCCGGCTTGCAATGGTTCTGCCACCAGCAGCAGCAGGCGCTCGGCAATGGCCACAGCCTGCCCGGCATCGGTGTTCGGCAGCAGCAGGAAAAACTCATCGCCCCCCATCCGCGAGAGGGTGGCCTCCAGGCTCAGCTCCGCCGTCAGGCGCTTGGACAGCTCCTTCAGCACCTCGTCACCGACATTCAGGCCAAGGGAATCGTTGATGATCTGGAACCGGTCAATATCGATATACAGCAGCGCCGCCTCAGTGCCACCCGAGCGCGCCGAGGTCAGCGCAATCCGGCTCTTCTCCCGCAGCAGCTCCCGGTTGGGCAGGCCGGTGAGGGAATCGTAGTTGCTCAGGAGGCGAATGCGCTCACGATTATCGTGATGCTCGGTAATATCGGTAGAGATACCGCACAGCGCATAGATTTTGCCCTCTGCATCCCGCAGGGGAATTTTCACCGACCAGAATACGTGGGTCTTGCCACGACGGATACTGTCGACTTCCTCCAACTCCTCGGGCTGGCCCGAGTCCAGCACCCGGCGGTCGTTTTCCCGAACCCGTGCCACTGTGCGCTCGTCGAAGAACCGGTCGTCGCCAAAACCGATCACCTGCTCCCGCTCGACACCCCACAGATCCAGCACCTGCTGGTTCACAAACAGGTATTTGCCCTCTAGATCCTTGAGGTAGATACAGGCGCCGACATTCTCCAGGACCGTCGACAACAGGGCCTCGCTCTCTAGCACCGCCTTCTGGAATCTCGTGCGCTGCGCTTCGCGGTCGAAGTTGTCCAGGGCAAAGCTGATGTCGGCGGTCATTTCCGTCAACAGACTGGTCGCGTCCGGATCAAAGGCGTCGGGCTTGTGGTGGTAAACGTTGAGCACCGCGAACTGGCGGCCGCCACGCTGGATCGGAAACGCCGCTGCCGAGCGCCAGCCATAGTTGCGGGCACGTTCATGCCAGGGACGGGTCAGGTCAGAGCCCAGGTAATCGTTGATGATGACCGGGCGATTTTCCCGCACCGCAGTGCCGGTCGGACCACTACCGCCCGGCTCCCCCGCTCGTGCCGAAAGCACGAGACTATCCAGGTAATCGCAGCCCTTGCCGGCACTGGCAGCGGTGGTAATCAGCCCGGTATCGGCATCAACGCGTCCCACCCAGGCCATTCGCATGCCGCCAAACTCAACCGCCATGCGACACACCAGGGGCATCAGGTCGTGCTCGCTGTCCATCCTGACGATAGCCTGGTTCACTTCGCTCAGGGCATGGTAGAGATTGCTCAGACGTGCAGCGCGTCGCTCACTGCGATCGCGCCCCCGGGCCAGCACCAGCACCAGCAGCGCCAGGGCGACACTGGCGCAACTGCCCGCCAGCAGCAGCCACAGCGATTGCGCGGGCACGACTATGGCCGCCCTGAATTCCGGTGTTGTGCTCATCAGCAGGGCCCAGCTGCGAGTACCCACGGTCAGGGTCTCGCGCCGCTGCAGCTCACCCGCCTGCAGCCGCTCTGCGTGGGACACTGCGTCGGTGGCATACAGGACATTGGCCGGATCAGCCAGGTCACCATCGTGGATGTCCAGGTCGATTGCCGGATTGATCTCATTGCGCAATCCGGCCATCAGGTCGCTTACCCGGAAGGGGATATCGACAAAACCGATGATGTGTTCCCGCCTCGCAGCGACCGTGTCGGCAGCCAGCCCCGCCGCGTATACCGGCAGGTACATGACAAACGAGGGCGAAGGATCGCGCTGGCTGTCCTGCACCAGCCCTATGGGACGGGTAATGACGATCGAGCCACTGTCCCGGGCGAGTTCCGCCGCCTCACGTGCCCTCGGCACCTGGTAGATATCCAGCCCTATCGCCGCCAGGTTATCCCCGGTCAGCGGTTCAATGTAGATGATCGGCGCCAGCACTTCGCTGTCACTGCCGGGATGGATGGTGTAATCGATCGGCAACTGGGAGCGCACTTTTGCTGTGTGTGCGGCCAACTGCTCGCGCCGCACCAGCTCCACCCAGGCGACGCCCTGCAGGCCGGCAACATCCGAGGTCGCTTGCAGGGCGCGGGTATAGGCCAGAAAGTCGTGGTACTGCACTTCCCGGGCACCCTGGAAAAGGCCCTGCAGACCGCGCATGACGACAGCGTAGGTATCCAGTTGACGCTTGATAACGGCGACCAGCCGGTCCGCCTCGGCGACAAAGGCATTCTCGACCAGGGAACGTTCACGCTGGCGGCTGTGCTCCCAGGCGAGCACGCTGGCAGTCACTCCCACCACCAGCACCACAATAGCCAAAAGCCCGGGCAGAACCCCGGCATAGCGATGCCTGTGTACTGCATCCATGGCTGTTGACGCCTCGCTTACAGCGACTGCAAATTGGCCGCCTCGGGTGATGAAACCACGCCGCGGCCTGCTTGGCAATGCCCTCACCGCAGGGTCGTGGCCCGTGCCCGGAAACATCGGCAGGGCAGAAACCCAGCCGAGGCCGACAGCCTGAACCACAGGGTAATTTTTACACTATGCAGGGCTTGACGAGGGAGGCGCAAAAAAAGTTAAACTGCGGTTGCGGATTACAACAAGCACAATTTATCCGCGTAGTCCAACACGACGTGTTGCCACGGTGACCAGGCTGCCCCCACGGGCGCCCATAATAACGATTACGGAGCCTTACCATGCCGAAGAACCTTCGCACCCCCATAGCAGCAGCATTAATCGCCGCGGCGCCGTTCCCGGTAATGTCCGTGGCCCAGGCCCAGACCCTGGCCCTGGAAGAGGTGGTCGTCACCGCCCAGCGGCGCGAGACCCTGCTCCAGGACACCCCTATCGCGGTCACCGCGTTCAACGCCGAGAAAATCGCGGACCTGGGGATCTACAATGTCACTGACATCGGCAGCTTTGCACCCAACACCAACATCCAGAAGCAGCCGTCCTCCAATTCCAACATGTCCATCTACATCCGCGGGGTAGGCAGCGGCGAGACTTCGCTGATGGTTGACCCGAAGACCAGCTTCTACCTGGACGGGGTCTACATGAGCAAGACCGTGGGCGCGGTCTTCGATATTGTCGACCTGCAGTCCGTGGAAGTGCTGCGCGGCCCGCAGGGCACCCTGTTTGGCCGCAACAGTACCGGCGGCGCCATTAACGTCACCACCATCAAGC
The DNA here is from genome assembly GCA_963974125.1 of uncultured Haliea sp. Classification (GTDB taxonomy): domain Bacteria; phylum Pseudomonadota; class Gammaproteobacteria; order Pseudomonadales; family Halieaceae; genus Haliea. The sequence goes on along the minus strand of CAXBCH010000038.1, from coordinate 32,311 downwards.
CCACGGGCGAACTCGGCGGTAAACTTGAAGCCAGCATCGGTAACGATGGCTACCGGCGCCTCTCCGGCTCGGTAGACCTGCCGAAACTCGCCGATATGCTGTCGGTGAAACTGTCGGCGGCGAAAATGGAGTATGACGGCTGGGCCACCAATGACTGGCCAGAAGGCGAGCGCGACCTCGGCAGCGAAGACAACCAGTCCTACCGCCTGGCCCTGCGCCTGGAGCCAACGGACAACCTGATCATCGACTACACCTTCGACCGCACCGACAATCGCGGTGTACCCACACCGTTCCAGGTCACCAAGGTCAAGGACAGTATCTTCAACGGCTTTACCGACACACCCTTTCCCTACACCTTCCTGGGGGGCGAGATTTTCCAGCAGATGGCCGCCACCGTGGGCGACCCGAACAAGCGGCGCGAGCAGTTCACCCTGGACGGAGTCAGCGATGAGTGGCTGGAGGTGGACGGCCACAACCTGACGGTCTCCTGGGAGCTGGAACCGTTCATGATCAAGTACATCTACGCCAACCGGGAAACCGATTCCGGCTACGACTCCACTGACCTCGATGGCGGCGCCTACACCATGCGCGACCTGTTCTACGGCGGTGGCCAGTCCATTCCCACCCAGGGTTTCCAGGCCGGAATCCCCGAGGGCGGGATCGAGCTGGAGACGCACGAACTGCAGCTGATTGGCGATGCCATGAATGACCGGCTGCAGTACACCGTCGGTCTCTACTACTACGAGGAAGATATCTACCAGGACAACCCGCAAACCTTCGCCCTGCCGATCCAGTTCCTTGTGGGCAGCGCCATCGGGGGCGCCTATATCGGCGCAGGCTTCTGTCAGGACTTCGGCACCGGACCGGTGTGCCAGGGCAGCCAGCGCCTGCCCCTGCCGTTCCCCTTCCCGGGTGCGGACCCGAACCTGAACGGCTTCGTAGACTTCATTTACGGGCAGACCACCGAGTCCAGCGCGGTCTACGGGCAGGCAACCTACTCCCTCACCGAGGACCTGGATATTACCGCCGGCCTGCGTTATACCGAAGACAAGCGCGACGGCTTCCTGTTCAATGAGACCCTGGGCCACAGCAGCATCGACGACCGTCTCACCAACCGCGACAAGTGGGATGACCTGAGCTACCTGCTGACCCTGAACTACGCGGTGACCCCGGACATGAATGTCTACTTCACCCACTCCACCGGCTACAACGGCGGCGGCTTCAACTCCAGGGCTTCCAGCGTCACGGCCTGGGAGGAGGCCTATGATGAGGAGCAACTCGACTCCTACGAGCTGGGCCTGAAGTCCGACTGGCTGAACCAGCGGCTGCGGGTCAATGCCGCCCTGTTCTACAACGACTACCAGGACATGCAGATTGCCGTCTTCGAAGCGGGAAGCGGCGGTGCATCCAGCCGCATCACCAATGCCGGGGAGTCGACCTACCAGGGGCTTGAAGTGGAGGTGTTCGCCCTGCTCAGCGAAAATATCACCCTGGACCTGACCTATGGCTACCTGGATGCGGAGTTCGACGAATACAACGCCCGCAACCCGGTCACCAACCAGATCGAGAACATCGCGGACGTGACCACGGTTACCCGGGCTCCGGAAAACACCGGTTCCCTGGGACTGCAATACAGCCTGCCGAACACCGGAATGGGCGCCTTGAGCGCGCGGGTGGATGTCACCTATACCGACAGCATGACCTTCCACCCATTCCAGAATCAGTTCGACACAGCAGACAGCCGCACGGTGGCCAACGCCCGCCTGACGCTGGATGAACTGTCCGTGGGAAATGGTGGCGAGCTGCGCCTGTCAGCCTGGGTCAAGAACTTCACCGACGAGGAGTACCGGGAGTGGGGTATCGACTTCGGTACCCTCGGCTTCGCCGGCAACGTCTGGAACCAGCCCCGCACCTTCGGCTTCGACGCGATCTACCGGTTCTGATGGGGGGCGCCTAGCTGGGGCGCCTAGCCGGGGGCGCCCAGCCGGGGGCGCCCAACCCAGTCCCCGCTCTACCCAAGGGTCAGCCTCGCGCTGGCCCTTTTTTGTGCCTCCCATAGGCCGCCGCACCACCCCCAACCCAGAAAGTTCTTTTTTCTGCCACGAATCTGCCACGGCGCTGCAATAAACCAGAGCCATCATCGACTGGCAGCGGACTCGCGGGACATGGCGGGTCGCTGAGCGCACGGCGGCCACAGCAATGGGCCTGCGGCCGTGCTCAAATTCCAACTACACAGCGCAGGATACTCACCATGGATCACGACGAAGGCAGCAGCAATCCCTCCAGCAACCGCACATTCCAGGATGTCCTCACCGGCTACGCCTCCCGCCGGCAGGTCATGAAAGGCGGCCTTACCCTGGCCGCCGGCACATTCTTTGGCAGCTCCCTCGCCATGGCGGCCAAGGGCGGCAAGCCCGGGCCCAATGGCCCGACAGGTCAGAATCGTAAAAACGGGCTGATCAATTTCAGTCCGGTCCCTGTCGCCGAGGGCACGGGCCCCGTGCCCTCCATTTCCGCGGACTACCAGTACGAGGTGCTGATTCCCTGGGGTACCTCCCTCGACAACGCAGTAGCGGACTACCTGGGTGACCCCGACACCCGCCCCAGCGCTGCCCAACAGGCGCAGCAGGTCGGTATCGGCCACGACGGGATGTGGTTCTTCCCCTTCCGCGGCAGCAATACCCGTGGCCTGCTGGCGATCAACCACGAGTTCGGCGGCAACGGCACCGTGCTTGGCAAGGCTGCACCGGAGAGTGTTGCTGACGTCAACACATCCCAGCATGCCCACGGCATATCGGTGGTCGAGATTCGCAAGCAAAATGGCAGCTGGAAACTGGTCAAGGGCAGCGAATATAACCGCAGGGTCCATGTCAACACACCGGTCACCTTCAGCGGCCCGGTTGCGGGCAGCGATCTTATTGCCTCCGACAGCGTGCCCATGGGCACGGTCAACAACTGCGCCAACGGCTACACGCCGTGGGGCACCTACCTGACCTGCGAAGAGAACTTCAACGGTTATTTCAACGACACAACCGGCGAGTGGGCGGCAACGCCAGAGCAGGCGCGCTATGGCTTCAGCGCAAATGGCTTTGGTTACGGCTGGGGCAATTTCGATGAGCGTTTCAATCTCGGTCGACCGCACAACAGCGCCTTCCGCAACGAGGACAACCGCTTTGGGTGGATCGTCGAGGTGGATCCGTTCAACCCCGATGCGATCCCGGTCAAGCGCACGGCCCTGGGCCGCTGCAAGCACGAGGGCATCGCCATTGTTGAAGGCCGCGGCGGCCGCATCGTCGGCTACATGGGGGACGATGAGCGCTTCGACTATATCTACAAGTTTGTCTCCGAGAGCAACTGGAAATCCATGCGCGCCCAGGGCATGAGCCCGCTGGATCATGGCACCCTGTATGCGGCGAAGTTCAATGACGATGGCAGCGGTGACTGGCTGGAGCTTTCGCCCAACAATCCGGCCCTCGCCGGCATGAGCCTGGAAGAGATCCTGACCTTCGCCCGGGTCGCTGCCGACAAGGCAGGCGCCACCCCCATGGACCGCCCGGAATGGACCACAGTGGCACCCAATGGTGACGTCTACTGCGCCCTGACCAACAACAGCCGGCGCACCGTGGCCGATGCCGCGAACCCGCTGGCACCCAATGCCGACGGCCATATCATCCGCTGGCACGACAGCGACCAGCACACGGGCCTGAGCTTCACCTGGGACATCTTCATCATCGCCCAGGACACCCACGCCGATGGTGACGAGCGCACCTTCTCCGACCCGGACGGCATCTGGATCGACCCCGACGGGCGCATCTTTATCCAGACCGACGGCGGCCAGAAGAAGGGGCTCAACAACCAGATGGTCGTTGCCAGCACCTACGACAGCGGTCCGGACCTGGACGTGCGGCGGCTGTTCAGCGGCGTTACCAGTGATGAAATCACCGGCATCGCGGTTACGCCAGACCGGCGCACCATGTTCATCAATACCCAGCACCCGGGTAACGGGGATCCTACGCGGACCAATTTCCCGGCCCCCACCGACGGTGTGACCATCCCCCGCGACTGCACCATCGTCATTACCCGCAAGGACGGCGGCATTATCGGTTCCTGATCATCGGGAGCCGACACATCAACCCCGCTACCGGCAGCCGGTAGCGGGGTTTTTTTATTGCGCCAGTCGCTGGGCCCTCAGGGGCAGATCCAGTGCCTGCAGAATCTTCATCCGCAATTGCTCGTTGTAGTCCGGCCTCGCCGCGAGGAACGCCCGCACTGTGGCCACAGCTTCCGCAGAATGGTGGTTCTCCAGCGTAGCGTGCAACCAGCCCGAGGGGAAAAAGATATCTCCTGTCACCTGTATTTCCTCCAGCAGCTCCAGGCTGGGCAGGATATAGCGCGCCGAATGCGCGGTACGCGATGGATGGTGGAGATGACCCAGTGCATCCAGTACCCAGTTCTCGGTGGTCCGGTTGCCGGGTTCCGCCAGACTGGCAAAGAAACGGTCGCGGACAGCGGGGTCTGGCGCCAGCGCCGGCGCCAGAAACGCCAGTCGGCGCCTGCTGTCGGGGTTGTCGGTCTTTGCCAGTTGCGCGCTGACAATGGCCTGCGCCTGCTCCGGCAAGCGCAGGGCAAGACGCTCGGCGAGACGGATACGGTCGTTTTCGGACAACTGCAGCCCGGGCACCGAAGCCTCGCCCCGCCAGATCGCCAGCAAACGCTGCAGCGACTCCGCCTCGACGGCCAACAGCGACAGGCTGTCGAACAACAGTCTGGTGCGGCCGGATTCTTCGCTGGCGGCCATACCCGCCCATAGCACAGCCTCCAGGCGCGGCTGCAGCTTGCCACGGGCTGGCTCTGGCAACAGTGACTGCTGCAGGCGCCCCAATTGGGACAGGGCCGTGGCCAGCAGCAACTGATTGCGTTCTTCCTCGACAATGTCCAGCAGCGCAGCGCCGTAGGCCCCGGCATCAATGTCAGCCGCAGCCAGCACCCCCTCGTACAGGTCCAGCAGCAGTCGCCCCCTGTCCACCAGCGCCAGATCCTGCCAGGCGTCGAGATCGGCCAGTCGCGCCGGCCCCGGGCCATAGAAAAGTGCCTCATCCTCTACCTGCAGGGAAGGCTCGGGAAACCCGCTGCCGTGTACCCAGACCTCGCTCCAGGCTCGCAGGTCCACCCCGGTCAGCGGATCCAGAATTGCCACCAGTGCCGGCCAGCTGGCATTACCGTGAGCGTAGCGGGAAAGATACTCCCGCATGCCGCGACGGAATGCCTCCTCCCCCACTATCCGTTCCAGCTGCCGCATCATGATCGGCGCCTTGTTGTAGATAATGGGGCCGTACATCTGCCCGGCTTCGTTCAGATTGCCCAGATGCTGGCGGATAGGGTTCGCCCCCGCCGAGCGATCAACAGCATAGGCAGGGGGATAGTGGCGCAGCAGGAAGCTCAGTTCGTGGTCCATGTCGGGGAATTCGGGGTTCACCATTTTCGCCGCCATGAAGTTGGCGAACACTTCCTTGGTCCAGACATCGTTGAACCAGCGCATGGTCACCAGGTTGCCAAACCACATGTGAGCGACTTCGTGGGCGATCAGGCTGGCCCGGCGCAGCAGCTCCTCGTCGGTCGGGTTCTCATCCAGCAACAGCAACTCGGCCCGGTACTGGATGGCGCCGACATGCTCCATGCCGCCGTACTGGAATGCCGGTATCAGCGCGAAGTCGAGCTTTGCGAACGGGTAGGCAATACCGGTGTAGTCCTCCAGCCAGGCAACGGCCGCGCGGTGCTGGGCAAAAATGGCATCCAGGTTGCGGGCGAGCATGTCGGGGTCGGTTTCCCGGTGCAGCAGGGTCATGTCGCGCTCGCCCCAGGACTGGGATACAGCGTCAAAGCGCCCGGCGACAAAAGCAAACAGGTAGGAACTGACCGGCTCGGTGACCGCAAACCGGTACCGGGTGGCCCCCGCGTCCGGCTCCGCCGCCAGTAGCGGGCCGTTGGCCAGCGCAGTCCAGTCGGTGGGCAGCCTGAGGCTGAGTTCCCAGGTCGCCTTCAGGTCGGGCTGGTCGAACAGCGGGAAGGCGGTGCGGGCGCGGTCCGGCACAAACAGGGTATAGAGATAATCCGGATTGCGATTGAGAGCGCTGTCGCCGGCAACAAAGGTCATTGCCACCGTATTGGTGCCGGTACGCAGGGATGTCGCCGGCAGCACAATATGCTCGCGCTGCGGCAACGCTGTCAGCGCCCTGCCGTTGACCACCAGTGTTTTCACTGCCTCTGCCCCGGCCCGAAAGTCGAGCTGCAGGGGAGCACTGGCATTGGCGAGGGTAAACCGGATCTCGATCTCACCGTGAATCGGCTGCAATTGCTGCGCAGGGATGTCGAAGTGCAGCCTGTACTGCAGACCCGCCAGGCGCCCGGCGCGGTGCTCCGCCAGCGCCAGTGACACCCCCGGCTCTACCGGCAACTCATCCACCTGCCCGCAGGCCCCCAACAACGCCACCAGCCACCCAATCCATACGCGCATCGACTCTCCTCCCAGCCGCTACTATACGCCGCCTTCGCCGTTTCGCGAGCACAAGCAGGCGCACAGTTAACCGCCAGTGTATTTGCTGTTAACATCGCACCCCTGACCGCCAAACGGACTATCAAGCATGCTGTCGCGACTGGCCGCCCGCAACCGGGCCGCCGCCCTGCTCTGCTGTTCCCTGCTCCTTGCCGCCTGCACCGACGGCCCCTGGAACAATCCACACCCGCCCGCGCCTGCAGGCCTGATCACCTACCAGTCGATGATCTCGCCGGCGCCGCCGAAACACCTGGATCCCGCCATTTCCTACGCCTCGGATGAATCGCTGATCCTGATGCAGATCTACGAGCCGCCCATGGGTTACCACTTCCTGAAACGCCCCTACCAACTGATTCCCCTGGGCGCCGAGGCTCTTCCCGACATCACCTACCTGGACGCGAACGGCGACGCAATCGATCCCGACCTCGAGGAAGTGGCGTTTTCCCGCTACCGGCTGACCGTGCGCGCGGACGCCCGCTACCAGCCGCATCCGGCCTTTGCAGTCGACGCATCGGGAGCCCCGCGCTATGTTTTCAGCGACCCGCGGGAGGGGCGCAGCTTCAGCCAGATAGGCGACTTCCCCCACACTGGCTCCCGCGCCGTCCACGCCAACGACTACGTCTATGCGATCAAGCGCCTGGCCGACCCCTTCAACGGCTCGCCCATGCTCGGCTTCATGGCCCAGTACATTGTCGGCATGGAGGAATTTTCCAGCCAGCTGCAGGAGGTCCAGCGGGACGGCTGGCTGGATCTCGACCAGTACCCGATGCAGGGGCTGGAAGTGATCGACGAGCGCACTTTCGAGATCACCATCATCGGCCGCTACCCGCAGTTCCGCTATTGGTTGGCCATGCATTTCTTCTCGCCCATTCCTCCCGAGGTGGATCGTTTTTTCCACAACCCCGGGTTTATCGACCGCAACCTGACCCTGGACTGGTGGCCGGTGGGCAGCGGTCCGTTCATGATGGTGAAGAACGACCCCAACAGCGAGATCGTGCTGGAGCGCAATCCCAACTTCCGCGAGGACTACTACCCCAGCGAGGGCGAACCGGGTGACGCGGAGCAGGGCCTGCTGGACGACGCAGGCAAGCGCCTGCCACTGGTGGACCGCGCTGTGTTCCGACTGGAGAAAGAGGTGCTCTCCCTGTGGACCAAGTTCCTGCAGGGCTACTACGACCGTTCCGGGGAGAACCACGGCAACACCAACCGCGTGTTTGACCAGGCCTTCGTGGTCGGCCCCGACGGCGTGGAACTGAGCGCGGAAATGGCGGACCGCAATATCAGCGTATCACCGGATGTGAAGCCGGCCCTCTACTACTATGGCTTCAACATGCGCGACCCGGTAGTGGGCGGCTACAGCGAGGAGAAGCGCAAGCTGCGCCGGGCGCTGCAGATCGCTTTTGATACCGAGGAATACCTGAACATTTTCTACAAGGGCAACGGTATTGCCGCCCACATGCCGATACCACCCGGCATTCCCGGGTTTGTCGAAGGCGAGGCAGGGATGAATCCCTACGTCTATGACTGGGTGGACGGCAAACCGAAGCGCAAGTCGATTGAACACGCGCGGCAGCTGCTGGTGGAAGCGGGCTATCCCAACGGCCGGGACGCCCGCACCGGCGAGCCCCTGAAGATCTTCATTGATGTCCAGAGTCAGGCGATTTCCAACACCCACATGAACTGGATCGACCGCGCCTTCGCCCGTATCGGGGTGCAGGTGGAATACCGGCCGGCGGACTGGAACCGCACCCGGGAAAAACTGCTTACCGGCAATACCCAGATCTTCTCCCACGGCTGGCTGGCGGACTATCCCGACCCGGAGAACTTCCTGTTCCTGCTGTTCGGCCCGGAGAGCCCGCTGATCTGCAAATGCGACGGCGCCAACAACGCCAACTACGCGTCGGAAGAGTACGATGCGCTGTTTCGCGACATGCGCGTGCTGCCCCCGGGCCCGGAGCGCGAAACCATTGTCGCCAGGATGGTGGAGCTGTTCCGTGAAGACGCAGTATGGCTGTTCGCCTACTATCCAAAGGACATTTACCTGAACAACAGCTGGGTGCACAACAACAAGCGCCACGGTATCTCCAAGAGCACGCTCAAGTACGTGCGCATCGACGAATCACTGCGCGAGCAGAAGCGCGCAGAGTGGAACCAGCCGGTGATCTGGCCGCTGTACGCCGGAGCCGTGCTGCTGCTCGCGCTGCTGCTTCCGGGAATAATCGCCTACCGCCGTCGCCTCAGGGCGACTGCGCGCCAATAACAGGATCTCCCCATGTTTGCCTACATTGTTCGTCGGCTGCTGTATGCCATTCCCATCCTCATCGGCGTCAACCTGCTGACCTTCACCCTGTTCTTCGTGGTCAACTCGCCGGACGACATGGCCGCGTCCCAGCTCGGCGACAAGTACGTCACCCCCGAGGCCATCGAAAACTGGAAGCAAAAGAACGGCTACGACAAGCCGCTGTTCCTGAACCCCGACGCCGCCGGGGTGGCGCGCCTTACCGAGACAATCTTCTTCGACAAGTCCGTGCGCCTGTTCGTGTTTGACTTCGGCCGCTCGGAAAGCGGCCGCGATATCACCACCGACGTCGCCTCCCGCATGTGGCCCAGCCTGGCCGTGGCGCTGCCCACGTTCCTGGTGGGCATCGGCGTCAACATCTGCGTGGCGCTGATGGTGGTGATGTTCCACGGTACCCGGCTGGACCGTGGCGCCGTATTCCTGTTCGTGGCGCTGATGTCGATTTCCTACCTGTTCTATATCATCGGCGGCCAGTTCCTGATCGCCAAGACCTGGCGCCTGGTGCCCATCTCCGGCTTCCACGCCGAGGGCCAGGTGTGGAAATTCCTGATCCTGCCGGTGCTGGTGGGCGTGGTCGCCGGCATTGGCGCCGGCGCACGCTGGTACCGCACCCTGTTCCTGGAGGAAGCCAACCAGGACTATGTCCGTACCGCCCGTGCCAAGGGCTGCAGCGAGCTCAGCATCCTGTTCCGGCACATCCTCCCCAACGCCCTGATCCCCATCCTCACCGGGGTCGTGGTACTGATTCCCTCCCTGTTCATGGGCAGCCTGCTGATCGAGTCGTTCTTCGGCATACCCGGGCTGGGCAGCTACATGCTCGACGCCATCAATTCCCAGGATTTTGCCATCGTTCGCAGCATGGTCTTCATTGGCTCCGTCCTCTACATCCTCGGTCTGCTCCTGACCGACATTTCCTACACCTGGGCTGATCCCCGGGTGCGACTGTCCTGAGGGCGTGGTACTGATGAAACCCGTGATTCTCTGGTCCGACGCCCTGATCTATCTATTGGTGATTGCGCTGGCCTGCTTTTTCTACCGCCTGCGCAGGGACCCCCAGACCCGCGAGCGCTGGGCAGAAGTGTTCAGTTCGAAACTGGGCATGGTCACCTTCACCGTCATTGCCGCCTACATCGCGGTCGCCCTGCTGGACTCCCTGCACTTTCGCGGCGCCCTGGAAAACCCGGAGGGCATGGCCGTCGAGGAGGTGTTCTATGACAACAAGGTCAGCAGTGTCTTTGACCTGCTGACCGGAGGCATGGGCGACCGTTTCGAACGCACCTATTCGGCCCCCTTTGCCCTCATCTCCTTCGAGAAGGAAAATCTCAAGGACGCGCAGGGCCAGGATATTCGCGATTACCCGCCCCTGCGCCACGCCGGCCAGCATCTGGCCGACCCCTCCCTGCGCGGCGCGGATATCCTGGGCAAGACTGTCACGGCCCTGTTTTGGGGTCTGCTGCTGTCGGCGCTGCTGATCGGCCCCCAGTGGCTGCTGCTGCGCCGCAGCCGCTACCCCTGGCACGCCTCCTGGCTGGTGCAGGGGGTGATTCTTTGCGGTGGCGTCTGGATCGTCAGCCTGAGCCGCTACTATCACATCCTCGGCACCGATCTCGGCGGCGCCGATGTGCTCTACCAGTCGCTCAAGGGCATTCGCACCGGAGTGCTGCTGGGCACCCTGGCGACCCTGATCATGCTGCCGATCGCGGTGACGCTCGGGGTCATGGCCGGTTACTTCAAGGGCTGGGTGGACGATGTGGTGCAGTACCTGTATACCACCCTGAGCTCCATCCCCGGCATCCTGCTGATTGCCGCCTCAGTGCTGCTGTTCCAGGTCTACATCGACCTCAACCCGGATTTCTTTGCGGTCGGCATGGAGAAGGCGGATGCCAAGTTCATCGCCCTGTGCTTTATTCTCGGGGTCACCAGCTGGGCGACCCTGTGCCGTCTGATCCGGGCGGAAACCCTGAAGATCAGCCAGCTTGGGTACGTGCAGGCGGCCCACGCCTTTGGCGTCAGCCATACCCGCATCCTCGCGCGCCATGTGCTGCCCAACGTGGTACACATTATTCTCATTACCTTCGTCCTGGACTTCAGCGCCCTGGTGCTGGCGGAAGCCGTGCTGTCGTATATCGGGGTCGGCGTGGATCCGTCCATGGGCAGCTGGGGCAACATGATCAACGGCGCCCGCTCCGAGCTGTCGCGCGAGCCCACCATCTGGTGGACCCTGAGCGGCGCGTTCTTCTTCATGTTCGCGCTGGTACTGGCGGCCAACCTGTTCTCCGATCTGGTGCGCGACGCCTTCGATCCGCGTACCAGCCTGCGGAGGGTAGACGCATGAACGCCCCCAAACAGCAGCAGACGGCCGGCAGCGTCTGCATGCGGGTCTCCAACCTGACCGTAGTCCTTGCCGAGAGCGGCGAGCCCATCGTCAGGGATGTCAGTTTTGAACTCACGGCGGGGCAGATTTTCGCCCTGGTGGGCGAGTCCGGCAGCGGCAAGTCCGTGACCTCGCTGGCCGCCATGCGACTGCTGCCCGACGCCCTGAAAATCAGCGGCGGCAGTGTCGATGTCGAAGGCACGGACCTGTTCGCCCTGTCCGAAGCGAGGATGCAGGAGATTCGCGGCCGCAAGGTCGCGATGATTTTCCAGAACGCGATGAGCGCCCTGAACCCAGTGCAAACCGTGGGTGCCCAGGTGGCCGAGACCCTGAAGCTGCATACGCCGCTCCGGGGCGCGGCCCTGCGCCAGCGCGTTGTGCAGTTGTTCACTGAAGTGGGCATCCCCGACCCGGAGCAGCGCTTCGGTTTTTTCCCGCACCAGCTCTCTGGCGGCCAACAGCAGCGAGTGATGATTGCCATGGCACTGGCCTGCGAACCGGATGTGCTGATCGCCGACGAGCCCACCACCGCGCTGGATGTCACCATCCAGTTGCAGGTGCTGAACCTGATCCGCGAGCTGACCCGCTCGCGCCAGTTGGCGGTCCTGTTGATCACCCATGACATGGGCGTGGTCAGGAATACGGCCGATGAAGTGGCGGTGATGTATCGCGGAGAGCTGATCGAGCGCGCCAGCGTCGACCAGTTCTTCCACAATCCGCAGCAGGCCTACAGCCGCAAGCTGATCGCTGCCCTGCCCGACCTGGGGCACTTTCGCGCGGCGGCGGCGGAAGAACCGCTGCTGGTGCTGAAGGATGTCAAGGTGCACTTCCCCATCCGCCAGGGCCTGCTGCAGCGCACTGTGGATCATACCCGGGCCGTGGACGGGGTTTCCCTGGCGATTGGCCGCGGCGAGACCTTCGCCCTGGTGGGGGAGTCAGGCAGCGGCAAGTCCACACTGGGCCGGGCGATTCTCAACCTGGAAGACATTGCCGGCGGTGAAATCCTGTTTCGCGGTGCACCCATCCAGGGCATCGGCCGCAGCGCCATGCTGCCCTATCGCAAGCAGATCCAGGTGATTTTCCAGAACCCGTTTTCCTCCATGAACCCGCGCATGACCGTCGGCGACATCATCGCCGAGGGCATGATCAGCCTCGGTCTGGCGCTGTCGGAGGATGCGCGCAATGCCCGCATCCGGGAGTTGCTGGAGCGGGTGCAGCTGGGTGCGGAACACGCCCGCCGCTACCCGCACGAATTCTCCGGTGGTCAGCTGCAGCGGATAGCGATAGCGCGGGCGCTGGCGGTAAACCCGGAACTGATCATCTGCGATGAACCGACCAGCGCCCTGGATGTCTCCATTCGCGCCGAAGTACTGGAACTGCTGGCGGAGCTGCAACGGGAATTCGGGGTGTCCTACCTGTTCATCACCCACGACCTGTCGATTGTCCCGACCCTCGCGCACAAGGTTGGCGTCATGCAATTGGGGAAACTGGTGGAGCAGGGTAGCGCGAAGCAGATCCTGACCGCCCCGCAACACCCCTATACCCGGGCACTGCTGGCCGCAGTGCCCCGGCTGGAGGACTGACTGCTACATCACGCCGTAGGCAATCATCGCCGCTGCCACCTTGTTGAAGCCGGCGATGTTGGCGCCCTTGAAGTAGTCGATATGGCCGTCCGCCGCCGTACCAAACTCCACGCACTGGTCGTGGATACCCCGGATTATCCGGCGCAGGTGCTGATCCACCTCGGCACGGGTCCACTGTAACCGCAGGCTGTTCTGGCTCATTTCCAGACCGGAGACCGATACACCGCCAGCATTGGCGGCCTTGCCGGGGGCGTGCAGCAGGGTCTTGCTGGCCTGAATGACGCGAATGGCTTCCGGGGTGGTGGGCATGTTCGCCCCCTCGGACAAGCCGCGGCAACCGTTGTCGATCAGGGTCCTGGCATCTTCCGCGGTGATTTCGTTCTGGGTCGCGCAGGGGAACGCCAGGTCGCAGGGCACCCCCCAGGGGCGCTCACCCTCATGGTAGGTGCCGCCAAATTCGCGAATGTACTCTTCGATACGGCCGCGGCGCTTGCTCTTCAACTCCATGATCCACTGCAGCTTGTCATGGGTCAGGCCTTCGGGATCGTAGATAAAGCCGGAGGAGTCAGACATCGTGACCACCTTGCCACCCATGCCGATCAGTTTTTCGGCACAGAAAGTCGCGACATTGCCGGACCCGGAGACCACACAGGTGCGCCCCTCAATGGTTTCCTGGTGATGCGCGAGCATCTCTTCCATCATGTAGACCGCACCGTAGCCGGTAGCCTCGGAACGAATGCGGCTGCCGCCAAATTCCAGCGCCTTGCCCGTCAACACACCCTCGAAGCGGCCGACAATGCGCTTGTACTGCCCGAACATGTAGCCCACCTCGCGAGCGCCGACACCGATGTCACCCGCAGGCACATCCGTATCCGGGCCAATATGCTTGTACAGCTCGGTCATGAATGCCTGGCAGAAGCGCATGATTTCACGTTCGCTCTTTTCCTTGGGATTGAAGTCTGCGCCGCCCTTGCCGCCCCCCATCGGCAGGCCGGTCAGGCTGTTCTTGAACACCTGCTCGAAGGCGAGAAACTTGAGCACCGACTGATTGACGGAGGGGTGGAAACGAATACCGCCCTTATAGGGGCCAATGGCGTTGTTCTGCTGGATACGAAAGCCGCGATTGACCCTGATCTCGCCCCTGTCGTCCTCCCACACCACCCGGAAGCTGACGATGCGGTCCGGCTCGGTCATCCGCTCGAGAATCTTGAGCTCCTGGAAAATGGGCTTGTCGGCAATGTAGGGGATAATATCCATCGCCACTTCGTGTACCGCCTGCAGGAATTCCGGCTCCCCGGGATTGCGGCGTTCCACCCCCGCCATGAATGTGGCCAGGTCGTCCGCTTGATGTGAATTCACGCTATTCTTCTCCTTGTTGTGATCGCTGCAACCCAGCAGATACCGCCCCCGGCGCCCGCTGTCAGCCAGAGACAGCTTAGCCGCGCAAATGACCGGCGTCCAATACCCTGCGCGGTGCGGGCCACGCCGCAGCGACCGCCATTCGTCGCATCATCGGTAATATTCACCGCATCCAGCCTTGAGACAATAGACACCGCTTGGGATTATCCAAGCAATACAACAGGGGAACAAGAACATGAACTCACGCACTCTGTTTCGCGCCAGCGCCCTTTCCGCTGCGATTGCCGGCATTGTCCAGCCAGGCACCGCCGTGGCCCAGCCGGGAGCGCTGGAGGAAGTGATCGTCACCGCCACCCGTCGCGCGCAATCGGTGCAGGATATCCCGATCAACATCACCGCCCTGTCGGCGGACATGATCGAGCGCGAGCGCCTGACCAACCTGGCCGAGGTGTCGCGCCGGGTGCCGGGCATGACCGTGGTCGACCAGGGCGCGCGCGGAGGCGACATCCTGACCGTGCGCGGCCTCAACGTGGACTCCCTCAACGCCTCGGAGGTTCTCGGCAACAGTGGTGGTGATACCGTGGCCACCTATGTCGGCGAAATCCCCCTCTACATCGACCTCAAGCTCAATGACATGGAGCGGGTCGAGGTGCTGATCGGGCCCCAGGGAACCCTGTACGGCGCCGGCACCCTCGGTGGCGCGGTGCGCTTCATCCCCCGCAAGCCCGACCCGGAGGCCCTGGCCCTGGAGTTGCGCGGCGAGCTTTACGACCTCAGCCAGTCCTCGGACCTGGGCACCGAGGGCGGCCTGACCATCAACATACCGCTGCTGGACGACAGGTTGGCCATGCGTGCCTCGGTGGATTTCACCGACGACCCGGGCTTTATCGACTACAACTTCCTGGTGCGCAGGCCGGGCATATCGCTGCCACAACCGGATTTCAGCGACCCGGACGCGGTGCGGGACAACCTGCGCCAACAGGCAGATGCGAACACCGAGGAAACGCTGTCTGGCCGCGTCGCCCTGCGCTACAGCGGCGAGCAGATCGATGGCACGCTCACCTATTATTATCAGAACATGGACGTGGGCGCCCGCCAGATCAATCACCGGGAAGCGTTCGACACCGGCAGGTACGAAGCGGCCCACCGCTACCTGGAGCCGAACGAGCGGGAAAACCAGCTGCTGGCGCTGGAACTGGTGGCCGATCTGGGGTTTGCCGAACTGACCTCGGCCACGGGGGTATCGCGCTACGAGGAGCAGGGCCAGCGGGACCAGACCGACCTGCTGCTCAATTTTGAGTACGGCTACGAGGAGTTCCCCGCCTTTGCCGCCTTCACCCGCGAGGACGCCGAGGAGGACCGACTCAACCAGGAACTGCGCCTGGTTTCCACCGGCGATGACCCGCTGACCTGGATCGCCGGACTGTTCTACAACAAATCCGAGCTGGACGCCCTGTCGCGGGAATTCACTCCGGGCTTCGACCAGTTCGCGGTGGACAACTTTGGCGGCGTGCAGCTGCGCCCCGATGCCCTTGAGTACATCGAGATCACGGAGAACGAACTGACCGAGAAAGCGGTGTTCGGTGAGATCGGCTACCAGATTACCGATGCCTGGCAGGTGACCCTGGGAGCGCGCTACTTCGAGTATGAAAGTGACATCGGGACCGGTTTCGACCTGCCCCTGCTGAACACAGTATTTTTTGGCGCCCCGCCCGACCTGATCGACCCGATCCTGCAAAGCAACAGCGTCGAGGACGATGGCAGCCTGTTCAAGTTCAACACTTCCTATCATTTTACCGATGACATCATGGCCTTCTTCACCATCAGCGAGGGCTACCGCATCGGCGGTCTCAACTCGGTGCCGGAATGCCCCGACCCGCTGCCTCCGGGTGTGCAGAATGTCTGCGCCCTGCCGGATGAAGTCCTGATCGAGCCGGACAAGACCGTGAACTACGAACTGGGCCTGCACTCGCAGTTCGGCGAACGCATCCTGTTCAACGCGTCGCTGTTCTATATCGACTGGGACGACATCCAGGTGGCCGATGTCACCGCCAACGGCGGCCTGCCGATTATCGGCAACGGCAACTCGGCCCGCAGCATGGGCGTGGAAATGGCCGGCCAGTGGCTGCTCACTGACCGCATCACCCTGATGGGCTCGTACGCCTACACCGACGCCGAGCTGGCGGAGGATGCACCCGGGCTGGTGGATGGCGTGGATGCTCTCGATGGCGACCGCCTGGCCGGCACGCCGGAGCACCAGGGCAGCCTGGCGCTAAACTATGCCATCCCGCTGGCGGACGGCAGCGAGGTGGAGCTGGACTGGTCAATGACCGCCAGCGGCGACATCCTCACCAAGGTGGGTACCCGCAACAACGGTGAAGTGCTGCCGGGCTACGCCCTGCACAACGTGTCCGCCAGCTGGTACAAGGATGCCTGGACCCTGACCGTATATGCCGACAATGTCTTCGACAAGTACGCCGAGACCTCCGTGCGCCAGGACAGCAGCTTTATCCGCCAGGTCGGCGACGTGGATCTGCGTCGCTACTACAAGAACGTGAACCGGCCGCGGCAGACCGGCCTGCGGCTGGTGTACCGCTTCTGAACGCAGGAACCACTGCCGCGCAACGCCAGCGCGCAGCCGAGGCCGCACTGAACAGGGGCCACCTGCGGGAGGCCCACGCGCTGTGCCTGGACATCCTGCGCACGGATCCGGGGCATGCCGATGCCTGGTTCCTCTGCGGGGTGATTGCCGCCCACAATGGCCAGCGGGAAAAGGCCCTGCAGATAATCGAGCGGGCAACGGCGCTGGCACCGGGGCAGGCCGACTACCACGCCGAGGCGGGCAAAGTCCTGATTGCCCTGCGCCGTCACCGGGAGGCGCTGCTGGCGGCGGAGCAGGCGCTGGCCTGCGGGCCCCGGCGTGCCAGTACCTGGAACACCCTGGGTACGGTATTCAGTCACGCGGGGGAACACCAGCGGGCCCTGTCCTGCTTCACCGCTGCCTGTGCGCGACTGGCGGACGGGGCGGCGGCGGGTCCTGGCCCCGAGTGGCAGGCAGACCTCCATTTCAACCTGGGAGCCAGCAGCAAGTTTTGCGGCGATTTCGCCGCGGCGAGGCAGGCCTATGAGCAGGCCATTGCCCTGCAGCCCACCCATTTCCGGGCTCACGCCAGCCTCGCGAATCTGGGACCCGGACAGCCCGGCAGCCACCACCTGCAGCGGCTGGAAGCGTTGCGGGAACGGGTGCGCACGGCGGAGGACCAGCTCAACCTGGGTCACGCCATAGCCCGGGAACGGGAGGATACGGGGGACTACGCGGGAGCCATGCAGGCCCTGCACTGGGCCAAGCAGCGCCTGCGCTCGGAAATAAGCTACAGCGTAAGCGACGATGAAGCCCTGCTGGCTGGCATCGCAGCGCTGTTCGGGCCGGCCCAGGGCCGGCCCGAGGCCGCGGGACTGGAGACCCGGGAACCGATCTTCATCGTCGGCATGCCCCGCACCGGCACCACCCTGGTGGAGCGAATCCTCGGCGCCCACAGCGAAGTCTACGCCGCCGGAGAGCTGCCCCACTTCCCGCTGGCGGTGAAGCGCCTGGCCGCGACGCCTGGCAGCGAGGTGCTCAACATCGACACCCTGCGGGCGGGGCTGACGCTGGATCCCAAAGCCCTGGGCCGGCACTACCTCGACAGCACCCGGCCGCGAACCGGAAACACTGCACATTTCATCGACAAGCTGCCGCTCAACTTTGCCTACCTCGGCCTGATCCGCCGCGCCCTGCCGGGGGCCCGCTTCATCTGCCTGCGACGCAACCCGCTGGACACCTGCCTGAGCAACTACCGGCAGCAGTTCGCCAGCAACTTCCCCTACTATCGCTATGCCCTGGACCTGGAGGACTGCGGGCGCTACTACCTGGCCTTCGACCGGCTGATCAGGCACTGGCAGGCGGCACTGCCCGGCGGCCTGCTGGAGGTCCACTACGAGGCGCTGATCGACGATGTCGAAACAGAGGCAAGGCGCCTGCTCGACTGGTGCGGGCTGCCCTGGGAGCCCGCATGCCTTGCGTTCCAGCATCAGGCCGGGCCGGTCGCCACCGCCAGCGCGGTACAGGTCAGACGGGGCATTTATCGGGACGGGCTCGAGCGCTGGCGCCACTACGGCGAGGCCCTGGCGCCACTGCAGGCCTTGCTGGAGCGCGGCGGCGAGACCTGACGGGCCACTATTTCGGTGGATCCACCCGCTGACCCGTGGACTGGTTGACCCGGAACCAGCCGGCGATGGAATAGCGATCGCGGCGGGCGGGCAATACCTCGTGTGGAAACTCCTCGCTCAGGAACACAACTACCGTACCCAGGCCAGGCAATATCTTCAGGCTCGCGCTTGCGTCATTCTCGTCATACAGCACCAACTCCCCACCGTCTGCCAGCTGCCAGTCCGGATTCAGGTACACCACCAGCGACAGGACGCGGTTGGCCTCGCCGCGGAAAGCATCCAGATGCTTGCGGTAGAAGTCGCCGGGGCGGTAATGGGCAAAGTGGCTCTCGAAGGAGAACAGGCCCAGCAGCAGCTCACGGTTGAGGAAGCGCTGCAGCCGTCCCGCCCAGTCCAGCCACTCCCGGCCGGCCTCGGACTCGCCGTTGATCCAGCAGATCTCATCGGTGCGCACGAAGTCGTTCAGGGTATGAGCCTGCTGGCGACCGACCCCCGCCCGGGAAAAGCGGGCGTCATTCATCTCCGCCAGGTGGTCCTGCAGGCTGGCCGTCAGAGACAGCGGCAGGGCATCCGGACACACAGTGAAACCGCGCTCACGCAGGTCCCGGACGATACGGCCAAACAGTTGCTCCTCATTGCAGGCCAGCGCCACCGGCGCCAGATCAGGCAGGGCACTCACCGGCCGCGCTGCTCCAGGCGCTGATGAAACTCCGCCATGATCAGCATGTACAGTTCCTTGCCCAGGTAGGCATCTTCCACCTTGTGCTCAATACTGGGATTGTCGTTGACCTCCATGACATAGACCTGCTGTCCCTTCTGCTTGATATCGACGCCGTACAGGCCCTTGCCGACCACCTTGCAGGCCTTGAGCGCCGCATCCAGCACCACCTTGGGTACCTCGAAGGTCGGCAGGGTTTCGTAGCCGCCGGAGGCGAAGCGCTTGGCCCCGTGATTGTAGATCTGCCAGTGATCCCGGGCCATGTGGTAGCGGCAGGCGTAGATGGCGCGCCCCGCCAGTACGCCCACCCGCCAGTCGAAATCCGTGTACATGAACTCCTGCACCAGCACCAGGGCGGTATCGCTCAGCAGTTCCCGCAGCCGGGATGCCAACTCGTCACGGTTGGCCACCTTGTAGATACCCTTGGAGAAAGAGCCCTCGGGCATCTTCAGTATGCAGGGATAGCTGAACTGGGCCTCTATCTCATCCAGTTCCGCCTCGGAGACGCCGATGACGGTGCGGGTCTTCAGTGACGGTACCCGGTGGTAACTGAAGGCGTCGTGCAGGAACACCTTGTTGCAGCAGCGCAGAATGGAGGTGGAGTCGTCGATCACCACCAGGCCTTCGCGCTCGGCCTTGCGTGCCAGGCGGTAGGTATGATGATCGATCGCCGTGGTTTCACGAATGAACAGCGCATCGTACTGGGCGATTTGCGAGGCCTGGCTGGCGGTGATGGTTTCGGCCTGCATGCCGACCTTGGCCGCGGCCTTGATAAACCGCTTGATCGCTTCCGCATCGCTGGGCGGGATGGCCTCGTCGGGGTTGACCAGGATGGCCAGGTCCCAGCGGCTTTGTTTGCGCGAGCCAGAGCTGCGCCAGACGCGTTCGGTGAAGGTCTGCAGACGCTGCTGGAACAGGTCGCGTTCACTTTCGGTCAGGCGATTGTAGCTGTGGCGCCGTACCACCAGCTGCAGGCCATCACCATTGCGTGCAAGACTGAAGTAGAGAATGGGCGCCGGGTAGCGCTCGAACAGGCGCCGCACCGGTTGCCGCAGGCGCTCATCCCCGGTCCAGCCAAAGTACGCCAGGAACTCCCGCGACTCGCCTTCCTGCAGCGGGTCAGGGGCGAATGCCGCCAGGTTGATATCGTCGTCCGGCCCCAGGGTGAGATCGCGCAGATCATTGATCGTGCTGACGCTGGGCAGCACCTTGTGTTGGCGCGCTTCCGCCAGCAGGGAACAATAATAACCGCGGCTCAGGTAGTACTCGGTATCACAGAGATTGATCAGCCGGGTCTTGGGCTCATTGCGCTTGGGGAACTCCACCAGATAGCGTTCGAAGGAGATGACTTCGAGCGCATCGCTGGCCAGCCGCGGATCTTCCTCATCGACAACAATAATGGTCTTGTGCATAGAGCCCCCTGTCAGGCCAGAGTCGCAAGATCTTCCTTGCGGAATGCTTTCATGTTCGCCAGCGCATCGGCGCGCAGCAACTGCACCCAGTCCGGGTTGGCCAGCAGCGCGCGGCCCACGGCCACCAGGTCGAACTCCCCTGCCTGCAGCCGCTGCAGCAGTTCATCCAGGCTGGCCGGCTCCGCCTCGCGGAAAGTGGTCTCCCCGGGTTTGGGAATGAAGTCGGCATTGAGCCCGACACTGCCCACGGTGATGGTCGGCTTGCCGGTAAGTTTCTTGGTCCAGCCCGCGAGATTCAAGTCAGAGCCCTCGAACTCCGGCTCCCAGAAACGCCGGGTAGAGCAGTGGTAAATGTCCACACCCGCCGCACTCAGGGGCGCCAGGAAAGCGTCCAGTTCCGCAGGCGTCTGCGCCAGGCGCGCGCTGAAGTCCTGCTGCTTCCACTGTGAAAAACGAAAGATTATCGGAAAGCCGGGACCCACCGCGGCGCGCACCTCGGCTATGATTTCAACCGCAAAGCGGCCCCGGTTGGCCATCGAGCCACCATAGGCGTCCTCGCGCTGGTTGGTGCCCTCCCAGAAGAACTGGTCAATCAGGTAGCCGTGGGCGCCGTGGAGCTCAACGGCGTCGAAACCGCAGGCCCGGGCATCTGTCGCCGCCCGCGCAAAGGCGGCAACCACGTCGTCGATGTCCTGCTGGCTCATGACATGGCGGTTGACCTTGCCCGGCACAATCATGCCGGAAGGCGTGTAGCCGGGAACGTCACCTTCCGGCGGCACCCCGGCCTTGCGCATGCCACCGACATGCCACAGCTGCGGGGCGATCTTGCCGCCCTCGGCATGCACCGCCTCCACCACCCGGCGCCAGCCCGCGAGCCGTTCCTCGCCATGGAAATAAGGCACATCCGGGTAGCCGCTGGCGGCAATGTGTCCGACGCAGGTACCTTCGGTGATGATCAACCCGGTCCCGCCCGCAGCCCGCCGCCGGTAATATTCCACCACGTCATCCCCCGGTATATTCCCCGGGGAAAAATTGCGGGTCATCGGCGCCATGACCACGCGATTGCGCAAGCTGAGGTTGCCCAGTACACAGGGTTGCAGAAGGGCGTTGTTGTGACTCATGCGGGCTCCGGGTGGCTTGCTGATGCGCGGCAAGCGTATACCAGCTGTAGCCACGGCGCCAGCGGTGGCGACAGCTGGTGGGAAGAAGCCGCGTAGCCGTGACTGCGAGATCCGCAGGCTGCCGCTGTGCGTAACTCCTGTTCATTCCACTACAATGCAATCATGCGCGAACTCTATTGGCTACAACAGGACCTGAGGTTGCAGGACAACCCGGGGTTACTGGCCCACGCGTCGGCATCGGAGCTGCTGCTGGTCTACATCTGGCAGGAACCGCGGCCCTGGTGCAATTTGCGGGGCATCGGACAGCAGCGGCGACGCATGCAGCTGGAGCATCTGCTGGAGTTGCGCCAGGGACTGCAGGCACTCGGCCAG
This sequence comes from uncultured Haliea sp., assembly GCA_963974125.1. Taxonomy (GTDB): domain Bacteria; phylum Pseudomonadota; class Gammaproteobacteria; order Pseudomonadales; family Halieaceae; genus Haliea. The sequence goes on along the minus strand of CAXBCH010000038.1, from coordinate 10,311 downwards.
GACCTCCTGTTTCTCGAGGGCCACCCCGAGCAACTGCTGCCGGCACTGGTAAAACGCTGGCGCATAGAGCGTGTCGGCACCAGCCGCTGCCCGGGAGACTACGAGACGCGCCAGCTGGAGGAGCTGCGCGAGCGGCTGCCGGTGCCCCTGCAGGTACATGGCGGCAACAGCCTGTTCCAGCGCCAGATGCTCCCCTTCGATCTGGAAGACCTGCCCGCGCAATTCACCCCGTTTCGCCGCGCGGTCGAGCACTTGTCCGCTGCCGAGCCACTGCCAGCCCCGACCAGCCTGCCACCACCACCGGCAGCCGCCGCGTTCCCGCCGCTGCCTCCCGCCGAGGTCGCGCCCCACACGTCGCTGCCCCTGCGCGGTGGCAGCCGGGCGGGTCACCGGCGCCTGCAGCAGTTCACTTTTGGCGAGCAGGGCATCGCTGACTACAAGCTGACCCGCAACTGTCTGGACCCGCTGAGCGGCTCCAGCACACTATCGCCCTGGCTGGCCAGTGGCGCGCTGTCGGCGCGGGAAGTCGCGCATGTCATTGCGGCCTTCGAGCAACAGCGGTTGCGCAACGAGTCCACCGGCTGGCTCTACCTTGAGCTGCTGTGGCGGGAGTACTTCCACTGGCGGGCCCTGCTGGATGGCCCCAGGCTGTTTCGTTTTCACGGCCTCGGCAATGGCCGCAAGCACCGTTTCTGCACGTTCGACCCCCGCGCCTTCGCCCGCTGGTGCCAGGGCGATACCGACTATCCCCTGGTCAACGCCCTGCAGCGGCAGCTGCTGGCTACCGGCTGGATGAGCAACCGCGGGCGCCAGATCAGCGCCAGCTGCCTGATTCATGAGCTGGGGCTGGACTGGCGTTACGGCGCCGCCTTCTTCGAAAAGCACCTGATCGACTATGACGTGGGCAGCAACTACGGCAACTGGCAGTACATCGCTGGCGTGGGCTGCGACCCGCGGGGCGGGCGCCGTTGCAACCAGCAAAAGCAGGCTGCGGAGCACGATCCGGACGGTACCTTTACCGCCAAGTGGGGCGGCAATCGCCCGCGCCAGCCGTTGTTTGTCACCGATGCCGCGGACTGGCCTCTGCCAGCAACAGCGCCAGGCTGCGATCCGCCCAGTCGGTAATCGCCTTGCGTTCCGCCGGCGCGCGCTTGCGCCAGTTGGCCACAATCAGCCCCATGCGCGGGTTTGCCGCCAGATATTCCAGGTGGCGGTCAATGAAATGCCAGTACAGGGCGTTGAAGGGGCAGGCGCCCTCCCCGGTCATCTTCGCCGGACTGTACTGGCATTGCTGGCAGTGATTGCCCTGGCGCTGGATGTACTTGCCGCTGGCGGCATAGGGCTTGCTGGCCATCAGGCCATCATCGGCGTGCAGCGCCATGCCCAGGGTATTGGGCAGCTCCACCCACTCGAACGCGTCCACATACACGGCTAGGTACCAGTCACAGACCGCTTCTACATCCAGCCCCGCCAGCAGGGCGAAGTTGCCGATCACCATCAGGCGCTGGATGTGGTGGGCATAACCGAGATCCAGAGTCTGGCGCAGGGCCCGCTGCAGGCAGCGCAACTCCGTATCCCCGGTCCAGAAAAATGCCGGTAGCGGCGTTTTGGCGGCGAAGGTGTTGCGGGTCTTGTATTCCGGCATGGTCAGCCAGTAGATGCCACGCACATACTCGCGCCAGCCGAGGACCTGACGAATGAAGCCCTCGGCGGTCGCCAGGCTGCAGCTGCCGTCGCGCCAGGCCTGTTCCACCTGCTGGCACAGGGGTAGCGGCTCCAGCAGGCCGATGTTCAGGTACATGGATAGCTTGCTGTGGAAAACCCAGGGCGACTCCTCCACCAGCGCGTCCTGGTAGCTGCCAAACCCGGGCAGGGCATGACGACAGAACCAGTCGAACTCGAGGCGGGCCTCGGCGGCCGTGCAGGCATAATTGAACTGCTCGAGATCACCCGGATTGTCGGGGAAGGCGGTCGCAACCTCCGCCAGCACCGTTCGGGTGATGTCATCCTGCAGCAACTGGCGCCGCTCGGGAATGGATTCCTGCCCGCGCCAGCCGACGCGGTTTTCCTGATCGAAATTCCAGCGATCACCGGCTGGCTTGCCGTCCACCTCCAGCAATATGCCGTGCTTGCGGCGCATGTCCCGGTAGAAGTATTCCATGCGCAGCTGTTTGCGACCCTTTGCCCAGGCGCGGAACCCGGCGTGGCTGGCGAGATAGCGGCTGTCCTCCAGCACCTCCACCGGCACCCCCAGCGCCTCCTGCCAACCGGCCATGGCCTGCCGCAGCCGGTACTCACCGGGTTCGCAGACCCGCAGCGCGGCGCAGGGAGTGTCTTTGAGTACCTGGGCTACCGCAGCCTCCAGGGTGGGCAGCCCATCTGCCAAGGTAAAATAGCGGACCTGCAAGCCCCGCTGTCGCAAGGCATCCCGAAAATGGCGCATGGCGGAAAAAATGAGCGCGATCTTGTGCCGGTTGTGGGGCACATAGGCGGCCTCCTCCGCGACCTCAGCCAGTACGACAAGGTCGCGGGCGGGGTCGGCGGCAGCCAGGGCCGGATTGGCCAGCGACAGCTGGTCACCCAGCACCAGAATCAGAATGGAATCGGACATGCGCTTGCTACGCACCCCGGCACCGGGCAGACCAGGCGCCGGGGCCGGAGGGCTTACTCCTCCAGCAGCAGGGTCTCGCCAATCTGGGCGGCGCTGATATCAGCCTCGCAGAAGGGAAAACGTACCCACTGCTTGGCCGCATACAGCTCGGTCTGGTCGGCGAAATGCGGCGAAGCCGGATCGGTGGACTGGGAGGGCACCAGGATCACATCGGCAATCGGGCACTCGCTGTCATCCCAGGTCACCGCCTGGATGTAGGAGTTGCCGGCGCCGGGATTGACGTAGCCACTCTCCGAGAGGCCCGCACTGATGGCGCCGTAGACGCCCATGGTGCCGGCACCACCATGAATCGGCACCCGCACCCCATTGCGCTCCAGCACCTGCACTTCGCCCCAGGGCGCATTGAGGGCGACCCCGGCCGCTTGCAGCCGGGCAGTGGCAACCGCGAGAGCATCGATGACCCGCGCGTGGTTGGCGGGTACCGCGATATCAATACCTGCCGGAGTGTGCAGCGGGTTCCCGGGATCGAAATCCACGGCCCAGAATTCGTCGCTCTGGACGATGTTCTGGAAGGCATTGCCCAGCTCACTGCTGATCACCTTCCAGAACTCGGTGAATACCTGGGCGCCCCTGCTGTCGACATCGACCCTGCGGTCCCAGTTGCCGAGTACACTGCAAGCCTCCAGAACAGGCTCCGCAGCCCCGGTGGCGCAGATCGCCAGGACGTCATCGAGCACCACTTCGGCACCGTACACCCGGTTGGCATACATCAGGCCCTTCAGGCTTTCCAGGTCGAACAGGGGCTCGCTGTCGAGGCCATCGCTGGCGGTCTTGCGCTCCGCGACCATGATGTGACCGATGCGGGTACGCAGGAACTGTTGGCGGCCCTCGTGTCCCACCGGACCCATGATCACCGGGAAACCTTCCAGCGGGTTATTGGCATCGCTGAGCCAATAGCTGTTGTTGCTGTTGCCAACGTAATCGGTCGTCAGCAGCTGTGGCAATCTGGAGGCACCGTAGAGGTTGCTGCCGGCGGGTGCTTCCGGGTCCGTGCCCCACTCGCAACCGGAATCGGAACCGTCCAGGGACAGGATCACATTGCTGGTGGCAGCTGCCAGCAACGGCCCCACCACCCCGTTGATGCAGCGATCCAGCTGCGCCTGGGTGACGAAGGGAACCGCCGACAGCTCGCCATAGAAGGCATTGCCGTCGCGGTCCGCCGCCAGCTCGTGGAATACCGGGTTGCCGATGCCCTGCAGCGCGTCGACGTACTCGCTGATCGAGCTAGCCTGGCCCTTGGTGATCCACTGCTCAATACCGCGGATCCCGGTGAGGATATTGGCATCACGAAAGGCCAGCACCGAGCCATTGAACATGGGCCAGCCGTCCAGCACCGGGCTCACGCCCCTGAGGTTGATCACCGGACCATAGTGCGACAGGTAGAACACCTGCTCCCGTTCCTCCAGGGTGCCATCATCGCGCCTGACCTTGATGGTGACGGTCTGCGGCACGATCTCGCGCCATTCGCCATCGTAGGCATACTGCAGGGGATTGTCCGGATTCAGCTTCAGCTCATAGAGGCTGAAGCGATTGGCCAGGGACACCGTGTGGGTCCACGCCAGGTCGCGGTTGAAACCGATGCCGATAAAGGGAAAACCGTGCAGCGCGGCGCCGGCGACATCATAGGTGCCGGGCAGGGTCAGGTGGGCCTGATACCAGGCTCCAGAACCAAACCAGGGCTGGTGCGGATTGCCCAGCAGCATGCCGCTGCCATCCCTGGTGGCATCCCGGCCCAGGGCGAGGCCATTGCTGCCGCGGTCGAGATCGCGCAGTTGCGCGGCGGCTACGGAGAGCGCAGCTGCCGCCTGGTCCAGGCCTTCGGCAGAGACACTGTCGCCAGCGTTGTCGGGGCCCGTGGTGGCGAGAATCGCACGCCGGAAAATACCCTGTTCGGAACTGCCGCGCAGGGCCTCCCGGCGCAGGAACAGGAACAGGTCAACGCTGTCGAACGCGAATACCCACTCCGCATCGCGGCAGCCCAGCTCCCCCTCCGGCAGACCGCTGAGCCCGGTCTCTTCCAGGTATCGGTTCATGCCGCGGGTATAGCCTTCGGCGAGGTCGCGGGCAAACCGGGGCAGGACGGACACGAATTCTTCCGCGAAGGCCTCCTTGTCGCCGTTGAGAAAGCTGAACAGGAAGTCCGATTCGACATTGCCCATGGTCTCGCCCATCAGTTCCGCTGAGCGCCCGCTGGCAAACACAATCTCCCGCATGGCCACGCAGAAGTTGTCCTGGGCATAGGCGTAACCGAAGCCGTAGCCCAGGCTGCCCCAGTCCTCGGCCTTGATATGGGGGATGCCGTACTCCGTGCGCCGCACTTCCGCCGAGTAGGTGACCGTGGGCTCCGGCTCGGGTTCCGGCGGCGGTAACAGCGCAAGGCGGTCATTGGAATCGCTGCAGGCGGCGAGCGCCAGGCTCAGCACCAGGGTAGGCAGTAGGCGGCGACGCATGGGATCCCTCTTGTTATATTGACGTCCGTGGTTGCGAGCATACCACCGCCGCCGCGTCCCGCCACCGGGTTTTTCAGGCAGGCACCAGTGCCAGCACCCGCAGCGGGCTTCCGGAACCCTCTTCGATCTTCAGCGGGGCCGCAACGATCACCGCACCCGTGGGCGGCAGCTGGTCCAGATTGATCATGCACTGGAGTCCATACTTGCCCGCGCCGTGCATGTAGAAATGGCAGGGCAGCGGCGGATCAAAATGAAACGCCTGCCCGTGGTCCGTGCCAACACATTCGGAGCCAAAACCGAGGACATCGCGCTCCTCCACCAGGAAGCGCACGCACCCGGCATCCGGCCCGGGGTGATGGGCGCCATCCTCGCGCTCGTTCTTGAAATTGTCCGGACTGACGACCTTTGCCCAGTCGGAGCGCATGAACAGCCATGAACCGGCGGGGATGCGGCCGTGCTCAGCCTCCCACTCCTCCAGATGACCGCGGGTCAGGATGAAGTCCTGGTCGGCGGCGACTTCCCTGGAGACGTCCACAACGCAGACCGGGGCGATGAAGTGGTGTGGCGGAATCGTGTCCACCGCATTGTTCGGCAGGTCCTTGCCGCTGACCCAGTGGATAGGCGCGTCAAAGTGCGTGCCGGTGTGCTCATTGAGCGTGAAATCGTTCCAGTACCAGGCCGGGCCGCGCTCGTCGTAGCGTGATATTTCCTTCTTCTGGAACTGTGCCGCCTGGCCGAATTCCGGCGGCAGCTCAATCACGGGGTATTCGGGGGTGAGGGTGGCAGTCAAATCCACGGTTTTGATGGTACCGCCGGCCATGCCCGCGGTCAGTGCGCCAAGAATGGAAAGCTCGCTCATTGCCTTTCTCCTGATAGTTTATACCTAAAACATCCTTGGGTTATTGTGCACACTTTTGCCACCAGCGACTACCACTCCCTCCCACCCCTGGAGAACGGTTCAGGTCAGGCGCTACCATCGATGTTCATTCGTATAGTTTGCCGCTCTTGCGGTCTCCCCAGCGCTGGAACAAATCATGTTCCAGCCCAAGAAGATCGAAAGCTTTGCCCACGCTCTGGTCGATCAGGTCATCGATGGTCCTGGGGCTGTGATAAAAAGCCGGAGTCGGCGGCATCATGATGGCGCCTGCCTCCACCACCCGCAGCATGAGGCCCAGGTGAATCCTGTGCAGCGGCGTCTCCCGCACCATCAGGATCAGCCGGCGCTGTTCTTTCAGTACCACGTCAGCGGCGCGGACCAGCAAGTTGTCCGCGTAGGCATTGGCCACGCCGGAAAGGGTCTTGATGGAGCAGGGGATGATGATCATGCCGTGGGTGTTGAAGGAGCCACTGGCCACACTCGCAGCCAAATTGTTGTTGCGATGCACAACGTCAGCCAGGGCCTTCACATCGTCAATTTTCCACTCGGTTTCCACCTGGATATTGGTGACTGCACCATCGGAAATGATCAGGTGTGTTTCAACCTCCTCGATGCGACTCAAGTGCTGCAGCGCACGAATGCCATAGATGACCCCCGATGCGCCGCTCAGGCCGACTATGATGCGCTTCTTCATACGGTGCGCCCGGAGACCGGCCACAGGTTGGAAATGACGATGACTCTCATGGAAATACTCCTGGACAGTTGCTCAGAACCCCCGTCGGGGTGCTCAGACCACTGTTTGGCCAGATGTTTCCGCCCAAGGGCCTGGCGTGATGATAGTGCAAGTGGTCCGGTGCCGCAGCTACTGGGCAGGATACCACCGCCACCACCTCGTCGCGCCGCTAATTTCACACCTTGGTGCCAGCCGATGGCCAGGCGCGCAGTATTGGCAGGCTGTCCTCGGGCAGTACGAAAAGATGGTAGCCCGGGACGTACCGGGAGGGAGCTCCTCCGGAGTGTGGTCAGGGCCAGTTGCGGAGCAAATGTTCGGCGGCGCGCAGGGCCAGGGCGTGGATGGTGAAGGTCGGGTTGACTGCACCGGAGCCGGGAAACAGGCCGGGGCCGGCAATATACAGATTCTCGATATCGTGACTCTGGCCGTAGCCGTTGGTCACGGACTTTGCCGGATCCACACCCATTACCGTGCCCCCCATGATGTGCATTCCGGCTTGCGGCCCGCGCCATTGTTCCCGGGCGCCGGCTGCATCCAGCACAGCTTCCCCCTGCCGCACAGCGTGGGCGACCAGCGCAGCGTTTGGCTTGCTCTGGTTATGCACCGCGCGCGCCAGCGGCACACCCAAGGCATCGCGTTTGCTGCTCAGTTCCACCCTGTTTTCCGGCAGCGCAATATCCTCCGCGACGAGTGTCATTACCCCGAGATGATTTACCGCTCGCTGCAGAAAGGGCTTGAGTTGCGCCCCGTAAATGTCCGCTCGATTGTTGGCGATCCCCAGCAACCCGTTGGGCTTGACGGCATTGGCAATGATCCACTGAAAGCTGCCATAGGCATCCTTTACCGCCCGCTTATTGTCGTAACCGTCCTGGTTGATCAGCTGCCCTCCGGTCGGACCGAGACCGGGCTGGGTTTCGGCGTCAAACATCCCGTAAAGGCTGACTGCAGGATGGGTCATCAGGTAACGCCCGACCAGTCCACTGTGATTGGCCAGCCCCTGCGGATGACGATTATTGGCAGAGGCCAGCAGCAAGCGGGCATTCTGGACAGTAAATGCCGCGAGCACGACGACATCGGCATACTGGCGCTGCAGCACGCCGTCCTCAGACCGGTACTCAACACCCTCGACACGGCGGCCATCAGTACTGGTGAGCAGCCGGGTTACCGTCGCCCCGTTGCGCAGTTCTGCCCCCGATCTCAACGCCCCGGCAAGAAACACGGTCTGGGCATTGCCAAGCGCACCGATGGGACAACCCGCATCACACCAGCCGTCGTACAGACAGGCCGGACGACCGCGATAGGGAATGGTATTGATGGCCAGCGGCAACGGTGCAGTGTGCAGGCCCAGCCTTGAGAAGCCCTCGGCAATGAGACGCCCCTGGCCGAACACGGGCACAGGCGGCATGGGATAGGCCGCTCCGGGGGGGCGCCAGCGTTCCCGGGTCGCGTCACCACTGAGCCCTATGGCGGCCTGTATTCTGTCGTAGTACGGCCTCAACTCGGCATACTGGAACGGCCAATCAAGGCCCCGGCCATACTCCGTGAAGGTCCGGAAATCATTTTCATGTAGCCGCGGCCATACCCCGTAGTGGTGCATGGTGCTGCCGCCAGTACCCCAGCCCGCATTGAAGTTGTGTCCGACCCGGTGATTGCCGTCCTCTTCGACGTGTGCTCCACCCCATTTCTGTCGACGCGCCCAGAGCTGCGAACTGACCAGATCACCGGGCGCACGCGCCGGGCCCGCTTCCAGCAGCACAACCTGCTTGCCTGCCGCGCTCGCCTCGGCGGCGAATACGCTGCCTGCGGCGCCACTGCCAACCACCAGCAAATCAACCTTGTCGCGCACGGTCACCATACCTGCTGGGGCCTGATATGAGCCATGTAGGGCATGCCCAGCGCTGCCATGCCGTCCTCTGTGCCATAGGTCACATCAACCCCATCGCTGCGCCAGACGAAATAGAGGAATGATGCCGGGGGACCAGCCCACACCGGCGTGTCATCAGCGACCAGATCGGCAATCAGTTGCTCCAGCGCGGGACCAGCCAATGCCGACGGGCGCTTGCCATAGCGATCGATGGAATGCCGTGCCAGCGCCGCCAGACCACTGCGATAAAAATCCGCATGCGGTTGCGGCACACCCAGATAGCGAAGCATCAGCAGGCTGTCGGCGGCCGGTCGCGCCAATTGGTAATCGATGAAATGTACCGCGCCCGCGACTGCAGAACCGGGCACCAGGGCTTCCATTACCGCCTCGAGATCTGCAGCTTCCCCGGCATCGAGTACAGCAAGCGGCAGCTTGCGCAGCCGCGCCTGTGCCGGCGACAGCAGCAGGGCCCCGGATACCAGCGGATACGCCAGCACCAGTGCCTTGAGAACGCTGCGCCGCTGTGGTGACGGCTGCATCAGCCTCAGAACTCGTACCGCAGGGCAACGGAGTACAAGCGCGGCTCGCGGAATGCAATTTCGTTACAGCCGCACAGGGACGCCAGGTCAAAACCCTGGGTGCCTGCTCGTTCATCCGTCAGGTTCCGCACCGCCAGTGTCAACTGCCACTGGCTGTCAGTGCTGCTCCAGCTGACGGACGAGTTGTAGATGGTATAGCTGTCGAACTTGTCGGCATCAAAGTTGCGAAGATTGTAGAAAAATTCATCCGAGTAGGAGAAATCCGCCTGTACTGCCAGGTTGCCACCCAGCGCGGGCCACTGGTAGCGAATCAACCCTGCCGCCTGCAGTTCAGGCGCATAGGTTGGCTTGACGTCGCGGGGAGGCAATGGCGACCCCCTGCGCAGAGGCACGTCCTTCACAGTCGCATCGAACCAGGCACCGCTGAGCATGATGTCCAGTCCGTCCATGGGTGAGGTCTGCAACTCGAGTTCCGCGCCATAGGTACGGGCATCGTTATTCTGCACAACGCCGCCAACACCCACGAACAGGAACGACTGGTAGTCGGTGTAATCGTAGTAAAACGCGGTGCCGTTCAAACGGGTCATGCCACCGGCGAAAGACTTCTTGAAGCCGCCCTCGTAGGACACCAGAACCTCTTCGTCGTAGGGCAGGCTTTCATCCCCGCCGGCGCCGAGAAAGGCACCCAGCAAGGGCGCGTTGAAACTGCCGGCCTTTACCCCGCGATTTATCCCGGCGTACAACAACAGGTCATCGGTGTAGCGCCAGTCCAGCTGCAACTTGCCCGTCCACAGCGTGTCGGAACTGTCATCGGTATTGGTATACGGTGAGCCGGCGCCAAACGCATTGGGAATGGGATCACCCTGATTGACGGTGAAACTGTCGAAAGAGGGGAAGATGGCAATCAGCAGGTCAAAGTCCTTCTCTTCCTGAATCAGGCGAGCGCCCGCGGTGAGCGTCAGTGTCTCGGTCAAGTCGTAGTCGACCTGGCCAAACACACTGTAGGAATTGGTCTCCAGGTCAGCGACTACACCAATGTCAACCGGCGCGAAAGGCGGGCTGCCGGCAATGCTGTTGACCGGCGCTTTCAGGCCATTGTCGGAGGTGGTGTCGATATTCAGATAAAGGGTCTTCCCCAATCATGGTGGGTAATCATTGACGGATTCCAGCCGGATAC
>CAXBCH010000037.1:0-47534 GCA_963974125.1 uncultured Haliea sp. | reverse complement strand
ATGCTCCGACGTCACTGACCTGGGTGGAAGGGGGCGGATGCAGGGGCGCTTACCCAGAATGACAGCAATTGGCCCACCAAAACGCCTGTGAAGTGACAGCGCCCACTCCTCTATTTTGTCGACCCTGTGCGGGATACACTCGAACTCCCGGTGTGAACTGTCAGCAGCCTGAATGCAGATATCATGCTTGCTGTCGGCCCAGTCCAGTCCGACGTATGCCTTGAAGTAGCCTTGGGTGATCGCGTTCATCGGCAATATCCTCCCGACCTGCTAAAGTGAATATCGGGACATGCATGCTTGAGCCAGCGAAAGTGATATAGGGGCCGGTGTGACGGCAATCCCTGAGTATTCGTCATTGGGCTCAAGCGCACCCGCAGGATCGAAGATGAGACGTTGATCGTCGAGCGATTCCGCGGAGACATTCGTAGCCTGTGGGTGCATGTCCCGCCTTTCCTGGCAGCTACCTGCCAGTTAATCTAGTAAAGACCAAAAAGGCGAGACTGAGTGACTATATCCGCGGAGATTCTGATCGGAATTGATCGACAATGCGGGGACGGCGAGTAGCAAGGCAGGTTAGGCCGGGGTGAACCTCCTCACCCATCAACTACCGCCAGCTGAATCGCCAGCTCCAGCGCCGCCCGCAAACTCCCGTCACTGGCCTGCCCTGTTCCTGCCAGGTCCAGGGCCGTGCCGTGGTCCACGCTGGTGCGCACGATCGGCAGCCCCAGGGTGATATTCACCGCGTTGCCGAAGCCCGCGTACTTCAGCACCGGCAGGCCCTGGTCGTGGAACATCGCCAGGTAGGCATCGGCCTGCTCCAGCAGCTTGGGACTAAAGGCAGTATCCGCCGGCAGTGGCCCCAGCAGGTTCATGCCTTCACCTCGCAGCCTGTCCAGCACGGGGCCGATCACCTCGATTTCCTCCCGCCCGAGATGCCCGCCCTCGCCGGCGTGGGGGTTCAGGCCGAGCACGGCGATGCAGGGTTCAAGAATGCCGAACTTGTTCTTCAGGTCAGCGTGGAGGATGCGCAGGGTGGCGGCCAATGACTCCGCGGTAATGGCCGCGGGAACCTGTGACAGTGGCAGGTGAGTCGTCGCCAGGGCGACCCGCAGTTCTCCCGCAGCAAGCAACATCACCACCCGGGCAGTGCCGGTCTGCTCCGCCAGGAACTCGGTATGGCCGCTGAAGGGGATCCCGGCGTCGTTGATCACGGACTTCTGCACTGGCGCGGTGACCATGGCCTGGAACTGGCCGCTTGTGCAGCCGTCGACCGCGCGCTGCAGGGTCTCGACTACATAGGGCGCGTTGGCTACGTTCAGAATCCCGGGTTTGACCATCTCAGCCAGGCGCGGCCCGGCCAGGCGCGGCCCGGCCTGACGCGGCCCGGCCTGGCGTGGCCCGGCGCAGTCGCCACTGTCGGGCAGGACGCCAACAGTCCCCGCAGGCAACGGATGGGGCACGCCGGCAAGGTCAATCACCTGCAGTTGCAGCGGCAGCCCCAGCACTTGCGCCCGGGCTTGCAGCAGCTCCGGGTCGGCAATCACCACCAGTTCCGCAGCCCACTCGCCCTGGGCAATCATGGCGACGATGTCCGGGCCTATCCCCGCCGGTTCCCCGGCGGTGATGGCGATCCTCGGCACCGTCAAGGGCTGCGCCTACTTGATATCGACGTAGGCTTCGTCGCGGATCTTGCGCAGCCAGGCGTCCAGCTCTTCCTCGTACTTGCGCTGGTGCAGGGCCTCGGTGGCGCGGGCGCGAATGGCCTCGCGGGTCATGTCCTGTTCGCGTCTGTCCATGACCTCGAGCACGTGCCAGCCGAACTGGCTCTGGACCGGGTCGGACAGTTCGCCGACCGGCGTCTCCGCCATGGCCGCCTCGAACTCGGGCACCATTTGCCCGGGGTTGGTCCAGCCGAGGTCGCCGCCTTCAGCCGCGGAGCCAATGTCCTCGGAAAATTCCCGGGCGAGGTCAGCGAAGTCCTCACCCGCCTCGGCGCGCTCCTTCAGGCTGGCGACCAGGTCGCGGGCCTGTTCGTCGGTCATGATTTCAGAAGGCCGCACCAGGATGTGGCGCACGCGGGTCTGTTCCACCATCTGGCCACCACCACCGCGCATGTCTGCCATGTGCACCAGGTGCAGGCCGGAGGGGCTGCGGATGGGGTCGGAGGTGGCGCCGGCTTCCAGGTCAGGGGCCACATCGCTGAACAGGCTCGGCAGGTCATCGGCCTTGAGCCAGCCGAGGTCGCCACCGGAAAACGGGTAGCGGTCAGTGCTGGCGGAAATGACCTGGTCGAAGGCTTCGCCACCGCGGATCCGCCGCAGCAGACCCTCCAGGTAAGTGCGGGCCGTCTCGACCTCGCTCTCGGGTGCGTCGGGCGCCAGCGGCAGCAGGGCGTGCTGGATGCGGTACTCGGGCTGGCTGAGTTTCTGGCCCTCGGCGGAGGCGAGGAAGTTGTTTACCTCCTGTTCCGATATCTGGATGCGCTGGTTGACGTTGCCGGACTGGACCCGCTGAATGATCATTTCACGCCTGATCTGCTCGCGCATGGCGGCGTAGGACTGGCCCTCCTGCTCCAGCATGGTCCGGAACTGCTCCAGGCTCATGCGGTTCTGGGCGGCGATGCGCTCCAGCGCGGCATTGAGCTGGGCATCGCTGATGCGGGCGCCCACCCGGTTGCCCATTTGCAGCTGAATGCTCTCAATGATCAGCCGGTCCAGGGTTTCGCGAATCAGCACATCCTCGGAGGGCAGCTCCATGCCGCGGGACTGCAGGGTCTGGGTAATGCCCTGGACCCGTTCCCGCAGCTCACTGGCCATGATCACGTCGTCATCGACGATAGCCACCACCTGGTCCAGCATTTGGGTCTGGGCGTGCGCAGGCAGTCCCAGCAGCAGTGAGGTGGCGAGGCCAGCGGCCAGCAGTAAGGATTTAATAGTCACGATCGTTGAAACCTCGAATCATATCTTCAAGCAGGTCGGTAACCCGGTTACCAAAGCCGCCCATGCCTTTGAGTACGACTTGGACCTGTGTGGAGTACTCCCGTTCCAGATCGGGGTCGGAGAAATCGGGATTCTGGCCGGGGACGGTATCTATGTAGCGCAGATGTAACAGGCGCACGCGCCAGCAGCAGGTATCGTATTCGATTCCGAACATATCTTCCACGCTGGTGCTGCCCTCGACACTGAAGTTGAGCGCCGCAAACACGCTCCAGCGCTCGTCCACCGGGTAGTACGCCGACAGGTGCGCCTGTTCAGTCACGGTATCCCGGTCCACCAGGGTGACCGGCCGGCGGTAGGAATAGCCGACGTTGAAGACCGCGCGGTCCCTGCGCTGGTAGCTGGCGTGCAGGCTGCCGGCGTTCATCTTGCCGCTGTCCGGGTCCCATACCAGGCTGTTGCGCAGGCTCAGGCGCTTGTTGGGGAAAAAGTTGACGTCACCGGCCATTTCCGAGCTGGACTGGTCCAGCACCGAGTCCCGCGGGTCCAGGCGCACCCGGCGATCACGCAGGTAGAAGATCTGGCCCAGGCTGGCGTTCAGGTACTCGCGGCCATCTTCCTGGCTGATGTAGCGGGTGGTCAGGCCCAGGGATACCTGGTTGGCATCGTCGAGCCGGTCGCGCCCGGAAAAGCGCGTCTCCCGGAACAGCTGGTTGTAGCTGAAGGTGAGCTCGGCGCTGTCGAAATCGGGCTGGGTGGACTGGTCGTCGTACTCGCTGACCAGGTAGTAGACCCGCGGCTCCAGGGTCTGCAGCAGGTTCCGCCCCGCCAGCTTGGTGGCGCGCTCGAAGAACAGGCCGCCGTCGATGCTGAGCAGTCCCGACCCGGCCGAGGGGCTGTCGCTGCCGAGCAGGCCGCGGTCGTTGAGTTCGTATTCCAGGTAGCGGTACTTGGCGGTGGGTTTGAGGAAGCCGTATTGCCACAGCATCGGCAGGGTGGCACCGCCCTCCATGTACAGGCGCTGGCCGGTGACGCGTTCTGAATCCGAATCAAAGTAGGAATACTGGGTAAGGAAGATCGGGTCGAGCTGGAAGGGCATGTTGTCGCCGCGAAAGCTTGCGGTAATCTGCGGCAGCTTCTTGTAATCCTCGACGATGTCGTCGGCCAGGGTCTGGAACTGCTGGAATTCCATGCCCACCAGCCAGTCCTCGCCCAGGTAGTCGACGGAACCCAGCTGCAGCAGGTTGGTCTTGCGCTTGGTATCCAGGTTGGAGGTGTCAAGATCCTTGAAATAGTCGACATCGCTGACCTTGCTATAGTCGACACGCGAGCGCCAGCGCTGCTCGAACAGGCCGTGGTGTTCGACATTGGCCAGCCAGCGGTTGTCGCCGCTCTCCTGCGGCCGGTCCCGCTGCAGGCGGTCATCGCTGGGCATGTAGGCCCCGCCGACGGACCAGAAGCCGGTGTTGCGGTTGAGGTAGCGCGCCTCCAGCTCGTGGTTGAGCCCGCGATCCTGGATCAGGCGCGGCGTGTACAGCAGGTCGTAGTTCGGGGCCAGGTTGAAGTAGATCGGCACCGCCAGGTCCAGACCACCGTTGGTATCGGAGCTGATGTCGGGCCAGAGCAGGCCGGTGCGGCGCCGATCGTCCAGCGGAAAGCGGATCCACGGTATGTACAGCACCGGCACCCCGGCCAGGTCCAGCTTGGCGCCGGTGGCGGTACCCAGGCCTTCCTCCAGGTCCAGCTTGATGCTGTCGGCGCGGATGGCCCACTCCACGTCGTCCGGCGCGCAGTAGGACATGCTGCCGTCGCGGATGAAAAGCTTGCCCTGCGCGTCCCGGCGCAGCTGGCCGGCGCTGCCGTGGATGTGCTGCTGGTGCAGCACGAATTCACTGTCGCGGATGCTGGCTTCGCCTGTGTCCGCGGAATACCGGGCCTCCTGGCCGCGCAGCAGCAGGCCGGGTTCGCGCAGGGTGATGCCCCCGGACACGGTGCCCTCGCGCTCGACGCGGTCGAAGTAGGCGTCCTCACCCCGCAGCTGTCGATAGCCCTGGTCCACGGCCACCCCGCCGCGCAGGTAGACATCGTCGCCCTGCAGTTCGGATTCGGTGGCGCTGGCGCGGATGTCGGAGCTGGCGGGCGTGTCGCTGAGATCCGATTCGGCCAGCGGATCCAGGTAGCGGCCGCCGCAGCGGCGACAGTGCTCATCGCGCAACGCTTCCGGCACGGAATGCAGTGGTACCCAGTCGAGACCGGCGCTGTCGTTGGCCCGGGCGAGCCCCGTGGCCAGAGCGGGCAGGACCAGGCTCAGGGCAACGGCGAGAAGGCGCAACCGGGGTTCGGCAGGGCTGTGCGGGCGCGGAATCATCAGGGCAAGATGCATTTTCTGGTATAAAACGGGATGATAAAGCATCACCCCGGGCTTGTCCGGGACTTTTTTGCCACAGGAGCCCTCCTTGCCGATCCCCTCGCCGCAACTGCTGCCCTGGGCACTGGCCGCCCTCGACCAGCCCCCGACAACCGCGGCGGTGCTGTTGCCCGTGGCGGGCGATGCCAGCAACCGCCGCTATTTCCGCCTGCAGTGGCCCGGGCGTACCGCCATCGTGCTGGAGTCGCCGCCGGCGACAGAGAAAAATCGCGAGTTCCTGGCCATGCGCCAGCTGCTGGAGCGTGCCGGGGTGCGGGTACCGAAACTGCTGGGGGCAGACCTGGACCGGGGATTCCTGTTGCTGGAGGACTTGGGTGACCGGCTGCTGCTGGGGGAGCTCGGGGCCGCAACGGTGGCGGGACACTACGCCCGCGCGCTTGCGGTCTTGCGCCAGCTGGCCGCGGTCGATCCCGGGGCGCTGGTTGCCCTGCCGGTCTATGATCGTGCCCTGCTGGCGGAGGAGTTCAGTCGCTTCCCCGTCTGGTTCCTGCAGCAACTGCTGGGGCTGGTGCTGACGGATGCGGAAATCCACCTGCTGGCGGAACTGGACGGCCTGCTGATCGGCAGCGCGCTGGCGCAGCCACAGGTGCTGGTGCACCGGGATTTTCACAGCCGCAACCTGATGTGCCTCGGCGGCGCTGAGCTGGCGGTGATCGATTTCCAGGACGCCGTGGTGGGGCCGGTCACCTACGATCCGGTATCGCTGCTGAAGGACTGTTACATCCACTGGCCACGGGAGCAGGTGGCGGCCTGGGCGCTGGCTCACCGTGATGCCCTGCGCGCGCAGGGACTGCTGCCCGCGGTGGATGACGCCACCTTTCTGCGCTGGCTGGACTGGATGGGGCTGCAGCGGCATCTGAAGGTGCTGGGCACCTTTGCCCGCCTGTATCTGCGCGACGGGAAATCCGCCTATCTGCAGGACCTGCCGCTGGTGCTCACCCATGTTCGCGAGGTATTGGCCGCCCATGCCGGCGAAACCGCGGTACTGGACAACTTCCGCGACTGGTTCGAACAGCGCCTGCAGCCGGTAATTGCGCAGCAGCCCTGGAGCGGGTCGCGGTGAAAGTGATGATCCTGGCCGCCGGGGTCGGCGAGCGCATGCGTCCCCTGACCGAGCATACGCCCAAGCCGCTGCTGGAAGCCGGCGGCAGGCCCCTGATTGCCTGGCATATCGAGGCCCTGGCGGAACTCGGCCTGCGGGACCTGGTGATCAATGTCTCCCACCTCGCCGAACAGATTGTCGGCTGGTGTGGAGACGGCAGCCGCTGGGGCGTACACATTCGCTATTCCCGTGAGCCGGAGCCGCTGGAGACCGCCGGCGGTATCCAGCGGGCCCTGCCGCTGCTCGGCGACGACCCGTTCCTGGTGGTGAACGGCGATGTCTGGACCGCGTTTCCGCTGCAGCGCCTGCTGCTGCAGCGCAGTCTGCCGCCGGGGGCTGCCCACCTGGTGCTGGTCGACAATCCGCCCCAGCATCCCGACGGCGACTTCTGCGTCACGGCGGGGGGCGGATTGCGCGCCCGCCCGGCCGGCACGCGCGGGCTGACCTACGCCGGTATCGGGGTCTACACTGCGGGGTTTTTCGCCGACATGGCCCCGGGCAAGCTGCCGCTGCGACCGCTGCTGGATGCTGCCATCGCTGCGGGCCGGGTTTCGGGCGAGTATTTCGGCGGCGCCTGGACCGATGTCGGCACGCCGCAGCGACTGCGGGAACTGGACGCCCGGCTCTCCTCCCCGCCGCAAAGGTAGGAGCGCACTCTGTGCGCGATCGCCCGCGGACGAGGTGAATGGCCGCGCAGCGGACAGAGAGGGTGGCCTGGGCCAGCGGGCTCCCACAGTGCGCGATCGCCCGCGGAGCGGGCTCCTACGATATCTGGGGTGGAATTTCGGGATGAAGCCGGGATGCATAGCCGCTAGAATGGCTGCCTTTGCCACTATCGGAGTTTCGCCGTGACCGATTACCTTATCGCACCGTCCATCCTGTCGGCGGATTTCGCCCGCCTTGGCGAGGAAGTCGACCAGGTGCTGGCAGCGGGTGCGGATGTGGTGCACTTCGATGTCATGGACAATCACTACGTCCCCAACCTCACCATCGGGCCCATGGTCTGCAAGGCCCTGCGCAAGCATGGGGTCACTGCACCCATCGATGTGCATCTGATGGTGTCCCCGGTGGACCGCCTGATTGGCGACTTTGCCGAGGCCGGGGCCAGCTGGATCACCTTCCATCCGGACGCCTCCACCCACGTCGACCGCTCCCTGCAGATGATCCGCGAGGCCGGCTGCAAGAGCGGGCTGGTGTTCAATCCCCACGTCGGCCTGGACGCGCTCAAATACGTGATGGACAAGGTGGATGTGGTACTGCTGATGTCGGTGAATCCGGGGTTCGGCGGCCAGTCCTTTATCCCCGCCACCCTCGACAAGCTGCGCGAGGCGCGGGCCCTGATCGATGCCTCCGGTTACCCCATCCGCCTGGAAATCGACGGTGGTGTGTCGCCGAAGAATATCGCGGAGATTGCCGCCGCGGGCGCAGATACCTTTGTCGCCGGCTCCGCGATCTTCAACCAGCCGGATTACGCCGCGGTGATTGCCGACATGCGCAGTGCCCTGGCCCGGGTGGGCAGCAGCTGATGCAGCCAGGGGAGTTCGCCGCCCAGGCGGCCCGGGGCTACAACCGCATCCCTGTCAGCATGGAAGTGCTCGCTGACCTGGAAACACCCATCAGCGCGTACCGCAAGCTGGCGGAAGGGCCGTTTTCCTACTTCTTCGAGTCGGTCCAGGGCGGTGAGAAGTGGGGCCGCTACTCGATCATCGGTTTGCCCTGCCGCACCCTGCTGCGGGTGCATGACTACCGGGTGGAGATCCTGGTCGATGGCGAGGTCACCGAGTCCCACGAGGTCGAGGATCCCCTGGCCTTTGTGGAGGCGTTTCAGGGCCGCTTCCGGGTGGCCCCGCAGCCGGAACTGCCCGTCTTCCACGGTGGTCTGGTGGGCTATTTTGGCTATGACAGCGTGCGCTACGTAGAGCCGAAGTTGAAGGGCGGGGCGCCACCGGACGAGCTGGGCAATCCGGACATCCTGCTGATGCTGTCGGAGGAGGTGCTGGTGTTCGACAACCTGTCCGGCACCATCCGTATCATCGTCAATGCCGATCCGGCGCGGCCGGAGGCTCTGGCGCAGGCCCGGGCGCGCCTGCGGACCCTGGCCGACAAGCTGCGCGAGCCGATGCCGCCCCTGCCCGAGGTGGCCCTCCACGGCGCCGATTCCAGTACCCTGGAGGGCAGTGCCAGCTCTCATTTCAGCGAGCCGCAGTTTGCCGATGTGGTCAACCGCATCAAGGACTACGTGCTGGCGGGGGACGTCATGCAGGTGGTGCCTTCCCAGCGCCTGGAAGTGCCCTTCAGCGCGCCGCCGCTGAACCTGTACCGCGCCCTGCGCAATCTCAATCCCTCGCCCTACATGTACTACCTGGACCTGGACGATTTCCACATTGTCGGTTCCTCGCCGGAAATTCTTGCCCGTCTGCAGCAGGGCGAAGTGACAGTGCGGCCGCTGGCGGGCACCCGTCGCCGCGGCCACAACGAGGCCGAGGACCTGGCGCTGGAGGCGGAACTGCTGGCAGACCCGAAGGAGATCGCCGAGCACCTGATGCTGATCGACCTCGGTCGCAACGACATTGGCCGCATCGCCGAGACCGGGACCGTGCGGGTGTCGGACCAGATGGCGGTGGAGCGCTACTCCCACGTCATGCACATCGTTTCCAACGTTTGCGGCAAGCTGCAGGCGGGCAAGTCGGCCATGGACGTGCTGCGCGCGACCCTGCCGGCAGGCACCCTGAGCGGTGCGCCCAAGATCCGCGCCATGGAGATCATCGACGAGCTGGAACCGGTCAAGCGCGGGGTCTATGGCGGTGCCGTGGGCTATATTTCCTGGGCCGGGGAGATGGACACCGCCATCGCCATCCGCACCGCGGTGATCAAGGGCGGCAAGCTCTATGTGCAGGTGGGCGCCGGCGTGGTGGCCGATTCGGTGCCGCGGCTGGAGTGGAAGGAAACCCACAACAAGGCCCGGGCCATGTTCCGCGCCGCCTCCATGGTGCTGGCGGGGCTGGAGCAGCCGTGACACGGGGCAGGGAGACGGATCATGAACACTCGGAGGCAATCCGCCACCGTTGAATGCGTGACCGGCGATATCGTCCGCCAGCCGGATATCGACGCGGTGGTGAATGCGGCCAATGCGGCATTGATGTCTGGCGGCGGTGTGGCGGGGGCGATTCACCGGGCGGCAGGGCCCGGGCTGGCGCGGGAGTGCCGGCCACTGGCTCCCATCCGGCCCGGCGAGGCGGTCATCACCGGCGGCCACGAGCTCCCCAACCGCTGGGTGATCCACTGCCTGGGGCCGGTTTACGGCGTCGATGAACCGGCCGATGCCCTGCTCGCGGCCTGCTACCGCAATGCCCTGCGCCTGGCGGAGGAGCACAATATTTCCCGCATGGCCTTCCCGGCAATTTCCACCGGTGCCTTCGGCTATCCGCCAGAGGCGGCTGCCGCGGTCTGCGCGGAGGTGCTGGAAACGGCGCTGCCCGGTCTGCAGCGGGTCAGCCTGGTTCGCTTCGTACTCTTTGATGACGCCGCCAGGCAGTTGCTGGAGCGGGCACTGGCGGAGGCCGGCCTGCTGGACTGATTTTTCCTCGGCGCCTTTGCTGAAGTCTGGTCCGGCAGTAGTATTGCTCCCGCTTGAAAAAAAGGAAGTAAGGAAGTAAGTTTATCCCCATGGGTAACTGTGGAGACTATTTATGCTCGCCAAACTTACTTCGAAAAACCAGGTCACATTGCCAAAGGCAGTGGTATCCAGTGTGGATGTGGCAGAATACTTTGATGTCACGGTCGAGAATGGTCGAATCATCCTGACCCCTGTGCGTATTCAGCAGGCCCAGGCAGTGCGTGACAAGCTGGAGAAGCTCGGCATCACCGAGCAGGACGTCGATGATGCCGTAACCTGGGCGCGTCGTTGATGGCTGGTCGGGTCGTTCTCGATACGAATATCGTACTCTCAGCGCTGATTTTCACTGGCGGGCGCCTTGCCTGGGTGCGTCGTGCCTGGCAGCGTCAACAGATACAGCCGCTGGTGTGCCGGGCAACGGTCAACGAATTGCTGCGGGTGCTGGCCTATCCGAAATTCAAGCTTGCCAAGACAGAGCAGAAGGATCTGCTGGCGGACTTTCTACCCTATGCCGAGGTTGTGGAATTGCCGAATCCCTGGCCGGATCTGCCCATCTGTTGTGATGAACAGGATCAGGTGTTTTTGGTGTTGGCTGACGTGGGCAGAGCTGATTGCCTGGTGACGGGCGATGCGGATCTGCTGGCGATGCGCGAAACGTTTCCCAGGCGGATCATGACGGCGGACGAGTTTCATGCGCTGTTGAATAAAGTGAAGTAGCAATTGTCGGTGACTAACCGGGGGGCGATTCCGCAATCTGGAAGTGGGCGAAGCGTTGCAGGCTACGAGTGACGCCAACGTGTTATCATGGCGCCCGTTTTTTGGTGGGCCCAATTGTTGCCGTATCCCTGCCATTTGATCTCTTCGACACAGATTTGCCGTGGTCCATCCCATGATGACCGAGAGTGGCGCCTGTGGACGCTGTGGTCGTGCTCAACTGTATTGATGTTTTTGCCAATGCGTATTACGAGAATGTGCTGGTTGACATTAACGCATTGAAAGTGAAGAGGTTTTTGTGCCCAAGATACTCATGATCGACAACTACGACTCCTTCACCTGGAATATCGTGCAGTATCTGGGTGAACTCGGGGCCGAAGTGCAGGTGGTGCGCAACGATGAAATCGCCGTTGCCGACATCCCGGCGCTGGCGCCGGAGCGCATTGTCATTTCCCCGGGGCCCTGCACGCCCAATGAGGCCGGCATTTCCATGGCGGTGATTGCCGAGTATGCCGGCAAGCTGCCGATACTGGGGGTGTGCCTGGGCATGCAGAGCATCGGCCAGGTGTACGGCGGGCAGGTGGTGCGCGCGCGCCAGGTGATGCACGGCAAGACTTCCCTCATCCACCACCGCGGGCAGGGTGTGTTTCGGGGCCTGAGCCAGCCCTTCGAGGCTACCCGCTACCACAGCCTGGTGGTGGCAGCGGAGGGATTGCCGGACTGTCTGGAAATCACCGCCTGGACCGAAACCGGGGACGGTGACATGGATGAGATCATGGGCCTGCGGCATCGCGAGCTGGCGGTGGAGGGGGTACAGTTTCATCCGGAATCCATCCTCACCGCCCACGGGCACGATTTGCTGCGTAATTTTCTGGAACTGGAGACGCGCTGATGGATATGCAACAGGCACTGGCGCGGCTGGTGGCAAGGCAGGACTTGAGCCGGGACGAGATGGCTTCGGTGATGACCACGGTGATGTCCGGCGGTGCCACCGACGCCCAGATCGGCGCCCTGCTGGTGGCGCTGCGGATGAAGGGCGAGACCATCGACGAGATCGCCGGTGCGGCCCAGGTGATGCGCGAACTGGCAACTCCGGTGGCGGTGTCGGGCCCGCATCTGGTGGACCTGGTGGGTACCGGCGGCGACGGCGCCAACCTGTTCAATGTCTCCACCGCCGCCACCTTTGTCGTGGCGGCGGCCGGCGCCCAGGTGGCCAAGCATGGCAACCGCTCGGTTTCCAGTACCTCTGGCAGCTCCGACCTGCTGCAGGAGCTGGGCATGCCCATGGACCTGAGCCCCGCCCAGGTGGCCCGCAGCATCAACAGCGTGGGCATGGGCTTCATGTTCGCCCCCGCGCACCACTCGGCGATGCGCCACTCTGTCGGCCCGCGCCGGGAGCTGGGCATGCGCACCATCTTCAACGTGCTGGGACCCCTGACCAACCCCGCCGGCGTCAAGCGCCAGCTTGTCGGGGTCTTCGACCCGGCCTTGTGTGAGCCGCTGGCCGAGGTGCTGAAAGTGCTGGGCAGCGAGCATGTACTGGTGGTGCACGGCGAAGGCGGTCTCGACGAGATCACCATCAGCGGCAGTACCGAGGTCGCCGAACTGGTCCGCGGCACCGTGTCCAGCTACCGGATCGCGCCGGAGGATTTCGGCCTTGAGCGGCAGGATCTTGACGGTCTCTCCGTGGGCAGTGCCAGCGAGTCGGCCGCGCTGATCCGCGCTGCCCTGGGCCGCGACGACAGCGAGCTGGCGCGCAAGGCCGCGGCCATGATCGCGCTCAATGCCGGCGCCACCATCTATGTCAGCGGCCTGGCGGCCACCATTGCCGACGGCGTCGCGCTGGCGGACGACCTGATTGCGACCGGACAGGCGATGGAGAAACTCAAGGAGTTTGTCAGCTTCACCCAGATGATGAGCAGCGGAGGGCACGACTGATGGGCGAGGTATCCACCATCCTGCGCCGTATTCTCGCGCGCAAGCAGGAAGAGGTTGCCGCGGGTCGGGCACGACAGTCGCTGGCAGACCTGGAGTCCCGCATCAGCGAGCAGTCCGCGGCCCGTGGCTTCGCCGCTGCGCTGCAGCAGCAGGTGGCGCAATCCCGGCCGGCGGTCATCGCCGAGGTCAAGAAGGCGTCGCCCAGCCAGGGGGTGATTCGCGAGGATTTCCAGCCCGGGCAGATTGCGGAAAGCTACCAGCGCGGTGGTGCCACCTGTCTTTCCGTGCTCACCGATGTGGACTTTTTCCAGGGCGCGAACGCCTATCTGCAGCAGGCGCGAGCAGCCTGTGACCTGCCGGTGCTGCGCAAGGATTTCACCGTCGATGCCTGGCAGGTGGTGGAGGCCAGGGCCATTGGTGCCGATGCGGTGCTGTTGATCGCTGCCGCGCTGGATGATCGGCAGATGCGGGAGCTGGCTGCGGCAGCCAGCGAATATGGCCTTGATGTGCTGGTGGAGGTGCATGACCGCAGTGAGCTGGAGCGCGCCCTGGAGCTGGCAACACCGCTGCTGGGTATCAACAACCGCGACCTGCACAGCTTCGAGACGTCACTGCAGACAACCATCGGCCTGTTGCCCCATATTCCGGCGGATCGGGTGGTGGTCACGGAGAGCGGCATTCACACTCCCGGGGATGTGGCGCTGATGCGCGACGCCGGGGTCTTCAGCTTTCTTGTCGGCGAGGCGTTCATGCGTGCCGCGGAACCCGGCGATCGCCTGCGGGAACTGTTCTTCCCGTCCCCTTAGCGCAGTCCAGGTGGGAGCGCAGTCCAGGTGGGAGCGCAGTCCCTGCGCGATCGCCCGCGGAGCGGGCTCCTACCGGGTGCCCAGCACCACCATGGTCTTGCCGGAAACAGAGACCAGCCCCTCTTCCTCCAGGGTCTTCAGCACCCGGCCCGCCATCTCCCGGGAGCAGCCGACAATCTTGCCCAGCTCCTGACGGGTGATCTTGATTTGCATGCCATCGGGATGGGTCATGGCATCGGGTTGCTTGCAGAGATCCAGCAGGGTGTGGGCGACACGCCCGGAGACATCGACAAAAGCCAGGTCCTTCAGTTTGCGGGTGGTCTGGCGCAGACGGATACCCATCTGCTTGGCAATGGCAAACAGGATATCGGGGAACTGGCTGCGCAGCTGGTGAAAGCGCTCATAGGAGATCTCGGCGACCTCGCATTGTTCCCGCGCCACAACCATGGCGCTGCGAACCTCCTCGGTGGCGCCGAACAGGCCCATCTCGCCAAAGAAATCGCCCGGGTTCAGATAGCTCACCACCATCAGGTGGTCGGGGTCATTTTCATCCTGCACCATCACCGACACCGAGCCCTCCAGGATCAGGTAGAGACAGTCGCTGTCCCCGCCCTCCCTGAGGATGACGTGCTTGGAGCGGTACACCTGGCGATTGCAATGACGGAGAAAGTTCTCCACATTCGGTATGTTTCTGGTTATCTGGGGCTTCAGCATTCAGCAGTCATCCTTTTGCCTGCAAGCTGTGACGGTGGCCAATGGTACCGCACGCTCGGCTCAAGTAAAACGCATACCGCTATGCTAAGCTCGCGACCCTGGTCAGGCAGGAGAGTGCGAGGCAATGCAGGTAACGGTCAAGTGGGTAGACGGTGCCATGTTCCTGGGGGAATCCGGCAGTGGTCACAGCGTGGTTATGGACGGACCGCCCGATCACGGCGGCCGCAATCTGGGGCCACGGCCGATGGAAATGTTGCTGCTGGGTGTGGGCGGCTGTGCGTCCTTTGATGTGATGGCGATGCTGCAGAAATCCCGTCAGCAGGTGGTGGACTGCCGGGTGGAGATCGCTGCGGAGCGCGCAGACGCGGTGCCGGCGGTGTTCACCAGAATCCACCTGCACTTTGTGGTGACCGGCGTGAACCTGAAGGAAAAACAGGTGCAGCGGGCGGTGGAGCTGTCGGCGGAGAAATACTGCTCGGCATCGATCATGCTGGGCGCCGGTGGAGTCGCCATGAGCCACGGCTTCGAGGTCAGGGAGTTTCTGTCTTGAGGGCGGGTTGTGACTCGTAACAGGGGCTCGCTCACCGGTCGATTGTAGGAGCTCGCTCCGCGAGCGATGGGTTGTAGGCAATCGTCCGTGGCCGATCGCCCACGGACAAGGTGAATGGCCGCGCAGCGGACAGAGAAGGTGGCCTGGGCCAGTGGGCTCCTACAGGTAGTAGCTGCTGCGGGTCATCAGTTTCGATACCGCGCCCATCAGCTCCTTGACCGGCGCCGGCAGGTCGGCGCCGCCCGCGGCCAGGGCGTTTTCTCCGTGCCGCTCCTCATCCGCCAGCATCTGCTGCAGAATCAGCTGCGACTTGCGGTCATCGATGGGTAACTGCTTGAGGTGATCCTTCAGGTGTCGGCACACCCGCTCCTCGGTGGCGGCCACGAAGCCCAGGCTCCACTTGTCACCGATCGCGCCGGCGCCGGCGCCCAGCAGGAAGGAGAGGCCATACCAGGCCGGGTTCAGGTGACTGGGGCGGCTGTCCAGCTCACGCAGACGCTCGGCACACCAGGCCAGGTGGTCCTCTTCCTCGCGCGCGGCCTCGCGCATCTCCTCGCGCACGTCGGGCAGCTTGGCGGTCAGTGCCTGGCCCTGGTACAGGGCCTGGGCGCAGACTTCTCCGGTGTGGTTGACCCGCATCAGGCCGGCGATATGGCGTCGCTCGCTGTCGCTGAAGCTGCTGTCGCGGTGGCCCTCCGCCGGTGACGGGCGGCTGGCGGGCTGGCCGCGATTGTGCAGCGTGCGCAACACGGTGTCGGCTTCAGCGAGCAGGCGGTCCAGCAGTGTCAGTTGGCGGGCTCTCATCGCGGTCGCATCCAGTGGTGGCACAGGCCCTAACTATAGCGCGCCAGCGCGCGCCAACCAATGTCCCGGCGCAGGGTCATCCCGTCCCAGCTGATCTGCCCGGCGGCCTCGTAGCAGCGGCGCTGGGCGCTGGCGATGTCCGTCCCCAATGCAGTCACACAGAGTACCCTGCCGCCACTGGTGACCACGACACCATCCGCCAGCGCGGTGCCGGCATGGAACACTTTTACCCCGTCCGGCAACTCATTGTCGAGACCCTGGATCGGGAAGCCCTTGCCGTAGTCACCGGGATAGCCGCCGGCGGCCAGTACCACGCCGATGGCGCAGCGCGAATCCCAGTCGGCACTCACCTGGTCAAGCTGGCCATCCAGGGCGGCGTTGCACAGCGCCACGAGGTCCGACTGCAGGCGCAGCATGATGGGCTGGGTCTCCGGGTCACCGAAGCGGCAGTTGTACTCGATGACTTTTGGCTCGCCACTGGGCGAGATCATCAGCCCCGCATAGAGGAAGCCGGTGTAGGGGTTGCCCTCGGCCGCCATGCCGCGGACCGTGGGCAGGATGATTTCATCCATGACCCGCTGATGGACCGCAGCGGTGACCACCGGGGCCGGTGAGTAGGCGCCCATGCCGCCGGTGTTGGGGCCGGTGTCGCCATCGCCGATGCGCTTGTGGTCCTGGCTGGTGGCCATGGGCAGCACATGCTCGCCGTCCACCATGACGATGAAGCTGGCCTCCTCGCCCTCGAGGAATTCCTCGATAACCACGCGGCAGCCGGCCTCGCCAAAGGCATTGCCGGCGAGCATGTCAGTGACGGCGGCTTCCGCCTGTTCCAGGGTTTCGGCGACAATCACGCCCTTGCCCGCCGCCAGGCCGTCGGCCTTGACCACAATCGGGGCGCCTTGCGCCCGCAGGTAGGCCAGCGCCGGCTCCAGCTCGGTGAAGTTGCCGTAGGCGCCAGTGGGAATATGGTGCCGGGCGAGAAAGTCCTTGGTGAAGGCCTTGGAGCCCTCCAGCTGGGCCGCGCCCGAGCGCGGGCCGAAGCAGCGCAGTCCGCGCTCACTGAAGTAGTCCACCACGCCCGCCACCAGTGGCGCTTCCGGGCCGACAATGGTCAGGGCGATGCCCTGCTCCACGGCGAAGGCCGCCAGGGCGGGAAAATCCATGGTATCCAGGGCCACGTTGCGAACGCCGGGTTCGGTAGCGGTGCCGGCGTTGCCCGGCGCCACATAGACCTGTTCCACATCCGCAGCCTGCGCCGCCTTCCATGCCAGCGCGTGTTCGCGGCCACCGCTGCCGATGATCAGTACCTTCATCTTTGCTCCCGGATTCAGTGGCGGAAATGGCGCATGCCGGTGAAGACCATGGCCATGCCGTGTTCGTCGGCCGCCGCAATCACTTCCTCGTCGCGGATGGAGCCGCCGGGCTGGATCACCGCGGCGATGCCCGCCTGGCCGGCGCTGTCGATACCGTCGCGGAACGGGAAGAAGGCATCCGAGGCCATCACCGACCCTTTGACGGCCAGCCCCGCATGTTCGGCCTTGATTGCGGCGATGCGGGCGGAATTGATCCGGCTCATCTGGCCGGCACCCACGCCCACGGTCTGGCCGTTACTGGCGTAGACAATGGCATTGGACTTGACGTACTTGGCCACTTTCCAGGCAAACAGCAGGTCGCGCATCTGCTGGTCGCTGGGGTGCAGCTTGCTGACCACTTTCAGCTCGGCTTCCGTCACCATGCCGAGGTCGCGGTCCTGCACCAGCAGGCCGCCGTTGACCCGCTTGTAGTCCAGCGCCGGGCTGCTGGCGCCCCATTCGCCACAGGCCAGCAGGCGCACATTCTGCTTGGCCGCCACCGCCTGCTGCGCTTCGCTGCTGACGCTGGGGGCGATGATCACTTCCACGAACTGGCGCTCGACAATGGCCCGGGCAGTGGCCGCGTCCAGCTCGCGGTTGAAGGCGATGATGCCGCCGAACGCGGATTCGGGGTCGGTGGCGAAGGCCAGGTTGTAGGCATCCAGCAGGTTGCCGGCGACCGCTACGCCGCAGGGGTTGGCGTGCTTGACGATGACGCAGGCGGGCTCGGCGAAATTCTTTACGCACTCCAGCGCCGCATCGGTATCGGCGACATTGTTGTAGGAAAGCTCCTTGCCCTGCAGCTGGCGAGCCGTGGCGATGCCTGCCTCGGCCGGCCGGGCTTCGGTGTAGAAGGCCGCGTGCTGGTGCGGGTTCTCGCCGTAGCGCATTTCCTGCACCTTGTGGAACTGGGTATTGAAAGTGCGGGGGAAGGCCTCGGAGCCACCGGCCACCAGCCGGCCGAAATGATTGGCAATGGCGCCGTCGTAGGCTGCGGTGTGTTCGTAGGCCCTGATCGCCAGGTTGAAACGGGTGTCCAGGGTTGTGGCGCCGCCGTGGGCGCGCATTTCCTCGATGATCTGCGGGTAGTCGTCGGCGTTGACCACGATATTCACCCAGCGGTGATTCTTGGCCGCGGCCCGGACCATGGTGGGCCCGCCTATGTCGATGTTCTCGACGGCATCTTCCAGCGTGCAGTCCGGCTTTGCCACCGTTGCCGCAAACGGGTACAGATTGACCACCACCATGTCGATGGCCGCTATCCCGTGCTCGGCCATGACCGCGTCATCCTGGCCGCGACGGGCGAGGATGCCGCCGTGGACCCTGGGATGCAGGGTTTTTACCCGGCCGTCCATCATCTCCGGAAAGCCGGTGTAGTCCGCTACCTCGGTCACTTCGAGGCCGCTGTCCTGCAGCAGGCGGTAGGTGCCGCCGGTGGACAGCAGCTCCACCCCCAGCTCGCGCAGGGCGGTGGCGAAATCCACCAGGCCGGTTTTATCGGAAACGCTGAGCAGCGCGCGCTTGACGGTTACGGGATGGGAGTCAGTCATGGGTTCGGGGTTGCCTGTCAGCTTTTGTCGGAGAGAAGGTTGTATTGCTTGAGTTTCTTGCGCAGGGTGCCGCGGTTGAGCCCCAGCATCTGCGAGGCGCGGGTCTGGTTGTTGCGGGTGTGGCGCATGACTTCCCGCAGCAGGGGCGCTTCCACCTGGGAGAGGACCAGCTCGTAGAAGCCCGAGGTGTCCTGCCCGTCCAGTTCGTCAAGGTAATTGCGAACGGCGCGGGTGACCGCATCGTGCAGGTGGCTGCCGGGTACCGGGCCGGGCGTGTCGCTGCCGCTGGCGTCAATGGCAGTCACGGTGGCTGGATGTGGTTGCGGTATTACGGGCCGGGTCATGCGGCAATGTCCTTTGCGCTGTCGCGCCTGTCCAGTTGTTCGATCATCCGCAGTTGTGCGCAGGCATCGGTCAGGCTGTTGAAAGCCTGCCGGCAGGCTGCAAGCCCGGGGTGCTGTTGCAGGAACCAGCCTACATGCTTGCGGGCGATACGCGGGCCCATGAAGTCACCGTAGAAGGCGTGCAGGGCACTGACGTGGGTGTGCAGTATTGCCAGCTGCTGGTAAACCGGCGGCTCTGGTGGCGTCACCCCGGTTGCCAGCCGGGTGGCAACCTGGCCGCAAAGCCAGGGCCGGCCCTGGGCGGCGCGGCCGATCATGACGCCGGCGGCGCCAGTGTGGCGCAGTACCGCCTCCGCCTTCTCCGCGGAGTCGATATCGCCGTTGGCGAACACCGGGAAGTCCGTGGCGGCGACAATCGCGGCGATGGTGTCGTACTCGGCTTCGCCGCGGAAGGCGCAGGCCCGGGTGCGGCCGTGTACGGCCAGGGCGGCGATGCCGGCATCCTCGGCAATGCGGGCGATACTGGCACCATTGCGCGCCGTTGGTGTCGAGCCGGTACGGATCTTCAGGGTAACGGGAACCGGCACTGCCGCTACCACCGCTTCGAGTATGGATTGCACCAGCGCTTCATCGGCCAGCAGCGCGGACCCCGCCGCCTTGCGGCACACCTTCTTTGCCGGACAGCCCATGTTGATGTCGATGATCTGGGCGCCCAGCGCCACATTGTAGCGCGCCGCGGCGGCCATCTGCCCGGGATCGCTGCCGGCGATCTGTACCGAGCGGGGTTCGATCTCGGTGTCGTGGCGGGTGCGCAGCAGGGTTTTGGCGCTGTCGCGCAGGCGCGGGTTGGCGTTGACCATTTCCGACACTGCCAGCCCGGCTCCCAGCCTCGCGCAGAGCTGCCGGAAGGGCAGGTCGGTCACGCCCGCCATGGGCGCCAGAGCCACGGGGTTGGACAGTTTGTAGGGCCCGATCTGCAGCATTGCGAGTGCACACGGCGGTCGTTTCAAGAGGGCGCGTATGATACTCGACCGCTCCCCGGGGTTAAAGCGTGGTGGCTAAAAATTCGCCAGTCGGTTCAGGACACCACTGCTTCAGGAGAGCGTGCCGCGCAGGCAGACCCAGTCCTCGCGTTCGCCGACCACGCTGAGCTCAATGCGGTCGCGGTAGTGCGCGCTCAGCTCCGCTGCCTGCGTGTTCAGCAACCCCGACAGCAGCAGTGTGCCGCCGGGCTTCAGCAGGCCCAGCAGGGTCCCGGAGAGGGCCATCAGCGGTCCCGCGAGGATGTTGGCCACCACCAGGTCCGCCTGCTTGCGCCATGGCTCGATGGCCTCGGCCCCGGGCAGGGCAATGTCCAGGGCGCTGGCGGGGAGGTGGTTGCGGGCGCAGTTGTCGCGGCTGGCGGCCAGGGCCTGGGGGTCATTGTCCACGCCCAGGGCCCTGGTGGCGCCCAGTTTCAGCGCGGCCACCGCCAGAATGCCGGAGCCGCAGCCGTAGTCCACGACCGTGCAGCCGTCCACGGGCATACGGTCCAGCTCTGTCAGGCACAGGGCTGTGGTCGGGTGGGTACCGGTGCCGAAGGCGAGGCCGGGGTCCAGCAGCAGATTGACGGCCCCGGGTTCGGGTGGGTCCAGCCAGCTCGGGCACACCCAGAGCCGTTCCCCAAAGCGCATGGGCTGGTAGTGGGAGATCCACTCCCGCTCCCAGTCCTTGTCCTCGAGAATTTCCACCCGCTGATTGCAGGCGTCGAGCAGCTCCCGGGGGAACTGCGCCAGTACGGCGGCCATGTCGGTGTCCGCGCTGAAGAGGCCGGTGAGGCGGGTCTGGTGCCACAGCGGCGTCTCGCCGACGCCCGGCTCCAGCAGCGGCTGGTCGGCATTGTCTTCCATGGTCACCGCCACCGCCCCCGCAGCCAGCATCAGCGCCTCCAGCGGTTCTACCTGTTCCGGGCTGGTATCCAGCCGCAGTTGCAGCCAGCTCACGAGGTCATACCGTCAGGCCCAGTCTTCCAGCTTGCCTTCGAGATAGTGAATACTGACTCCGCCGGCCTGGAAGGAGCGGTCGATCACCAGTTCCCGGTGCAGCGCGGTGTTGGTGCGGATACCCTCGATGACCAGTTCGTCCAGGGCCTGGCGCATCCGTGCCAGGGCGCGCTCGCGGGTCTCGCCGTAGCTGATGATCTTGGCGATCAGGGAGTCGTAGAACGGAGGCACCGTGTAGCCGTCATAGAGGTGCGAGTCCACCCGGATGCCGGGGCCGCCCGGGGCGTGGAAGGTCGTGACCTTGCCCGGTGAAGGCATGAAGGTCTGGTGGTCTTCGGCGTTGATGCGGCACTCGAAGGCGTGTCCCCGGAACACCACGTCCTCCTGGCGGACGGAGAGCGGCATGCCGCTGGCGATACACAGCTGCTCGCGGACGATGTCGATGCCGGTAATCATTTCCGTGACCGGGTGTTCGACCTGGACCCGGGTGTTCATCTCGATGAAGTAGAAACCGCCGTCCTCATACAGAAACTCGAACGTGCCGGCGCCGCGGTAGCCGATCTCGATACAGGCGGCGACACAGGCCTCGGCGACCTGGGCCCGCAAATGCTCATCTACCCCGGGGGCCGGGGCCTCTTCCAGCACTTTCTGGTGTCGGCGCTGCAGGGAGCAGTCGCGATCACCCAGGTGGATGGCATTGCCCTGGCCGTCGGCGATGATCTGCACTTCCACGTGGCGCGGCTTCTGCAGGAATTTCTCCAGGTACACCACCCCGGAGCCAAAGGCCGCGGCGGCCTCGGCCTGGGTCAGCTGCACGGAGTTCAGCAGTGCGGCCTCGTTGTGCACCACCCGCATGCCGCGACCACCGCCGCCGGCGGCCGCCTTCACGATCACCGGATAACCGATGCGGCGCGCCACTTCCAGGGTGAGTTCAGCGTCGTCGGTCAGGGGTCCGTCAGAGCCGGGGACCGTCGGTACGCCGGCCTTTTTCATCGCTTCGATGGCGGAGACCTTGTCCCCCATCAGGCGGATAGTGTCCGCGCGCGGGCCAATGAAGACGAAGCCGCTTCTTTCTACCTGTTCGGCAAAGTCAGCGTTCTCCGCGAGGAAGCCGTAACCCGGGTGGATGGCGCTGGCATTGGTGATCTCGGCCGCGCTGATGATGGCGGGGATATTGAGGTAACTGGCGGTGGAGGCGGCGGGGCCGATACACACCGACTCGTCAGCGAGACGGACGTGCATCAGTTCCCGGTCGGCCTTGGAGTGGACGGCGACGGTCTTGATGCCCAGCTCCTTGCAGGCCCGGAGAATGCGCAGGGCGATCTCACCGCGATTGGCGATGAGTACCTTTTCCAGCTTGGCCATGGTGTGTTCCTTTGCTTGCGGCGCACGGGCGCCGGGGCTGTGTCAGACGATGGAGAACAGGGGCTGCTCGAACTCGACCGGCTCGCCATTGTCGACCAGAATGGCCTCAATGGTGCCGGCCTTGTCGGCCTCGATCTGGTTCATCATCTTCATCGCTTCAACAATGCAGAGCACATCGCCGACCTTGACGGTCTGGCCCACTTCAACAAATGCCGGTGAAGTCGGCGAGGGCGAGCGATAAAACGTCCCCACCATGGGCGAGGTGATGACCTGGCCACTGCTGACCGGTTCTGCCGCCGGGGCGGGGGCCGCCGCTGCTGCGGGTGCGGGGGCGGCTGCAGCGGGGGCGGGCGCGGGCGGCGCGGGCGCATACGCCGCCATCAGGGGCTGGGCGCTGTTGCGGCTGATGCGCACCGATTCCTCGCCTTCCTTGATCTCGATCTCATCGATGTTGGACTCCTCCAGCAACTCGATCAGCTTCTTGACTTTGCGAATGTCCATAGTGGGCTCTCTCTGGTTTTCGGTTAAGGCTGTTCCAGGCCGCGGATTGCAGCCAGCAGTCCAAGTTCATAGCCCTGGGCGCCCAGGCCGCAGATCACCCCGCGGGCCAGGTCCGAGAAATAGGAATGCTGCCGGAAGGGCTCGCGGGCGTGGGTATTCGACAGGTGTATCTCGATAAACGGAATGGCGACCGCGGCCAGGGCGTCGCGCAGGGCAACGCTGGTGTGGGTAAATGCGGCGGGGTTGATCAGGATGAAGTTCACCCCTTCGCGGCGGGCATCATGGATACGCTCCACCAGTTCGTATTCGGCATTGCTTTGCATTGCCAGCAGATGATGACCCCGCTCGGTGGCCAGGGTGGCAAGATCGCGGTTGATGTCCGCAAGCGTGACCTGCCCGTAGATATCCGGCTCGCGCTCACCGAGCAGGTTCAGGTTGGGACCGTGCAATACCAGGATGGTGGCCATGATTCCGCGCCGTTGCTCATTTCGACCTTATTGGGCGGATTCTCGCGCAAATGCCAGATGCTGTCTATGTTTAATGTTATTTTTGGGAAATAGCGTCTGATAGCCGCTAGTTAGCCGATTTTATCCATTTTCCAGACGATGGCGACACGCAAGGCGCTGTTTCGCCGCGATTTCAGGATAATGTCGGAAAAGGGGGCTATTTTCCGGAAAATCATCAGTAATTGACGGCAACCGCGCCAGTACTGGGCGCGATACTGTCCAGAACCTGCAGTACCGTCCCTTTGGTCAGGATCTGCGGCAGCAGCACCGGCTCCGCGGCGGGGTTGGCAGGGTACATGACGTAGAGTGGTATGCCCGTGCGGCCGTGCTGGCGCAGGAAATCGGCGATGTCGGCATCGTAGTTGGTCCAGTCGGCCACCAGATAGGCCATGCCGCGCTCGGCAAAGGCCGCACGTATATCGGCAGTGTGCAGTACCGCACGCTCGTTGGCGATGCAGGTGATGCACCAGTCCGCGGTCACATCGACGAATACCGGCTGCCCGCTCTGGCGCAGTTTCGCAACCGTGGCCGCGGACCAGGGTTGCTCCCCGGCTACAGACCTGGTGCTGCCAGCCTCCATGGGCGACCGCCACAGGCCCAGCATGATCGCCAGCACCAGGCACGACAGCGCCAGCCCCCGGCGCCACAGGGCGCCCTGCCACAGCCACAGGCCCAGCGCCAGCAGCAGGCCGCCGGTCAGCGCGGCGGCCATGGTATCAACGCCGGTCTGGCGCCCGGCCACCCACAGCAGCCAGATTGCGCTGCCGTAGAGGGGGAATGCGAGCAGCTGCTTCAGGGTTTCCATCCAGGGGCCGGGACGGGGCAGCCAGTTACGAGCCCGGGCACTGTAGCCCAACAGCAACAGCGGTGCGGCCATGCCGGCCCCGAGGGCAAAGAATACTGCCAGCGCCACCGCGGCTGGCTGGGTGATGGCGAAGCCCAGGGCGGTGCCCATGAAGGGTGCGGTACAGGGGCTGGCGACCACCACCGCCAGCACGCCGGTAAAAAAGCTGCCGCTGTCACCCTGGCGGCCGGCGAGGCCGCTGCCGATGTTCATCATGCCTCCCCCCAGTTGCAGCATGCCGGACAGGGAAAGGCCCATGACCAGGAACAGGTAGGCCAGGGCGATGACAAAGCCCGGCGACTGCAGCTGGAAGCCCCAGCCAATCGCCTGCCCCGCCCGCTGCAGCAGGATCAGCGCGGTCGCGACCGCCAGGAAGCTCAACACCACCCCGGCGGAGTACAGCCAGCTGTGGCGCAGTCGTTCATGGCTGGCACTGCTGGCGAAGCCCAGCACTTTCAGGGACAGAATCGGGAAAACACAGGGCATCAGGTTGAGGATGGTGCCGCCAAGGAACGCCAGCAGCATCATGTACGGCAGGCTTCCCAGTGCAGCGCCGGCGGGTTTCTCAGCCGCCGCGGATGTCTGCCTGGTGGGCAGGGCCACCGGGCTGACGCTGCCGCTGTCGAAATCGATATCAAACATTTCGGTGCGGGGTGGATAGCAGAGACCGGCGTCGGCGCAGCCCTGGGATTTTACTGTCAGCCTGGCGTAGCGGGGCGCATCGGTTGCCTGCAAACGGACATCGGCATCCCGGTAGTACACGCGCACGTCGCCAAAGAATTCATCGTGGCGCTCCAGCGCCTCAGGCAGCTGGGCGGTCAGGGGAACACTGGTGCCGGCGCTCTGCAGGGAGAACTCGAAAGCGTGCTGGTACAGGTAGTAGGTATCGGCGATCTGCCAGTACAGTCGCAGCGCGCCGGACGGCTGGGCTTCTACGGCCAGCTTGTACGCTTGCTCCACCGGCAGAAACTCCGGCTGGCTGAATGCGGCTATAGTGCCGTTGGCGGGCAACTGGGCCAGGCTCAGGCTACTGCAGAGCCAGAGCAGACTGGCAAACAGAAAACGCATGGAGGGTCCTTTTGCTGTTGCGGCCAGGCCGCTGCGGGACACATTGTAGCAGCGCCACGGCAGCGGCCCAATTCGGGATGGGTCCGGTGCCGGTGCCGATGGTATACTGTGACGCCCGAAGCCACTGATAGTTTCCGCGGTGCGGGCAGTTTTATGGGGCACGATTGTGAGCAAGGAGAGTCTAACGTGGAAGTCCTGAAACCGGTGTCATGTGTTCTGGGTTGTGTGTTGGCGCTGTCCCCTGCGTTGGCCGCGCAGGGGCAAGCCGTACTCGAGGATGCCTGGGTGCGTGCGCTGCCGCCAACCCAGTCCAATACGGCAGCCTATGTGACTGTTCGCAATCCGGGGCCGGAGCCGCTCGTGATCACTGGCGGCAGTGCCGCGCTGGCGGGCCGGCTTGAGCTGCATGATACGGTGGAGGTCGACGGCATGCTGCGCATGCGGCAACAGGAGTCGGTCACAGTGCCCGCGGGCGAGGCCGTTGCCTTTGCCCCGGGTGGGCTGCATCTGATGCTGCTGGATCTGGAAAGAATGCCCGCCGCGGGCGAGGTACTCAAGCTGTGCCTGGAGATCAATGGCGCCCCCGTGTGCACCGACGCCGAAACCCGGCGCGGACAGGCCAGCCCGGACCGCGAACACCAGCATCACCATTAACCGACACCGTTGGCCTGTGGCCACGGAAGGAATGCCAATATGACAGGATTCAGGGGCACCCTCGCCCGCTGGCGCGATGATTACCTGCCGCAGAAGGGCTGGGCCTACGGGCTGCTGGTGATTGCCGGCGTGTATCTTTTGCTGGCGGTGCTGGTCGGCATGTACTGGAGTGTCACGCCGGCCCCCTTTGACGTCAACGAGAAGGCCGGGACCTATGCGGCCGAGGACGACGCCCGTATCGCTACCGGCTCGACCACCACGGCGGCTCTGATTGGCGCCATGGAAACCCTGCTGGAGAAGCGCGGCGGCTACCTGTCGAACGATGTGTTCCCGCCCGGCGTCTGGCTGGACAACGTGCCCAACTGGGAGTTCGGGGTGCTGATCCAGTCCCGTGACCTGGCCCGGGCCATGCGCGAAGTGTTCAGTCGCTCCCAGTCCCAGTCGCGGGAAGACCCGGATCTGGCCCTGGCCGAACCGAAGTTCAATTTCAATTCCGACAGCTGGATCCTGCCGGCGACCGAGAGCCAGTACGGCGAAGGCATCAAGCTCCTGCGCAGCTACCTGCAGCGGCTGCAAGACACCGACGACAGTGATGCCCAGTTCTATGCGCGGGCAGATAACCTGCGCTACTGGTTGTCCACGGTCAGCTCCCGCCTGGGCAGTCTGTCCCAGCGCCTGAGCGCCAGTGTCGGTCAACGCCGCCTGAATACGGACCTGGCCGGGGATGAAAGTGCCAGCCAGTCCACCCCGGCACCGGTCGAGCTTGAGGTGCGCACCCCCTGGATGGAAATCGATGACGTGTTCTTCGAGGCCCGTGGCACTGCCTGGGCCCTGATCCACTTTCTCAAGGCCATGGAGGTGGACTTCGCCGATGTGCTGGCCAACAAGAATGCAGGGGTGAGCCTGCAGCAAATCATCCGTGACCTGGAGGCGACCCAGCAGACGGTCTGGAGCCCCGTCATCCTCAACGGCAGTGGCATGGGCCTGCTCGCCAACCATTCGCTGGTGATGGCGTCCTACATCAGCCGGGCCAATACCGCAATCATTGACCTGCGCGACCTGCTCGCGCAGGGCTGATACAGATGGCTACCTGCGGTCGTAGCGCAGGCGGGTGCCGGTGTCCAGCGACAGCCGGATCTCGGTGGCGCTGATGGCCTCGGGGAAGTAGGTCCCCGAGAGCTTGGCGTCCAGCAGGCTGGCGCCCTCCAGGTTGGTTTCGCGGAAATCGATCCCGCTGAGGTCCGCATTGCGGAAGTAGGAGTTGCTGAAGTCCAGGCCGCGGGCATTCATGTTGCGCAGGTCCCGTCCGCGGTAATCGCCGCTTTTCAGTTCGCTGGTGTCCAGTTTGTCACGCTGTTCGTTGAAGCCCTTGATGTCCTCGTTGCGCAGCAGCTTGTAGAGGGGGTCCTGTTTGATAAAAGGCTTGGTCATGATGATCTTCCGGAAAATATGGGGCACGATTAATGGTGTGGTTGAGGTCCATAGCTTAAGCCACCCGGTCGACCGTGCCTAGCACGCCCGTGCACAACCCGCCATCGCGGGTGCGGCGCGAGGGCTTCCTGCTTACCCGCCAGTGGCGGGATACCGCGTCGGGCATCGAGCTGGAGCTGTGGTTTGCCAGCACAGGCGGCCCCCTGCAGGTGCTTGTCAGCGGCGAGCGCAGCGTGTTCTTTCTCGCCGCGGATGCGGCAGAACAGCAGCGGGGACTGCTGGCCCTGCAGGCCGGTGTCGAGGTGGCGCCCGTGGCCCTGCGGAATTTCCATTTGCAACCGGTCGTGGCTGTGTACAGCCGCAGCTATCGCCAGTCCAGGCAGCTGGCGGACCAGCTCAGTGCGCGCGGCGTCGAGCCGCTGGAGGCGGATATCAACCCCGCGGACCGCTTCCTCATGGAGCGCTTCATTGCCGGCGGTGCCTGTATCGCCGGCATTGCCGCCAACAGCGGCAGTTTTACCCGGATGCGTGAAGTGGCGCTGCGCCCGGCGACGCTGCGCCCGGCCCTCAGGCAGGTCTCCTTCGATATCGAGACCGCGATGGAGGGGCTGCAGCTCTACTCCATTGCTGTGCACGCCACCGCCCCGGATGGTGAAGTCCGCAAGGTGTTCATGCTGGGCGAGGATGCGGCCGGCCAGGATGCGGCCGGCAGAGGTGTGGCCGGCGGAGGTGCGGCCGGCGGCTACATGGTGTCGTTGCCCTCGCAGCAGGCCCTGCTGGAGGCCTTTCTGCAGTTTGTCGCCGACTACGACCCGGACGTGCTGGTGGGCTGGAACGTGGTCAATTTCGACGCCTGGTACCTGCAGCGGCTGGCGGACAGCCTGGGCGTGCCCCTGTGTCTGGGCCGCGGCGGCGCCCCGGTGCAGTGGCGGGAACTGGACGATGACGGCGAGCGCCGCACGGCACGGGTACCCGGGCGCCTGCTGCTGGACGGCATCGAATTGTTGCGGGCTGCGTTCTATCGCTTCGAGAGCTTTTCCCTGGAAGCTGTGGCCCGGGAACTGCTGGGCGAGGGCAAGCTGCTGCATGGCAATGACCGCGGCGAGGAAATCGGCCGCCTGTTCCGGGAGGACAAGGCGCGGCTGGCCGCCTACAACCTGCGCGACTGCGAACTGGTATCCAGGATCTTTGCCCACACCCGGCTGCTGGACTTTGCCCTGGCCCGCAGTGTCATGACCGGACTCAACCCGGACCGCCTCGGTGGCTCGGTAGCCTCTTTCGACAACCTTTATCTACCGCGCCTGCACCGCGCGGGCTTCGTCGCGCCCAACGCCAGCAGCGATCACAGCGCGAGTCCCGGCGGCTTCGTGCTCGATTCCCAGCCGGGCCTGT
Organism: uncultured Haliea sp.; assembly: GCA_963974125.1. Taxonomy (GTDB): domain Bacteria; phylum Pseudomonadota; class Gammaproteobacteria; order Pseudomonadales; family Halieaceae; genus Haliea. The sequence continues at coordinate 18,937 of CAXBCH010000037.1, read as the reverse complement.
ATGACCACGTGCTGGTGCTGGACTTCAAGAGCCTGTATCCCAGCATTATCCGTACCTTCGCCATCGATCCACTGGGGCTGGCCCTGGCCCTGCACGGAGAGCTGGCAGAGGGTGACACGGTGGCGGGCTTCGCGGGCGCCCGTTTCGCCCGCCGCGGCCATATTCTGCCGGCCCTGATTACATCCCTCTGGGAGCAACGGGACGCGGCCAAGGCGGCGGCGGATGCGCCGCTGTCGCAGGCGATCAAGATCATCATGAATTCCTTCTACGGCGTGCTCGGCAGCCCCGGTTGCCGCTTCTTCGATGCTCGCCTGGCCAGCAGCATCACCCGCCGCGGCCACGAAATCCTGTTGCGCACCCGCGAGCGTATCGAGGCCAGTGGCCACCGGGTCATCTACGGCGATACCGACTCGGTGTTTGTCTGGATCGCCGAGGCGCGCAGCGACGCCGAGGCGGAGCAGGCGGGCCGGACACTGCAGGCGGAGCTGAACAACTGGTGGCGCGAGCACCTGCAGCAGGAATTCGGTCTGGCCAGCGCGCTGGAACTGGAATTCGAAACCCACTACCGGCGTTTCCTGATGCCCACCATTCGCGGGTCCGAGAAGGGAAGCAAGAAGCGCTACGCGGGCCTGGTGGGTAGCGGCGAGGCGCAGCGCCTGGTGTTCAAGGGTCTGGAGAACGTGCGCAGCGACTGGACCCGGCTGGCGCGGGATTTCCAGGAGGAGCTGTACCGGCGGATATTCCTGGACCAGCCCTGGGACGACTACGTGCGCGAGACCACCGCCGGTTTGCTGGCGGGTCGCCACGATTCAGGCCTGGTGTACCGCAAGCGCCTGCGCCGCCGCCTGGATGATTACCAGCGCAATGTGCCGCCCCATGTGCAGGCAGCGCGCCGCTACCCGGAGCAGGGGTTGCCGCTGCCGCGCCGCGGCGACTGGGTGGAGTACGTGATGACCACGGCGGGGCCGGAGCCGGCCGCCGCACCGCGCTCGCCGCTGGATCACGAACACTATGTCGAGCGGCAACTGGAGCCCGTGGCGGACGGTATCCTCGGGTTGCTCGGGACCTCCTTCAGCGCGGTCACCGGACGCCAGATCGATCTGTTCTGAGCGAGCGCCATGTTCCAGTGACGTGAGCGGGGTGTCAGTCGCCGAAGAACTCCGCCCGCAGTGCCGGGTAGTCCGCCGCCGGCAGTCGCGGGCCAAAATTGGCGACCACGCGCCCGGCAGCGAGGCTGGCGAAGCGGCCGGCGGTGGCGTGGTCCTCACCGCGACCGAGGGCGTAGAGGAAGGCGCCGGCAAACATGTCGCCGGCACCGTTGCTGTCCACCGCCTGCACCCGGTGGGGCGGAATATCCTCCCGCCGTTCGCCGTCCCAGGTGATCGCACCCTCGGCACCACAGGTGATGACGAAGCTGCGGGCGACCGGTTTCAGCCGTTCGATGGCGACGTCCAGGCGGTCCGTACGGCCCCAGCACAGGGCCTCGTCACGGTTGCAGAACACCAGGTCCAGTTGCCTGCCGATGATCGCCTGCATGCCCTCGCGAAAGTACTCGACCATGCCCGGGTCCGAGAAACTGAGTGAGGTCTTGACCCCGGTGGCCTCCGCCAGCTCGCGGGCGCGGATTGCCGCGGCGCGGCCAGTATCCGAGGTGACCAGGTAGCCCTCTATGTACAGGTACTCGGACGCGGCCAGCGCGGCGGGATCCAGCTGCTCGACGGACAGGGTTTCGCTGACACCGAGAAACGTGTTCATGCTGCGCTCGGCGTCCGGGGAAATCAGTACCAGGCATTTGCCGGTGGTACCCGCCGGGCGACCCCGGGCCATGCTATGGTCGACGCCGGCGGCCTCCAGGTCGCGGACATAGATGGTGCCGTCATCGTCATCCGCGACCTTGCAGCTCATGAAGGTGGGAGCGCCAAACTGTGCCGCCGCGATCATGGAGTTGCCGGCACTGCCGCCGCTGGCGTGGCTGGCTTTCACCAGGTGGCCCTGCAGCTGCTGCAGAAGCTCCGCCTGGCGGGCCTCGTCTACCAGGGTCATCAGGCCCTTGTCCACGCCCATGCCGACGAGTTCATCATCCTGTACCTTGATTTCGGTGTCGACGAGGGCGGCGCCCATGCCGTAAATCGCGTATTTTTTCATTCTCGGTTCGTACTCCCGTGGCCAGCGCGTTATTATCCCTGCCCCCCGACCCATTGCAACCGGGTGTGCTGTAAACTCCGAGACCATGGCCAGAACCCGTCGACCTTTCCTGAAGCTGTTCCTTGCCCTCGCGGTCGCGGGGGTGCTGTTCATGGTGTATCTCGACGTGCGCATAACGGCGACTTTCACCGACAAGATGTGGGAGATACCGGCCAAGGTGTACGCCCGCCCGCTGGAGCTGTTTCCGGGTGCCACCCTGTCGGCGGATGACCTGGCCTGGGAGCTCGAGATCCTCGGTTACCGCAAGGTCAGCACCCCGCGCCGCCCCGGTGAGGTGGCGCGCGCCGGCAACCGCTTCGAGCTGTATACCCGCGGCTTCGATTTTCCCGGCGAACGCGAACCGCCCCGGCAGGTGCGCCTGGCCGTGGCAGGCGAGCGCCTGCAGTCCCTGGCTGGCAATAGTGGCGCCATCGACCTGATGCGCCTGGACCCGGTGCAGATTGGCGGTATTTATCCCCAACACGGTGAAGACCGGATCCTGGTGCGCCTCGAGGATGTGCCCGAAAGCCTGCTGGCGACCCTGCTCGCGGTGGAGGACCAGCGTTTCTACCAGCACTGGGGCTTCTCGCTCACCGGTATCCTGCGCGCGGCGATCAGCAATGTGCGCTCTGGCCAGGTAGTCGCCGGCGGCAGCACCATCACCCAGCAGTTGGTGAAGAACTACTATCTCACCCCCGAGCGCACCATTGTCCGCAAGGTGACCGAGCTCTTGATGGCGGTGCTGCTGGAGTTGCACTTCAGCAAGGAGCAGATTCTCGAGAGCTATATCAACGAGGTCTACCTCGGCCAGGAAGGGCCGCGCGCCATCCATGGTTTCGCGCTGGCCGCGCGCCACTACTTCGACCGGCCGCTGGAGCAGCTGGGGCTGCACCAGCAGGCGCTGCTGGTGGGCATGGTCAAGGGACCCTCCCTGTACAACCCCCTGCGCAATCCCGAGCGGGCCCGCGAGCGCCGCAATCTGGTACTGGATGTGATGGTGGAACAGGCGCTGGTGTCTGCCGAGCAGGCGACCGTCGCCCGCAACATGCCGCTGGACCTCAATAGCCGCCAGGGCATACGCGATACCTTCCCCGCTTATCTTGACCTGGTCCGGCGCCAGCTGCGGCTGGAGTATCGCGACGAGGACCTGACCACCATGGGACTCAGTATTTTCACCAGCTTCGATCCCCTGATCCAGCGCCAGATCGAGCACAGCAGTACCGCCATCCTGAAGCAGCTTGATGCCTCCGGAGAGTTGCAGACAGCCTCTGTCGTCACCCGCTTCGACAGTGGCGAAGTGGCGGCGCTGGTGGGCGGTCGCCAGGTGCGCTACGCGGGTTTCAACCGGGCCCTGGATGCCCAGCGTCCTGCCGGCTCCCTGCTCAAGCCCGCGGTGTATCTGGCGGCCCTCGAGCAGCCTCGGCGCTACACCCTGGCTACGCCGCTTGCGGATACGCCGCTGCAGGTCCCGGGCCCTCGCGGCGAGGTCTGGGAGCCGCGCAACTTTGACCGTCAGGCCCACGGCGAAGTGCTGCTGCACCGGGCCCTGTCCAATTCCTACAACCTCGCCACCGCCCGGCTGGGACTGGATATCGGCATCGACAGCGTGGTGGACATGCTGCGCCGTCTCGGTATCGAAGGTCCCATCCCGCAGGTGCCGGCACTGACCCTCGGTGCGGGCGCGTACTCGCCCATGGACATGGCGGCGATGTACCAGAGTATCGCCGCCGGCGGCTTCCGCATGCCCCTGCGCAGCATCCGCGATATCGTCGATGCCGATGGCAAGCCCCTGCGCCGCTACCCACTGGAATATGACCGCACGGTCAGTCTGCAGGCGGTGCACCTGCTGCACTATGCCCTGCGCGAAGTGCTGCGCGAGGGTACCGGGCGCGGCGCCTATGCCTGGCTGGACAGTGACTTCCAGGCCGCCGGCAAGACCGGTACCACCAACGACGGTCGCGATTCCTGGTTTGCCGGATTCTCAGGCGACCTGCTGGCGGTGACCTGGATCGGTCGCGATGACAACGGCGGCACCGGTCTCACCGGCAGTACCGGGGCACTCAAGGTCTGGGCCCACTTCATGGCCAATGCCAGCCAGCGCTCGCTGGCCTACCGGATGCCGGAGGATATGCAGCCGCACTGGATTGACAGCAGTACCGGTTACCTCACCGGCGAGGGTTGCCCCGGCGCCCGGCTGATGCCCTTCGTGACCGGTTCCGAACCGCGCCAGCGCAGCAATTGCACCGGCAGGGAGAAATCGGGCACTATCCGGGACTGGTTCCAGTCCCTGTTCCGGGGTAACAACTGATGCAGTTCAATGCCATGTTCAGGCACGGCCTGGTACTGGGGTTCATCCTGGCGCTGACGGGCTGTTCCATCTATACAATGCCGGGCAGCGAACGCGCGCCGATCGAAACCCGGCCCGCTCCGGGGGAGACCTTGCCCGACGCCCCGGAGCCGGTACCGCCGCCTCCGGCCACGCCGTTGCCTCCGCCGCCGGCCGCGACAGACCCCGGGGTTACCTCCGCCGCCGCCGGCCTGCTGGGCAAGGCCCGGACCGCATCAGCGCAGGGCGACTACGAGCAGGCGCTCGCCCTGCTGGAACGGGCCCAGCGCATCGACCCCAACAGTGCTGAAATCTACCTGCAACTGGCCCGGGTCTATGCCGCCCAGGGCCAGTTGGACAAGTCCCGGGATACCGCCTCCCGCGGTACCCTGTACTGCCGCGATGAGCGGGAATGCAGTGCCCTGCGGGCGCTGGCGCGCTAGGTGTGCGCCACCAGGCGTGCCCCACTAGGCGTGCCCCACTAGCGGTTTTCGCAGACTACCCGGAAGCCCTCGCCCGCCGGCTCAAAGCGCAATTGCTGGTTGATACAGGCGGGATTGTCGCCGGCGGAGTGGCTGACAAAAATGACCTGGGTGTCGCTGTTGGCGGCAATGTGGTCAACTGCTTGCAGCAGCAACTTGCGGTGGGCGCCGTCCAGGCCCAGGGTGGGTTCGTCCAGCAGCAGAATGAGCGGTGACTTCACCATGGCGCGGGCCAGCAGCACCATGCGTTGCAGGCCGAATGACAGGGTGTCGAAATTGTCCCGCGCGCAGGCCCCGAGACCCAGCGCCGCCAGCCACTGTTCGGCGCTGCGGCGCTGGACATCGCCCCAGTCGTCGAACAGGCCAACGCTGTCAAAGAAACCCGATACCACCACTTCCACCACTTTCATGTTGCGGGCGAAATTGAGCTGCAGCTGGGTGTCGAGCTGGCCGTACTTCTGCTTGATCTCCCAGATGCTCTCGCCGCTGCCGCGCTTGCGCCCGAACAGGGTGATGTCCTGGCCGTAGGCCTTGTGGTTGTCGCCGGTGATCAGGCTCAACAGGGTGGTCTTGCCGCAGCCATTGGGGCCGGACACGCAGCAGTGCTGGCCCCGATCCAGGCGCCAGTCCAGGTCTCGCAGGACCTGCAGATCGCCGTAGGCCACGCTGACATTGCGCAGGTCCAGTAGTGGCCCCTCGGGAATGCTGTAGTTGTGGGGCGCCGGGGCTGGCAGGGCGCCCAGGGTTGGCAGGGGTGGCTGCATCAGTGCCTGCACATCGCTGCGCGCCAGCACCTTCTCGCGCTCCCCACTGCATACCACCCGGCCCTCGTCGAGTACCAGCAGGTGGCTGACGCCAGCGGGAATATCCTCCAGCTGCCGGCATAACAGCAGCAGGCTGCGTTCGCCCGCCAGCAATTCGTCGATGGCCTCCTGCATGGCCTGCTGGCTGGCGCGGTCCAGGCCATCCAGAGGGCTGTCGAGAATCAACAGTGCCGGTTGGCTGAGCAGCGCGCGCACCAGCAGGGTCTTGCGCATTTCTCCGGTGGAGATAAAGCGCAGGCCCCGGTCCAGAATGTGGCCCAGGCGCAGGCGGGCTACCCAGTCGTGGAAGCGCTGGTCCGGCTCGCGTCCGCCGAGAATGGCGTCGCGGACGCGGGTGCCGGGGTCGGAGGCGTCTGCCCGGTACTCGGAGTCATCGAGCTTGCGATCGCGGGCGCAGAGGGCCTGGGCCTGCTCGAAGCAGACATAGGCGATGCCCTCCTGCTCCAGGGCAGAAGAGCTGTGGTAGTCCCCGGAAAAGTGGCTGGCCTGGTGGCTGAGCACCCGCGCCAGACTGGTCTTGCCGGAGCCGTTGGGCCCGACACAGGCCCAGTGCTGGCCGTCACGCAACTCCCAGTCCAATTGCCGCAGTGCGGGTTTGGAGCGGTACACGAGGTTGATTGCCCGCAGGCCGAGCATGGTCTGGTCGTTGGTCATGGTTAAATCCTATAATCGACGCCCACCCTGACAGGAAAGCCTCAGTGCCTGTATCCCTGCAAATGCTGGAAAACCGCCTGGCGACCCACCGGCCGGCCAGGCCCTGGTTGCGGCCGCTGATGAAGCGCTCGGCAGTGGCGCTGATTCTGCAGGTGCGGGAAGGTGAGCTGCATATTCTAATGATCAAGCGCGCAGAAAGGGAGGGTGATCCCTGGTCTGGTCACATGGCCTTCCCCGGCGGGCGCATGGATCCCGGCGATGCCCACGGCTACGCGGTCGCCCTGCGCGAGACCCGCGAAGAGGTGGGGCTGGACCTGGAGCGCCAGGCCCACTGCATCGGGCGTCTGTCCGACATCAACGCCCGACCCCATCGCGGTACCTTTGGCATGGCGGTCAGCCCCTTTGTATTTCGCATGGACCGCCCCGCCAGGTTCCGCATCAACTACGAGGTTGCGGAAGTGGTCTGGGTGCCCCTGGAATTCCTGCTGGACAATGCCAACCGCGAAACGATGCGCTGGCGACGCAACCGCCTGACCCTGAAGATGCCCTGCTATCTCTACCGCCACTACCGCATCTGGGGGCTGTCACTGGCCATGCTGGACGAGCTGATGGATCTGGTCGAAGGCACCGATCAGCGCCGTCGCAGCTGGCGGCGCTGAGCCGGTCCCGATTCAGCGCGGCTGTGGCCCGCAGACAAAAGAAAACCCCGCCGCGGTCACCCGGGCGGGGTCGTCATGCCGGAGATGACTACTCAGGCGCGGCTTTTTTTGCGCCGCGCGAAGCCGAGGCCGGCGAGCCCCAGGCCCAGCAGGGCGATGGTGCCGGGCACGGGGACTGCCGCGGCGCCACCAGCGCCCGCTATAATCTGCATGTCCGTGCGGGCAACCTGGTCACCAGCGGAGTCGAAGGCCGCCAGGGAGAAGTCATAGGTGCCGTCGATGGTGGGGTCGAAGCCGGGGATGAACCAGTGGGGCTTCCAGGATTGCTGGGCGACGTTGTTGCTGGCTATCAACGTTGCGTATGCCGTGTCGTCCCCTGCAACGCTGCCACCCCCGTTGCCAGTGGCATTGGTGCCGATGGCGTGGTCGGCGAACGGTATATTGATGGGATCATAGGCCGAGAACGAAGTGCCCTGGCTGGGATCGGTGTCGATGCCCAACAGGTAAGTCAGGTCGGCCAGGTTCCAGTTGGTGGAGCCGTCCCAGTTGGTGTTGATGGACCACTCGAAGCTCCACTCGGCGGTGGGAGAGGCCTGGGTAGGGGCCACGCCGGTATTGAAGCTGTAGCTGCCGTCACCGTTGCTGTTAAAGGTGTTCTCCGGCGCACCGGATGCATTGTGGCGCAACTTGCCTCGCAGGCCCAGTTCGACGCCGTTGCTCTGAACCACGGTGAAGCCGCCGTTGGCGTTGCCGCTGCCGAAAATGACGTCCGGTGTAACGTTCTCATCGAACATGGGAGCGGCCATGCTGGCCTGGCTTGCCGTCAGCAGGGCGGCGGCGATGAAGGTGCGGGTGAATACTTGCTGCATGTGAGACTCCTTGTGATTTTTTTCAGCCTGGGCGTTCCATCGGCTGCTGGTTGGCGGCTTGCTCGCATCGCACGGGGCGCAAGCTGGCCGCCGCGCACAAAATTAATGCAAGGCGCGGGCCATCTAAAAAAGCTTCATGGAAAACAGGCAGTTAAGCCGGAGGTTTGACAGATAGCGCTGGCATAAAGGATGGGGTGTAAAGGATCTCGACAGTTGCTGGCGGGTTCGCCGGCAGGGTGCTGGTTCAGCGCACCTGGCGCAGGAATTCCCTGGTGTCCAGCATCAACTCGCGCAGGGCGGGGTCTTCGCGGCTTGCCTCGAGCAGTGCCTCGCTGTCTACAACGCCGTCGATGTAGGCCGCCAGCAGATCCAGCAGCACCGGGGTCATTTTCGGTGCCCGCTCCCAGCGCGGGGCGTTGACCAGGTTGCCGGTCACCCGGTCTTCGTGGAGTTCAAGCCAGTAGCCGCCGCAACTGGACAGGCGGTAGTCGCCGAGGCGCCCGTAGCTGATGTTGGGTGTATCCGGATCGAAGCCGCCGGGCACCTCCTCGGCGATACGGTACAGGGCCATGACCCAGCGCGTACCGACCGGGAACTCTTCTGCATCCGGTCGGCAGTAGTCCCTTGCCTTGAGCCAGAGGCGTACTTTCTCATTGAATTCGCGGCCGCGCAGGATGCGGTCCACGGTGACGTCCAGGGAGTTGCCCTTGCCCCCCAGCACGGTCACTGCGGCGACCAGGTCAGTCTGCGCCTCGACCTCGGCGAAGCTGCCCTGCCAGAGACAGCTGCACTCCTCTTCCGGCGCCCCCTGGGCCAGGGTCGCGAGCAACGCCAGCGCGGCACTGGCGAGGGTGAGCGGGATGCGCCGCCAGCCAGTCACGGGAGCGCCCTACTGCAGTGCCCGCGCTGCCTGCAGCGCAAAATAGGTGAGAATGCCGTCGCAGCCTGCCCGCTTGAAGGCCAGCAGCGATTCCAGCATCACCGGTTCCCGGGCCAGCCAGCCCTGTTCAAAGGCGGCCATGTGCATGGCGTACTCCCCGCTGACCTGGTAGGCAAAGGTGGGCGCTTGCAGTTCCTCCTTTACGCGCCTGACGATATCCAGGTAGGGCATGCCCGGTTTGACCATGATCATGTCCGCGCCCTCGGCCAGGTCCAGCGCGCATTCGTGCAGGGCCTCGTCGCTGTTGGCCGGGTCCATCTGGTAGCTGTACTTGTTGCCGCCCTTGATGTTGCCGGCGGAGCCTACCGCATCGCGGAACGGGCCGTAGTAGCTGGAGGCGTACTTGGCGGCGTAGGCCATGATCAGGGTGTTGTGATGGCTGTGTTTTTCCAGCGTGGTGCGGATGGCGCCGATACGGCCGTCCATCATGTCCGAGGGCGCCACCACGTCCGCCCCGGCATCCGCGTGGGACAGTGCCTGCTGTACCAGGGCGTCACTGGTGATGTCATTCAGGACGTAGCCGCTGTCATCGATAATGCCGTCCTGACCGTGGGTAGTGTAGGGGTCCAGGGCGACATCGGTGATCACGCCCAGGTCCGGCAGGGCGTCCTTCAGCGACCTCACCGCACGCTGCACCAGGCCGTCCGGGTTCCACGCCTCCTCGGCGCGCAGGCTTTTTTTCTCGCCGGCGACCACCGGGAACAGGGCCAGTGCCGGCACACCGAGGCTCTGCGCTTCCCGGGCCTGGGCCACCAGCAGGTCAATGCTGAGCCGCTCTATACCGGGCATGGAGGCGATGGCTTCGCGCTGGTTGCTGCCTTCAAGCACGAACACCGGGAAGATCAAGTCTGCTGGCGTGAGTGCATTCTCCCTGACCAGGCGCCGGGAGAATTCCTGGGCCCGCAAGCGACGCATGCGGGTGTGGGGGAAGGGACCGCGCTGGCTCTGGAACATGATTTCGGTCTCCGGTCAGAGGCTGGCGAACGCGGCGCGGGCGGCGTCCACGGTGGCAGCAATATCGGCATCGGTGTGGGCGGCCGACATGAACCCGGCCTCGTAGGAGGCGGGCGCGAGGTAGACGCCGTCGTCCAGCATGGCATGGAAAAAACGGTTGAACGCGGGCGTATCGCAGGCCATGACCTGACGGTAATTGGTGACTGTCGCCGCGTCGGTAAAAAAGCCGCCAAACATGGTGCCGGCGTGATTGGTGGTGAAGGGGAATCCCGCGGCGGCCGCGGCTTGTTCCAGCCCCTCGCAGAGCTGGCTGGTGCGGGCGAAGACCGGCTCGTAGAAGCCTGGCGCGGAGATCACTTCCATCGTGGCGAGGCCTGCGGCCATCGCGATCGGGTTGCCGGACAGGGTGCCGGCCTGGTAGACCGGGCCCAGTGGCGCGATCTGGTCCATGAACTGGCGTTTGCCGCCGAAGGCGCCGACCGGCATGCCGCCACCGATGACCTTGCCCAGGCAGGTCAGGTCGGCCTCGATGCCGTAGTACCCCTGGGCACCCTGCAGGCCGAAGCGGAAGCCGGTCATCACCTCGTCCAGGATCAGCACGGCTCCGTGCTTGCTGCACAATTCGCGCATGGTTTCCAGGAAGCCCGGTTGTGGCGGGATACAGTTCATGTTGCCGGCGACCGGTTCGACTATCACGCAGGCGATGGAATCGCCGTGCTCGGCAAAGGCGCGGCGCAGATCTTCACTGTCGTTGTAGGTGAGGGTCATGGTGTGATCGGCGAGTGCGGTGGGCACCCCGGGTGAACTGGGCACGCCGAGGGTCAGGGCACCGGAGCCGGCTTTCACCAGCAGGGAGTCGGAGTGACCGTGGTAGCAGCCCTCGAACTTGACGATGGTGTCGCGGCCGGTGCAGCCGCGGGCCAGGCGGATGGCGCTCATGGTGGCCTCGGTGCCTGAATTCACCATCCGCACCAGGTCCATCCCCGGCATGATCTCGCAGATCCGGTCCGCCAGCTGGATTTCCAGCTCCGTGGGAGCGCCGAAGCTCAGCCCCTTCTCGCACTGGCGAATGACCGCCTCGCGCACATGGGGGTGATTGTGGCCCATCAGCATCGGCCCCCAGGACAGCACGTAGTCGATGTAACGCTTGCCCTCACAGTCATAAAAATAGGCGCCATCCGCGCGCTCGACAAAGACCGGGGTGCCGCCCACGGCCTTGAAGGCGCGAACCGGGGAGTTGACCCCGCCGGGGATATGTTGGCGGGCGCGCTCGAATAGCTGCTCAGATGTACTCATGTTGTCCTATCCTGGTGTAGTGCGAGTGCTGCCGGTGGCAGGCGTTGCCACGGCCGATCATGTCGTGACCGGGCAGTATAGCCAGAGTAACCCCACTTGCGTCAAAGGGGCCTGACCACTGCGAGGATGATGATTGCAAACAGGAACAGTACCGGTATCTCATTGAAAAACCGATAGAAAACGTGCCCGTGGCGATTGTGGTCAGCGTTTGCCGCGCGTACAAAGCGACCGCACTGGATGTGGTAGCCTACCAGGACTGTGACGGCGGCGATTTTCACCCACAGCCAGAGCGAGGTCAGGTAGTACCCCGGGTTGGTGGCGATCAGGGCGATGCCAAAGGCGATGGTGAGCAGCATGAACGGGGTCACGAAGCGATACAGCTTGCGCGCCATGATTGCGAGCTGGGCGCGGGTTGCGGCGTCCTCGCTGGCGGCGAAGTACACCAGAATTCGCGGCAGGTAGAACAGGCCGGCAAACCAGCAGACCATGAAAATCAGGTGAAACGCCTTGAGCCACAACATGGGAGCGATCTGACGCCTTTTGCGCTAGTGTGTGAATCCCAATATTAACAGTTATCGGCAGCGAGTTTGCTTTTATACTATGACGTTTGGATAGTGCCCGGGGCCGCGGAGCCCGGGTACAGCAGCAGGGAGTGGTCATGATCAGGGCAGGTATTGTGGGGGGCACCGGCTACACCGGGGTCGAGTTGTTGCGCCTGCTGGCGCTGCACCGGGAGGTGGACGTGGTGGCCATCACCTCCCGTGCCGAGGCGGGACGCCGGGTGGATGACCTGTTCCCCAATCTGCGGGGGCACTTTGATCTCGTTTTTGCCGAACCCGATGTGGCGCTGCTGGCGGCCTGCGATGTGGTGTTTTTCGCCACACCGCACAATGTTGCCATGCAGCTGGTGCCGGAGTTGCTGGCTGGCGGCACCCGGGTTATAGACCTCTCGGCAGACTACCGGATCCGCGATGCAGCCCTCTGGTCGCAATGGTATGGCGAGCCCCACGCCAGTCCCGACCTGCTGCCGCAGGCCGTCTATGGGCTGCCGGAAGTGAACCGCGATCGAATCCGGGAAGCGCAGCTGGTCGCCTGCCCGGGCTGCTACCCCACGGCCATTCAGCTTGGCTGGATACCGCTGCTGGCCAGGGGCCTGGTCGACCCGGCCACGTTGATTGCCAGCGCCGCTTCCGGCGCCAGCGGCGCCGGCCGCCAGGCCAGGATCGACAATCTGCTGAGTGAGGTTGCGGGCAGCTTCAAGGCCTACGGGGTGGGTGGCCACCGCCACCTGCCGGAGATAGAGCAGGGTCTGGGGGACGTTTCTGGCGCGCCGGTGGCGGTGACTTTCGTGCCTCACCTGTTGCCCATCGTCCGCGGCATTCATGCGACCCTGTTCGCGCGCCTGCACGGCCCGGCGGGAGATTTGCAGGCATTGTACGAGGACTATTATGCGGATGAACCCTTCGTGGATGTGCTGCCCCGGGGCATGTTTCCCCAGACCCGCACCGTCAAGGGCGCCAATCGCTGCCAGCTGTCGATCATGGTGCCGCAGGATCGCGACACTGTGGTGGTCATGTCGACCATCGACAATCTGGTGAAAGGCGCCTCCGGCCAGGCGCTGCAGAACATGAATATCATGTTTGACCTGCCCGAGCAGACGGGCCTGGACCTGGTAGGGCTGCTGCCCTGAAATGCCCGTGACAGGCGATCGCTACCGCACGGTAGTCCGGCGCTACCATGTTCGCCATCAGCAAATAGTGGTCCTGGTGTTGACCTTGTTCGCGGCGCTGGTGATGGGCGTGGGCTTCGTTCTCGGGCGGCAGGCTGCGTTCAGCGGAGCCGGCATCGATCCTCAGCGGCACCGGGCTCAGGCAGAGGCCCTCGAGGTGGCGCAAGCAGAGCAGGCAGAGCTGAGCCGCCAGCTGGGGGTAATTACCGCCAGGCACGAACTGGACCGCGCCGCGCTGGAGCTGGTGCGACAGGAGCTGGCCGGGCAGAAGGAACAGATAGCGGGCCTGGAGGAGGGTATACGGTTTTATCGCAGCCTGATGGCGCCGGGTGAAATTGCCCAGGGATTCAGCCTGCGCAAGATCGAGTTGGTGTCCAGGGAAGAGCCCGGCCGCTATGGTTTTCGCATTGTCGTGCAGCAGGAGGCACGCAAGCATACACCGTTGCAGGGGGAGCTGTTCGCCGAGGTAAGCGGACAGCAGGCGGGTGAGCCGCGGACGTATCCCCTTGCGGAGTTGAGTGCAGATCTCGAGAGCACTATCCTGCCACTGCGGTTTCGCTACTTTCAGTCCATAGAGGGCGACCTGGTGCTGCCGGAAGGGTTCGAACCCCAGGCGGTCAGCGTCGTGGCAACCCTGTCCGCGCCCGGCAAGGCGGAGGCGCGTGAGCAGTATCCTTGGCAAGTACAGGAGAAATTTACCCATGTTGGGAAGTAAGCGCGGTGGTACAACGGTTGCCGGTGGGACCACTCTGGTGTCGCGCGAAACCACCATTAACGGCGATCTCCATTTCAGCGGCAACCTGGAGATCGAGGGCCAGGTCAACGGCTGCGTAATTGCCGAGGCCGGCAAGGACGCCATGGTGCGAGTGGTTGCGGCGGGGCGTGTTGAAGGCGAGATCAGGGCACCGGTGGTCATGATCAATGGCACTGTGGAAGGCTCTGTCCACGCCGCCCGACACCTGGAACTCGCGCCCTGTGCCAGGGTGAGCGGGGATGTTTTTTACAGCATTGTAGAAATGGCGGCGGGGGCAGAAATCAATGGCCGCCTGTTGCACCGGTCGGAGCCGGAGGCAACCTCCGAGCCGGCCCGGATCGCCGAGCCCCAGCTGCGGGTAGCCAGTGGCGCCCGCGCGTCCGCCAGAACGCAATCGTCCGGGGATGCTCCGGGCTAGGCGCCCCCGGCTAGGCGCCCCCGGCTATAGTTGACTGGAATGGTCAGGTTTACCATAATGCCTGCCCATTGCAGTCAGGTCGGGGACACTGTGGCCCCGGAGAAAAGTCATGTCCGTAGCTGAATCATTCAATCCCGGCGGGATCAATCTCACGGCCCGGGCGGTGAACAAGGTGCGCGAGCTGGTCGAGGAGGAGGAGAATCCGGAACTGAAGCTGCGCGTCTATATCACCGGGGGCGGGTGCTCCGGTTTCCAGTACGGCTTTTCCTTCGAGGATACCGCCGCGGACGATGACACTGTTATCGAGCGTGACGGCATTGCCGTACTGGTAGACCCCATGAGCTTCCAGTATCTGGTGGGCTCTGAGGTCGACTATACCGAGGGCCTGGAGGGGTCGCGCTTCGTCATCAACAACCCCAACGCCGCAACGACCTGCGGCTGCGGCGCGTCATTCTCTATCTGACAGCAGAGTTTTCCGGGACCGCTCCGGCAGGATAGATTCCGCCCAGTACGCGCGCGCCCCTGGCGCCGGTCACGGCGGCGCTGCTGCCCGCGAGGCCGCTCATGGTGCGCCATGCCAGCCAGGCAAAAGCGGCAGCTTCGACCCATTCCGGATCAATGCCCAGCGCTGCGGTAGTGTCCAGGTGTCGGGGCGCCAGCAGACGATACAGGCGTCGCATCAGGTCCGTGTTGCGGGCGCCGCCGCCGCAAACGTAGATTTCATCAACTGCCGTTTCTGCGCCGATGATTGCACCGGCAATACTGTCGGCGGTGAATTCAGCGAGAGTGGCCTGCACCTCCCGAGGCCCCAGTTCCGGTAACGTCTGCAGGCAGGATTGCAGCCACGCCAGATTGAACGCTTCCTTGCCGGTGCTGCGGGGGCCGCGGCGAGCCAGGTAGGGGTGGCTGCGCAATTGCTCCAGCAGGGCGGCATTCACCTGGCCTTCGGCGGCCCACTGCCCGTCGCGGTCGTAAGCCAGGCCAATATGCCGGTGAGTCCACTGATCCAGCAGCGTGTTCCCCGGGCCGGTATCAAAACCGCTGACCAGTCGGGTCCCCGAGAGCAGGGTGATATTGGCGATGCCGCCGATGTTGACGACTGCGCGGCTTTTGCCCTTGCAGGCGAATGCAGCCGCGTGGAAGCCGGGCGCCAGGGGGGCGCCCTCACCGGCAGCGGCGATGTCGCGGCGGCGGAAGTCGGCCACGGTGGTAATGCCGGTCAGCTCGGCGATGGTATTGGGGTCACCGATTTGCAGCGTGAAAGGAGTCCTGTTGCCGGCCGATGGCGGACGGTGGCGAACGGTCTGTCCGTGGCTGCCGACAGCCGCTATGTCTCCCTTGTCGTAACCGGTGTTGGCCAGCAGTGTCAGCACCGCGTCGGCAAAGAGGGCCCCAAGCTTGCGATCCAGCGGGCCAAGGCGCTCAATTTCGTCGTCGCCTGGCTGGCTGATGGCGACAATATCGGCGCGCAATTCGGGCGCGATGGGATGCTCCAGGGTTGCCAGCAGTTCACAGCCCTGGCTCGTGCAGCGAACCAGTGCCGTATCAACGGCGTCAATACTGGTGCCGGACATGATGCCGACATAAAGCTCCCGGGCAGCCACGTCAGGGTGCCGGTGCGGAATCTCCGGTTTCGCGGCTGTTCAGCGCCAGCCGGCTTTCAGACTGCAGGCCTGCAAGTTGGCGGGAGGTATTGGCGATAGTGGCTTTGAACGCGGGAACTTCCGCGGCCGCGAGCATCTTCGCCTTGGGCAGTTCCTGGTGCACTTTGCGCGGGTCGCGGTGGCGGCCGTCAATCAGGAATTCATAGTGCAGATGGGGGCCAGTTGCCGCGCCGGTGGAGCCCACTGTACCAATCACCTGGCCCTGGGCAACACGTTGCCCCTCCTTGGCCTTGCGCTGGTGCAGGTGCAGGTAACGGGTGACATAGCGGTCACCGTGCTGCACGAAGATGTAATTGCCGTTGGCCCGGGTGTAGCCGGCCTTGATCACGCGACCATCGCCAGCGGAATAGACCGGGGTGCCGGTGGGGGCGGCATAGTCCGTGCCGCGGTGTGGACGGGTGGTTTTGTAGATCGGGTGCAAGCGACGCGGGTTGTAGTTGGAGCTGATGCGGGTGAAATCGACCGGTGCCAGCAGAAAGGCCTTGCGCATGCTTTCACCGTCTTCATTGTAGTAGGCCACGTCACCTTCCTTGTCCTCGTAACGGAAGGCATTGAAGGTCTTGCCGCGGTTGGTAAAGGAGGCGGCGAGGATGGTGCCGTCGCGGTACTTTTCGCCATCCAGGTAGAGTTCTTCGTAGATGACGTGGAATGTGTCACCCTTGCGCGGGTCCTGCACGAAGTCGATGACGCCGCCGAAAATATTGGCCAGGTCCAGGATCAGGGTATTGGAGAGCCCGGCGTCCTTGCCTGCCATGAACAGGGAAGAGGTAATCTCGGCACTGACCCAGGATTCATGCAGTTCGGTCTGGCGAAACTCCCGCTCTGTTGCAAAGCCGGCGTCGGTGCGCCGGTAGGTAACGGACTCCAGCGGCGAGATGACGTGCCTCACAGCCTGCAGGGTACCGTCGCCTGCGGTTTCAAAGGCGATGATCTGCCCCGGGTAGATTCGCGACAGGGCCTTGCCTTCCGGCGCCTCGTTGACTACCCGGTAGACATCAGTATTGCTGAAGCCGGCGCGCTTGAAGATCAGTGACAGGTTGTCGCCGCGGCGCACAGTCTGCTCGTCCCAGGCTGGCGCGGCTGTGGTTTCCGGAACCGGGTCCGGGGCCGGCGCTGCTGTCGGCACCGATGCTTGCTGCGGATTCACCTCAATGGGCTGGAGAATGTCGCTGTCCAGTTCAAGGCCGAGGTCCGCCGTGTCCTCGCGGTTGGCGTTGACGTCGCCAGAGGGGGTCAGGATGGTGGCTGCTGCAACGAGGACAGAGAGCAGGCCGACAGCCAGCAAGTGTTTGCGGGGCAGCCGCTGCGTGTCTGCTGGCATGGATGTCGCTCCCCGATGATTTCCCAATTTGCGCATAATCGTTGTTAGCTGTGCCCTGTAGGCCATTGAGTATATAAAAGATTCCGGTGTTCTGACAGAGCCTGGAGGAACATAAGATTTGCTTTTTTTCAGCCGTATTGTATGGTTTGCGCCCCTTAAAAGGCCATCTTGGCCACCAGATCCTGGAGTCGTTCGATGAGTAGTGCCCTGCTGACCGACCTCAAGGCCCGAGGCCTGATCTTCCAGGTGGCCGGCGAAGACCAGTTGCCAGCCTGGCTGGATGGCGGTACGCGTACCTTGTATTGCGGTTTTGACCCTACTGCCGACAGCCTGCATATCGGCTCCCTGGTACCCCTGCTTATGCTGCGCCGCTTCCAGTTGGCGGGCCACCGGCCCCTGGCCCTGGTGGGTGGCGCCACCGGGCTTATTGGCGACCCGTCTTTCAAGGCCCAGGAGCGCCAGCTCAATACCCCGGAAGTGATTGCCGGCTGGGTGGAGAAGATTCACCAGCAGGTGTCCCGCTTCATCGATTTTGATGCCGGCCCGGTTTCCGCGGAAGTGGTCAACAACCTGGACTGGACCCAGGGCATGGATGTCCTGACTTTCCTGCGAGATGTTGGCAAGCACTTCTCGGTGAATGCCATGATCCAGAAGGAATCGGTCAGGCAGCGTATTGAGCGCGAGGGCAGCGGTATCAGTTTTACCGAATTCACCTACATGATCCTGCAGTCCTTCGACTTTGCCGAACTCAGCCGCCGCTATGACTGCAGTCTGCAGCTGGGCGGGTCTGACCAGTGGGGTAACATCACCGGCGGCATCGACCTGGCCCGGCGCATGTACGGCAAGCAGGTTTTCGGGCTGACCATGCCACTGATCACCAAGGCAGACGGTACCAAATTCGGCAAGACCGAGTCCGGCACCGTCTGGCTGGACCCTGCTCGCACCTCTCCCTATGCCTTCTACCAATTCTGGCTGAATACAGCGGATGTGGATGTTTACCGATTCCTGAAGTACTTCACCTTCCTGCCGGTGACTGCCATTGATGCGCTGCAGCGTGCCGATGAGGAGCGACAGGGGCGGCCCGAGGCCCAGGCGCTGCTGGCGCGCGAGGTAACCCTGCTGGTGCACGGAGACGCGGGACTCAGCGCGGCGCAGCGCATTACCGAGGCCTTGTTCAGTGGCGATCTGGCGCAGTTGTCGGAGAACGACCTGGAACAATTGCGCCAGGATGGCCTGCCTGCCAGCGCCCTGGCGGCGGGGTCGCTGCCAGCCACCCTGACCCAGCTGCTGGCCGATGCGGGCATGGCGGCTTCCGGGAAACAGGTAAAGGACGCCCTGGGTCGTGAAGCGGTTGTGTTCAATGGCCGCGCCCTGGGTTGGGAGGACAATGAGCGGGTGGCGCAGTGCCTGGATCGCAGCCTGGCGCTCCATGGCCGCTTCTTCCTCGCGCGCCTGGGCAAGAAGAAGTACCACCTGTTCGAGCTCCTGTGACGTATCGGTCGGGGCGCAGGAAAACTGGCAAATCCGGGATATCCGAACTATTTTTCGTCAAGGGTATTGCGCCCGTCTGATCCGCTGCGTATAGTTCGCGTCCCTTCGTAGTGGCAGCGGCGCAAAGCCCGCGAAGAGGGCCTGGATTTCCTTTGCTTTCAAGCAGTTGGGGTGTAAAGGTGAGGTGAGTTACCGGCAGCGGCTGCCAGCAGAAAATTGCAAATAGCTGTTGCCAAGCGGTCGCTCATCGGTATAATACGCGTCCCTGTTCGAGGCTACGGCCTGCGACAGAAACCACAGCCCCGGCGGCTCTGGGTTATTTAACAAAGAAACGAAGACAGATGTGTGGGCACTTGTTGGGATAGTTGTACG
>CAXBCH010000036.1:0-50794 GCA_963974125.1 uncultured Haliea sp. | reverse complement strand
CCGGTACGCCCATGACAAAGCCCTCAATACTGTATGGATACACAGTATTTTAGGCACGCCGCAGCAAAACCCCAAGAAACGCGTTTCATCAAATGCGGCCACCCTGCGCGGTGATGGACTTGCCCCCTCACTCATGCCCGCACAATGCGCCTCACAGCTTCGCCAAGTCATCTCCGCACTCAATCTGGCTACGCAAGCTGCGGATTTCTCGCGCATGGGCGCCATACCTGCGGACACTCCAGCGTGCGCGAAGGAACGCAGCAATCAGAACTCCAGGCGATACTGCGCCGGCACCGGCTCGGCCACAGCGTGTGCCGCTGCGGCGTCAGCCACCGGCGTCTCCAGTCCCGACAGTGACAACCCCAGCAGGCGCACGCCGCGCGGTACCGGCAACAGACCAGCGAGAATGCCGTGGGCAACAGCCGCGAAGCTTGCGCGGTCCGGAATGGGCGCATCCAGCGAGCGCGCCCGGGTAATCTGCTGGAAATCCGCGAACTTCATTTTCAGGGTCAGCGTGCGCCCCGAGGCTGACTGCCGGGCAATGCGCTCCCAGACGATGTCGATGATCGCATCCAGGGCCGCCACCAGTTCCGCATCCTGTTGCAGATCCTGGGCCCAGGTACGCTCGCCGCCGATGGACTTGCGCTGCCGGTCCGCACGCACCGGGCGCTCGTCCTCGCCGCGGCTGGCGCGGTAGAGGTACTCCGCGGCCTTGCCGAAATGCTGCTGCAGGAAGCCCAGGCTCTGTGCCCGCAGGTCGGCGCCGGTGTGGATACCCAGCCGCGCCATGCGTTCCGCCGTGCGCGGCCCGACACCGTAGAAGCGTCGGGCCGGCAGCGTCGCGACAAAAGCCAGGGCATCCTGTGGCAGCACCACGAACTGGCCGTTGGGCTTGTTCTGGTCGGAGGCGATCTTGGCGAGAAACTTGTTGTAACTGATGCCGGCGCTGGCGGTGAGACCGGTTTCCGCGGAGATCTCTCCGCGTATGCGTTGCGCCACCCGGATCGCACTGCCAACCCCCTGCTTGTCGCGGGTAACATCGAGGTAGGCTTCGTCCAGCGACAGTGGCTCAATCAGGTCCGTGTAGCGGGCAAATATCTGCCGGATCTGCTGCGACACCGACTTATACACCTCAAAGCGCGGAGGCACGAACACCAGCTGCGGGCAGCGCCGTTTCGCGGTGACCGAGGGCATCGCCGACCGCACCCCGAACACCCGCGCTTCGTAGCTGGCCGCGGCCACCACCCCGCGCAGCGCGGAGCCACCCACCGCGACCGGCTTGCCGCGCAACGCGGGATTATCGCGCTGCTCAACGCTGGCAAAGAACGCATCCATATCGATGTGGATGATCTTGCGGCGCGCTGGCGGGGTCCCGGATTGCATGGCCGGAATGGTAGGCGCGTGCCCGATAGACGGCAAGCGCAATGGGTACCTGCACCCGTTCAACTGGCGCCAGCAGGCACAGTGGCAGCAACTCCGGGCGGAACTAGCCCTGGGCCTGCGCTGCTGGCGATGGCGGGAGTTGCTACAATGCAGTCACAGGTCTCTTGACCCAGGCAATGCGATTACCCCATGGAAACGCCCCAGCAACGCAAGATTCGCGAAGCCCTGAACCGGCCCTCACCCGACGACAAAGGCGGGGCTGCGGACGGCAAACCGGAGGGCAACACTTCGCTCCAGGCACATGCCCTCGAACACACCGACCCCGACTACATACCGAAAACCCTGACGCCCCACGAATGGGAACAGTGGTACGCGGAACACGGTGTGCCCGAATCCCATCGTCGCTCTCGCAAGCCCGAGCCAGCGGCACCCTCACTCTGGCTGCGTGTGCTGCAATATTTCCGTCGCTCCTGAGGGGAGGGAGTCAGTTACAATCTTGAATGGTAAGGCCTCTAGTGAGGCATGTGCCAGGCACACCCGAACGGCTTCATTTCTTCGACTTGCAGTAGTACAGTAAGTTGAGAGTTTCTTTTTTTGGGAGAACACCATGGCCATTTCCGCCGATGTTATTGAAACAGAAGCTCTTTCTCTCCCTAGAGAGGATAAGGCTCGATTGGTAATACATCTGTTAGAAAGCATTGAGGATAGGCCTGGCTTGGATCCGCGGCAGGTAGAACAAGCCTGGTTGGCTGAGGCCAATCGAAGATACCAAGCCTTCCTTCGTGGCGAAGAGCAAGCGATCCCCGCCGATGATGTATTTGCGGATCTAGGAGCAGATGATCGTTGAAACCGGTTCGTTTTCTGCAATCTGCCCGTGAGGATGTTCGGCGGGAAAAAAGTTACTACCGCAAGATTAACCCTGAATTAGCTCGTAACTTTCAAATTGCATTAGAGGCCGCTGTGAAAGCTGCCGCGAGTCAACCGCTGGCAATGCAAATTCTTGAGCATGAAGTGCGGCGATGGCCTCTCGAAACATTTCCACATGGCGTACTGTACCGAGAACAGGATGAATTTGTACTTGTTCTTGCAGTATTCCACCCGAGGCAAGCACCAGAAAAATGGCAGGAGCTGGTTCGCACATAACAATCCAGGCAAACGGAAACGCACAAGGAGTACACCATCGCCATCAAGCCGCGCACTGCACACGCCCTGATCTGGTCCCTGGCCCTGGTGCCGGCAGGCTTCTTTGCGGCCGGCCTGGGGGCAGCGGACTTCGCCTCGGCGAGCGCCATTCTCAATCTGCTGGGCCGGCTGGCCGGGGTCGCCGGCCTGGCGCTGCTGCTGCTGGCGGCGGCCCTGAGCGCGAGGGTTCCGGGAGTCGACCTCCCCTTTGGCGGCCTCACCAAGCTCTGGCGCACCCATCACCTGCTGGGCGCGGGGTCTTTGCTGCTGCTGCTGGCACACCCTCTGCTGCTGGCCTTCGCCGCCTCGGCCTGGGGCCAGGGGCTGGCCTTCAGTACCCTGTTCCCGCCGCTGGCGGACCGGGCCACCTGGGCAGGCTGGCTGGCATTGTTGCTGATGATGGTGTTCCTCGCACCCAGCTTTGCCTTCTTCGGCGCGCCCAACTACGAGCGCTGGAAACGGGTGCATGCACTGGCCGGACCCGCGGTCATCCTGGCGCTGATTCATACTTTCCTGTTCAGCCGCACCATGCCGGGGCCGACGGATACCATCATCTGGTCCCTGTTTGCCCTGCTCGGCGTCGGTGCCGTGGGCTGGCGCCTGGTGTTCTCGCGCCGTATCGGCCGCCTGCCCTATACGGTCACCCGGGTGGACACGGTGGCCAACGGGGTCGCCGAGCTGAGCCTGCGGCCCGACCAGAATCACCTGAGCTACTCTGCCGGCAATTTCGTCTACCTGACGCCCCTGGACCCCGGCCTCGCAGCGGGCCACCGCGAGGAGCACCCCTACACCCTGTCCTCCTCG
Source organism: uncultured Haliea sp. (assembly GCA_963974125.1). Classification (GTDB taxonomy): domain Bacteria; phylum Pseudomonadota; class Gammaproteobacteria; order Pseudomonadales; family Halieaceae; genus Haliea. The sequence goes on along the minus strand of CAXBCH010000036.1, from coordinate 47,425 downwards.
CCGCTGGAGCCGGAACTGCGCATCGCGATCAAGGCGCTGGGAGACGCCAGCCGCGCCATCCAGACCATTCCCGTCGGTACCCCGGTCACCGTGGAAGGGCCCTACGGCCGCTTCTTCCCGCCCGACGCCCGGGTGAGCACACCGGAGCTGTGGGTCGCCGGCGGCGTCGGCATCACCCCCTTCCTGGCCCGCATGCGCCATCTGCAGGCGCTGGGCGAGCGTGGCGACATCCATTTGGTCTACGCGGTACAGGATGAAGGTCGCGCGGTCTATGCCGATGAGCTGCGGCAGCTGGCGGCGGCAATTCCGGGCTTTGCCCTGACCTTCCACTACTTCTTCCAGGAAGGGCCGGTGACGGCAAGCTTCCTGGGCACGGCCTGCCCCGATCTCGCCCGCCGCGACGTCTACATCTGCGGCCCGCTGGCACTGAACGAACTGATACGAGACCATGTCTACAAGGCTGGCGTCAGCAGCGAGCGCATTCATTCCGAGGAGTTTGAGCTGTTATGAAAAAAGTCGTGTTTGCCACCTTCGTGGCGTTCTGGTCCAGCATTGCCACCATTGCCACCCTCAATGCCATGGGGCCGGCCGAGACACCCGCTGCTGCCGGGCAGGACAAGGCAAACGCAACCGAAGCGTCAGGTTACACTCTGCAGCAAGTTGCGGAGCACGCGACGCTGGACGACTGCTGGATGGCCATCGACGGCGCCGTCTACGATTTCACCGGCTATGTACCCAACCACCCCACCCCGGCCTTCGTCCTGGAGCAGTGGTGCGGCAAGGAAGCGACCGAAGGCATGCGCACCAAGGGCTATGGCCGCGACCACTCACCCGCCGCCTGGGCGATGATGGAGGAGTACCGGGTGGGGGCGCTGGTGCAGTAGGCCAGGTAGCGGCACAGGTGAAGGCTGGTCTCGGTTTTGGCGTTTCGTAAATGCTAACATGCGGGACCTGACCCCACCCCTCCTGGATCTAGAAAAATGCAACCCATGTCCCGCCGCACCCTGATCAAGCACAGCCTGGTCGCAGCCACTGCGGCTGCCGCAGCTCCCGCCCTGCGCGCCCAGCTCAACCAGGCCGGCAAGACGCTCGCATTTGACGATTACCGGCAGTGGGATGGCCTCAGGATTGCGGAGCAGGTGCGCACCGGGGAGGTATCCGCGCTTGAGATCCTGGAGGCCGCCATTGCTCGCGCCGAAGCAGTGAACCCGACGCTCAACTGCATCGTGGAAAAACTGTATGACCGCGCCCGCGACGCCGTGAAGCAGGGACTGTCCGAGGGCCCCTTCCACGGCGTGCCCTTCCTGCTCAAGGATCTGGGCATGATGCTGGAAGGCACCGTGACAACGAACGGCTCGCGTTTCTACCGCGGAGCCGTGGCCGACCACACCAGCACCGTGGTCAAGCGCTATCAGGCGGCGGGCCTGGTGATCATGGGCAAGAGCGCCAGCCCGGAATTCGGCGGCACCGGCACCACCGAGTCAACCCTGTTCGGCGACACCCGCAATCCCTGGAACCTGGAGCACTCCGCCGGCGGTTCCTCCGGTGGCTCCGCAGCAGCGGTGGCCGCGGGCATCCTGCCCATCGCCAACGCCACCGACGGCGGCGGCTCCATCCGCATCCCCGCCTCGGCCTGTGGCCTGTTCGGCATGAAGCCCAGCCGTGGCCGCACGCCCCACGGCCCCAGGACGCTGTCGTCGATCATGTCGGCAACCCATGCCATCAGCCGCAGCGTGCGCGACAGCGCGGCACTGCTGGACGCTACCAGCGGCCCGGAGCCGGGTCAGACCGTGATCGCCCCGGCGCCAGCGGGAAGCTTCCTGCAAGCCAGTCGGCGGGCGCCCGGCGCCCTGCGTATCGGCCTGGTCACCACACCCATTACACACACCCCGGTGGCTGCCGAATGCCTGCGCGCCAGCCGCGATGCTGCGGCGCTCTGCGCAAGTCTCGGTCACCACGTTGAAGAAGTACAACTGCCGGTGGATGCGCGCACGTTTTTCGGTGCTTTCGGCCCGATCATGGCCGCCAACACCGTGGCGCGTGTACGCAGCCGCGAGCGGCAGCTGGGGCGTGCGGTAACGGAGAATGACCTCGAGCCCCTGATCTGGGAGCGCTACCAGGCGGACAAGGACAACAGCGCCGAACAGCTTTACGCCGCGATGCTGACGATTGAAGAAATCACTCGCCAGATGGCCCTGCTGCAGCAGAATTACGACGTGCTGCTATCTCCCACCCTGACCAAACCGCCAGTAGCGCTGGGCAAACTCAGCCTGGACCAGGACAAGGCGGCCTACGAAGCGGAAGCGGTCAGCGTGTCCGCCTTCACCAGCTTGTATAACGCCACCGGCCAGCCCGCCATGTCCGTGCCACTGCACTGGACCGCCGAGGGCCTGCCGGTGGGGGTGATGTTCGCCGGACGCTACGGTGAAGAGGCGCTGCTGTACCAGCTGGCGGGGCAACTGGAGCAGGCGCAGCCCTGGTTTGGCAGGGTGCCGCTTGTGCCGGCGGAGTGAACTTCGGCGTCAGGATACGAGACCTGACCCCACCCTCCCCCGCCGCTGCAGCTTGCCCGGCAGCACCTCACAGGTTGTGTCATAGCCAACCGTGAACAGCCGCTCTTTTTCCGCCAGACCCAGTTTCAGGTCGAAGGGCGAGGTATCGCCGGTCTCAATAACAATGGTCGACAGCCAGAAGGCCTCATTGATGTACTCGCGTGACAGCGTGGTCATGAAGGTCTGCACCAGCAGCTCGAGATAGTCGCGCAGGGGCAGCATCGACGCCTTCTTCGGCCTGCGGCGACCGCCGGCGCTACTGCGCAGCTTGAACACCGCCACCGGAGTGCCGTCCCCCGCCCAATCGCGCTGCAGAGCCTCTTCGGAGAGAATGCTGCCATCGACCATCAGGTGCTCGCCGTATTCCTTGAAACTCAACAGGATGGGTACCGACATGGAAAAACGCACCGCCAGGGCAACGGGCGTGTCCGGGTGCGTGTGGCGACTGAAGACCACCGGCCGTCCCGAGCGCACATCGGTTGCCACCACGTGGTAATCGAAGTCCAGTTCGGCAAAGGTCATGCCCTGCAGCAGGTCATTGACCCAGGCCTCGAACGTGTTGCCGCTGGACAGACCGCCAGTCCGCAGCAGTGACAAGATGCTCGGGTCGGCAAAGCTGGAAAGGTCCGTCTCCAGGGTCAGCCTGCGAATCTCCGCCAGCGAACAGCCAAACGCGGCCAGTGCCCCGACAATACTGCCGCCGGAAACCCCGACCAGCGTATCGTAGCTGATACCCAGCTCCTCTATCGCCTGCAGCGCACCGACATGCGCGGCGAAGCGGCCGCCGCCACCGGCCAGTACCGGCACGATGCGAGGTTCATCGTCGCCCTGTGTTGGTATCACGATCCACCCCCTGCAACCCCAGTTCATAGAGTATAGCTTGCAGCTGCAACCAGGGCCCCAGGTCTGGCGGTCCGCGCTGGCGGATATCCACCCACTGCGGTAACCTTCAGCGCTAATGCACCGACAACGCAGCCCTCATGAGCAACTTGCCCGTCAGCATACGTATTCCGCCACAGGACCGGCAGCGGTTCGAGCGGTTTGCCACCACTGCCAAGGGGGCCGCCGGCTGGTGCGAGATGCTGCCGATGGGCAATCCGCAGGCGCTCGCCAGCACGCTCTGCGAAGCCCTTGACGAGTTCAACCGCACGCCACTCCCCGCCGCGCTTCGCCACGACCTGCTGCTGACTTTGCAACCAGCGATACAACAGGCCATGACGCTGGTCTGTCACAGGCTCGCCAACCAGCCGCTGGAATTACCCAAGGGATTGCAGGCGCTGGCGAAACTCGCCGACCAACTGGCGGGACTGACCTGCACCGCATACGCCATCGTCGCCGTGCACACGCTGGACGATCCTGCGAGTGTCGGCAAACGGGATCCGGCACGCATGACAGGTGAGTCACTGCAACGGGCTATCCACTTCGCTGCGCACAAGGTGCTGCTTGCCTACCAGCTGCACCTGCCACTGGAAGCGCGCGTGTGGAATACCCTGCACCAGCTGTACCTGCTCGCCGAGCAGCAACAGCTGGCTACAATGGCCATCCCGGGCCCGGATGGCAGGGACACCACCATCCAGGCGACCTACCTGCTGCCATTGCTGCTGGCCTGCTGCCAACCGGGCCAACTGCTGCAGGCAGACGTCAACCAGGTGTATCAGGGCCTTGGTTTCTGGGCGCGGCTCTGTCGCCTGCACACGCCCCGCTCCGGCCAGGGTCTGCTGGCCGTGGACCTCGGTGCGTCCGCCCCACCGACGTACACCGCAACCCTGCGGGTGCTCGACACGCTGCGCCATCGACTGCTGGACACCGGGCCACTGGTGACTCACGTGGCAGGCCTCATCGAGGCCGCGCGCCAGGCACAGCGCAACGACATCGTGCTCGGCAGCACGCGCCTGCAACTGCCGATACTCGAGCATGTCATAAACTGTCTTGGCAGTGACCGTATTCGTTCGACCCAGCGCGTCAGCGTACGACAAACACTCGATGCAGCGCCGGGCTTCAGTGCCAGCCATTACTACCTGGCGGGAGAGCGAACACTGGAACAACTGACGGGCTTTGCCGGGACCCCCGTGGCCAAATCGCCAGGCGCCGCCGAAAACCCCTTCCTGCGCGAGACCGGGAGCATTGATCCCTGGTCGGTCGCCGAGGGTGGCGACCCGTTCCAGCGCTCGGCAGCAGCGATGAATGCTGATGGCAGTATCGAGATGCGGGTTGAGGAAGCCGCCCCCGAGACGATTGCAGAGCCCCCGCCGCCCCCCGCCAGCCTCTTTTCCATCAGCCCCGCGGTCGCAGTGGACGCCAGTCCCGGCGGTTATTGCCTGGAGTGGGATTGTGCCCTGAAGAGCTCGCTGAGGAGCGGCGAATTGCTGTGCCTGCGAGGATCGGAGAAGGCACCGTGGCAACTCGGCGTCATACGCTGGGTACACCAGGAACATGGCAAGAGTGTGCGCACGGGTGTTGAACTGCTGGGCGGCAAACCCGCTCCCTGGGCGGCGCGGCTGCTGCGCGAAGGCAGCAACAAGACGACAACCTCCAGGGTATTCCTGCTGTCAGCCACACCCCTGACGGAACATCATGCCACCCTGATAACACCGCGCAGTGGCTTCACGGAAGGCCAGCTGCTGGGGCTGGAGCGCAATGGAGAGCAGTCCAGGGTACGGCTGCGGAAGCAGATTGCCATGACTGCGGGGATGAGGCAGTTCGAGGTGGAGCGGTTGCAATAAGCGTACAGGCGGCGACACCAACGGCGAAGGATAGCCCGGGCACAAACTCACGAATAACAACAGAGAGTGGTACCTGTAATGAATCAATTCATCAACAACATCGGAACAGTAACCGGTACAGCCGGTATCCTGATTTGCGTCCTGGCGGTGGTCCTGCGCCTGGGAGGCAAGTTCTACCTGCTGGGCACGGAACTGCGCATGTGGTTGCTGGCCGGTGTTGCCCTGCTGGCGGCGGGCTGTTTTGCAAAGATTCATGCCCTGTTGGCAGAGCGCAGGGGCTGAAACCACTCCCTGCGCCGCAGCACCGGAAGAGAGCCCGACCAATGGCCGATGCTATGCCTGATCAGGTTGGCGATACTCAAAAGGCGTGATCACGGCCTTGTGCAACAGATGTCGCAGGAGCAACGGCAAGGGCATCTTCAGGTAGTGTGAGCGCAGGTATAGCGCAAAACGGGCGAGCCCTGGCCAGCTTCCTGATCCGGCTACCGACAGCGGCAACAAGGCACTCGGAAACAGTCGATCCATCATCCAGCGCACAGGTGCCACCGGCGCCTCGGACTGCATCCTGGCGGCAATGTCTGGTGGAACCGCCAGGTTCAGCAACTGTGCAAGATAGCGCAAGGCATAATAGAGAACACGACCCAGCCCCAGCTCCTCAGCCCGCGCCAAGAGCGCATCCCAGAAGCCAGGATCAGCGGCACTCATTTCCGTCAGCAACAGGTACAGGTCGGATAGATCGCGGAAGGCATTATCAAACTCACCTTCCAATAGCAGATGCGCGGCGCTGTGCAACACCCTGTCGGTGGGGGCGAGCACGTCGACTCCCGGGAACTCGGACGGGGTAACACCCGCGGCCAATGCCTCGGCATCCAGTTTCACCCGGGAAGTCAGTGGCAAGAGATTGTGATGTACATCCAGGGCAATACCCCGAGAGCGGTGGATCAGCGGCGGAATTTCATGCATCCAGCGACGATAGTAGGCTTGGTCATACTCGCTCAGCTCTTCCCCGGACCAGCCCTGCCAGCGGAGCAACTGTTCCACCGTAGCGATACAGTCGCGGGGCACAAAGATATCCACATCGCTGTACAGGCGCCCAAGCCGCGCCCGATCACCGGCGGCCAGGTAGGCGGCCCCCTTGAGCAGGACGGGGCGCACGCCCGCAGGTTTCAACGCCCGCGCGATGTGCTCCACCTCCAGCCTGACATCATCACTGTGCGCGCGATAGACGGTAAAGGCACTGTCGAGGTGCCAGCGCACCTCAGCGGGAATCCGTTCACCGAGGTCAGCTTCGCGCAGCAGCGCGGCCACCCGCGCCAGCAGGCCCGCGCCCCGCGCCTGCTGCAGGAGCAGGTCCCATTGCCCGAGGTCAAACGCGGCTGCGCTGGCTGGCTGCAGCAACACCGAACGCAGGGGGAAATCCACCGGGTCATTCAGTCTACTCACGATTCCACCAGGGCGTCCATGGTGGCGATCGCGTCTGCAACATCGCCACCATTGGGGAACTCGTAACAACGGCTTTGATCCACCAGTGCCGCCAGCGCCCGGAAGGCGTCGGTGCCGAGGATGGAATAGTTGAAGGCGTTGTCTGCCATGCGCATAAACGCTTCCCCCCTGGGCAGGGGAGAAAGCCTGCCTTGCGCTCCCGCGAGAAACCGGGGGAACACGACCAGGGCCGGCGCGGCCGGCTCGAACGCGCGGACAATGCTGTCCCGGGGTGGCCGCAGGTGCGCCACGGTACCCTTGAGCGTGTCCGCCACGGCGGGACTCAAGACCGCCTCTGCCACCGACCGCCGCACGATCCCGATGGAGGCGTTCTTGAGGCTGATGGGCCGCGGGTTGGGATGCAGCAGGCCACTGGCGAGGTCAATCAGCGCCAGTTCATCGGAGAGCAGGCGCCAGCCTCCGCGGCTCGTGAGTAGTGCGCACAGCGTACTCTTGCCGGCACCGGGTATCCCCGGCAGGATCAACGCCTGTCCGTGCTTTTCCACCACCGCGGCATGAACAATCAGGTACTGATGACAATGGTTGCTGACGCACCAGTTCAGGCCCCATTCCAGCAGCGGGTAGGCATGTGCCAGCGGTAATGGTGCGAAAGGCAGTGCCCCGTTGAGTGAGAACAGTGCCTGCGGCCGGTACCAGCGCCGTAACCCCGAAGCCGGCTCTACGCGCACGGTGAAATCGGCAAAGGTCGAGTCCAGTCTTTCGCTATCCGCATACAGGCTGTGGACGCCTTCCGCGACACTGGCAAGAGGGGACAACAACCGCACCGAAAAGCGCCCGGCGCGAAGCACCACACCCTCTTCACCCAGCTGCGCGGCAAATTCCTGCGCCGGTAACTCCGCCAGCCTCATTCTCGGGCGCTGATCAGCAGTTGCTGCTCAAGAGCCGCCAGCACCGCGTGCAGTTCCTCCAGGCTGACCAGAGCACACTCCCCGTCGAGCCCCGCTGTCGTCGTCAGGCGCTGCAAAATATCGGTTCCAGCCAGCCCATGCGGCTCGCCGAGCAGTATGGCAAATACCGCGCCTGCCGGGTCGGGAAGATAGGAGGTCGATTTGTCCCGGGCGTTGAACAGAGCAACGCCCTCGGAAAAGCGGTGCGTCACCAGCGCGTCAGCGGCGCACGGCTGCCAAACCGAAGCAGAAACACTCACATGCAAACGGCGCTGGAACTTTTCACTATTGCTTTGGATTAGTGGTAAGTCTGGTCAAAGAACGCCTTGAGGTCGAAATCCGCCATCTGAATGAGGGCTCCACCACTGGTCACGTAAGTCGGCGCACCGGTATAGGCTGCGACATACAGACCAACGACATCCACCGGCGACATGTAGCCCGGTATGGGCAGCGACGCATTCAACAAGGCGGCGACAGCATGAAATTGCAGCGAACCACGGTACTCCAGCATCGCGTCATGCAGGGTACCCCACTCGGAACCAACCCCGAATACGTCTACAAACAAAGTCGCATCCGGGTCATTGCCATTTCGGGGGTTCGGTGCATAGCCCGCGGCGTACCACTGGCTCCGATTGCCGTCACTATTGCCTTGACCGACATCAGGGTGCATCCAGCCCCCCGGACTGATACCCCCGCAGCCACTGACTTCATGCCGGACGCCGGACGGATTGTTGGGGGAGTAGGAGACAAAGCCGGAGGGCGAGCATACGGCCCCGAAGGCAGGCCGGCTTGCCAGGGACAGGATAACCGGGGCGGCAAGGCCGGCGCCGGTAAAACGACGGCGCGAAAAATGACTGTCGGAACCGCTGGCGCCCGGCTCCTGTCCCCCTGATTCCAGCGTGTGCTTGTCGGTCGTCTTTTTCATGAATGACTCTCTTGCCCTTGGCGAACAAACGCCTCAGCGCATTATTTGCAATTTCCGTGCCCTACCACACAACCCATTGTTTTAAATGATTTTTTTACCAACATACCAAGGTAAAACCCGCGTCCCTGCGATGTCTGTGTAAAAATAGCCGACACGTTGCATAGTGTTGCAGGAAAATCGGGGACTGGCCAGCCCGCCACTCTGGAATTGCGACCAGGGTCACGCTTTAGCAGAATAGCTTGCCAGGGTCTTCCAGACAAATAACCGGCACCCAAAACAGGCGAACAGCACCTCGCCCTTGAGCTGCCCCTTATTACAATTCAAGCATATCGCGAACCACTCCCGCTACCAGCGCAGCAGCGAACACGGCATTGAAGTAGTTCCATGCTGGTGCGGTCTTGCAGGTCCACGAAAAAGATTATGACACCGCCGCTTTTAATACTCAGTAATCAATCAGCCTCGCCTACGAACCAACATACCCAAGCCCAACAACCCAAGCCCGAACAAAAGCAAGGTGCCGGGGACCGGTACCTGTGCGCTGGGCACTGCACGGACCTGATAGCCAGAGACATGGGCATTCGCGAAACCGTTGGTCGCCAGGTTCAGGGTCTGGGAGCTGGAGTCCGCGGTAAAGAGACCAATGGCAAACTGGCCCAGGCCTGCGTCCTGGCCTGTGCCGGACGCACTGACATCGACCGTGGCACCGCCATCCCCACTCAGGGTCATTACGCGACCGGAGCAGCAACTCCGAAGATCCGTATACCAGACCTGCAGAATATATTGTGAACCACTTGCCAGCAGGCCGCTGGCCAACTCAATCGAGGTTGAACTACCACCGCCATAACTGAATGTATTGAGCAGGGCATTGTAACCTGTATCACCGGTAGTACCGCCCGCGAGTGCTCCGCTGAAGTCATCTCCGATGAGTGCTGCCACGTTGGCAAACCCGACGCCGTTTACCGATGTGGTTCCGGCGCTCGCTGTAGCATTCACTGCCTCCACCAGCGTCCCGAAGGTGACTACATCGGAAGGACCCTGAGTGTTCATAGCGTCTGACCATAGTATCGGAGCCGCCAGAGATACACTGGCACACGCCGACAAGGCAACCCCCACCATCCACTTGCCAAGGACCATTTTCATAAGTTAACCCTGTTAAAAACCGTTGTGACAAACACAAAGCAAGTAACGAGCCAGAAACCGCATCTGTTTGTTTTTTATAGATAAATCCAACCCGGTCTGATGCCCAGATTCAGTGGGTGTAAAAAAAACTGACGACGGCAACAGCCGTCAGTTCTCCAGTTCTGCCAGTAACTCCCGAGCCTGTGACTGTTCCGGGAATGGAGGGCCAGCTACCAGCTCCCGCAGGATCGTCGTCGCCGCTGCCTCGTCCCCGGCATCTGCCAGAATGAGGGCGCGGTGAAAGCGGTACTGTGGGCTCTGTGGCTGGGCGTCCAGCGTTTGCTGGTTCACGCCCAAAGCGTCATCGTGGTTGCCGAGTTCAAGCAATATCATCGCCTGGGTATCCTGGATTGCAGGCGTATCCGGCGCTGCCGCGAGTGCCTGACGCACAAGGTCCAGCGCCCGCTGCGAATCTGACCTGCGCAGGGACCATGCCAGGTTGTTGAGGGTCACGACGTCGTCCGGTGCGATGACATGCAGGGCCTCGAATACCGCGACCGCATCGCTGTCCCGGCCCTGGGACAGATACAGGGGCCCCAACTGGTTGAGTATCAGCTGGTCTTCCGGATGGTGCTGCAGCCAGCTCTCCAGCAGGCGCCAGGTTTCCTCCTGCTTGCCTTGCTGCCACAGGGCAGTGCTGAGGAATAGCAGGGAGTTGCTGCCAGGCTCGGCGCTGTGGGCCTTGCGCAGGAGCTCTTCCGCTGTGGCAAGGTCGCCCTGGGTCAGCGCCAACCGACCGCGCGCCAGGTCGAGCTGGGCCGGCGCCACCACGCCCTCGGGCAACAGGGCCAGTTGCTCGCTGGTTTCAGCCAGCTTGTTCTGCTGCAACAGTACCTCCACCAGCAGTTTGCGGGTATCAACATCGGAAGGCTGCAGCTCCAGCGCCTGGCGCAGCCTGTTTTCGGCCGCCGGCAAGTCGCCATTGGCACGCTCAGCCTGGGCCGCGAGGCGCAGGGCCCGGGCATTGTCGGGCAGCAACTCTACCAGGCGGCGACCCGCGGTGACTGCGGCGCCGGGCTGATCCACCGCCAAGAAGGCGCCGACCAGCAGCTGGTGCAGGCGCGGGTCACTGTTGTGCTCTTCCCGCACTTCGGTCAGCAGGCGCACGGCCTCGCCGGGACGCTGCTGCTGGAATTGGTGACGCGCCAGCAACAGGCGCGGCTGCAACGCATCTGGATGCGCAGCCACCGCCCGTTCCAGCACCTGGACCATGGCCGCGGTTTCGCCACGATTCTCGTGGACAGCCGCCAGGTTCAACATGGACTGAAGGTCATCCGGTTGTGCCGCCAGACCCTCGTTAAGGATATCCAGGGCTGCCTCCGAGTCATCATTCTGCATCGCCAGAGCCGCCAGACCCTGACGGGCCTGGGTGTTGCCCGGGTCCAGCGCCAGTACCTGCCGGAACTGCTCCCCGGCACTGTCGCGGTCACCTTCCTCCAGAGCCAGCTGGGCGCCCAGCAGGCCGGGCAGCGGGCTCTCAGGCGCGGCGGCGCGGAATGCGCCCAGCTCGGTCAGTGCAGCCTCGCGGTCGCCATCGGCGACATGGGCGCGCACCAGCCGGTAGCGAACCTCGGTATTCTCCGGGTCCAGCTCGCGCGCGGTTTCCAGCGCCGCCACCCCGGGACCGGTATCACCCGCGCGCACCAGGGCAGTGCCCAGCTCCATGTGCACGGGGGCTGAATCCGGAGTCACGCCGGCCAGATCCTGGTACACCTCGGCACTGGCAGCGTGCATGCCCTGGGCCGTCAGGGCCAGCGCCAGAAGGTTCATGGTCGGCACGTTCATGGGCAAATCCTCCAACAGGCGGCGGGCAAGGGTTTCGGCGCGCTCCGGTTCACCCATTTGCAGGTGTACCGCCGCCAGCATCTGGCGGGCATTGATGTTGCGGGGCTGGGAGGCCAGGAAGCGCGTCAGGTGGCTCTCCGCCGTGGCCAGATTGCCGTCGCGGAAATTGGCGTTGGCGGCCAGATAGATGCTGGGCAGGTGATCCGGGGCTACATTCAGCACCTTGGCCAACTCCTGCAGGGAACCTTCGACATTGCCACCCTCCAGCATGATTCGCGCCTGGGCATAATTGACACCCGGGTGATCTGGAATGATCTGCTCGAGCTTTTCCAGCTCCTTGCCGGCCTCGTCATGCTTGCCCTGCTCGACCAGGGTGGCAACCAGCCCTAGCCGGTCATTGAGGCGAAAATGGTTGAGTTTGCTCGCCGTCGCGAAAGCTTCCTCAGCAGTGGCAAAATCGCCCCGGGCCTGCTTGAGGCTGCCGTAAAGGCTCCAGGCGTCCTCGAATTCAGGGTGGCTTTCAGTCAACGCCTTGAGGATGGCTTCGGCGTCCGCGACTTCGCCGGCATGACGGACGGCCACAAAGGCCTGGGCGAGTCGCACCTGGGGATGCTCCGGTGCCAACTCCAGGGCCTGAGACAGCGTATGCTCGGCAGTAAAGGTATCGCCAGACTGGGCCTGGGCCCGCGCCACCAGCGCCAGCCAGGCAGGATCGTCGGCCATATAGGCAAAGCCCGTGTCTTCGTGAAGATCGACCAGCTTCTGGGCATCACCGGCTCCCAGCAGGGCTTCCGCGTAGAGTACTGCTACCGCCGGGTCCTGGGCAGACTCCAGGGACTTCTCGAACTCCACAGCGGCCTCTGCCAGCGCCCGCTGGCGCAGGTAAACCTGGCCGAGCAGCCGGCGCCCCTCGGCACTGCGGGTGTCCTGCTGTAGTGCGGTCTTGGCGTCGATCTCCGCGGCATTCAGCTTGCCCTCGGCAAAGGCGTCAGTGGCGCGCGCCAACAACTCATCGTGGGACAGGGGTTTGGAGCAGCCCGCCAGCGCCAGGCTGATCGCGACAGGTAGCCAGAGCTTGCGGCCGGGAAACGTTGGCATGGTGGGCCTCTTGTATGGACAGAACAATATAGCACTGTAGGCCAGACTGGCGGTGGGGCCAAGCTCTGAAGCGTGCGTGGGTCACAAATCGAGCAGGCGACAGGGCTCAAGAGTGGGGGGTCAGAACCAGCGGCGCAACTCCACAAACACGCGGTCGCTGTCGTCGTACTGGCCGAACAGGCCGATGCTGTCGCCGCCGAACAGGTCGGCGCCGAAGCGCAGGCGCCAGGCCTGGGTCAGATTCCAGCTGACGCTGGGCTGCAGTGACCAGTCGCTGCGGTTGAGGCCGGTCAGGTAGAGCACTTCCGCCTCACCGCTGTCGCCGAAGCGCCGGTTCAGCAGCAGGGTCAGGCCGGTTTCGTCGGCATCGAAGCCCATGGCGCGGTCGTGGTCGAAGACGTGACGGCCGTAGAACTGGGCGTCGAAACGCCAGTCGCCGCGGGGGATCATGACGCCCAGCACATAGTCCACGGCGTCGCTCTCCTGCAGGCCAAAGCGGGCTGCCGGGTCCAGTGAAAGGAAGCTGCGCCCGCTGGTGTACACCGCCTCCCCCTTCAGCACGAAGTCGCGCCAGCCCTTGGAGAAAGTCGCACCGACCTGGCGGATACGCTCGTGGCGCAACTCCAGGCCCGCGTCGGTGCGGTACAGGGTCGGCGCCACATCGGTGCTCTGGTAGTAGAAACCGGACAGATCCCAGCCATCCACGAGGTAGGAGAACCGTCCACCCAGGCCGTGGTTCGAGGGCTTGCTGCGACTGGGCGTGATTTCGCGCACCGGGGTGCCCGCGGGCACCGGGAAGGGGTAGAAGTCGGCACCGGGCTTGCCGATCTCGTCGTAGCTGGGGTACGGGACCCAGAGCAGCTCCAGGTGGGCGTCGCCGGCGAAACGCTCGGCCCGCACGGCCCACTGGGGAATGCGCATGGTCTCGAATTCCTCCAGGAAGAACTCGCGGGTGTCGCGGGCAGAGACCACATCCGCGAGAAACAGTCCCACCATTTCCCCCCACACCACATACTGGCGGCCGAGACGGAACTCCCAGGCACCGACGCCGAAGTCCAGGTAGGCCTCGCGCACACTGAAGTCGCTGCGCTGGTCGCGGCGCACGGCGGACGGATAGAAGTCATCCTCCACGCTGTAGGCGCCGTCGCCCTCCATGCGCCCGGACAACTTGAAACGCGCGCCCCAGTCCAGACGCCCGGTCAGTCCCAGCTCCAGCCGCGCCCGCTGCTTCGACCAGTGCTCGGGGTCGGCAGTATTCCAGGCTCCAGCCAGCTCACCGTAGCCCCCCAGATGCAGATCGCTGACGGCGGGCTGCGGCTCACCGGCCGGTACCGCGGCGGCAGCGGGCTCGGGTCTGGGTGCCGGCCTGGCCGGGCGCGACACCGGGCGTGCAGGCTCCCTGGCGGCGACCAGGGTCGTGGTCGTGGTCGTGGTCGTGGTCGCAGACTCTGTCGCCCCAGCGGGCGCCACGGCCACCGGCGGATCTACCGCAGCAGTGTCCGCAGTGCCATGGTAAAGGTCCACTACCAGGCGGTGGCCCGCATCACCGCTGGGATCGAGCACAAATGTCTTCCGCTGCACGTCCTCCCGGGCAAGGTCCAGGACCAGGCGCAGACCGGTATCCGCATGCATGCCCGTGCGCAGACGCGCTACCGGCGTGGCCGCGAACAGGTCCGGCGGTACCGGTCCCGCCAGCCGGGTGTCCCGGAGGTCGATCACGATGCGCGCGGGATCACTGAGGCTGAACACGTGGTAGGTGGCGGGCTCGCTGAGATCCACCACCAGCCGGGTCCGGTCCGGCTCCCGACCCACCCGCAGCTCGGCGTCAATTGCCGCCAGCGCCGATGGCACGGCCAGCGGCACCGCCAGCAGTGCCAGCAGCAGCGACTGCAGCGCGCGCCGGGGCGGCGTGTGCGGGATGCTCACTGCGCGGCTCCGGCCAGCTCGGCAGCATTGGTTTCCAGGGCCCGGATGCGGCCATCTTCCATGTGCACCAGGCGATCGGCCATGGTCATCACGTGCTGGTCATGGGTGGAAAAGATGAAGGTGGTGCCGGCGCTGCGGTTGATGTTCTGCATCAGCTCCAGAATGCTGCGGCCGGTCTCCCGGTCCAGGTTGGCGGTGGGCTCGTCCGCCAGGACCACCCTGGAGTGAGTGGCCAGGGCGCGGGCAATCGCCACCCGCTGGCGCTGACCGCCAGAGAGCTGGTTGGGACGGTGGCTGGCATAGCGGGTCAGGCCCACCACCTCGAGGTAGTGAGCCACCCGCTCCCGGCGCTCGGCCCGGGTCAGTTCCGGCAACTGCAGCAGGGGGTAGTCGACATTCTCCCGGGCGGACAGCACCGGCAGCAGGTTGAAGTTCTGAAAGATGAAACCGAGTGTGCGGGCGCGCACATCCGCGAGCTGGTCCGGGGTCTTGCCGGAGACATCGTGGCCGTCGATGAATACCCGGCCCTCGCTGGGATTGTCGATGCAACCGATGATATTGAGCAGGGTCGACTTGCCGCTGCCGGAGGGGCCGGCGATGGCCAGGAAGGACCCCGGCTCGATCTCCAGCGAGACATCGCGCAGGGCCTCGACCACCTGCTCGCCCAGCGGGTACCGCTTGCAGACGTGCTCTACCTTTACAATCGCCATCGTACAGCGCCAGAATGATTGTGGATATCGCCACAGGATAGCACCCATGATTCAGCCAGTTCCCGAGAAACCTGACTTTTTGACCATTTTGGGGGGGGTGCTGCTGGCGGCCCTGCTGGGCGCCGGTAGCGCGCAGGCGACAGACACCGTCGCCCCCGACCCGGCTACGGTGGACGCCACCGAGCTGGTGCAGCGGGCCGACGCCATTCGCTTTCCCCGGGAGAGCTTCGAGACCTTTATCACGGTCACCAACTACAGCGACGGCGACGCGGGCGATGTGCGCGAATACAAGGTGATGTCACGGGGCAACGAGAACACCATCGTGCTCACGGAATCCCCCGCTTCGGAGCGCGGCCAGGCCCTGCTGATGCGCGGCCGCGACCTGTGGATATTCATGCCCACCGTGTCGCAGCCAGTGCGGCTGTCGCTGTCCCAGCGCCTCACCGGCCAGGTGGCCAACGGCGACCTGGCGCGGGCCAACTTTGCCGGCGACTACAATGCGGAACTGGCGGGGACCGAGCTGGTGGATGGCGAGGAGGCCTGGGTGCTGGACCTGACCGCCGCCGGCCGCGGTGTCACCTACGCCAAGGTACGCTACTGGGTGGCGGTGGCAGACGACCGGCCACTCAAGGCGGAGTTCTACGCCGTCTCCGGGCGCCTGCTCAAGACCAGCCGCTACGAGAACTTCCAGGAACTCGCCGGCCGCCTGCGCCCCACCCGGCTGGTGCTCGAAGATGCGCTCAAGGAGGGTGACTACTCGGTGCTGGAATACACCACGATGGAGGTAAAAGAGCTGCCGGAGCGGATGTTTACCCAGCAGTATTTGCGGCGGTTGTGATGAGCTAATGTAGGGGGCACCAATAAGTACGCATACTGGCGCGCCCAACTTCGTCATCGCACCTCGATAAGTTGGAGATGCTGAACAAAAGGTGTGAAGACCTTGTCGGAGAAAAGCAAAGGCACACTGCGTTCAATGCAATACGTCGCAATGATGACATCAGCCGTCTTGCGTACGGTGATACCCATTTTTCGCAGCTTGCGAAAATTCTCGGCACTCTTGATAGCCAATTCCTTGCCAAGCATCTCGACCAAAGAGAGTTCGTCCATAATCGATCTGGCTATGCGGTAGTCCTTGTCAGAGCGAAAGCCTTGCAGAACTTCAGTAAGCACCAGATCTCCGAGGCCAACGACCCTTACCCCAAGACTTCTGTCCAGAATCTCCACCTGAGGAGTGTCATTGCCGAGGAAGTAGTCGATCCAGACGCTGGAGTCGACCAATATCACGATGCACTTCTCATCGCTTCCAGGTCACCCTCCCATTTCAGCTTGCCCCTGAATTTTTTTATCTCAGCCTGCTTGTGCAGTCTGACCAGGGTCTTCAGCGCCAGATCTACAGCATCCTTCTTCGTTTTCAGGCCGGTGAACTTCAGGGCGTCTGCCATTAATTTGTCGTCTATGTCGATATTGGTGCGCATGATTGGCTGCCTCCAGAATTCGCCACCTTTTTTGGTGTATATTATTTAAAATTCATACACAAGGCAATCAAGAACCCCCATTACACCGCCTGCCGCAATGACTCCGCGATATCCGCCCGGGCCGCGCGCCGGGCGGGGCGCAGGGCGGCGACGATGGGCGCCAGCACGCCGATCAGGAAGGACACCCCGGTAATCCACCAGGCCAGGCGGATCAGGGCGATGTAGGCAATATCGGAGTTGGGCGGCGGCGGCATGGGGATGCCGATCCAGGAAATGAGCAGCGCCAGGCCAGTGCCGGCGACCACACCGACCGTGGCGCCCGCCAGCCCCAGCAGGGCGCTTTCCAGCATGACAAGGCGGAAGATCTCCCGCTGCGGAGCGCCGCAAGCCTGCATGGTGCCGAACTCCGCCGCGCGCTCGTGGACATTCATGTTGATGGTATTGCCCACGCTGAGCGTCACCATCAACAGGATCACCAGCACCAGGAAGCCAAACTGCTGCTGGTACAGCTCCACCGTCTGCTCGTAGAAAGGATTCAGGCGCCGCCAGTCGAGCACCTCGAAGCCATCAGGCGCCAGGGCGGCTTCCGCGGCGCGCTTGACCGCGGCGGTAGCATCCGTGCGCTCCAGCCGCAGCACCGCCAGGTGGACGCCGTCGTCCCCCAGCAGCTCCTGGGCGGCAGGCAGCGGAATGCGCACGGCGCGGGCGTCGTAGTCCTTGGAGAAGGACTGGAAGATGCCGACCACCTCGAATTCCAGCACATTGACCGCGCCATCGGTGGTGTTGGCCAGCAGGTTGACCCAGTCCCCTGGCGCCAGCCTGAGGGCCTGGGCCACGCCCGCCCCCAGCAGCATGCCGAAGGGATCCGATTCCGCCAGCTGGCGGCCCTCGGAGATATTGATGTAGGTGCCCAGGCGGGCCTCGGCGGCGGGTTCCACCCCCTCCCCCATGATCGCCCAATCCGTGCGACCGTTGTTCAGCAGGCCCGAGAAAACGCTGCGCAGCATTACCTCCGCCACCGCCGGCAGGGCCGCCAGTTCGGCGCGCAGGGTCTCGGGCTCACGGATCAGGAACGCCCCGGGGTCGCGGCTGCCCTGCTCCCGGTAGCCCTGGCGGTTGACCTGCAGGTGGCCGGACTGGGAGTGGATCATGGACTCGCCCAGTTCGTCGACGGTGTCCTTGATGAAGCCGCCGGCCAGGATCAGCGCCACCACCCCGAAGGCGATGGCAAACAGGGTCATCAGGGACCGGCCGCGCTGGCGCAGGATATTGCGGGCGGCCAGGCGCAGCAGCTCAAACATGGCGGATCGCATCCACGATAACCATGCGCGAGGCGCGCCAGGCGGGGTAGAGGGAAGCCAGGGTGGTGGTGACGCAGGCGATGAGCACAGTCTCCAGCACCATGCCGGGGGTAATCAGCAGGCCGGCGTGGTAGCTGCGGGCGAAGGTGGGCGGGGGCGGCATCTCGATCTCGGCCAGCGCCAGCAGCTGGCCCAGGCCCAGGGCCACCAGCACCCCCAGCGCCGCCCCCAGCAGGCCCAGCAGGGCACCCTCAATGAGGAAACCGCGCAGCACCGAGGCGCGCTTGTTGCCCAGGGCCATCACCGTGCCGATCTCGCCGGTGCGCTCCAGCACGCTCATCATCATGGTATTGCTGATACCCAGCAGGATGATGAACACCACGATCGCCTTGACCAGGTCCAGCTGCTGCTGGAACAGGGCCGAGGCGCGGGCGTAGAACTCCGCCAGGGCGTGCCAGGGCTGCACATCGAAGTCGTCGCCGGGCAGGGAAGCCCGCACCGGGGCGAGGGCGGCGTCGGTGTCACGGGTATCCTCCAAGAACACCAGCCAGGCGTGGGCGCCGTCCACCTGGGCCAGGCCGCGGGCGAGGTCGATGGGCATCAGCAGCGCGGCGTCGTCGAACTCCTGGCTGAAAGAGCTGAAGATGCCCACCACCTCCGCCTCCGCCGCGCCCAGGTGGCCGTCGGGGGTATTGGCCAGCAGCACCACCGACTGCCCCACCGCCACCTCCAGCTGGGATGCCAGGCCCTGCCCCAACACCAGCTGCCGGTGGTCGCCCGCTGCAAGCCGGCGGCCTTCGACCATACGCAGTGAGCGGTCATCGAGCATGTCCCGGGCCGGGTCGATCCCCTCGCTCATGAACGGCAGGGTTACCTCGCCAAAACTCACCAGGCCATTCAGCAGCAGCCGCGGCGCCACCGTGGCGCCCTCTGGCAGCAGGTCCTGGTCCACCGCGATCTCTGCCGGCAGCAGGTAGGCCCAGGGATCGCTGCGACCGCGGTCCTGGAAGCCGGGGCGGGACACCTGCAGATGACCGAACTGGGAGCGGATGGTGGCTTCGCGGAACTCGTCGAACATGGCCTCGTTGAAGCCCAGCGCCACCAGCAGCGCCGCCACCCCGAAACCGATCGACAGCAGCGCCGTCAGGCTGCGGCGGAACTGCCGGCGCAGATTGCGCAGGGCCAGCAGCAGGGGCATCAACAGGGCGGAAACGCTCACCCAGGCCCCGGGAAGTAGCGGAACTTGCGCTCATAGTCCAGGCCCATGCCGTGGGGGAACGCGTGGTAGGGAAAGCAGCACAGTTCCGGCACCGACGCCCCGCGCCGCGCCGCGGACTCCGCGATCAGCGCCGTCAGCTCTGCCGCCACCGCCTCGGGCGTGCGCGTGGCTGCCAGGCCCAGCTGCACGTCCAGGCGCAGGCCCTCCCCGTGGCGCAGCACCCGGAAGGCACCTGACAGCTGGTCTGCCAGCGCCGGGCGACGGTACAGCAGGGCCTTGAAGTGGTCCACGTGCCAGTGGCTATCGATCTGATCCTTGTCCCGCCCCAGCACCGCGACCAGGGGAAACGGCAGCGCCGCCAGCGCCGCACGCCCTTCTGCATCCAGTGGCGCAGAGTCCGCCTCGGTCAGCCAGCGGGCCCGGTCGCCGGTGCGGTAGCGGATCATCGGAATTGGCGCCCGGGAATCGAGCATGGTGATCACCAGGTCCCCGGCCCCGTCCGCATCCGGCTCCAGCACCTCCACGTAGCTGCGCAGGGGGTTGAAACAAAAGAATGAAGGCAACACCTGGTCCGGATCCCGCGCGTGCCAGGCGCGGCGCAGGGCAATGGTCTCGGGTGTCTCGAAGAACAGGTTCAATCCCAGCTCCCCCACGCCCATGGAGCTGGCGATCAGACGGCCGCCCGGGGCGTCCAGCGGCACCCCCAGCGCCGTCGCCAGGTAAGTGCGGTAATCCTCGGAGAACATCTCCTCCCCCAGCACCACATTCATGCGCAGGCGCGACCAGTCGAAGCCCTGCTGCGCCGCGTAGTCCAGCAGGCGCTTGCAGAACAGGGGATCGGTACAGAGGATCGCCTGCTCGAACAGGGGCCCGGCCTGGTTGAGGATGGCGAAGGCCATGTCCTCGCGCACGCTGACATTGGCCACGCAGACCGTATTGGAGGTGAAGAACACCCCCATCGGCAGGCAGTTCACCAGCAGGGTGGAACGCTGGTCGATGCCGAAGGCCTGCTGCAGGCCCAGGTCGATATCCTCCGGGGTCAGTTGCAGCTGGCTGCGGGTACTGACACCGAAGGCAAAGTTGCTGCCACCGTGGCCGGAGCTGGTGAGGACGCCACCGAGGCGGGCCGGGTCCACCTCGCGCACCAGCAACTCGTTGACCGGGAAGCGTTCGAACAGGTCGGCCTTGGTCAGCACCGGGGCCCTCGCCAGCACCTCCTCCCCGCTGCGACAGGCCGCTGGCGCCACCCCCGCCTCCGCCAGCAGCGCCGCATAGGCCGGGGACTGCCGCGCCGCGCGGGCAAATACCCGCGGCAGGCGCTTGCGGGCCAGCGCCAGCAGCTTGTCAGGGGTCTGCCGTGCCAGCATGGCCAGCAGCAGGGTGCGCTTGAGTCGGCTCAGGGAAGGCATCGGTCAGGGCAGGCTGCCGGCAGCGGGCTCAGGGCCCGCTGCGGAACCACCACATCAGCGCCGGATTGGACGCCTCCAGCTCCCGCTCCAGCTTGCGCAGGTCCCCCAGATAGGGGGTGACGGGCCCGTAGTAGTCGCTTTCCGGGCCAATGGGCGTGAAGTGGAAGCCGTAGATCCGCAGTACCCGCGCCAGCCCCTTCTCCATCGCGGCATACCAGTAGCGAATGCCGTTTTCGCAGCTGAAGCGGTAGATCTGCCGGTACAGGCCCAGCACCAGCAGCGGCGCGTTGACCCGCTTCTCGCCGTGGGGGGATTCATCCTGCGCGGATGGCCCCTTGAGATGGGACTGGTTGATCCCCCACAGGGTATCCCCCGCCCGGCGCCGGTACTCGCGCTTTACCGCCAGCCGCGAGACCTCGCCGGATTCCGCCTCCGCTGGCGGCTCGAAATCGGGGAACGGCGGGCAGTGGTCGAAGAAGGGAAAGGGATCGTCCGCCAGCGGCAGGACAAGCCTCGCGGTACCCGCTACCACGCCCTCCGCATTGGTGGCGGAGAAATGCGCCGAGCGCTGGTCATAGTCGTCGATTTCCAGCCCGTCGGGGTAGCGGGCGGCATTGAGGAAATGGCATTCCAGGCAGTAGATCTGGTAGCGCAGCGCGTACAGGTCATTGAGCTCGGTGCCAGCGCTGCCCTGCCCGTAGGAGTGCAGCGAAAAATACTTGGCCAGGGCTCCCAGCGATGCTGCGGCGTCGGAATCCATTGTCATCCCCATCGTGTGTTCTGCTTATTACAGCAGCATAGCACGAAAAAAAACCACGAAAACACGCGTCATCGGGCAGATTTGCTCTCTACTACGGGGTCGAGGACAGGAACTGCAGGAAATCGGGATTGCACCACGCCAGGTGGCGGTCGAGCTCCTCCAGGTCCAGCAGATAGGGCGCGACCGGGCCGCAGTAGTCGGCCGGGGGGCCGATGCGCTCGAACACCACCCCGATCCGGGCCAGCATCCGCACCAGGGGGCGCTCCATGGCGGCATACCAGTAGCGAATGCCCTGTTCGCGGCTGTACTGATACATCGCCCGATAGACCTCCATCACCACCGTGCCGGTACTGCCGCCCCCGGGCGGGGTGCGAAAGCCCTTGTTGAGCACCAGGCGGGAGACTTCCCCCGACTGCGCCGGGTCGGGCAACAGAATATCGTCGAACAGCGGGCAATGCTGCTGGTAGGGCAAGCCGCGCCCCTCCCCCGGGCACACCAGGCGCACCGCTGCCGCGACCTGGCCGTCCCGATCGAAGGCGGCGAAATTCACCGAGTGGGCATCGTAGGCATCGCACTCGACGCCATCCGGGTAGTCACCGGGCCGGAAGAAGCCGCGCTCCTCGCAGTATACGCGGTAGCGCAGGCGGTAGATGGCCTGCAGATCCAGGGGATCGGTGATGACTTGGGTGTTGAACCAGCTGGAAAGGCGGAAAGCGCCGGGATGGGTCATACAACAAACTTGCCCCTGCGGGAGTGACCCCACATGCTTGAATCGGAAGGGTTTGGGACCAAAGCGCCCTGCACTGGTCAGGAGGGATACTAAAGGATACCCGAGGCCATCGCCAGCCGCTGTCGAAATTTTTTACACTCTGGGTCGCGCAGGCGGCCAGGAAAACGCCAAATGAGAATTTATAGCATTGTTTTTATTGGCTTTTTTATGAGGTGGCACACTCTCTGCTGTAACACTGACAGAGCGACTTACAACGCTAAGCCGTGATAAACAGATGACTGTTTAATTGACTGGAGAACTGACATGAAGAAGATCCTGAAACCTGCAGTCGCGGCCACTGCGCTGGCTATCGCTGCTTTCGCAGGCACGGCGAATGCCGATCCCCTGACCCAGCTTTACTTCTCGCAATCGGCCGGCTGGGTAGACCCGGCTGGCGATAGTGACGCAGGAACCAGCTTCAACGGTTCCACCAATACCAGCTTCAGCATGCTTGCCGCTGCAGACACTAATTGTTCCGGCTTTGCTGGGCCGACTGGCACTTCCGCCGGGATGACGTGGAACGGATCGAACTCGACCGAAGGCAGCTCCATCTGCATCAATTCCTTTACCAGCACTCAAAGCGCCGCCAATTTTGGCTCGACCCTGAACGATGACGCGGCAGGCGCCGGCGAGTGGAACGAAGGTGAGTTCTGGGTCATTGACGAACTGATTCAGGAAAACAATGTCCTGACGGGGACTTCTGCTGACTTCCCCAACCCGCTCTGGATTGTGGATACCCTTGCCGACCTGTTCATTTACACAAACTCTGTCGGTGGCGATGTCCTGATTGACGATTCGGGTAGCGCGACCAGGATCGAGTTCTGGGAAACGGTCAATGTTACCAGTGGGTGGGACAACTGCAATCCGAGTGACCCTTACAACGGCCTCGACCCCGAGGTGGTGGGCGCTGGTCCCTGTGCAGACCGGTATCGGGTCGCTTTGGGGGAGTTTGCCAATATCCAAAGTAACCCGCTTGACGGCTTTGTTTACACCATCAGCTTTACGCTTCTGCCGGGCCCCGTCAGCAGCACGCTGAATGGCGATTCGCTGGGCAATACCATCGTCCAGCCGTCCGCGTCGTTTATCGATGTCTTTACGCCGGAAATCGCGCCCGGCTTCAGCAGGCTCTACGTAGCTGCCGCGTGGAGCGCGAGAGCGGTACCGGAGCCTTCAGTGCTGGGCCTGTTCGGCGCTGGCATCCTGGCTCTGGGTTTTGCTGCCCGCCGTCGCAAGCACAGCTGATCTCAAGCAGCCAGGGAGAGTCATAGCTCTTCCCTAAAGAAAAAACGGCCTCCAGCGAGGCCGTTTTTTTATACCGCTCACGCACGATGTGGCAACAGCGGTCGGCCGGAAAGGGTCCCCCTTAACATGCCGTTTATGGTTCCACTTTCGTGCATGAGAAGGAGTCCACTACATTCGAGTTTTTGCGGAGCCCCAATAACCTTTCCGGGCATTTCACTGGTACTCTGCTGCCATCGGTTGAATGGACAGGATATGGCAGGGAGCAGTAGCTGGTGAACTGGATACACAAGCTGCAGATTATTTCGGAATTGACCCATACCACCGGAGCAAGGCTACGCGATTGCGACGAATCATGGCTACGAGCGTTTCCGTGGATGCTATACCTGCTCACTGTAGGTCGCTTCTCTCCTGCCGAAATAAAAGCCTATGCCGTCCATCTCCGCCCCTATCGGAGGAAACTACCGGTTGTGATAAGCAAGGAGCGAAGCCTGGAGAGGCTGCGCAGGTTAAACCGCGTGGACGCATCTCGGCTTACGGAGGATAAACACAGGTTCTACACTCACTGCGAGCAGATTGGCCTGCCAATTCCCGAACCCTGGTTTTCGACCCAATCCAACGATCCTCGCTTTGAGCGCTTGAGGCAAATGCGGGAAACCGACCTGATCACTGCATTCCCCGAGCACTTCGTCGTAAAGTCACGGCATGGAGCCTATGGCGAGGGTTTTGTGGCATTTGCGAGCAACGCCGGCATTTTTTCAACAAGCAACGGGCTCATTTACACACCCACGCAGCTGTTGTCATGGTTAACGGATCTGCACACAGGGCCCATGGTCGTGCAGAAGCGAATTTTTGACCACGACGCCCTGTCGGCACTCAGCCGCTCGAAAACGCTGCAATGCGTTCGTCTGGTCTCCTACCGAGACGCGCGAGATTTGATCCGCTTCCCCTTTTTCATACTCAAGCTTGTCTGCAACAACAACATTTCAGACAACTTCCACGGTGGCCTGAGCGGCAATCTGATTGCTTATGGCGACAGGGAAACAGGCACCCTTACAGGCGCTGTCGGTATCCACCCAAGCGGCATGGGACTTGCGGAGTTGTCGGAACATCCAGAATCCAAGACAACCATTGCGGGATTCAAAATACCCTTCTGGAATGAAGCCCGTGACCTTGTCAGCAT
The DNA here is from genome assembly GCA_963974125.1 of uncultured Haliea sp. Taxonomy (GTDB): domain Bacteria; phylum Pseudomonadota; class Gammaproteobacteria; order Pseudomonadales; family Halieaceae; genus Haliea. The sequence continues at coordinate 22,782 of CAXBCH010000036.1, read as the reverse complement.
GACCCATGCGTCCATACCCGACTTGACAACCATCGGCTGGGATATTGGCATCACCCCAAATGGGCCTGTATTGATTGAAGGCAACGCCTGGTATGACCCCCCCCTGTATGCACCGCAGGTATTGTCGGACGAGGACTGGTTACTCATTTTCGGACGCAGAAGTACTGCCATCACTTGTGCCAGTGACAACTCAAACACCTGAGTTGCTGACGTCATTGCGGAATATCAATGAATCTGCCGTGTCAAATTCCTGCTCGCGCACCTTTTCGCAGTGATCACAAAAGTCGTTGCGCCCACAGTCAACGCGCCAACAGGTGACAGAGCGCCTGCGATCCAACAGCAGACGTACCAGATGATCTTGTAGATTGGTGCCCTTGATCAGCACCAGGTCACCGGGAACCAAATACTCCTTCAAGAAAACGGAAGCCTGCTGCAGATCAGCAAACACCCGAACAGCATCGCTGTCCGAATCAAATCGCGACCGCTTTACCGTAAAGGCATCCATGCCTACGCACAAGACCAAGTCCGCCACTTCCCGCGCCGCGCGCGCCGCTCGGGGGTAACGCTGGGAGGGGCCGAGTCGAGAGTCCGAAATCGTACCCAACACAATGATTTTGCGAGTTGCCTTGGCGTCAGCCATGAACTTGAACGGGGCATCCAGAGACCAGTGGGGCGCTTTCCAGTCGTCCCGCACAAACACCACGCCATCGGGCTCCTCCAGCACCTGCATCCGCCCCTCGGTCGGCTCGGCATGACTTATTGCGGCGATCGCACGCTCCAACGGCACATCCAGTGCCAGGGCCACGCCAAGCGCTGTAAGCACTGGCAAGGCGAGGTGCTCCCCGTGCAGGCGGGTTGCCACCTCTGCAGACACACCATTGTGTTCTACCGTGAGCACCAGCGGTTCGGGCCAGACTGACCGCACTTTGAGCAATCGAAGCGTGGCTCCAGCATCACTACCAATCCATATCTTGCGCCCCGTGAATTGCTCGCCAACACCCCTGACCAGGGGGTCGTCCCGGTTGAGAACCGCCACGCCATCCGCAGGCAAGCGAAGGACCAGCTTGCCCTTTTCTCGCGCGATAGCTTCAAGACTACCATACTGGCTATAATGCTCGCGTCCAATGACAGTCAGGACGCCCACATCAGGCCTGGCGAGCCACAACGGCAAATCCAGAGAACCGGGTGAGGGTGCGCCGAATTCAATTACGTTATAGCGATCCCCCCATTTCATGCCGAGCAAGGTTTCCGCGACCGAAAAACGGTAGTTGACGGACATGAATGTTCCGGTGGCAGGCGCAAAGTTTGCCAGCATCGACCGGCACAGGTCTTTGGTGGTGGTCTTGCCAGCACTGCCGGTAATTCCGATAATGCTGCACTTGGGGTGGATTCTCCGATAGACCCAAGCTGCAGGATACATCGTCAATCGACGAAGGATCTGGTACAAGAGTGTCGAACGGGCAGTCGCACTGCCAAAAAGCCGACTCAACGGGGATAATTGATGTTTCACCCTGATTACCGCCCGCCTCCGCTGTGCCAATCAATCAACCCTTGGCCGAATCCCGGAATCCGCTGACAAGGGCGTCCCTGATGCAAGATAGAGGAGCAATCGATCCGGGGCAACCACAAATCAGCCCACAGACATGATTTCTGCTGCATGGATCACATTGCCCCGAGGGATCATGAATAGAATTGGCTCGGCACAACGACTACAGCAGCTCGGGCGCCAGGTTCTGCTGGCGAGATCCCATCTCCTCTACTGTCTTCCCTGCGATGCTGCAAGACCCTCAGCGGCAGAGCGACCCGACGAGCAAATCCTGACCCTGACATGCTCCACCGTTGATGCGAATGCCACCTTGCGCCAGGCTCTGCTGGCACTGAACCCGGACACTGAAGCATATCTGGACGACATCGCCAAAGGACGCATGCTCGGCGTAGTCATGCTGCACCAGTCCGAAGTTGTGCACTACAGTTTCCTCTATCTGCAGAACCGAACGCACTGCCTGCTGGGTCTGCCGCAGTCTGCCGCGTTGATCGGAAATGCGTTTACAGTCAAGCACTATCGCGGTCGCGGTGCCCAGGCGCGTTCCATCCTTGTCCGGGCGGCCCTGGCTGCAGCCGAAGGTTTCAGTGCAGTCTATGCAGAAACACACCCCGACAACCATGCCTCCCAAAGGGGCATGACGAGGGCCGGCATGCACCTGGTTGGTCGCATGGATTTGCTGATACTAATCCGTTTCCTGGTGGTCCGATGGCGACATCCTCCAGGCTTTCGTCCGCTCGCCTGGTGCCGCTGAGAACCCACCGTCAAGCAAACAGGGCGCCGAGACAACCCGGTTTCACCGCTGGCGCCGCAACCAGCGGCGCAATCTCGCCTTCACACCCGCGCGCTCGGCCAGGAATCGCAAGTACTCTACAGTTCTGTTCCAGAATAGATGCGCCCTAATCAGCAGTTGCTTGCATGGCGAACCGCGTAGCACAAGCAGGTCACAGCAGGGCACACATTCGTTCGCAAACAGGGCCTTGTGCCCTCCTTCTCCTTCCGTGAAATCGAACAGCCCGCCCTTCTCTTCCGCAAACAGGTATTCGTGCACCAGGTATTGCAATACGATTCCGGGCGATAACGACGCACTCGCTTCATCATATCCAAGAAAGGCATAGTGCCAGGCGTTCCCATGCCTCGGCGTATACAGATACGCCACGGGCTTGCCCTCCAGGAACAACAGATAGGCACGCAGCTTGCCAGCCGCTGCCAGTGCCATGGCCTCGGCTTCGAAATTCCGTGAGTCGGGCAAAGCCCCATCAAACAATCTTGCCTGGTAGGTTTCCCGGGCCAGGGGAACCGCCAGCTGCATGAAATGTGTAATTTCATCGGCGGACTCATACCGGCGCCAATCGATTTGTTCCCCAGGCGACACCGCGGCGAAACGGCGCACTTTACGGCGCAGAGTCCCTCGGGTGCGACCCGACAGGCTAGCCAGGAATGCCTCGAAGCTGCCCTCAAAGCGGGTCAAATAGCGCGGATAACGACTAACTATATACAGCAGGAAACCCTTCCTGGACTGCAATAACGGCCACTGCCTGTCCACCGTTACCGCACGCAACAGGCCTTCTTCGAGGGTCTGATCCGATTCACCCTCCAGCCGGCGCTCAACTTCAGACAGGGCCAGATCGGCGAAACAGCTCCGCTGGGGGCAGCGCAACACCCACCGGAAAATACGCTTGCCGCCAATGGTGAAATCGAGAGAGCAGGCCGGAGTCTCCACAAGAATCGCTAGCGCTCAAGCCGCTCTAAAAGACGCGTAAAGCCGAGCCCGCGCGGCAGCTCGAGCTTATAGTCCTCTGCGGGTATCCGGCCCCGCCAACGGCTGGCCAATTCGCTTATCGTGACCGCGTCGAGCATGGGGGAACTACTGACCGACTCACAGAGCTGGCGCAGTTTACGGACAGTGAGCAGGTTGGGTACAACGCTCCCATCCTTGAGGGAGTGACAGACTTCATTGACGTGAGATAGAAAGATCAAGCCCGGAGCAGGCAGGTCTTGCGCCGCGTTCAGCAGGCCCTTCTGTTCGGCCATACTCATACCGATGAGCGTGGCCAGGCGGACTCGACTGCGGAGCCAGACATCAGCTCCGTAGTAACTTGAGACCGGCATCTCCAGCACATCGTCGCAGACCATGGGTCCGATAAGGCGATGCAACTCGGACTCGGGTGGTCGATAGACGCCCATTCCCACAGACGAGGAAATGGTCAGCCCACAGGCCGCGAAAGCGCGATAGACATGACGCGCGATCATCAGGTTGCCCGCCCGGATCGCTGTAGCCGGCGGCAGGCCCCACTCGGCAAATGTCGACTGTCCAATCCTGACCAGATCGACAACCGCGTTCTCGGAGAGATTCGCCAGCGAATCGTGAGTGAACGTCTCCGGAGCCTGCATTTCCCCGGAGGCGACTCGCGCCACCTCGTCCATGTGCAGCCATACGGGGTGCACATGCAGCTGGACCTCGTGGCCGCGCGCATGCAGCTCCTGCGCGATATCCCGCATCTCATCTGGACCAAACCAGGCGGTATTCAGCGTCTCGACAAAAAAGGTCGCCCTTACTCCATAATCGTCGAGTATGTCGAGAATGGCGCCCAGCCCGATATCCTGGCCATTGAACAGACAGTGGATGGCCTCACGCCCCCGGGGGCTACCGGGATTACGGGTTTCGAACGCCCGGTTGACGTCAAACTCAATGTCAAGAGTCAGAGCGACCGGCAACGGTTGCATCAGTCTGCCCTTACCTGAACCCGATCCATATACTCTCATTCAACCGTTTTTTACCTGTTTCCGCCAACGCTCGAATTTGGCCGCGCCCGAGTGAGACGTCATCACGCCTACCTGCTAAGCCTTATAAGCCACCAGAAAAACCACACTCCCAAACCCGCGCCGAGCACATTAAAGAGCACATCCGTCAGGGAAGCATACCTCCCCGGAATATGGTACTGATAGTACTCGTCCAGGGCACCAAAAAGCGCGGTAACAACGAAGGACAGCACCCAGGCCCAAAGTTCGGAGGCGCGACTGGAAAGATACCAGCACCAGAGAACAGCAAGCCCCGCGTAAACCGGGATGTGCAGAAGATTCTGGATCGCCGGGGGCACCCAAGCCAGCAGCTGGTAGGTGTGCGGCGCGTCAATGGGCGCCACGCCAGGAATGGACGACACACCCAGAATGCCGAGCATGTAGCACAGGGGCCAGACCAGGCTCGGCTGCCGTTGCAGATACTGGCCCAGTCGGATGCGCATGGCAGACGACGACATCGCTCAGAGCACCGCCTTGGCAAACTTCACACAGGCCTGTTCCATCTCCCGGGTTGCTGCGGAAGTGGAGAAAGTGTGATCTGCCGCCGGCAAGTTGATCAAGGTAGTTTCCGCTGCGGCCAGCTGCCTGCGCAGCGCCCTGTTTGTCTGGCTCGCCGCCACGAACTCGGTAGCGGTGAGATCCCTGCCGCTGATCAGGAGCAGGCGCCGTCCACTAAACCGCGCCAGTCCGCTCGCGAAGCGCTGCGCCAGGTCCATCGCCGGGGCGACGGTTGGCGCCACTGGTGAGTCCAGGGCTGGTGATGCAGGCAGCTCCTCACCTGGATCCTGCCCACCTCGGGCCGTGCGCAGCAGGCGACGCAGGGACTCCAGTGAAGCTCGGGGCGAAAAGCTGCCGGAAAAGACCTTGGTCCAGAAGTTGCGACTGAGCAGGCGCTGGAGGTAATAGTGCCTCAGGTAGGCTTTGGCCTGCCCCTGGGGGCTGTAGACCCAGGGATTGGCCAGTATCAGGCCCTTCACCCGCCGGTCCCGATGAGCGTAGAACACGGCCGCGGTGGCAGCATCACACAGCCCCCCCAGCAGCACCCGTTCCACAGCGGGGCACCGGGTCTGCAGTGCATCAATGGCGGCGCGAATATCCTCTTCCACGCCGGTGAAACCCGCCAACTCGCCCGCGCTGTCCCCCATGCCGCGGTAGTCGAAGCGCAGCGTCGGGAAACCCGCGCCGGCAAGGGCGTCGGCAAGGGAAACAAACTGGCGATGGCTGCCCACCCGATACTGCGGGCCGCCCACGACAATCACTACACCCAGATCCGAGGGAGTATCAGCGCCGTGAACAATACCCGCCAGAGGATACTCGCCGCAGTCGAAGACCGTGGTACGCCACCCCATCGCTGCCTGCGCGGATAGCCCCGCCGCGGTTTCAGGGGAGCCACCCGCATTGGGCTCTTCCCCGACAGGGTGATGTAGCTCCCGCCACCAGCCGAGCGTGTGCTCCAACAGCTCAGGCGCAAAACCCAGCTCCTGGGTGGTCCAGAAGGGATCCCCCCGGACAACCGCCCCCAGCGCGGCAATACCGGCAGCGTTCCATGCCTCCAGCTGGCGGCTCGCCAAGGGGCTGAGTGGCCGCGAGACATCGCTGACCACCTCCACCAGCCGAACCGGCAGACCGCCGGGCAGCGCCATGGACGACAGTTCCCGCTCCTCGATTGAGGCGACAAGCGGCTCCCCCAAGGGGTACCCCGCCACTTCCAGCGAACCTTCCTGCTCCAGCGTAGAGCGCAGTTGCACCACCGACTCCCCCTTGCCCCCGGTCAGCCCGGCCATGGCGCGAAGGCGCAGGAACTGCTTGATATGCTGCTTGCCGGCAGGCACCGGCTGCCAGCACCAGAGCGCCGCCACGGGCAGCGGCAAGCGGCCGACAATATCCGCCGCCAGCAGGCAGCCCAGGCGCAAGCCCCACAATACCAGGGTCTTGGCCCCCTGGGATGCGGCCCAGGCCGCCACCCGCTCCAGGTCATCCTGCCAGGCGGTCCAATCCGCCTGGTCCAGTGTACCTGCACTGTCGCCGGTGCCGGTGAGGTCCGGGATGATTACCGCGGCGCCGGCTTGCGCCAGGCAGCGCCCCTGTGACGCCACCAGATGTCGGGATTTATTCATCTCCTCGCCAAACGCGGGCACATGCAGGATCCAGGCGGTGCTGTGAAGGCCTTCAGGGAGATGGAGCGTGAGATGCAGCCCGCCAGCGGGGCTATCGAGATAGCCGGTGCGCAGCAGGCTCATGCGCTGAAAAACAGGGCTGGAGGCCGCTCGAGTTCAGGCCGCCTTGGCGTTAAGGAGGTCCAGCAGGGCGCCAAAGGTCTCGAAGTCCTCCGCACTGATTTCGTCATCATCCACGGTAATGCCGTAATTGTCCTCAACGGTGGTCAACACCGAGACCACCGCCATGGAATCGAATTCCGGGATGCCGCCCAGCAAGGTGTCGTCACGGCCAAGGCCATCCAGGCGACCCGGGATCTGCAGGATGTCGGCGATGATGGTTTTCAGTTCGTCCAGGGACAGCATGGCAGGTATTTTCCTTGTAAAAAAACCGACACCGGGGGCCGGCAGGGGGCGACAGGGATAGCTGATCTTAACATCGGGAAACGGCTGCGCAAACGAAGCGACCAAAATCGAGCTGCGGCGCACGGGCGGAACCGAGCGTCAGGGATACCCGGGGCCCAAGATTACTGCACATGAGCTGCAGCGCCCCCAGGCGAAGGAACAGGGCAGAGCCTACCTGTACCGCCCCCAAGCGCTGATGGGAGCGAATGGAGTGTGGGTTGTAGGCGGAAATGCGGCTGAAACTCTGGGCAACACCTTCCTTGACCAGCAGTGCATTGGCCGCCTGCCAGGTGCGGGCGAAAGTGCGCCCCAGGCGGTAGCGCGGTACGACATACACGTCGAAATCCCACACCGCATCCGCCGGCATGCGGTAAATACAGTTGACCTCATCCTCGTGAAAACGGCCAAAACCAAACCAGGCGCAGGCGATCAGCTCTTCCTGCTTCATTACCACAAGACACTTCACATCCTGCTCGAAGCGCGCCCGCAGGTTAGCCGCCGGACGTGGCATTTGCTCCAGGACCGGGTCGTGCTGCGCCAGCCAGCGGTAGACCAGGTTCGGATCCTCGCGGGCCAGGGGCTGGTCGCTGACGGCCTGCTGGTAAAACCGGTACCAATACAGGCCGCAGCGGTTGCCAGAGAGCCGGCGCAGCAGCCGATCCGCCACCAGCCCCAGCGCAACCCGCAGCCCGTATTCACGCAGCAACACTCGCACCCTTGTGCTCCACGCAGGCATCACGCCGCCGGAGCCAGTTGGTTGCGCAACAGGCGGGCCTGGAATCGCCATGGCACCCTGTCCCAGGGCGTGAAGCGGGGCAGCAACCAGGGCGAGGTGCCGGCTCCGGCAACGCCGGAGTTGGTGATCACCGCGGACTGGAAGCCGGCTTCCCGCACCTGCTTCTGGGTCTGTTGATCCAGATCCCGGCCCAGACGCCCGTTGGGGTAGGCAAAGTGGCGCACGGGGCGACCGGTCCAGGCCTCCAGTTGCGCCCTGCTCTGTTCAATCTCCTCCCGCTGCGCAGCCACTGCCAGTTCCCTGAGGATGGGGTGATGAACAGTGTGGGCGCCGATCTCGACGCCGAGGTTGGCAAGTGCTCGCACTTGCTCAGGAGTCAGCATCATGGGCGGCGCTTCGGCGATATCGTTCAATTGATAGAGCGCATCTACCCGCGCCGTGCGCTCCTGCCAGTGAAGGTATTTCAATTCATCTAGGCAATGCTGGGCCAGCCGCCGGCGACTCTCCCAGTCCCCCAGCTCGATGGATTCCTGCCACAGGTTCAGACGGCCGCGCTCGCTGTCGGCGAACAGGTGCAACACCCGGTCATTCCACATGTTGCCGCCTTCGCTGAACGCGGTCGCCACATAGACTGTGGCCGGAATGCCGTGCCGTTCCAGTATGGGCTGGGCCACCGTCAGGTTGTTGGTGTAGCCGTCATCAAAGGTCACGCAGACCGCGTTGGCGGGCAGGCACCCGGCCTGCAGTTGCGCCAGCGCATCACTGAGCGACAGGGGCGTGAAATGGCGGGCCAGCAGGGCCATCTGCCAGTCGAACTGCTCCGCCACCGGCTCCGAGGGCCGGAGGGGGTCGAATGCCGCCAGCACCTGGTGGTAGATCAGGATGGAAAGCTTGCCCCTGCCAGCCCAGCGCCCGACAAGAGACATACCATTGCCCAGCATCATCAACGCCCCCTGCTCTGCAGCCAAAGCTCCAGCACCACCATGATCCAGATCAGTTCGCCGTAGTAGCCGGCGTGGCCGGTTCGGTGGTGCTCCAGAGCGGTATCGACGAAGTCCGGGCGGAAAATCTCCCGCTGCTTCAGTCCCGCCAAGGCACTGCCGGTGATCTCCTGCAGAGCGGGGTGCTCGCGCATCCATACCCCGAAAGGTAGGCCAAAGCCGTGCTTGGACTTGCGCAGGGTCTGCTCGGGCAGGAACCCCCTGAAACTGCTTTTGTAGAATTCCCTCAGGCGCCCCCGGGGCAGCTTGAGGCGCGCCGGCACACTGCAACTGAACTCCACCACCTCCTTTTCGAACAGGGGGTAGCGCACCTCAACACCGGCCTTGGAGCACATGTTCGAGACCTTTACCAGATCGTTGTCCGCAAGAGTGAACTTCCAGTCCAGGTACATCATGCGCTCCACCGGGTCCTCGGCGGGGCAGGCGGCGAAGCGCTCGCGTTTGGCCTGGCGAGGAGCGCCGGTATCCACCCCGGCGAGAAACCCGGGCAGGAACATCTCCCCGGGCTGGAAGCGGAAAAGGTAGTTGTAGGTATCCAGCCGGTCCGGCAGGGGAATAGCGGCCTGCTCGACATAACTCCGGCCCTTGCGCAGCAGCGGCAGGCCGCCCAGCGGACCCGCCAGCATCGCCGACAGGCCCTGCTGCATCCCACCCGGCACCTTGCCCCACAGCTCGAAAACCTTCTGCTTGGCGTAGCGCTCGTTGCCGGCAAAAATCTCGTCCCCACCATCGCCCGCCAGCAGCGTGGCAACACCATGGTGCCGGGCCTGGCTGGCGCAGACATAGGCAGCCAGGGCCGAAGAGTTGCCAAAGGGCTGGTCGAAGCAGGCCGCGACCTCCGCAAATTCAGCAACAATCTCATCGGGCTGCAGGTAGTGCACGTGGTGCCGAGTGGCAAAATGCCCGGCGGTAATGCGGGCATAGGCGGTTTCATCGTAACCCTGGGCCTGGAAGCCGATGGAGAAGGTCGGCGCCCCGGGCTGTACCCCCGCCAGCAGGCCCGCCACCGTGGAGCTGTCCAGGCCACCGCTGAGGAACGCGCCCGTACCCGGCCCGGCATTGCGGCGCACCGCCTCGGCAATCACCTCGCGACAGCGCTGCGACAGCACCTCGGCACTTTCGTTGCTGTACTGGTAGGACGGGCGGAACAGGTTGCGGGCCTGCATGTCACCGTCGAGGGCCAGCCGCAACTCGCTGCCCGGCGGCAGCCGCATCACGCCCTCGTAAATCGTCCGGGGGGACGGAATACAGTGGTGAAAGCAGTAGTCATAGATCGCCTGGGGGGAGATCCGCAGCGCCTCAGGCGGCAGCGCCGCTTCCAACTGCAGGAGAGAATCCGCCACCCACCAACTATCGCCCCCGCAGTACAGGTTCAGGGGCACACTGCCAACATGGTCCGTGTACAGCCGGAAGTCCCCCGATTGCCGGTCCAGAACCACCGCGGCGAAAAAGCCCGCCACGCCGGCATAGAAACCCTCGGGATCGCGCTCGACCTGGTGCAGCAACCATTGTGCAGGGCCCGCCTCCGGTGCGTCCCGCCCCAGAGGGCGCGGGCGGCCAATCATACAGACAATCCACCGCTCCCCCTGTGCACACTGCCACGGAGAGGCACTACAGAGATGCAGTTGCCGCGGCGCCCCCACTGATTTCGCTTCCAGCACCAGCAGTGCTGTTCTGGCCCCATCGTTACCAGGAGTGGCAGGGGGCAGGGACCAGCGGGGGTTGGATGCCGGAGAATCAGTGGTCATCAGGCAGCCCGCTCCGCAACCACATCGTCCAGCATCTGCACAAAAGCCCGGGCCTGATACTGCCGCGACCAGCACATGAGCTCCTCAACCGGCGCAAACACGAAATCCTGTGCTTCCACCCGGGACAGAAAGCGGCGCAAGGCAGACTTGATGGTCGCCGGGTCGTCCAGGGCGGCCACCTCACCCACCCCCGCCTGCAGTACCAGGGCCGCGGTATCACCGCCCGGATCCGTCAGGGCCAGCACAGGACGCCGCGCCCGAATGTACTCATAGGCCTTGGCAGGGGTCTGGAAATTGCAATTGGCGGCCTGCAGCAGCAACAGTGCATCCGCGCCCAGCATTTCCTCCAGCGCGGCAACATAGTCAATACCCGGGGCCAGCTCGACCAGATCCTGAATGCCCCATTTCTGCAGGAGCGGCGCAAGCAGATGGTCGTGCCCTGTGGCCCGCAGCAGTACCCGCCAGCGCGATGCCAGCGCCGGGTCCTCTGCCTGCAGCTCTGCCAGGGCCTGAAACAGCGCTCGCGGATCCCGTTCCTGTGGATAGACCGTACCACTGTGCAGGAGGGTGCGGCGGCCGCCCTGCTCGTGGGAGCCGCCTGTGCCCACCGCGGACATCTCAAACAGGGCCTCGTCGAAGCCATTCGCCACCAGTACCCAGCGCCCGGCGGGAACCTCCGGGTAGCGATCCCGATACAGCGCCAGGGCACCGGGGCTGGTAAACAACACCCGGCAGCCATGCCGAACGGCCTTGCGCTCGACCCAGGCAAATGCCTTGCGCTGGGCGCGGGTGGGCGGATAGTCGTCCTGCAACATGGGGTCGCGGAAATCCGCCACCCAGGGAATACCGGTAACGCGGTGCAGCAGGTAAGCGATAACATGGGCCGAGGCGACGGGGTACGTGGACACTATGACCGCGGGGCGATTGCGTCGAATCTCCCGCAAGCCTACCCACAGGCCGCTGATTACCCAGCTGTGCCATTTGTCCGGCGCCGCCATCCAGTCGAAGTACCTGCCGCGGAAGGAAAGATAGCGGGTAGTTTCCCGGGCGAAGGCCCGGAGCACCCGTACACCCTCCGGCACCAGCCGCCTGCCACTCTCGCTGCGCTGAGGGTACGCCGCCTCACAGACAGTCAACACGGATACTCCCCACCCCGCCACCACAAGGCTGCGCGCAAACGCCACGGTGCGGTGGACGCCACTGCTCACCTGGATTGGCGGAAAGTGATAGGCGACGTAGAGTATTGATTTGGTCATGACTTCCCGAGTGGATTCGCAAATGGTGATGGTAGCCGCGATTGCAGGTACAGTACACCTCTGCCGGGTTCCATCTGTGACGCCCGTCGCAAATGGATTTGGCGGCCGACCTCAGGCAACGGAGCTGGAATGAATATTCTGACAATCACCTCGCTGTACCCCAACGCACAGCAACCAAGGCACGGGATATTCATAGAAAGCCGCCTCAAACATTTCCTGGCTCGCCACCCCGAGCACAACATCAGCGTAATGGCACCTGTTCCCTATTTCCCGCTGGCCGGCCATCTATCGAGCCGTTACCGCAAACACGCCGAGGTTCAGCCCGTGGAGCTGCGCGCTGGAATCAGCGTCTTCCACCCCAGGTACCTCATGCTTCCCGGAATTGGCATGTATATCCAGCCCTACCTGTACTACCGGGCGATCAGAAAACTGGGCAAAGACCTCGCCCGGCAGGGCCAGCAGTTTGATCTGATCGATGCGCATTATGTTTACCCCGATGGTGTGGCGGCCACCAGGCTGGCCCGGGATCTCAAGGTACCAGTAACGATTACGGCCAGGGGCAGTGACATCACCCTGCTGCCCCGCTTCCGGCTGCCGCGCAGACTGATCCGTCGGGCTCTGGAAGCAGCGGACGCCTGCATCGGGGTCTGCCAGGCGTTAACCGAGGAAATGCGTCGGCTGGCACCAGGGCAAACGAACTTCCGCGTACTCCGCAATGGCGTGGATCTGAAACTGTTTACGCCCTTGCCCGAGACCGAGCGGAGCGCACAGCGTCGGAAGCTGGGATTGTCGGACGGCCTTGTGCTGCTGTGTGTCGGCAACCTGATTGAACTCAAGGGCCAGCACCTGGTGATTGAGGCCCTGGAACAGCTACCCGCTGCGACTCTACTGCTGGTCGGCGAGGGGGAGGCGGAAGTGGCACTGCGAAACCAGGTACAGAAGGCACGGCTTCAGGACAGGGTCCTGTTCATGGGTAACCAGAGCCAGCAAGAACTGGCAAAGATCTATGCCTGTGCGGACATTCTGGTGCTGGCGTCAAGCCGCGAGGGCTGGGCGAATGTTCTGCTGGAATCAATGGCTTGCGGCACACCCGTGATCGCAACGGCGGTATGGGGCACCCCGGAAGTGGTGCAGAGCCCCGATGCGGGCCTGCTCATTGAAGCGCGCACCGCGGCGGCCATTGCCGAGGCCGTGCGCTCACTCCATGCCTCGCCTCCCCCGCAGGGTGCCACACGAGCCTATGCCGAAAAATTCAGCTGGGACAGCACCAGCGACAGCCTTGATCGACTGCTCAACAGCCTCCTCGCACCGACTGGGGTAAACCAGACCGACTAGCGATGCTTGTTGCTACAGCGAGCGCATGGCTCGGCAAAGACCCGGGACCTCCATGATCCCGCCCGCCACAGGCAGATCGCCTCCAAGGCGCAGCCGAGAGAAAGTGCCAACTGGCACACAAATCAGGCAGTTACCGAGTACATCACTCTGCAACTCAGCTATGATGCCAGCGGAAATTGCACGTTAGAATCCTAACCTGAGAAGCCAATAGTTGACAGCACCCAGCCATGCCACTACGTGACATCATAATAGTAAGCTTGGTAGTCATATTCGGATTGATGGCTCTAAAGCGTCCATGGGTGGGCGTCATGAACTGGACATGGATCTCGATCATGAACCCACACCGGTACACGTGGGCATTCGCGTACTCTGCCCCGGTGGCAATGATTGCAGGCGTTACCACCTTGATCGGCTTGCTGTTCACTCGCGAGCGACGCTCCCCATTCCAGGGAGCAGCGGTCTGGTGGCTGCTGGTTTTTGCGATCTGGATGACGCTGTCCTGGAGGATGGGATACAACCCCGAAGCTGACTACTTCCTTTGGGACCGGGCCATCAAGATCTATCTCATGACTTTTGTCGCGTTGATGCTGCTGTTCAGCAAACTTCACATCATGACCTTCGCCTGGGTCACCATCGGATCACTCGCCCTGCTCTCTGCCAAGGGTGGGCTGTTCACCATACTCAGCGGCGGGAACTACCGTGTATGGGGGCCGGCAGGGAGCTTTATTGCAGACAACAATCACTTTGCCCTGGCTGTGATCGTGGCCATGCCGATGCTGCACTTCCTGCAGCTGCAATTGCAGAAACCGTGGATGCGACATTCGATATCGATAGTCATCTTATTGAGCGTCGCGGCGGCCCTGGGCAGCCATTCCCGGGGCGCAATTCTCGCCCTGGTGGCAATGGGGTCCGTCTTCTGGTGGCGCAGCTCTCAGAAGGGGCTTATCAGCCTGCTTCTGCTGGTAGTAGTCCTTGTAATACTGCCAATCATGCCGGAGCACTGGTGGGAGCGGATGGCCAGCATTGCCCAGTACGAGCAGGACGGCTCGGCAATGGGGCGAATCAACGCCTGGTACGTAGCGTGGGACGTCGCCAAAAACAATTTTTTCGGTGGTGGCATGAGCTATCAGTTCCAGTACTTTTTCGATCTCTACGGGCGTACGGAAAACATTGCTCGGGCAGGCCATAGCATCTACTTCCAGATTCTCGGCAACCATGGGTTTGTAGGATTGTTCCTATACCTCATGATCGGGATCAGTACCTATCGCACCGCAAGTTGGTTGCGAAAACACAGCGCTGATATACCGGAGGCAAAATGGACCCGGGACCTCGGTGCCATGGCCCAGGTGAGTCTGGTAGGATTCGCCGTCGGTGGGGCGTTCCTCTCCATGCCCTACTTTGACTTGCCGTACAACATCATGGTGATGGTGGTGCTGGCGAAAAAGTGGGTACTTGATCGTGCCTGGGTGAACGAACCCCGGTCCAACGGGCCTTTCTGGTGAGAAGACTTGTATGAGTGTCCACGTGGCCCCTGTGTTCATGTTTGGTGCGGAACGCAGTGGGACGACTCTGCTCTCCATGATGGTGGGAGCTCATCCGGAGATAGCCGTGCCACTATCGCCTACAGGCTTGTGGTATCGACAGTTCAAATCGCTCCCGGAGAGCTTTTCAACAGCTGAAGGTACCGAGCGAGTAGTCAACGAACTGCTTGCGCATGAGCGGATCAAGCTTTGGGACCAGCAGCTCGACAAGGAAGCGTTGCTGCAAAAGATAGAGCCCGGCGACTTCGGCTCCCTTGTTGCGGCTTTTCACTCCGAATATGCCAATCAATGCAGCAAGCCTTACTGGGCCAGCATGGACATAGCATCAATTGACAACATGCATCTGGCAAACCGCTGGTTGCCGACCGCGCGTTTTATTCACCTCGTCAGAGACGGGCGAGATGTCGCCCTGTCACACCAGAACTATCCCTATGGCTTCGGTAATATCGTGGAGTGTGCCCGGGCCTGGAGCAATCAAGTCACACTGAACCTGCGTATGGGCGCGATGATCGATAGTGATCGCTATTTGGTGTTGCGCTATGAAGACCTGATACTGGATACAGAGAAAACCCTATCAAGGCTTTGTCACTTCATCGGTGTTGAATTTGCGCCTGCAATGCTGTCCTATGCAGCGTCCGTCGAGCGCAAGGTACCAAAGGAGAAACGTACTCTCTGGCCAGCACTCGCCGAACCACCAGTGACCAGCAAGGCGGGACGCTGGCGAGCAGAAATGTCACGGAATCAGCGCATACTGTTTGAACAATTAGGTGGCGATCTTTTGAGGGAGCTCGGCTATGAAACATTCGAAAAAATACCACGCTCCATTACCGCACTGGTCCTTGAGCTTGGCTATTGCCTGGGACAGGGGCATCGCCTGAAAAGGTTACGCCAGAGATTGGGACTACAGAGGGGCTAGCAGTGATTTCAATACTGGGTAGATGGCGTAAAAACTTCGGACTTCCGCCGATCGCAAGGGAGATCCTCAAGGAGGACTACCGGGGTGTCCTGAGAAACGATCCGGGAGCAGATTTCGCTATCGACCTCATGGTTGACTGGCTCTGCAGGGCGCAGGATAACAGCGCCTCAGCAGACGGCGGTGTCGCACGCGACTTTAGCCTGACCAAAGGCTGGGCGACTTCCTATCCGGAGACTACCGGCTATATTATTCCGACGATGTTGAACGTCGCAGAGTTGCGACAACGGGAAGAACTGCGCGACCGAGCCCGACGCATGCTCGACTGGTGCAGAAAAATTCAGCTGGATTGCGGTGGATTCCAGGGCGGCAAGATCGATGCGAGCCCGGTCGTCCCGGTAACATTCAACACTGGCCAGATTCTGCTGGGCCTTGCCGCCGGTGTGGCGGCCTTTGACGACTACCGGGATACAATGCACAAGGCTGCGAGCTTCCTGAGAGATTCCCAAGACGAAGATGGTGCCTGGCGGCGTCACCCCACCCCCTTCGCGCAACCCGGCGACAAAGCCTATGAGACCCATGTCGCCTGGGGCCTATTCGAGGCCGATCGCATTGCGCCCGACGAGGGGTACGGAGAAGCAGGAATGCGGCAGGTTCGTTGGGCAATGGGATTGCAGCAGGCCAATGGCTGGGTGGACAAGTGCTGCCTCAACATGCCACGCACACCCCTGACTCATACCTTGGGCTACTATCTTAAGGGGCTCGTGGAGGCGCACCGCTGGAGCAACGACGAAGCTGTTCTCAATGCAGCGCTTCGTACTGCTGAGGGCTTGCTGGGCACACTCCGTCCCGACGGTTTCCTCCCCGGCAGGCTCGCCGCTGACTGGACACCGGCAGCTAGCTGGACCTGCCTGACCGGCAATGTGCAAATTGCTGACAGTTGGCTCTACCTGGCAGAAGTAGCGAACACGCCCGAGCTGGGTAAGGCTGCAAGAACTGTGATCGCGAAGGTTCGCAGAACCTTGCGGATGGACGCCCCGGACTCGATTCGAGGCGGCGTCCAGGGCTCCTATCCAATCAACGGGGATTATGGCGAAATGGAGTACTTGAATTGGGCGGCGAAATTCAGTATCGATGCGAATCTTTCCGAACTCAGTTCTGGACAGAAACCAAGAAAGCCCCTCACTTCTGGGTACAGAAATAAGTGCGATCTTGCCAGTTGAGGTCCATGTCCTGTTGCAGCAACTAATCCAAAGATCTGTATTTGCTGGGTCCCATTTAGTTCTCGTGATACAGAGAGGCCTTGGGCGACAGGTGACTCGATTCTGTAGATTCAGGCATTGCAATGATTATGTGAATTCAGCGGTCCGGATGGGCAAAACATAGCTCGAATCGACACCAATAGGTGAAAGTGAGTGGGTAATTTCTCGAAAACAATATGTCTAAGGCCGCTTGGCGACAGTCTAGCC
Source organism: uncultured Haliea sp. (assembly GCA_963974125.1). Classification (GTDB taxonomy): domain Bacteria; phylum Pseudomonadota; class Gammaproteobacteria; order Pseudomonadales; family Halieaceae; genus Haliea. The sequence goes on along the minus strand of CAXBCH010000036.1, from coordinate 5,877 downwards.
GCATGCGGAGATAAATCAGCTGAGCTTGGATACAAGATTACAGAAAATAATTCCGTTGTCAGCGGAGTATATTGCTTCTGGAACTTTGAAAACGGTGAATTCTGGTTAGACAATGATCAGTATGGGATGTATCCCATTTTTTACGCAATATGGAAAGGAGCCTTAATATTAACCAATGATATCTTAGCCGCTATTAGGAAAGGCGTGCCTGCAGAGTTAGATCACGACGCATTGGCCACATTTCTGCGTCTCGGATTTCATGTCGGCTACGACACTCCATATCGTTTCATAAAGCGCCTCCCACCAAGTGCGCGATTGATGTGGAAAGACGGCGACTTCACGATAACAGGAATGGAGCCATCATCATCGCCCCCTTATATTGGTTCTCTGGACAATGCAATAGACGATTACATTGCGCTCTTTAGCCAATCTATGCGGCGAATCTTAAAGCAGACACCGGAATTTCAATTGCCTTTAAGCGGCGGTAGAGACTCCAGGCATATCTTATTGGAATCCATACATCTTGGCTGTCCGCCCAAGAAGGCGCTGACCGCGCAGTTCCTACCGCCAAGAAGTGAAAATGATACTGAAGTAGCCAGTAACCTTCTTGTGGATACGGGCATCGAGCATGAGATCGTGAAACCCTACACAGATATTTTTAGAGCGGGCCGCCGCCATGATCGAGCAACCCAATACATGACAGCCGAGCATGTCTGGTCACTCGCCTTGGGTGATGCTTTAAAGGCCACGCGCCTACCGGTATTAGATGGTTTGGCTGGCGACACGCTCTCTGCTGGTCTAAATCAGACCCTTGAAAGCCAAGCATTATTTATGAAGGGCAACCAGAGCACCTGTGCCGAGTATACGATCGACCGATGGCAAAGAAAAGGAGGCTTGTCCGAAACCGCACTGGCGGCCCTTATAGGCAAGGCGGATTTTGGAAAGTTTTCCAAGGATAAAGCTATCAAAAGAGTATCAATGGAAATAGAAAGGCATAAATGTGCACACAACCCCTTGCAGCGATTCAATTTTTTTAACAGAACTAAAAATGGACCGGCGATGTTCTCTCTCGGTATCCTTTCAGAAAGCGCCGTTTACTTTCCTTATTTGGACTATGAATTATTTAGGTTTCTAGATTCTCTACCTGCCGATATGGTGGCGGATCATCGCTTCCATTCCTTGACAATACGGAAGGCCTATCCCAAACATTCCGAGGTCGATTATGCTGCAAAACAACACCAGAAAAACTCTAGCATCATAGGGTCTATCAGCTACTTTTCGCGACTAATAGCAAAGCAACTGAGGGGGGATTCTGCTATTCGATTCAACAAGACAAGGCTGACAATTATGTCTTTTGGCGCGATATTACGGCGGGCTGCACCATTGAATACATGGTGGAGCCCGCGGACTTTCCAGTTTTTATTGAACTTGCACGACGCAACGACGACAACGCGAAAACAACGATGAAGTGGCACACGACTAATACAGCTAGGCCCACCTGGCTGCACAGTGAGCGGACGAGGATGAGCTGACCCGGGCTGCCGCCATAAGAATTGAAAATAACTACTAAGCGCCTCATCACTTGCCTTCCACCCAAATAATACTAACGGCTCGAGCGTTCAGCCAGATCGCTCAAGAATCACGCAGCCTTTTTCGTGATGGAGGTAGGTTGAAAAGTACTGAGGCATCATTTCCAGCCAGTGTTCTACGGTTGTCCTCTCTGCGTCGCGTGCAGCATCATCGAGAATAATCACACATGTATCGGCCATGCGCGGCAGGAGACGGGGTACTGCAGGCAGGCGAGCGAGCGGCGCTAAATCATTTGGTGGCCCGTCTACAACCAGGAGATCAATCGGATCAATATCACTTGGTATCTTTGAATCATCATACCAAGGTACTCCCTCCCCGTTACTGATTAATGGCGCATATATAATCGTTGCCCATTGCTCAAGGCCATATTTTTTAAGCATTGCGGAGGTCTTTTCTGCGTATTTCCTATCGTGTTCAAGACTATAAACATGACCTCTCTCGTTCTGTTGCAATCCCCGTGCAATAACAAGTGTTGAAACTCCAGAGCTACATTCCACTACCGTTGAAGGAGCTTTTTCGAGTATCGACTCAAACAGCGTCAGCAAGAAATCTGGTGAACCAGCCCAACCCCTCACCGGCGGTAAGGCTTGCTCCAAAGCGAGCTTATCCTCCAGAGATCTCAGGGCTTGCAACTGGGCAAATAGCACAGTGCTTTCACGACGTATGATCCGAGTATCATTGGACAGTTGAAAAGTGGCCAAATGTATCTTGCGGATCTTGAAAAACCCCCAAATGACTACAGCAAGTGTTGAGCTCGTCAGAGCCAAAACAATGATCTGCAGGAGAATAATCGTCGTTGTCACAGATAATGTCCTATAAAGTTATGGTGATAATTGTTACATCGGAAAAGTCATTTGGGTGGCATGACCTGTTGTTTGATGCCTACAACGAATAAATCCGGAGCTCCTCTTACCCAATCTTAGTGTTCAGGTGGCTTCAGAGCTAGCTACTGCCGCATTCTACTCCATTTCGATGGACGGTTCTAAAGCGGCTGTGGACTTCCGGCAGGCTCTCGGAATCGGATCGCTAACGCCCCAAGCAGTACTGTGAAGGCCTGTCGGAGCAAAGAATATTCCGCGATTGTGCAGTTTGTTGCTCAAGCTGACTCCACCATGACTGCGGAAGTGCAGAATATGGTCTACGACTACAGTTTCGATTGCCGGGTTACACCCGATGAATGACATTAGCCCTGTTCCGATTCTCAATCAGCAGATCGCAATATAACCTGCCTCTACCGCTATGCAGCCGGTTGCGAAGGACCCGACAACTTGCTCTACCAAGCACTTACCGGCCATATCCACGCCTTCGACGAAGTAGCGATACACCTTTACGCAATATTAAATCTATCTCAGCGACGACCACACTCCCCGTCAGGTGAATGGCGAGCAACCAGAACAGCGGCGCTACCGCCAAGGCGAACAGCAGGGAGTGAACCGGAACGTCAGCTCCGTAAAGGAGGTAGACGGTAACGCTCGGTATTGATGAGAAAAGCGCGGTTACCAGCGACTTCAGATAGTGCGGAACCAAAGCCGCTAGGTCGGTGCCCAGAAACGGCCGCAGAGCAATATAACACATGACAAGGGACACCACTGACGCTGGCACCGTCAGTATAGCGAACATCTCCAGGCTGTGTAGTGCACCCAACACGCCAAACACAAGCGTACTAACAGATACGATTGTAGTTAGAACAAACAAACGCCGGACCTTGCCGTGGGGCGTGAGAATCTGGTTGGGCTGCGGTAGCGCTGCGCGCACTCCCATCGAAACCGCGAGATAGGGGAGGAGCATCCCTGCGACACTCCAGTTCTCGCCAAACAGAAATACGATAATCGGCTTCGCGAGGATTGCCACTGTTAAAAAAGCTGACCAGATAATGGCTGTTTGCGCGGCTACGAGCATCTCAACTGCCGGTCCTATGGACTTCCCTTCGCGAATATCTCTCGCGAAGGTCGGAAAAATGACGCGGCCCAATGGCCTGAAAAGTGTTTCTCTCGCAATTCGCGGGATTTGCTGCCCACGCTCGAAGAGCGCGACTGCACTGGGATTGATCAAACCACCCAGGAAGAGCTTGTTGCCTTCAACGTTAAATGTATCGACTACCGAACCCGCGCTCAGCCAACCGCCAAACTGGGCAACTTCACGCCAGTGGCGCAACGATGGGCGTAGCCGTAAATGGTCGCGGCGAACCGCGATCAGCAGCGCCGCCTGCACCGCCGAGCCGGCGACCATACCCCAAGCTAGCGCCATGTAGCTCAGGCCCAAAAACGCGAGCCCAACACTTGTTCCGATACTGATTATAACGCTCGCCAAGCCGATATGATGAAGAATATCAAAGCGCAGTTCGCGCGTCAGCAGCGCTTGCGCGGGCTGGCCAAAGGGATTTATGAAAAAGGTCGCTGCAACCAGCAGCAGAACATCGGCGATACCCGGCGTGTCATATAGCTCTGCGATGGGATGACGCGCCAGCAGGACCAATGCGGCGATACTCCATGAGACCAGGAGACTCATGCCAAAGGTCGTGCGAATCCTGTCGTGCGTCAGTTCTCGTGCGCGCACCAGGTAGGCGCCGATGCCGAAGCTTTGCAGTGAGGAAATTAAAAAGTTTGCCGCCATCGCGAGCGCGAACACGCCCACCTCGTCCGGCGTAAGCAGCCGGGCGATAGCGATGGAGCCGATAAACCGCAGTATGTTTTGCCCTGCCTCCTGGCTAAACGACCATGCGAGAGACTTTCTTGTGCTCAAGGACTGCGGGACCTCCGGACTTTCGAGCTTCGAATCCATATATTACCGCGGAAAGTGGACCTCGGACTGAAGCGCGCCAAAACGTGGCAATCCAAGCTACGCTCTTATAAGGAACCTGCCCATGGCGACCACTCCTTTCCGTCAGCCCACCACTATAAAACCTGCCCCAGTTGCCGGATAATCCAGGCAATCTTGAGACGCTACCCGGCGATTGTCAATGAAGATGTCACTCCATTAATTGCGCAGGTATCCCACCCGCCACCTTGGTCCCTTGGATGATGTAGTCACCTCCGCTCCTGGCCGAAATCCAGGCACTGAACTCCGAGTCGAATTCGCGCCCGGGCATACCACGAATCTCAAGTGCTTGGTTATTGGTCAAATCTCTCCCGACCTCTGAACGCAAAGAGAAATCCAGTTGCCCACGCTTCGCGAAAATATCCTCTCCAATACTGAAAATTCCAATTCGCATTGAGCTTCTTTGATGGATTTCCGGAATATCTCAACAAAATGGATGCTAGAGCATATCGAACATAATTACCGTAATACCATCGCGGCAATCCAAAAATTCTCGGTGTACTATGGTCACGACCATTGCTTTCAATTTTAAGCTTGACACTGTTCTCTTTCCAGAACATGTCGCGACCGAACCGATAGCCTCTCTTTGCAATCCAACGAGAACAAAGCTGATTCTTTCGTATAATATGTTGAACTATCGCACTGCGGACATGCCAAGCCTTATGACCAATATTGGCAAGCCTTGCCGTGAATTCTGTTTCACTACCCATTCTATAGTTTCCAGCAGAAGGGCCGACGGACTCATCGAACTTATGCCCCCGCTCAAAGATCCTCCGCCGAATAGCCATATTGGGACCCCAAACACGACCGGGGTGCACAGGCCCTTCCTCCAGATCCTCTGCTGTGATAGCGTAAACGATCCGAACCGGAACACTCTCAAATAGCCATACAGGTGGCGGCTCTGGCCATTTTGGTAATATTCGCCCTCCAAAAATATCATGTCCTGGATTGGCCTTGGCTGCAGCCACCAATTGAGCCAGCCAAGATGGATCGACGTCCACATCATCGTCTGTGAAAACCACAAGATCGCTTGAGACTTCAACAAGTGCAGAATTGAGAGCGAAGTTTTTTCCGCGCCGAGACTCCTCAAGGACTCGGAGAGGCAACTTGGTCGCATATGACATCAATATATCATGTGTCTTATCGGTACTCGCATTATCAACAGCAATAACATCCCAAGCACAACCAGGGTGATTAATACGGCACAGACTCTCCAACATTGTAGGCAGAGTATTCTCACCATTATAAGTAGCAAAAACTACCGTTACCGAGTTCACCACTCCTGTCGAGTCCTTCATTCACTCATACCTCTTGTTTTTCTTTGAGTCTAGCCATTTCAAAATCTTCCATACGTCTCACCAGGCTACTAATATACTACGAGTATTGGACAGAGTCGGCCACGGTAGTTGAATAGTCCTGTTAGTTGCATAAATTCAGCGGCTATCAGCAATGAAAGTCCTTGTTTTAAAG
>CAXBCH010000035.1:0-50875 GCA_963974125.1 uncultured Haliea sp. | reverse complement strand
GCTTCCGCAGCTACGCCGACCAGGCCGGATACAAGTGGGGCTTCCGCAGCTACGCGGACCAGGCTGGATACAAGTGGGGCTTCCGCAGCTACGCGGACCAGGCTGGATACAAGTGGGGCTTCCGATAGGGAGGGGACTCCTCAGAAATGCTAGTGTGAGGGGAGGGTTGAGTCTCCCCCTTTTTTTGTCCTCAGCACAGCTGACTTCACATCAAAAACAAGCATATAGCAGGGCTAAAAGACAACACTCAGGTTTTTGATTACACTGCAGACCTCACCCTTGGCCACGTGAAAACCCCAAGATGATCTGTAGAGCACGGCATGTAATAGCAATACTCCTTATTGCATTCAGCCCAGCAATAAAAACCGCAAACTATTTTGGCTCGGAAACCAGTATCGATTTTCAGCCATCTGCTGTTACTCAGAATCTAACACAGCAGATCGTCACTCAAACTTTTCAAGACTCAGTTGGCAACTTATGGTTTGTAACCCAAGAAGGGCTAAATCGCTATAACGGCCATGAACTCGAAAACTATCGATATTCACTCACAAACCCTCATTCACTATCTCACGATGCCGCGACGAGCATAGCCGAGGACGGCTCTGGCACAATCTGGATATCCACAAGAGGAGGCGGACTAAATAGGTATAGCCGAATAAAAAATGGCTTCTCGTCCCTCCTCGCTTCTGAAAACGACAAAACCTCACCACTCTCAAACGATATTCTTACCATATTCGCCGACAGGGACGGAGACCTTTGGCTTGGATACGATAATGCCTTCAGTAAATTCGATCCAAACACAGGTTATTTTGTTCACTTTTTCCCGCAGCAAGAGGGGCTACCCTACCTCGGAGAAATCAACAGCTTTACCCAGAGCAAAGACGGGACCATTTGGGGAGCAACACTTGCTGGTGGATTGCTAAAAATTGACAAGGCCACCATGGCAATGTCGGTGTCAGCTACATCCGATAACGACATCTTAAGTGCTCCTTCAGAACCCATATTCCAAGTATACTCAGATTCAAATGGTCAAATATGGTCTCTCTCTCTTAACTCGGGAGTGACCAAGTACAATCCAAAGACAAATACATCGAAGCGCTACCTACACACGGAAGATGACCTTGGGTCGCTGTCGTCGAACAATGCACTAGATATCTTTGAGGACAAAGATGGCCGTTTATGGATATGCACTCTTGATGGACTTAATTTATATACCCCTGAGTCTAATTCGTTCGAACGGTTCAACAGTCAGAATACCAACTTACCCTCAAGTAGAATCTACAGCATCTACCAATCCAAAGAGGGTGTCTACTGGGTAGGTACTGTTGTTGGATTGGCAACTGGTTCTAGAAATCTCTTCCCAAAATATAACTCGAGCATCGGCCAACTATCAAATGACTCGGTTAACGCGTTTGGCGAAACTGAGGATGGGAGCATCTGGGTTGGTACAGATAATGGCCTCAACCGCTTAAAAAGAGGTGACAGAAGCTTTACTTGGATCAACGAATATTCCGACCCAGCTATTTCGAACAGTGTCGTAATGAGCCTCCTCGGAGAAAAAAACGTATTGTGGATAGGCACTTTCTCCGGCGGACTCAATAGGTTAGATATAACCAAGAACGAAGTTAAAGTTTTCAAGAGTTCACGGCTTGACAAAAACAGTCTTGCCGCTAATGGTGTTACCTCTATTATGCGGGCCTCTTCGGGGTTACTCCTGATTGGAACATACGGCGGCGGCCTCAGCTCGCTTGACGAAGCTACCGGAAAGTTCAATAACTACTCTCATGATCCCACAAATTCGAAGAGCCTCAGCAACAATAACGTAATTGCGCTTTTCGAGGATTCATTCGGTTTTATCTGGGTCGGCACCGAAAATGGCCTAAACCGCTTTGATGCAAAGAAATCGGAATTCAAAAGAATATATACCGAAAGGGGAAACACAGACAGCGTATCGAGTGACATGGTGTGGTCCTTCTACGAAGATAATAATCAAGATCTGTGGCTAGGAACCAAAGGTGGCGGTTTAAATCGATGGGGGAAAAATGATCGGAAAAATGGTTTCGAGAAGTTCATACACTATTCAGAGGATATAGCGCTACCAAGCTCCAACATTTACGGAATACATAGTGACCCAGACGGTAACATTTGGCTCTCGCACAACAGGGGAGTAACGAAATTGAACCCAAAAACTGGGGAGTCGCGACAGTACGGCGTTAAAGAAGGACTTCAGGATACGGAGTTCAATATGGGGGCTTCGTTCAAGGATAGCGATGGCCTAATATATTTTGGAGGGAACCTTGGCTTCAATATCGTTGACCCGAATGGTTTCGTCGACAAGGAAGAGCCTCCCGGCATCAGTATCTCTGAAATCAAAATAATGAATGAAAGGCAAGAGTTTGAAAAAGCATATAATGAATTATCAGATATAACTCTGACGCACCGTGATAGTATGTTTTCAGTTGAATTTTTTGCAGCTGATTACTCCAATCCTCCGCTTGTTCAGTATGCATACAAGATGGAAGGGATAAATGACAAGTGGGTAATATCAGAAGATGCCCGACAAGCATCTTTTACTACGCTACCACCGGGAAAATACAACCTCAAATTAGCAGCAGCTAGCCCTGGTGGGGCATGGAACTGGGACAGTAAGTCGCTTGAAATAACAGTCCTCCCCCCCCCTTGGCGAAGCATGCCAGCTTATTTCGTTTACTCCTTACTTATAGTCGCAGTCATAGCAACCTACATCTACCAGCAACAAGCCAGAACACGGGCCGGTCTAGCAAGACAGCGAGACCTGGAATTGAAGGTCCAGGAAAGGACAATCGATCTAGAGGATGCAAGGAGAGCTGCAGTACAAGCAAGCAAAGCCAAATCAGATTTCCTCGCCACCATGAGCCACGAAATACGAACTCCAATGCATGGCATGATTGGTATGACCGAGCTTCTCCTCCATACGGACCTAACTACCCAACAACGAAAGTTTGCGGCCGCTGCTCACAAAAGTGGCACAGCACTACTAGCTCTAATCAATGACATACTTGATTTCTCCAAGATAGAAGCATCAAGAGTGGAATTGGAAACCACGCCATTCGACTTGGCAGCTCTAATTGAGGATGCCTGTTATCTACAAGGCGAGCCAGCTGCAAGAAAGGGCCTGGAGTTGAACCATACTGTTTTTCGCTCAGTTCCTGCCAAGTTGCTAGGAGACCCAGGCAAGATACGACAGATTTTGATGAACCTACTCAACAACGCAATAAAATTTACTCATGAAGGTGAAATCAATGTTTTAGTAGATTATCAATACGACGAAATTACCAAAGAAGGCAAAGCCAAAATAAATATAATTGATAGTGGTATCGGTATGGACGAGGCCACAGCTAACCGAGTGTTCGAACCCTTCACCCAAGCAGACGCAAGCACCACGAGGCAATATGGCGGAACAGGACTTGGGTTGTCGATCACTCGGAACTATATTGAATTGATGGGTGGCGACATAGATGTTTCATCTCAACCCGGACACGGAACTGAGATTAGAATTTCCATTCCTGTCTCGGAGGCGATGGATAGCGATGAGCCTTCGAATCCACTTCGTCTAGATGGATATAACGTTTCCATCATATCCTCAAGGAAGTCTACTCGAATGATGGTACGGTCTCAGCTCGAGCGGATGGGGTATCTCAATCCCCTCGAATATGAAGATGTTGCGATACTAGGCGAAACAGATCAGAACGACATCCTGATTATCGACATTGAAAACACATCCCTGAGCGCTGAGCATGTGGATGAAGGATTAATTAAATCACCGAGCATACTGTTAATGCCGATTCATGAGGCCAAACTGACTTCACATCTATCGCGGGGGCCCACTATAACAAAGCCTTGTACTTCAGAAGCATTGAGGCTTGCGCTTGATGAAATCACAAAATTCGAAAATATTGATGATGAGAGCTCAAGAATTTCGGCAACCTCGGACAATATACACAGCCTCAGAGTACTGGTCGCGGAAGATATTCCGACAAATCAGAGAATTGCTCAAGAAGTCTTAGAGATGATCGGACACAAAGTTGACATTGCGGAAAATGGCAAAGAAGCCGTCGAACTCCAAAAACGGAACCGTTATGACATCATATTCATGGATTGCCAAATGCCGATAATGGACGGATATCAAGCGACTCGGCATATCAGAGAAGACGAACACGATAGAGAGCTTAAGCCGGTAATAATTATTGCGCTAACGGCAGGGATCACAGCAGACGATAAGCGATATTTTCTGGATGCCGGAATGGACGGATATCTCGGCAAACCATTCCGAATGTCTGAAATCAAGGACATAATTGAGGAATATTTCGGAATCACGAACAGTGTTACAAGTTTACAGCCACTGAATAGTGACAGAAAAAACCATCAGAGCGACCAAACACGTGATAGTAGCGAAGATCTCATTGACTTTTCGGCTATAAACAACATCACTCAAATTGAAAGGCAGACAGGAAAATCCATACTTTCGGAAGTCTACGCTGGTTTCGTGAGCCAAATGTCTGTAAAGATCAGAGAGCTAGAGAATGCATCTATCTGCGGAAACGACAAAGAAGCCCAAAGCATTGCACATGCAATAAAATCAATGAGCGCTAATTTAGGCGCCAAGCAAGTCAAGGCTATTGCCGATAATATTGAATTCGAATTGAAGAATAAAAACAAAATTGACCTAGAAGCAAGATGCATTGAATTGGAAGGCGCATTCAATAAATACAAAAAGGAGTTTTCTAATGTATATGAAACACGTAGTAGCAGTGAAACTAGCTAAAAGCTAAAATCGGCTAGTAAGCAACATGCTCAGAAAAGGAAACCTTTTTTTCTTATTGGTGCTTCCCCTCCTTACTATCTCGATAGCTTCAGCCTCTCGGCCAGAGGAAACACCCCCTGGCTTAGCACCCACCAGCCCCTCAACTATCGGGAGTAATTATTTTTCCGTTGTAAACACCTACTTTAGCCGCTTTCTTCATCAAGGAACCACATTATCGATCCTGCATACGAGCAATCAAAGATTGTGGATATCAAACTATGATGGCGTACTTCAGGCAAAAGGGAAGAGCATTCAATATCAGAATGAGCTCTTTGCGTCGACATCTGGATTTTATAAACCTCGAATTAGAAAACTTGTTGAAGTTTGGAATAACAAAGTACTTGCGGTCACTGACTCAAACGAACCGCTCGTCTATGACGAGAAGCTGGGAGTATTTACCGCCCCCGCCTGGATAAATTCGCTAGGCGCAGTCAATCCTAAGATATCAGATGTGTACTTTTCTAGCGAAGCACTATTACTTATCGGCCTTATGAGTGGTGAAGTAATACAAATCCATGAAGATGGGCGAGTCGAACGCGCCGATAGTATAGATTTCGATAAACCTGTGACCGATTTTCACGAAGATAGTAACAACGGAATCTTCTTGGCTGCAAGTACTGGCAGGATATTCAAGGGCGACTTTGGATCGGATCATATTCAAATATATGATATCGAGGTTCTATGTGGAAAGACCGCACCGGCACAGGAGGTTGCTCAAATTCCTACAGGTGGCATTTGGATTGGCACTATCGGTGGGGGACTCCTGTCCATTGACGAAGAAACCAACCAATGTCGCCAAGTGGATTCTGGAATAGATACCCAGAAAGACTTTCACAGGTCTACCATCCACGACATTACATTTGATAAAGACACAGGGCACTCTATTGTTTCAAGTGATCAAGGAATATTTATTTTCAAGGATGATCTAGTCGTACAGAACTTCACTACCTCCAACTCAAAGTTATCGAACAACGAGGTAATCTCCCTCGCCCCCGACTACTCAGGTGGCTATTGGGTTGGCACCTACAACGGCATCAACAGATTGGTCTTTTCACCATTCGAACTTTTCGATAGGCAAACCCACGACGGACTACATTCTGTCATTGCGTTCGAATCTATCAGTGACAGCCAGATACTTGTCGCGTCTTATAGCGGTCTCATGGTAACCGATGTCGAATCCGGCACTTTCTCCGCTTTCAAGCACCATTTTCCAGACATTTCGATCTACGGCGAAAGAATAATGTCGGTTTTCGCTGACGAGTATGAGATTTATCTCGGCTATAGAAATTCAGGATTTGAAATACTTAATTTAAGTGAGCCCAGTTCTTCACGACTGAACACTGATATTTTGGATGGCCTGGCCTCCAACTCTATAAGTGCGTTTCTCAAGTTAGACTCCGAAAGGATGTTGATCGGGACCTATGGCGGGGGTCTAACCATTTTTAAAAAACCGAATTTTTCAGAAAGTATTACATCTGGCGATACGCACCGAGATCTTCGTGATGATCGAGTTCTCATGCTGTTTAGATCCTCGGACAATACCGTTTGGGTTGGCACCGAATCAGGCCTTCAGATATTTAACTTGGAACTTCATCAATTTCAGGATATTACTTTCGAATCAACCGGCTTGGAGACGCCGAATCAACCAATAATCTGGAGTATGGCTGAGACCCAAGATTATATCTGGTTTGGGTCACTGCATCATGGCTTATTCAAGTTAGATAAAAATGTCCGTATACGCGAGCTTTCTACTGTGGTTCTGGAGCATGTGGAGATTACTTCTCCATTCTCCGGCAAGACAGTTTATGCAATCGAAGCCGGCAGCCAAGGTGAAATATGGTTCTCAACAAATAGGGGTATATCTCGACTAGCAAAGGATGGAAGTCTTTTGAACTTTGGCCATACTCATGGTTTACAGGAGACTGAATTTGAGTTGGGAAGCTCATATAAGGATACGAGTGGTTTTATCTACTTCGGTGGAAACCACGGATATAATCGATTCGATCCCAGCGATGTTATAGCCGCAGGAAAGCCATCTGGAATCGCTCTTAACAGTATAATTTTGGATGGCGAAGATGTTATTCCCCTCCCACCCACGTCAGCCTTCGATTCAATCGTACTAAACCACACAGACCGCTTCATCACTTTTGAATTTAGCGCCCTGGACTTCACCGACCCGGAGAGTACCCGGTATCGACACAAACTCGTGGGATTCGACAAGGACTGGGTTGACGTAGGCAATCGAGGTTCGGCGACTTACACCAATCTCCCGGCGGGAGACTATATTTTTCGGGTACAGGCAGTCAATTCCGCCGGGATTTGGAATTATGACGGCCTGACCATCGACCTCAGGGTGGCCCCCGCCCCATGGCTTACCGGGTGGGCTTTCTCGGCTTATTTTATCTTGTTCCTTGGCGCTGCTTCGCTGTTTCTCAAGTTTTATCGAAACTACATGCTCAAGGAGCAGCAGTTGCAGCAAGCAAATGAGATGCAGCGAGTGGCCGACCGATTTGCGGATGAGCTGCAGGACCAGATCGATTTTCAGAGCAAGCTCACCGACTCAATTCATTCCTACAACAAGCAATTGCTGTACTGGGCCGGGTTCTGCACGGATACAACGCTTGAGTACGAACCTGGGGCAACAGAGCTCGCTCACAAAAGGGTTCGGTTTCGGTTGGAGGTGCTCGATGTTGTGCAGGACTCTCTCTACTACCAGGGCGAGAGACTATATGCCAACCTGCACGATTGCGCGGACAGATTGGCAAATGCACTTTGCTCACGTCATCCTCATCTATGCAACCGGCTTACCGTCGTCAATGATATCCAGCAGGAACTTGTTCCGGCAGCGCAGGCGATACCTATCGCTATCATTCTTGCGGAGCTGTTTGACAATTCGTTGACCCATGGATTCGACGCAGAGCGTAGCAGCTGTTTTGTACGTTTTTCGGTGACCTATACCCCCAGCCCTGGCGCGAATAGTGATACGGCAAGGTTCATCTACCAGGATAATGGCATTGGGATACCACCCGGGTTGGCATTCGAGTCACCTGAGGCAGCCGGGTTCGCCATAATCAAGCGTGCAGGCGAGGTGCTGGGTTGTGAACTCGCCATTGGGAGGGAGGATCGCAGCATGGTTACCGCCAGCTTCCTCCTACCCTGGTCTTGAGCGAGGCGGCTTACTTCCCCTGAAACCGGGGTGCCCGCTTTTCCCGCTTGGCCGCAAAACCCTCCTGCAGGTCCGCCGACTCCAGGCACAGCTGCGACAGGGCCTGAGCCTGATCGCGCTCAATGTCCCCGGAGGCTGCCTGCTGGATAATCTGTTTCATGGCGCGAACCGCCAGGGGAGCCAGGCTGGATATCTGCAGCGCGAGGGTCTCTGCGGCCTTGTCCAGCGCCGCGGGTTGCACAAGGTGATCGAGAAAACCCAGCTCCAACAGGGTTTCAGCTTCCATTTCCTCGGCGGCCAGCAGCATGCGCTTCGCGGCGCTGACGCCAAGGCGTTCCACGAAACGGTTTATGCCGCTGATTGGGTAGCACAGACCGATGGCAGCGGCGGGAACACGTAGTTTGCTCCCGGCAATGCCTATCCTGAAGTCGCAGCTGAGTGCCAGTTCGACGCCTCCGCCGTAGACGTTGCCATTGATTGCACAGATCGTGGGTATGGCCAGATGGGCCACCATGTCTGTGGTTTCCTGAAAAGTATCGCCGGATAGATTACCGCTACCGAGCTGCTGGAGTGACGCTCCGGCGCAGAAGGTCTTCTCGCCCCAGCCGGTAATGATCAGAACACGCACCTGGTCGTCAGATTGCACTGTCGCCAGGTGGTTCTGAATGGCCGCCAACTGCTCCTGGCCCAGCGCGTTGTGCTGGCTCGGATTATTCAGAACCAGGCGACCGATATGCCCGGTACGTTCATAGAGTATGGTGTCTTTCATCCGCCGGATTTTGGCACAGGCTGCCGGTTTGCGCCACAGCCAAAGCAAGGCCGGGTTTCGCCGGTGGACAAGCTTGGGCCCGGGGCTGATACTGGGTTTTACGCTGCGAACGGTAAAGGACGAGACAGCAATGCCGGAACGTTGTGGCTGGTGTGGGTCAGACCCCCTCTATGTTGAGTACCATGACTCCGAATGGGGCGTACCGGTACATGATGACAAGACCCTGTTCGAGTTCCTGCTTCTGGAGGGAGCCCAGGCGGGGCTTGCCTGGATAACGGTACTACGCAAGCGGGAGGGCTATCGAAAAGTTTTCAATGGCTTTGATGCCCAGAGGATTGCCCGCTACAGCGACCTCAAACTGGACCGTATTCTGGCCGATCCCCGGATCATCAGGAACCGACTGAAGGTCTATGGTGCACGGCAAAATGCCAGGGCCTTCCTCGACACACAGGAAGAATTTGGCTCGTTTGCCAACTATCTCTGGCGTTTCGTTGACGGCCGGCCGATACGCAACACCTGGTCGAGCATGAGCGAGGTACCTGCCAGCACACCGCTGTCGACCACCATTAGCAAGGATATGAAGCAGCGGGGGTTCACCTTTGTAGGCACGACCATTGTCTATGCCCACATGCAGGCGACCGGCATGGTCAACGACCATATAATCTCGTGTTTCCGGCATGGCGAATGCAATGAGCTCGCAGGCTTGCACACAGGAATCTAGGGAACCCAATGGAAGGTGAGACGACGCCCGCGGTCAGGAAGCGCGAATCGGCCAGTGGCAGGGTATGGCAACTTGCCTGGCCCACGATCATTTCCAACCTGCTGTTTACGGTCGTCGGGTTCATGCACATCAAGATCGCAGCTGGGCTGGGAACGTCCGCGGTAGCAGCCGTTACCACCGGCCACCGGGTATTCTTCCTGGTGCAGGCTATCCTGATGGGGCTCTCCGTCGCCGCCACGGCGATGGTCGCCAGGTACTGGGGGGCGGGAGAGATTGCGCGCGCGGAGATGGCCAGCTGGACCGCACTGCTGCTGGCTCTCTTGATTGCCGCGCTGCTCAGCGTTCCCGTGTTGCTGGTTCCCGACAGTATCGCCGGCCTGTTTGGGCTGGATCCGCGAACAACCACATTGGCAGCCCGGTTTATCTTCTGGCTGGGCGTTTTCAACCTGTTCTCGGCAGCCAACATGATGCTGGCGACGTCCCTGCGCGCAACCGGGGACGTTATTACGCCACTCTACTTCCTGCTGGTCAGCTCGACACTCAATGTCGGCTTTGGTTTTGCACTGGCCTTCGGCCTCGGGCCGCTGCCGGAAATGGGGGTTACCGGCGTTGCCCTGGGCGGAGGGGCTGCGGGAGCGGTGGTGACCTGCGGCTTCCTGGCGTTCTGGTGGCGCGGCAACTTTGGGCTGAAGCCGATCAGGCGTTTGAATATCGACTGGATCGGCGCCCGCCAGCTGGTACGGATTGCCACGCCCGCCGTCACCGAGCAGGCGGTGGTCCAGCTGGCGTTTCTGGCGTTTTTTGCGATTATTGCCAACTACGGCACCACCGCTTACGCGGCCTACGGTATCGGTATCAGCCTGGTGGCGTTTCCCATTGTCATCGGCTTTGGTTTCGGAGTGGCCACTGCCACGCTGGTAGGGCAGCAACTCGGTGCCGGTCGCCCCGACCGCGCCATGGCTACCGGCTGGAGGTCTCTGCGAATGGCGCTGGTCGCCATGATAGGGCTGTCGATTATCATGGCCTGGTTTGCGAAAGAGCTGGCTACTTTCATGATCAGCGACCCCGAGGTTATTTCCCTGACGGTGGTATTCATTTACGTGATCTGCCTGGCCATGCCCATGATGGCCTGTGACTTTGCCCTCGCCGGTGCCCTGCGCGGCGCTGGCGATACCCGCTTTCCCCTGATGGCGACATTCGTCGGCATCATTCTGGGGCGACTTGTTCCGGCCTGGCTGTGCACCCGCCTGGGGCTTTCGGTGTATTGGATCTTCGGCGTGATGGTCCTGGACTACAGCCTGAAAGCAGTGCTGCTGGTGTATCGCTACCGCTCTCGCAAGTGGCTGGATCTGCGTGTCGAGCGTCATCCCGAACCGGCGCTGTAGACAGCGACAAAAAAAATACTTAAAGTTGGAATTATCGACTATCGAGTACGGGCAGCTGGCAATCGGGTCCGGCAGAGGCGTTACATGGGCAAGCGCAGGGATACAGAAACGGCGGGGCAGAGCTCTCCCTTCAACCGCTCTGCCCAGCATGATGCCAAACGCACGGCAATACTCTCGCAGGCTGCGCGCCTGTTCAACTCCAAGGGGTCACGCGCCACCACCCTGCGCGATATCGCCGAAACCCTGGGCCTGACCAAGACCAGCCTTTACTACTATGTAAGAACCAAGGAAGAGCTGATCTACCAGTGCTACCTTGCCGCCCTGAGCCACCATTTGCGCTCAATGGACGAGATCGAGCAACACTATAGCAGCCCTCTGGAGCGTGCACGGCAGTTCTTCCTGCTGCAGTTCGAGAACTGGCTGGCTGCGCAGGAAAACCGCGGCCCGCATTTGGCAGCCCTGCTGGAGATTGCCTCGCTGCAGGGCACTCGCCGCCGTGAGGTGGAAGCGCAGTACATTGCCATGTTCAAGCGCCTGCGCGGCTACCTGCGAGCGGGGATCGAAACCGGAGAGATCCGGCCCTGCGAGACGATTGCCGCCACCCGGGCCATGCTCGGCTCCCTGGACTGGATTTTTTCCTGGCTGCACAGCCAACCGCGGGAACAGGTCACCGATACCGCCCAACAGGCCTGGGACCTGCTGGCAAGGGGGCTGTATTCCGGCGCTGGCGAGTACCAGCCAGCGACAGTGCGTCTTGACTCCGCAGCGGAAAACTATGTCCACGGTTTCGACCGCGACGAGCAAAACCGGCTCAAGCAGCAGGCGTTCTACAAGACGGGATCCTGGTTTTTCAACAAGAAGGGCTTTAACGGTACCTCGCTGGACGAAATAGCAGAGCACCTGAACGTATCCAAGGGCGCGTTCTACTACCATATCCGCAACAAGGAAGACCTGTTGTTCAACTGCTATACCTATTCACTGGACGTGACCGAGGAGATCTATCGCCAGGCCCAGCGACTGGATGGCAGCGGCTTGCACAAGATCGACCAGGTTTGCCGGCGGATCTTTCATGCCCAAAATTCCGATCGGGGGCCACTGATACGCTACAGCACCATCACCGCGTTGCCGATGGCGAGGCGCAAGCAGATCCTCAAGCGTACGGACTCCTCCAACCAGCACTTTGGTGAATTCATTCGCGAGGGGATCGCCGATGGCAGTGTGCGCAACATCGAGCCCTTTATAGCCCAGCAACTCATTGCCGGTGCCATTAACGCCGCAATGGATATCAAGCTTTGGCGCCGGGTGGATGACCTCGACGCCGTCGCGGTCGATTACTTCGACATCTTTTTCAACGGCCTGCAGCCTCGCTAACAGCCTCTGCGGCCGGACCTGAAGGAAACACTAGCATGGCTGACAAATTGCAAAAACTGCTGACACTGCTGGAAGTGGAGCGTATCGACAAATACCTGTTCATCGGCAACAGCCCGAGCTACCCGCCCCGGGTGTTCGGCGGCCAGGTACTGGCGCAATCCCTGTATGCCGCCAGTAAGACCGTGGACGCCTCCCGCAACGCTCACTCAATGCACGCCTACTTCCTGCGCCCGGGCAACCCGAAGAAGCAGATAGTGTACGAGGTCGACCCGATTCGGGACGGCGGCAGTTTTACCACCCGGAGGGTGATTGCCAAACAGGACGGTGTGCCGATATTCAGCACCTCGGTATCTTTCCAGCGTTTCGAGGACGGGCTGAGCCACCAGTTCGACATGCCTGTGGTTACGCCACCGGAAGAGCTGGAAACCGACTTCGAGTACTGGGGGATGATGGCCGAGAAATACCCCGACCGGTTTACACCGCCCCTGATGCAGGCCCTGGAGCGGCGCCCGGTCAGGCGTCGGGACTACCTGAACCCACAGCCCCAGGAACCAGAACAGTTCATGTGGTTCCGGGTGCTGGACCCGGCAGGCGAAATCGGCGAGGACCCGGTCCGCCACCAGACGCTTCTCGCCTTCATCTCCGACTTTGCCCTGCTCGGAGCGGCCCTGCTGCCCCACCCCTATACCGGCATGAGCCCTGAAATACAGGCAGCGAGCCTGGACCACGCGCTGTGGCTACACCGGCCCCTGCGGGTGGATGAGTACCTGCTGTATGCAATGGACAGCCCCAGCGCCCACGGCAGCCGTGGTCTGAGCCGGGGCAGCTTCTACAGCCGCAGCGGCGAGCTGGTGGCCTCAGTGGCCCAGGAGTCCCTGTTGCGCAAGAAGAAGCCTGTCAGCGATAGCTGATGAGTTGCTCGCCCGCCTGGCCGCCCAGCACCTGCAGGAAGGAGCGGTCGTTGAAGTAGGACAGGGACACCTTGTTCCCGCTGTAGAAAAGCTGGGTCACCGAGCAGTTGAAGATCGGCTCGTAGAACTTGTAGGCATGCTCACCGCTCAGGCCCAGCACCTGGCTGACGATGGTGGCGATGGTTCCCCCGGAGGTGAAGACACCGACCGTCTTGCCGGAACCCTGTGCCGCCATGACATCGCGCAGCGCTGCATGCACCGCCCCCGAGTACTCGGCCCAGCTCTGGATGCGCGGCTCGTCACAGGCCGGTGACACCCAGTGGGTGAACACCGCTTCGATCACCTTCTGGTAGTCCTTGCTTGAACTCAGGCCCTTGTCCACCAGTGCCTTGATGTGCGGATTTTTCGTGGCCACCACCGGCACCAGGTGTTTGATCTGCTCATCATTGCGCACTTCGTCAAAACGCTGGTCAATATGATGCGGCACTTCCTGCGGCTGGCTGGCCAGCGCCAGTGCAGCAGTCTCCCGCTGCCGCAGCAGGCCGCCGCTATAGGCTGCATCAAGCTGGATACCCTGATCGCGCAGGTAATGGCCGAGCACTTCTGCCTGGCGACAGCCGAGCTCCGATAGCTTGTCGTAATCGTCGGCCCCAAAGGACGCCTGGCCGTGCCGGAAAAGATACAGTGTTGCCATTAAACTGCTGCTGCCTGTTGCCTGGGAGTGCGGTTGAACCGGAACTTGCGCCGGTAGGGAAAGAAATCTTCGATGTAGCCCTGGCGTATCCGTTCCTGCAGGCCCTGCCAGAACGACACCTCGTAGATGTCGCTGTGCATGGCGTCGAACACCTTGCGCGCGCGCTGGTTGCCGGAGAAGAAGAGCCGGAACTCCTCGGGAAAGATGTCATTGGGACCCACGTTGTACCAGGGCTGGCTGGCCAACTCTTCCGCCTCGGTCCGGGGCGCGGGTATCTCGCGGAAGTTGCAGTCCACCAACGGCACGATCTCGTCATAGTCGTAGAACACGACGCGACCGTGACGGGTAACCCCGAAGTTCTTCAGCAACATGTCGCCCGGGAAAATATTGGCGGCCGCCAACTGCTTGATGGCGTTGCCATACTCGTCCATGACCGCTGCCACCTGCTCTTCGGTGGCATCCTGCAGGTACAGGTTCAGCGGCGTCATCCGGCGCTCGACATACACGTGCTTGATCACCAGCGCCTTGCCATGCTCCTCGATCAGCGATGGCGCGACCTTGTGCAGCTCCTCCATCAACTCGTCCGAAAAGCGTTCGCGGGCAAAGGCCAGATTGGTAAATTCCTGGGTGTCGGCCATCCGTCCGGCGCGATCCCAGCGCTTCACCAGCCGGTACTTTTCCTTCACCTGCTCCCGGGTCATTTCCTTCGGCGGCGTGAACCGGTCCTTGATGATCTTGAACACGAAATCATAGGACGGCAGCGTGAACACGCTCATGACCATGCCCTTGATTCCCGGGGCAATGATGAACTTGTCACTGGTACTCTTCATGTGCCGGAAGGCGCAGCGGTAGTAGTAGGTCTTGCCGTGCTTGTTGTAGCCCATGGAACTGTAGAGTTCGGAAATCGGCTTGGCGGGCATGAGCTGCTGCAGGAACAATACGTACTGGGATGGAACGGTGGCGTCCACCATGAAATAGGCGCGGGTAAAGCTGAAGATTACGCTCATCTTGTCGGCGCCGAACAGAATGGTGTCGACGTACACTTCGCCGTTGCCACTGTGCAGGACAGGAATCACGATCGGCATGGAATCCGGGCCGGAAACAATGCGGCCGACAATGTAGGCGCCCTTGTTGCGGAAAAAGTGTGGCTCCAGGGTCTGGATCTCCACCCCGGGCCGGGTCAGGTCGATACGGGGTGCCAGATAGTGGTTGATGGCGTCGACAATACTGTCGATATCGCGTTCCAGGTCTTCCCAGGGCAGGGAAAACCCGTAGTCCTGCAGCAACTCCCGCAGGGGTGTATCGAAGCCGTCCGCACAGGCATAGGAACGATAGACCTTGCTCACATCCGGAGCCGGCATGTCGCCCTGGGGTGAAAACACGAAGGCGTATTCGTCGCGGATCTTGAGGTGCTTGAATACGCCGCAGTACACGGAGTTGAAGAAGGTCTCGGCGATCTCGAAGTTGTTGTGGCCGCGGATCAACGCCGCGTAGCTTGCACGTGCCTGCCGCCAGAACTGCAGGTTGTGCAATTGTTCACCGGCGATCAGCTCCACGTACTGCAGGACCCGGGTCGTGGATTCCTTGTAGAGGTCGATCCGCTGGATGGACGCCGCATGCATGCCCTGCCAGTCTTGTGCCTCGAACCGCGCACGCGCCGCCAGGGTGATGTTCTGGAACTCGGCAAAGTAGGCCTCGAAACCGTTGAGGATGGTGCGCGCGAAACGCTCCTCCTGACCGCGACTGTAGGTCATGCGACGGGTCCGTGCCGTATCAAAGGTTGGGATTGCCGAAACGGCGCCGCAGTTTGCGCATGCCGCCCAGCCAACGATCGTAGTCCGCCGCCTTGTGCGCCCGATAGTCCGCCACCTGCGCGTGTGGCAGGATCAGGAACCGTTCTGCAGCCAGGCCCTCAATGACGGCATCCGCCACCTGCTCCGGCGTCAGGATGCCATCGACACCGGCGGTGCCGCCCTCCTCCACGCTGCCAATCATCTGTGTCGCTACCGCTTGCGGGCACAGGGCTGCGACCTTTATCCCGTCATCCCCATGGGTAATGGCCAGCGCCTCGGCAAAGCCAATCGCCGCATGTTTGGTGGTCGAGTAGGCGGCGTCTCCGACCTGATTCAGCAGGCCCGCGGCCGAGACCGTGTTGAGGAAAAAGCCCTCGCCACGCTCAAGCATGCCGGGCAGGCAGGCGCGGGCAGCGTAGACATGCGCCATCACGTGAATTTCCCACATGGCCTGCCAGGTGCTGTTGGGGGCGGAGGTCGCCCACCAGGGCTCGCCGTCGCCGGCGATAATGCCGGCATTGCTGCAAAACAGGTCGATGCGGCCATAACGGCCAAGCACCTCATCGACCATGGCCTTGATGGCCTCTTCATCGCGGACATTGACCTCGAAGGCGTCGCCGGCAACCGCTGCTGCCACTGCCTCCGCACCAGCGCGATCGAGATCGGCGACGACAACTTTTTCCGCGCCCTCACGGTGGAAGCGTTCACACAGGGCCTTGCCGATGCCGTTGCCGCCACCGGTGACGACCACAACCCGTCTTTGTACCTGCATCAGAGCATTTCCCTGGCGAACAGCTCCAGTACAGCGGGATCGTGCACTCCCAGCAACATGGTGCCCACCTCGCCTCGCTTGCCGGCGGCCTTCCAGTCGGCGAGGCGCTCAATGACCCGCTCACGGGGACCGACCAGCGCCACCTCGTCAAGCAGTTGATTCGGTACCAGCGCTTCTGCCTCGGCCTTCTTGCCCGACAGGTAGAGGTCCTGGATGCGCTCGGCGACGTCGCCGTAGCCAGCGCGAGTGGCGTAGTCGTTGTAGAAGTTCTTGTTCTTGGCGCCCATGCCGCCGATGTACAGGGCCAGCCAGGGCCGCAGGGAATCGTAGGCCGCGTCCAGGTCGTCATTGACTGCCACCGAGACAAACGGTGCGATATCGAAGTCGGCCAGGCTCTTGCCGTTGCCAGCGATGTCCAGGCCCTTCTGGATATGCTCGCCGAGGATGCTGAACTTGTTGGGATCCATCCATACCGGGAACACGCCGTCCGCCACTTCCCCGGCACAACGCAGACCCGCCGGGGTGATGGACGCAGTATAGATGGGTATGTCGGGGTTGCCCGCGAGGATCGATTTCAGCGGCTTGCCGAGGCCGGTGGTGCCGGCGCCGGTATTGGGCAGCTGGTACATTTCACCCTGGAATTCCACCGGGCCCTCACGCGCCATGATCTTGCGCATGATCTGGATGTACTCGCGGGTGCGGGTGACCGGCTTGCCATAGGGCACACCGTGCCACCCCTCCACCACCTGCGGGCCGGACGCACCCAGGCCGACGATGAAACGGCCGCCGGACAACTGATCCAGGGACATCGCAGTCATCGCACACATGGCCGGTGAGCGCGCGGGCATCTGCATGATGGCGGTGCCGACGCGGATCTTTTCGGTCTGGGCGAGTACCCAGGCAGCTGCGGTCACGGCGTCGTTGCCGTAGGCCTCGGCCGTCCACACCGAGTCATAGCCCATCGATTCCGCCTGGCGGATAAGGTCGATGGGAATGTCGATTTGCTTGCCGGAGTAGCCCAGCAGAATGCCCAGTTTCATAGCGTTGGCTCCCGTTTATTGATCATGCACTGTAGCGCAGCTGGTTGAATTGTGCCTGATGATAATCGCCGTTGCCAAAAGTGGCGTTGATCATCATCAAGCGCTTGGCGTAGTGACCGATATCCAGCTCATCGGTGAGGCCCATGCCGCCGTGCAGCTGGATCGCCTCGCCAAAGATCTTCCTGGCATTGCGGTCGACCATCACCTGCAGCGCATGCACACAGGCAGCGACGTCATCACCGCCACCGTCCAGTTCACACACGGCGCGATAGAGCATGGACTTGGTCTGTTCGTAGGCCATGAAGGTATCCACCATCCGGTGCTGCAGGGCCTGGAAGCTGCCGATGGCTACCCCGAACTGCTTGCGGGTCTTGGTGTACTCGAGGGTCTTGGCGTTGAGCTGCCCCATGATCCCGAGCGCCTCCGCGGCCAGGCCAATAGTGGCGGCGGTCACCACCTCGTTCATCAGGCCATAACCTTCGTGCTGCTCCCCGACCACATCGGCGGCGGGCACCTGCACATCCTTGAACACGATATTGGCGACCAGCTGCCCGTCCATCAGCCGGTAGCTGTTGCGCTCGATGCCGGCGGCGTCGGCCGGGACAAGCAGCAGGGTAATGCCATCGCTGTCACTCTGTTCGCCGCGGGTGCGGGCCGAGACAATCAGTTGGTCGGCGCTGGCGCCGTTGAACACCACGACCTTCTCGCCATTGAGGACCAGGGTGTCGCCCTCAGCGCTGGCCGTGGTCTTGATATCCGCCAGCTCATAGCGGCTCTGGCGCTCCAGGTAGGCAAAGGCACCGAGGCAACCGCCCTCAATAATGCGGGGGATCAACTCGGCTTGCTGTTCCACCGTTCCGCCTCGCTGCAGCAGGCCGCCAAACAGGAGTACCGTGGCCAGGTAGGGCTCCAGCACCAGGCCCTTGCCGAACTCCTCCATCATTACCATGGTATCGACCGGGTTGCCGCCGAAGCCGCCGTGCTCTTCGGCAAAAGGTACCGACAGCCAGCCCAGTTCGGCGAAGGTCTGCCAGTTGGCGCGACTCATGGCCTCATCGGAGGCCGCGATCTTGCAGCGGGTATCGAAATCGTAGCTGTCCTGGACAAAGCGCGCGACGCTGTCCCGCAGCATGCCCTGTTCTTCGGTAAACTCAAAATTCATTTCTATTACCTCTCGAATGCGGGATTACAGGCCGAGTACTGCCTTGGCGATAATGTTTTTCTGGACCTCGTTGGAGCCACCATAAATGGTGGCAGCGCGGCCGTACATGTAGCTCTGCCGAGCCTGGGAACCAAAATCGTGGCCCAGCTGTTCAGCAGTGAGGTCGTTGGGCAGCACGCCCTGGTAGTAGGCCGCCACGTCCATGCGCAACTCCTGCACCGCCTGCTGCATCTCGGTACCCTTGATCTTGAGCAGCGAGGATTCCGCGCCCGGGGCACCGCCCGAGGCAACGGTGGCCAGCACCCGCAACTCGGTGAATTCCAGCGCCATCAGCTCGATTTCGATATCCGACAGGCGCTTCTGGAACAGCGGATCACTCAGTAGCGACTTGCCACCGTTGACTTCGCGGGCGGCAAACTCCCTGGTCTGGGCCAGGTTGCGCTTGCTGTCGGCAACACCGGCAATGGCCGTGCGTTCGTGGGCCAGCAGGGCCTTGGCGTAGGTCCAGCCCTTGTCCTGTTCGCCGATCAGGTTGGCCACGGGCACCCGCACCTCGTTGAATTCCACCTCGTTGAGGCTGTGGTGGTTGTCGATGGAGACAATGGGGTTGACCTTGATGCCGGGCGATTTCATGTCGATCAGCAGGAAACTGATGCCTTCCTGCTTCTTGCCCTCGCTGTTGGTGCGCACCAGACAGAAGATCCAGTCCGCATACTGGGCGTAGCTGGTCCAGATCTTGGCGCCGGTCACCACGTACTCGTCGCCTTCGCGCACCGCCCTGGTCTTCAGTGCCGCCAGGTCGGAACCGGCACCCGGCTCGGAATAGCCCTGGCACCACCAGTCATCGCTCTGCAGGATCCGGGGCAGAAAGCGCTGCTTCTGCTCCTCATTGCCAAAGGCGTAGATGACCGGACCGACCATGTTGAGGCCGAAAGGGATGACATCGCGGATGCCCGCGGCACTGCGCTCCGTCTCGTAGATGAACTTCTGGGTGGCATTCCAGCCGGTGCCACCGTATTCCTTCGGCCAGCCCGGAGCGATCCAGCCCTGCTTGTAGAGCCGCTTCTGCCAATCGATGACGGCATCCTTGAAAGTATCAAGGTTGTTCAGGCGCGCCTGCAGCTCTGCATCGTAGGCCTCGGCAAAAAACGCCCGCACTTCATCGCGAAACGCGAGATCTTCAGGAGCAAAACTTGTATCCACGTCAACACCTCTTCTGTTGTCGAAAAGCGGCCGGGGCCGCCGGTAACTACTGCTGCCGGAACAGCGCCAGGAATCGCAGTAACGTACCCTTGTCCGCCAGACCGCCGGATACCTGGAGCGTGCCGTCCGCCAGCGCCAGGGGAAACCCGCGCTGGCCGCTGACCAGGTCCAGCCAGTCACTGGCCGTCACTGTCACTACCAGGCTGTCGTCGCCGGGCACCGCAGGCAGCGCCTCGATGGCGGCGACCTGGTTGCGCACATGAATGGCATACTGTGCTCCCTGGTCGGGGAAGACAAACACCACCCGCTGGTCGATACCGGCACTGCGAGCCGGGTCCAGGCTCACCGCCATGGTTCGCAGCACCCCCGCAATGGGAAAGCCGCGGGCAAATTCCACCCGCTCCGCAGTGAGCGGCGAGGGTGCCACCGTCACCCTGCCCTCCAGCTCCAGCGCCTCGGTCAGGTACCAGTTGCGGGCATTCGGGTTTGGCGTGCCACTGGCAAGGATACGCAGCGCCTGCGCTTTCAGGTCAGCGGCAACCGCGACAGAATCGGGGTTCGCCGTCAGCACCAGGTCCGCCAGCTCCGCCGCCCACTGGGGATCCTGCGGCAACCGGGCCTCGGCCTCCGCCAGCACCGCCGCCTCGCCGCCCGCCAGCTCCAGCATCCTGCTGGCGCGGGTCGCGGCCGGCGTCGGGAACAGATTGCTGCTGTTGCCGTCGTACCAGCCCAGGTAGCCCGAATAGATCGCCCGCACCGACCAGGGCACAGTGCCATAGAAGGGCTGCAGCCAGGGGTGAGCGGCCAGTTCGGACGGCAGTTCAATCCTGGCCGCCAGGGTCAGCGCATCCAGGCCCTGGTTGATACCACGCACGGTCTGGTCGTGCACATACTGGATGGCGTCGCTGTACACCCGCAGGATCTCGTCAATCTCCGTGGCACCCGCTACCGGGCGGGTGTGGCTGGGTACCAGATACTCGGCGCCCAGGTCACGCATGCTGCGCACGCTCCGGGCCCATTGCATGACGTCGCGATAGCGGGTGCCGCGGATGGTATAGAGGTTGGGGAAGGCCTTGTAGACGTTGTCGCCCGGTAGCAGGACCTTCTCCTCCGGCAGCCACACCAGGATCTGGTCATCGGTCTCCCCCGGCGCATGCAGCAGCACCAGCTTGCGGCCGGCGATGGTCACTTCGAGCCGGTCCTGAAAGGTATGGGTGGGCTGCAGCAGGCCGAACAGATCCTTGTCCACCCCCGGCGTATGGGCCAGCGCCGGGCCGATGCCGTCGTTGACGACGGTTTCTCCGCCGGCGGCCAGGTAATTGCCGAACATGCGGAAAGAGCGGGTCTCGATGACTGGCCGCAGTACATTCATGATCCGCTCGATGTGGGACCAGGTGGTCGCGTGGGCGTAGACCGGAATATCCCGCCCCTGGGCAAACGCGGTGGCACCAAAAATGTGGTCTGTGTGGTTGTGGGTATAGATGATGGCGGCGACAGGCTTGTCGGTTATGCGGTCAAACTCCGCCTTGATCGCCCGCGCTGCGGCCAGGGATTCCGTGGTATCCACGATGATGACGCCGTCATCACCCTCGATCAGGATGACATTGGCGAGGGCGTAGCCGATCGCCACGTGGATTCCCGGCACTACCTCGACAATATCCCTGCTGAACTCGGCGGAATGTGCCGCCAGTGCCTCGCTGGCTGCAACCGGGGGCGGCGCGGGCAGCGACTGGTCACCCCCGCAGGCGGACAGAACCACGCCGCACAGCAGCGCCAGCATGCGCGCGGCAGACCGCCTGGTGCCTGTAACAAGTGCCTTCGCCATGCCGGTTTTGACCTTCGGGTATGTTTTTCATCGCCGGGGCATGTACCTTAACGATTCCGGCAGCGCAAAACAAGAACTCCAGCGGTCAATAGAGGAGGCTGTAGAGCTTGCGCTGGTACTCCACCGCGAGGGGGTCGCCCTTGCCGAGACTGGCGATGGTGTCGAGCAGGGTCTTCTTGCTGGCACCCTCGTCGTGGTTCAGATCCTGTCGCAGAATGGTAATCAGGTGCTCCAGGGCCTCCCGATAGTAGCCGGCATTGGTGTACTGCACCGCCAGCTGGTGGCGCACATCGTGATTGTCGGGCTCCGCCTGCAGGCGCTGTTCCAGTGCCTCCATCTCCGGCGAGCGGGCGGCCTCGCGCTTCAGCTTGACCTGAGCGACCAGCTGCTCCCAGTCCGGATCCTGGTTCACCATCTTTACCGTCGCCAGGACAGCGTCGGCGTCGTCCAGGCGGTTGCATTCAATCAGGGCATGGGCATAAGCCAGGGTGATGTCGTGACGCTGGCGCGATTCCTCGAACGCCTGCCGCAGGGGCGACAGGGCGGAGCTGAAATCACCCTCGGCCATGAACGCCTGCCCCTGCTGCAACAGCGCATCCCAGGGCTTGGGCAGGTACTTTTCCAGCAACTCTCGCACCTGCTGCTCGGACTGGGCGCCGACAAAGCCGTCTACCGGCTGCCCGCCCTGCATGATCATCACCGTGGGCAGGCTCCGCACCCCGAACTGCTGGGTGATCATGGGCTGCTCATCGGCATTGACCTTGGCCAGCAGAAAAGCGCCGGCGTGTTCGTTGGCCAGCTTTTCCAGCAGCGGCATCAGGGTCTTGCAGGGACCGCACCACTCGGCCCAGAAATCCACCACCACCGGACGCTTGTGCGACTCCTCGATCAACAGCGCCGCAGCGTTGCTCTCATCGATGTTGACAATGTATTCCGTCACGCCAGATTTTCCTCTTCTGTGGGAGCCCACTGTTATGTGGGAGCCCTCTCTGTTGCGGGAGCCCACGCTGTTGTGGGAGCCCACTCTGTGGGCGATTACCCCATCGCCCGCGGAGCGGGCTCCTACATTACACAAGAGCCGGGTGTTAGATGCCCAGCACATCCTGCATATCGTAGAGCGCCGGTTTGCGCCCGCAAAGCCAGCCGGCAGCTCGCACCGCGCCGCGGGCGAAGGACATGCGGCTGGACGCCTTGTGGGTGATCTCCACCCGCTCGCCATCGGCGGCAAAGATCACCGTGTGGTCGCCGACAATATCGCCGGCGCGCACCGTGGCAAAACCGATGGTCTCCCGCTCCCGGGCACCGGTCTGGCCCTCGCGGCCATAAACAGCTACCTCTGCCAGGTCGCGACCCAGGGCATTGGCGACCACACCGCCCATGGACAGCGCCGTACCGGAGGGCGCATCGATCTTGTGCCGATGGTGGGCCTCGACGATCTCGATATCCACGTCGTCACCCAGCACCCGCGCCGCCATGTCGAGCAGCTTGAAGCAGAGGTTGACGCCGGTACTGAAATTGGAGGCCTTGCACACCGCGATCTTGCCGGCGGCGCGCTTGATCTCTTCGTCCTGCGTGGCGTTGAAACCGGTGGTGCCGATTACCACTGCCTTGCCCGCGGAGGCGCAAAGCGCCAGGTTGGACAGGGTCGCCGCCGGCACAGTGAAGTCGATCAGCACATCAATGCCGTCAATCACGGCTGCGAGGTCGCTGGTCACGGCCACCCCGATCTTGCCCAGGCCCGCCAGCTCGCCGGCATCGGCGCCGAGCAGGCTGCTGTCGGGCTGCTCCAGGGCCGCGGCCAGCT
Source organism: uncultured Haliea sp. (assembly GCA_963974125.1). Lineage (GTDB taxonomy): Bacteria > Pseudomonadota > Gammaproteobacteria > Pseudomonadales > Halieaceae > Haliea. The sequence goes on along the minus strand of CAXBCH010000035.1, from coordinate 27,416 downwards.
CCAGACCCGGAGTCTGGCCGATGGCCTCGACCAGTGTGCGCCCCATGCGGCCGGCGGCGCCGGTAATTCCCACCCGTACAGTCATGGCTTCATGTCGTCAAAGAATGTCTTCACACCCTCGAACCAGCTGGTCTGGCGCGGCGACTGTGCGTCCCCGCCCTGGCCGAGGCTTTCCTGGAACTCCTTCAGGAGTTCCTTCTGCTTCTTGTTGAGGTTGACCGGCGTTTCCACCACTGCCCTGCACAGCAGGTCACCCACGGCACCACCGCGCACAGGCTTCACGCCCTTGCCACGCAGGCGGAACAGCTTGCCGGTCTGGGTTTCCGCCGGGATCTTGAGCTTGACCCGACCGTCCAGGGTCGGCACTTCCAGCTCCCCCCCCAGCGCTGCGGCGACAAAGGTGATGGGAACCTCGCAGTACAGGTTCTTGCCGTCGCGCTCGAAGATGGGGTGCTGGCGCACGGACATCTGCACGAACAGGTCCCCGGGCGGCCCGCCGTCGGGCCCCGCCTCGCCTTCACCGGACAGGCGAATCCGGTCGCCGGTGTCCACACCCGGCGGCACCTTGACCGACAGGGTCTTGCTCTTTTCCACCCGGCCCTGGCCCCGGCATTTGGGGCAGGGATCGGAGATCATCTTGCCGCGGCCGCGACAGGTGGGACAGGTCTGCTGAACCTGAAAGAACCCCTGCTGCATCCGCACCTGACCGATACCACCGCAGGTGGAGCAGTTGACCGGTGCACTGCCCTTGCGCGCACCGGAGCCGTCGCATTCATCGCAGCTGGACAGGGTCGGCACCTTGATCTCGACGGTGGTACCGCGGACCGCGTCCTCAAGCGAGATGTCCAGGGTGTAGCGCAGGTCGGAACCGCGCTGGGGGCCACCGCGTCCGCGACCACCGCCGCCGAAAATGTCGCCAAACACGTCCCCGAAAATATCGCTGAAGCTGCCGCCGCCGAAGCCGCCACCGCCCATGTTGGGATCGACCCCGGCGTGGCCGAAGCGATCGTAGGCCGCACGCTTCTCGCTGTTCATCAGCACGTCGTAGGCTTCGGTGGCTTCCTTGAATTTCTCGTCCGCGTCCGGGTCGTCCGGATTGCGGTCCGGGTGGTACTTCATCGCCACCCGGCGATAAGCCTTCTTGATTTCCTTCTCATCGGCCGCTTTCTCGACCCCGAGCACTTCGTAGTAATCGCGTTTTGACATAGACAGCCTGGCGTTAAACCGCACCCTCGCAAATGACGACGCGGGCTCTTGAGTCCCGCGTGGTCGATATTGGCATCCGGGGCGGCTGTCCGCCCCGTGTGACAGAAGCGTTGTTGCTTACTTCTTGTCGTCGTTCACTTCCTCGAACTCGGCATCGACTGCGTCGTCGCCGCCACCCTGGGCCTGTTCACCGCTGTCACCGGCGGCGTCCTGGGCCGCACCGGCCTGGGCCTGGTACATTTTCTGTGCAACCGGACCGGTGGCTTCAGTCAGCTTGGTGGCTGCGGCGTCGATGGCATCCTTGTCGTTGGCCTTCAGCGCCTCCTCCGCCTGGGTAATGGCCGCCTCAATGGCTGCCTTCTCGTCGGCGGTGGCGTTGTCGCCAGCCTCTTCCAGGGTCTTGCGGGCCGCGTGCACCAGGCCGTCACAGGTGTTGCGGGCGCTGACCAGTTCCTCGAACTTCGCGTCTGCGTCGGCGTTGAGCTCGGCATCGGAGACCATTTTCTGGATTTCCTCCTCGCTCAGGCCGCCGGATGCGGTGATGCGGATGGACTGCTCCTTGCCGGTCGCCTTGTCCTTCGCCGAGACATTGAGAATACCGTTGGCGTCCAGGTCGAAGGTCACCTCGATCTGCGGCATGCCACGCGGTGCCGGCGGTATGTCCGCCAGGTCGAAGCGGCCCAGGGACTTGTTCTGTGCCGCCTGCTTGCGCTCGCCCTGTACCACGTGGATGGTGACCGCGGTCTGGTTGTCGTCAGCGGTCGAGAACACCTGCGACTTCTTGGTCGGGATGGTGGTGTTCTTCTCGATCAGCGGCGTGGCAACACCACCCATGGTCTCGATACCCAGGGTCAGTGGCGTCACGTCCAGCAGCAGCACGTCCTTGACGTCACCGGACAGTACCGCACCCTGGATAGCCGCGCCCATGGCGACAGCCTCGTCCGGGTTCACGTCCTTGCGCGGATCCTTGCCGAAGAAGTCCGCCACCGCCTTCTGCACCATGGGCATGCGGGTCTGGCCGCCCACCAGGATCACGTCGTTGATCTCGCTGGGGCTCAAGCCCGCGTCCTGCAGGGCCACTTTTACCGGCTCCATGGAACGCTTGACCAGCTCCTCGACCAGCGACTCCAGCTTGGAGCGGGACAGCTTGACCACCAGGTGCTTGGGTCCGGTGGCGTCGGCAGTGATGTACGGCAGATTGACCTCGGTCTGCTGGCTGGAGGACAGCTCGATCTTGGCCTTTTCGGCCGCTTCCTTCAGGCGCTGCAGTGCCAGCGGGTCGCTGTGCAGGTCGATACCGCTTTCCTTCTTGAATTCCGCCGCCAGATACTCGATCAGGCGCATGTCGAAATCCTCACCACCGAGGAAGGTGTCACCGTTGGTGGCCAGCACTTCGAACTGGTGCTCGCCGTCCACTTCGGCGATCTCGATGATGGAAATATCGAAGGTGCCGCCGCCGAGGTCGTACACGGCGATGGTGCGGTCACCCTTGGCCTTGTCCATACCATAGGCCAGCGCGGCCGCAGTCGGCTCGTTGATGATGCGCTTGACATCCAGCCCGGCGATGCGGCCGGCGTCCTTGGTGGCCTGGCGCTGGGAGTCGTTGAAGTACGCCGGCACGGTGATCACCGCCTCGGTCACGGTCTCGCCCAGATATTCCTCGGCGGTGCGCTTCATCTTGCGCAACACTTCAGCAGACACCTGCGGCGGCGCCATTTTCTCGGTCTTGGCCTGCACCCAGGCATCGCCGTTGTCGGCCTCGATGATCTTGTAGGGGACCATCTTGATGTCTTTCTGCACCACGTCGTCCTTGAACTTGCGCCCGATCAGGCGCTTGACGGCGTACAGGGTATTGTTGGGGTTGGTGACCGACTGGCGCTTGGCGCTCTGGCCCACCAGGATCTCGCCGTCTTCCGTGTAGGCGACGATGGAGGGCGTAGTGCGGTCACCCTCGGAGTTTTCGATCACCCGCGCCTTGCCGCCTTCCAGCACGGCGACGCAGGAGTTGGTGGTACCCAGGTCGATACCGATTATCTTGCCCATGTGTTCGTCTCCTCATTTGGGCCGGCAGTGCCGGCCACCTTGTCTCGGTTATTCTCTATATTGGCCCTGAGCGTAAAAATTCAAGGGCCACCCCGCGCTTGTTACGGCGCCGCCGGCGCCTTGCTGACCATGACCATGGCCGGGCGCACCAGCCGGGAGTTCAGGGTGTAGCCCTTCTGCATCACCGCGATCACGGTATTGGGCTCAACATCGGCGTTTTCCACCAGGCTCATGGCCTGGTGCAGCTGGGGATCAAAGGGCTCGCCCTCGGGATCGACTGACTCGATGTTGAATTTGCGCAGGGCATCGGTAAAGCTCTTCAGGGTCAGCTCCACGCCTTCGATGATCGGCTTTACCGTTTCGTCGTGGCCCGCAGTGACAGCCAGCGTTCGCTCCAGGTTGTCGACCACCGGCAGCAGTTCCTTGCAGAAGGACTCCAGCGCGAACTTCCGCGACTTTTCCACATCCTGCTCGGCGCGGCGCTTGATATTCTGGGCATCGGCCTGGGCCCGCAGGGCGGCATCCCGGGCGGCGTTGAGGTCGTCTTCCAGCTTCGCCATCAGCTCCTCTGGGGTGAGTTCATTGTCACCCTGAACGCTGCCGGCAGTCTCGGGCTCGGTGCCCGCGACAGCCTGTTCAGGCGTCGGGTTCTGTTCGGTTTCGGGCTTGTTTTGCTCGCTCTCAGCCACGTCGTTGCTCCATCAATGGCGGTTACGGATTGAGTGACGGACAGGCCCACGGGGCCGCCCGCCAGCTGCCTATCGCAGATATTGGGACTCAGGCTGGCTTTTCAAGGCCGGCCAGGAAACGGTGGGAGCGCGGTCCCCGCGCGATCGCCCGCAGACAAGGTGAATGGCCGCATAGCGGCCAGAGAGGGTGGCCTGGGCCGCAAGGTGAATGGCCGCATAGCGGCCAGAGAGGGTGGCCTGGGCCAGCGGGCTCCCACACCCAGAGCGATCGCCCGCAGAGCGGGCTCCCACACCCAGAGCGGGCTCCCACACCCAGAGCGGGCTCCCACACCCAGAGCGTGCCCACAGCGGGTGCGCTCAGTGGGAAAGAGCTTGACTGAGCATTCTGGCGGTGATGTCCACCACCGGGATGACCCGCTCATAGGCCATGCGGGTGGGGCCGATCACGCCGAGCACGCCCAGGGTCCGGGCGCCGGCGGTGTAGGGAGCGGTAATGACGCTGTAGTCACCAAAGACCTCAAAACCTGCCTCCTCGCCAATGAAAATCTGCACCCCGTTGGCCTTGGAGCAGCGCTCCAGCAGGTGCAGCAGATCCTTCTTCCGCTCGAAGGCGTCAAACAGCTCCCGCAGGCGGCCGAGATCCTCCGGGCTGACATTGCCCAGCAGCCGCGACTCCCCGGCCACCAGGTATTCGTCCTCGGGGTCTTCCTGGTCCAGCGCCTTGCTGGCGAGATCCAGGGCCGCCTGCAGGTAGCTGTCAATACGGCTGCGCGCATCCTGCATTTCCCGCAGGATCTGGTCCTGTACCTGGCTCAGCGGCTGGCCGGCGAAGCGCTGGTTGACCAGGGCCGCGGCCTCCCGCAGTTCGGCCTCGGTGAAGGGCCGCTGGGTGTGGATGATGCGGTTCTGCACCTCGCGTTCGTTCACCACCAGGATGACCAGCACCCGGTCCCCTGACAGCGGCAAAAACTCCACCTGGCGCAGCTGGTGTGTATCCGGCCGCGGCACGGTCACCAGCCCGGCCTGGGCGGTAATCGCCGACAGCAGTGAAGACGCCGTCTGCACCAGCTCGGTCGCGGATTTGTCGGGGTTGAGCTGCTCCCGCAGGGCGATCACGGCGCGCTCATCAATGGGCTGCACCTGCAACAGGCGGTCGACGAACAGGCGGTAACCCTGGGCGGTCGGCACCCGGCCGGCGGACGTGTGGGGCGAGTGCAACAAGCCGCGCTCCTCCAGGTCCGACATCACATTGCGGATGGTGGCGGCGCTGACCGGCAAACCGGCCTCTTCCAGCAGGGTGCGCGACCCCACCGGCTGGCCATCGCGGATATGGCGCTCCACCAGGGCCTTGAGGATTATCCGCGCGCGTTCTGACAGGTCCGCCGAGCTCATACCATCCCCAATACTGTTGCGTGACTCGGTTGTATCACAGGGGAGCGCCAATACAAAGCCGTGGCCGCAATGGATGTTTATGCAGTACTGGTTCTGCGGTATAACAGGACAAATTCTGCAGCGGCCAATCATGCTTACCCACATCAGTATCAGCCAGTACACCATCGTCGACACCCTGGACATGGACTTCCGGGGCGGGATGACGGTCATCACCGGGGAAACCGGCGCCGGCAAATCCATCATGCTCGACGCCCTGGGACTCTGCCTTGGGGACCGGGCGGACCCCAAGGCAGTGCGCAGTGGCAGCGAGCGGGCCGAGGTTACCGCCGGATTTGACATCAGCCGCAACCCGCAGGCCACGGCCTGGCTGCGCGCCCGCGACCTCCACCGCGGCGATGAGTGCCTGTTGCGGCGGGTGGTCACCAGCGAGGGCCGCTCCCGCGCCTACATCAATGGCAGCGCATCGACGGTGCAGGATTGTGCGGAACTGGGTGAGCTGCTGATCGACATCCACAGCCAGCACGCCCACCAGTCCCTGCTGCGCAAGCCGGTACAGCGGGACATGCTGGACAACTTCGCCGGACACACCGTGCTGGCCCGCAGCGTCGAACAGACTGCCTCGGAGTGGCTGCGGGGCAAGCGCGAACTCGCCCTGCTCAGCAGCAGCCGGGACGAGCAGAGTGCCCGTGCTCAGCTGCTGGCCTACCAGGTGGAAGAACTGGAGACACTGGATCTGCAGGAAGGCGAGCTGGAGGCGCTGGAACGGGACCAGACCCTGCTGGCCAACGCCGAGGAGATCCTGCAGGGCGCACACCAGGCGCTGGAGCTGTGCGAGGAGCAGGCCGGCGGCACCCGCCACGCCCTGCAATTGATCCGCGGCACCAACGGGGCCAGCAAAGCGGCCGACAATGCGCGCGACCTGCTGGAGTCGGCAACGATCCAGCTCGAGGAGGCCCGCAGCGAAATCCAGCGCTATATCGACTCCGTCGAAATTGATCCGGAGCGCCTGGCGGAAGTGGAGAAACGCCTGGAGCAGATCCACGACATCGCCCGCAAGCACCGCATCAAGCCACCGCAGCTGCCCGGGTTCCAGACCGACCTGCAGGAGGAGCTGGCGGGGCTGACCCACGGCGGCCAGCGAATCGAGGAACTGCAGGCCGAGCTGGCCGGGCTGGAGCAACGCTATCGCGCAGACGCCGCCACCCTGGGCAAGCAACGGGCCAAGGCCGCCAAATCGCTGGTAAGCAAGGCTACCGCCGTGCTCAAGACCCTGGCGATGGGTGACTGCCGGTTCGAGATTGCGCTGTCGAAGCGGGACAGTAGCGACCCTCACCCCCAGGGCGCCGAGGATGTCGAATTCATGATCAGCACCAATCCCGGGGCGGCGCCACAGCCGCTGGGGAAAATTGCCTCTGGCGGCGAACTGTCACGGATCAGCCTGGCCATCCAGGTGGTCACCGCGAGCAGCGGCACCCTGCCCAGCATGGTGTTCGACGAGGTGGACGTGGGCATAGGCGGAGCAGTGGCCGAGGTGGTCGGGCGCCTGCTGCGCTCCCTGGCGCAGGACACCCAGGTCCTGTGTGTAACCCACCTGCCCCAGGTCGCGTCCCAGGGGCATCAACACCTGCAGGTGAGCAAAACATCGGACAAGACCGCGGCCTGGGCCCGCATGGTGCCCCTGGCAGGGGACGAACGCACCCGCGAGATTGCGCGCATGCTGGGTGGAGTCAGGATTACCGAGCAGTCCCTGGCCCACGCCCGGGAAATGCTGGCGGACGCCGCACAGGCCTGAGATTGGCGCTTCCAGCCGTTGCTGGTGTAAGGTTGTGTCAGTCAGAACCCTGCCGGCCATCAGTGAACCAGACCGTGACCACGACCCGCACCACACTCCGGGAACGCAAGAAGCAGGCCCTGCGCAACGGGATCATCGCAGAAGCGCTGGCGCTGATTGCACGCCACGGCATTGAAGAGATGACCATCGACGCCATCTGTGAGGGCGCGGGCATCTCCCGCAAGACCTTCTACAACTACTACGCCACCAGGCACGAATTGCTGTTCGACATCTGCGTCAGCAGGCTCCTGGAGCTGGTGGAGGGTTCTATCGACGAGGCCATCGCCGGCTACCAGGCGCTGCCGGATCGGCTGACCCATGTCATCGCCCTGCAGAAGCAGCACCTCTGCGGCGGCAGCGGGCTGGAGCATGAAATCGCGCGCTATTCGATTGCCAGCATCGGCAACAGCCTGGCCAGCGGCGCCACGCTGCTGTCGGTCATGAATGAAAACTTTCTGCGCCTGTACGAGGCCAGTGTCAGCGAGCTGAAACCCGGCCTCTCACCCGGGTTTTGCGCCGAGATGACCGTCGGCATGATCGATACCGTGATTCTCAACGCACTGCACAACCCCGACTACGACGCGGCCCGGCGCTACGATGAGCTGCTGGGCTTTCTTTGCGCCAGCCTGGTCCGGGAACCGGCTGCCGCTGACGCGGAAACCATGGCACTGCGCTGAGCCCCCGCCGGAGCGGGAGCGCGCCAGCGTACGTAGGGTCAGTCCCTGAGCGGGCCACCGTGGCTGCCGCGCCAGCGGGAATTGCCGATGGTGCTGGCCCAGGGCTCAAACGCGTCGGCATCCAGCGGGTCGCCCAGATCGACACTGCGCCCCAGGAACTCGGGTGTCCACAGCCAGGTATCGGGCTTCGAGGCCAGCGGCAGGCGCTCGATGAGTGGATCCCAGGGGCTGTCGCGCAGGATCAGCTCGCCCTCCACTTTCAGCTTCTGCGCGGTGCCGTAGTTGCTCACCACATTGACCACATGGGGCGGAAAGTCAAAACCGGTCTTCACATAGGAAGCCGCGCGCGAATACTTGACCCAGAACTCGTGCTCATCAAACCTGGGGCCGTTGTCCATGGTGTCGGTCACACGGCCATAAAACTCGAGGAAAGTGTAATTCTGGTGCGTCACGCGCGCGCCAATCTCTTCACCCAGCCGGTAGTACTTGATTTCCGCCGGATACTTGGGCTGGCCGAATTTTTCCTGGCTGATGAAGATCTCCGCTTCCTTGTCGATGGCGTAGCCCAGCGCGAACTGGCCTTCCTGGCCCTTGTAGTTGCACAGCACTGTGGTCAGCAGGCCCTGCTCGGGTTCACCGTTGACCGGCACGTTGTAGACCGTGAGGGTGACTTCGGGGCGGCTGCCGGGCTCGAAACCGGGCGGCAACACGGCCGCCAGCTTCGCCGGATCCGTCAGGTAGCGAATTTTCAGCATCGGCCAGTTGTAGTGGTCGCCGGGAGTCGTTGCGAGTTTTTCGTTCATGCTTGTTATCCTCTGTTATGGGCTGTTCAGGCGTAGAATTGCTGGAACCACTTGCGGTACTTGGCTATGGGGCCGTCGCCGTCACACAGGGCGGGATCCTCCAGGTACACCTTGTGTTCCCAGATCGGAATGTCCTGCTCCACCTGGCGCACGATCTCCTGCACGGTACCGGATGCGAGCATGCCGTTGTTCTCCGACTGTTGTCGCGGTACCGAGAAATTGAAGCGCAGATGCACATTCTGGTCGTCAATCGGCGTCACGGTCCCCATCATCAGCACGTCGAACATGCGTGAGAAGCGCTGGAAGGTGAAGCCGGGGCCAACACTTTCGGAACGCAGGTGGACAGCATCGTGGCTCTCGCCGCTGAGGTCGACCTTGCCCTGGGCGTCAATACTGTGGGCCCGGGAGTCGAACTCGGTAATCCGGCGCGGGCCGTCCAGGTCAACGCCGCCCTGGGGCATCGCCGGATTGCCGTGCACGGTGATGAAGTGCGCCATGTCGGCCGCGTTTTCACCCGTTTCCTGGATGATGGTGTTGATTTTCCATTCGTAGGTATCCAGCGGCGTCCACTCCGGGGACTGCAACTCGGGCACATCATCGATCTCGAACAGGGGAGCTGCCCCCTGCGGGTGGTACCAGGCCCAGATCATCTGGTTGCGTTCAATGACCGGGTAGCTGACCACACACTGCTTGTCCGCAACCTTGGGCGGTATGCGGTTGGCATAGGGCACCGAGGTACAGTAGCCCTCGCCATTGAACTCCCAGGCGTGAAACGGGCAACTGATGGCCTCGCCCTTGACGATACCGCCATAGCCCAGGTGGGCACCGAGGTGGGGGCAGTGGGCGTTGAGCAGGGACGCAGTCCCGGACTCGGTGCGGAACAGCACCAGCTCGCGGCCAAAATAATTGACCGGCCGGACATCACCCGGCGCCAGACTGTCACTGTAGTCAATCGCATACCAGCCGTAGGGGATGGGTTTTTCGTAGCGTTTGTTCATGGCTGCTGCCTCATGACTTGCCGATATTCGTGCGCACGCGCAGCTCACGGAATACCACGGCATTGTGATCTGAATTGTCCTTTTCCGGTTCGCCGTCCAGTTCCAGGTTGGGAAAACGCCGGAACAGCTCGACCATGGTGAGGTAGAGCTGGCGCTTGGCCATGGCGGCACCAATACAGTAGCGCGGGCCGTAGCCGAACAGGACATCAGGATCGAACTTGCGCCTGACGTCGAAACCTTCCGGATTGTCGTAGTAGTCCGGGTCGTGGTCCTTCAGGTGCGGCATCATCAGCACCATCTGGCCCTTGCGCACCGGCTGCCCCAGCACCTCCATGTCCTCGGGTGCGTAGCGCGCAAAACCCATCTTCGAGGACAGCGACCAGCGCATGATTTCGCTGAAGGCATTGGAGAAGGCGTCCGGTGACTCCAGCGCCGCGGGAATCTGGTCCGGATGCTTGAGCAGGGAGTAGAGCGTCCACTGCTGGGCGACGAGGGTGGTATCCGCGCCCGCGCCAATCAGCGCCAGCACGAGGGTAATGATGTCCCATTCGCCGAAGTTGGGGTTTTCTGCCTCGATCTTCAACAAGACGCTGAGAAAATCGTCCTCTCCCGGATTGGCTCGGCGCTCGGCGATCACCCGCTGCAGGATCTCAATGGCGCGGTTGCTGTCCTGGCGCGCGGCTTCGCGGCGCTCGTCGCTGATGGTCGGGTTCCAGGCCTCGGTAAAGGTGAGCACCACCTGCTTGATCTCGGGCCAGTATTTTTCCGGCAAGCCAACCATGCGACTGATGGAGATGAACGGGATGTGGTTGGCCACCCGCTCGATATAGTCGAAACTCTCCAGGTCTCCCAGCGCGTCAATCAGCTTGACCACATCGGGCTTGATGCGGCGCTGGATCTCATCCACCACATTGCGGGAGAAAGCGGGCGACACTACGCGTCGCACCAGCCGGTGATGGTCGTGGTCCGCCAGCAGGCTGTGACCGATCATCGCCCGCTCGAAATTGCTCCACTTGTCTTCCGGCGGCCGCGGCGGCGCGAACTCCCAATCGTAGAAATCGGAGGACAGGTACTCGGTGCGCCAGCACTCCATGATGTCCGGCATGCGGGTCATGATCCACGCCTGCCAGGGCTCGTACCAGACCAGGCGCCCGCGTCGGGCCAGGGCGAGAAACTGGGGGACCGGATCCACGAGGTACTCGGGAGATGCGGGGTTGAACAACGCCTCTATGGGTTGCTGTGCTGCGGTGGCGGCCTGCATGATCCTGCTCCTCTGCCTGCGGCGGAGGATAAAATATACACTTGCGCAAATTTACACACAAGTGTATTTCTGCTGGATCAGTCCTCGTCGCTGCGCTTGCGCACGTACAGCACCAGCGAGTGGTCGACGATCTCGTAGCCGTGGTCGTGGGCAATTTCCTGTTGCCGACGCTCGATAACGGGGTCATGGAACTCGATCACCGCGCCGCTGGATACGCAGACCATATGATCGTGATGGTCGCCGGTTTCGAGCTCGAACACCGAGTGACCGGTCTCGAAATTGTGGCGGTTTACCAGACCCGCGCTCTCGAACTGGGTCAATACCCGGTAGACGGTGGCCAAACCCACGTCCTCTCCGGCATCGCGCAGCTTCTGGTAGACATCCTCAGCGCTCAGGTGCTGAGTGGTCTCACCGGTGGCTTCCAGAATCTGCAGAATCTTGACCCTGGGCAGAGTGACCTTGAGGCCGGCGTTGCGCAACTCCTGGTTATCGACTGGCATGATGGGAGGGGTTCTCTGTGCTGATCAGTACGGGTATCATGCCACTCCATCCTCTCAAGTGGAAGTTCAAGCCCATGCGCAGCATTTTCCTGGCAGCGGCACTGGCCATGCTCACCGCCTGTGGCAACTTCGGGTTTCCCGGGGTCTACCGCATTGACGTCGAGCAGGGCAATATCGTCACCCAAGACATGGTGGACCAGCTAAAGCCGGGCATGAACCAGCGCCAGGTGCGCTTCATCATGGGCACCCCCCTGCTGGAAGATTCCTTCAACCGCGCGCGCTGGGACTACCCCTACGTCATCCGCAATGGCACCGAGGTTCTCCGCGAAGCTACCGTCACCGTGCATTTTGACGGCGACAGCCTGGTGAATGTCAGCGGCGATTATCTGCCGGCCTGGGCGGCAACAGACTAATCCCCCGCTTCCTCCTGGCGGCGCTCCTTGACTCGCGCCGCCCGCGCCTTGCGCACTTCCTTGGGGTCCGCCTTCAGCGGCCGGTAGATCTCCACCCGGTCTCCCTCCTGCAGCACCTGATCCCCGGCGACAAGCTTGCCGAAAATTCCCAGGCGGGCATTCTCCAGGTCCAGACCCTCAAAACGCTCATCGATACCCGACCGCTGTGCCGCCTGCAGCACGGTAGTGCCCGGGAGTACCTGCAGGGGCACAATCGCCTGCCGCTCCGGCAGGGCGTAGGCCACTTCGACATGGATGGTCTGTTCGTCTGTCATCTTCCTACCCGTAAAGCTGCCTGGCGCGACGACCCAGGGCGTCCACCAGATTGTTGGTCACGCGGTCAAACAACCGCCCCGCCGCCGCACCCATCAACAGGCTGCTGGTGGTGAACTCCAGGTGCAGGGTGACCTTGCAGGCATTCTCGGCCAGCCCGCGGAACTCCCAGCGCCCCTGGAAAAAGTCAAAGGGACCGTCCAGCAGTTCCAGAGTAATGAACTCCGGAGCCTGCAGCCGGTTGCGGGTGCTGAAGCTCTGGCTGATGCCACCCCGGGACAGCTGCAGCCGCGCTTCCACCACATCCTCCTGCCGACGCAGTACCGTGGCACCGGTGCAACCCTCCATATACTGGGGGTAGGCCTCGATATCGTTGACCAGGTCAAACAGCAGCCGGTCCCGGTAAGGCAGCAGGGCATGGCGGTGGATTATCGTCATCGTACTCTCTATCAACGCGGCGCGACGCCGGGGCTCAGTAAGTGAGTAGCGCCCCAAGCATCACCAGCAGAATCACCGGCGGGGCAATATACCTTATCAGGAAGTACCAAAGCGAAAAAAACAGATTGGTCTCCCGGTACAGATGCGCCCGCAGCAGCGGCCGCCGCAGCCGCCAGCCAACCAGGATCACCGTCCCCAGCGCCACCAGGGGCAGCAGCAGGCCACCGACCAGGCGATCCAGCAGCCGGAACAGGTCGGGACCGCCGTCACCGCTGCTGTTGTCCAGGGTGAATGCGGCAGCGTAGGCCAGCAGCCAGGCCAGGGCGCCAACGATGGCCACTGCGGTCACCCGGCGCAGGCCAAACCGTTGCTTGACCGCCCCGACCACCGGCTCCAGGATCGCGACGCAGGAGCCCAGCGCCACCAGGGCCATCAACAGAAAGAACAGGGCGCCGAAAAGCTCGCCTTGCAAGATATTGCCAAAGGCGTGAGGCATGCTGATGAACATCAGGCCCGGACCCATCGCAGGCACCAGGTTGTAGGCGAATACCAGCGGGAAAATGGCCAGCCCCATGGCCAGTGCTACCAGGGTGTCGAAAACTGCCACGGCGATGACCGAGCGCCCGATCGGTACCCTGACCGGCGCATAGCTGCCATAGCTTATTCCCGTACCAACCCCAACACCCAGGGTAAAGAAGGCCTGCCCAAGGGCCATCAACAAAGCCTCGCGCTTGAAGTCCAGCCACTGCACGGAGAAAAGAAACTTGCCGGCTGCAGCGAGGTCGCCGTGAGTGGTACTGTACTGAACCAGCAGGATCAGGCTCGCCAGCAGGGTAGGCACCAGCAGCCAGGCCAGCAAGCCGATGCCCCGGCGGACACCGACCGCGACCACCGCCAATACCAGCATCAAGAACAGGGACTGCCACAGCAGCATGCGGCCACTGTCCGCGACCAATTCGGCAAAGTACTGGCCGGCGTTGAGGACACTGGCTGCGCTGAAGCTGCCGCTGTACATGGCGCCGGCGTACACCAGGGACCACCCGGCAACGACCACGTAGAGGGCCAGCAGCATGACCCCGGCCAGGCAGGCCAACCAGGACAACAGGCGCCAGGCGGAGGAACAGTGGGAGCGCTCCGCCGCGTGGGCTACCGACTCCACCACACTGCCCCGACCCTGGCTGCCCAGCACCAGTTCGGCAATCAGTATCGGTACCGCCAACAGCAGCAGGAAGACGACGTAGGCGAGGACAAAAGGTGCCCCGCCATACTCGCCACTGAGATAGGAAAAGCGCCAGATACTGCCCATGCCCACCGCGGCGGCCGCCAGGGACAGCACGAAGGTCATGCGTGACCGCCACTCCCCCAGTGGATTCAGGGTTACCCCCGTCATTGCCAAAACTGACCTTTTATCATGTAGTTAGAGTGCCCCACGCCCCCGCAGATGAAAAGAGCCAAATTCACGTTTCAGGGCGCGGGCTTGTCCGTATAATGCGCGCCATGAGCAAAAAGAAGCCCGGTAAGAACGATAACGTGATCGCGCGCAACAAGCGCGCGACTTTTGACTTCCAGTTGCTGGAAAGCTTCGAGGCGGGCGTCGTCCTGGAAGGCTGGGAAGTGAAAAGCCTGCGCATGGGCAAGGCGCAGCTCACGGACTCCTACGTACTGATGAAGGATGGCGAAGCCTGGCTGCTTGGCTCCCAGATCACGCCCCTGGACACCGTCTCCACCCACTTCATCAGCGACCCCACCCGCACCCGCCGCCTGCTGCTGCACCGCAAGGAGCTGGCGAAGATCCAGGCAGCGGTTTCACAGAAGGGGCAGACCTGTGTCTGTACCCAGCTGTACTGGAAGGGCCACCTGGTCAAGGCCCGTATCGCGTTGGCCGAGGGCAAAAAGAGCCACGACAAGCGCGATACCGAGAAAGAGCGGGACTGGAACCGGCAGAAGCAGCGGATTATCCGCGACAACGTCAAGCAGTAGCTCCGCCGGGGCCTCGTGGCAGGGGCTGCGGCGGCGTCACTCCGAGTTGCGCCGCCAGCGGCGCCAGATCCTCCATGATGGTAGGATACAGGGCCACGCCGGCAGCCCGCTGGTCCCGGCGCTGCTCCCAGGCGCGCTGGCCCGGCAGACGCGCCGGCGGCGCCCCCTCGGCCACTGCACTGGTCTCTACCAGGTTTTGCAAGGCGTGTATTTGCTGCCTGAACGCCGCCAGGGAACCGAAGGCGGCCGGGTCGATGAGCTGCAGGAACACCGAATTGGCCTCGCCGTCACCGGCAGCGTCCGGGTCCGCGCGCCCGTAGCCTCCCAGGGCCATGCTCAATACTTCAGTCGCCGCCGACAGCGCCGCACCCTTGTAGCCGTGCCCCGCGCCACCGATGGGCATGATGCTGCCCGGCGGTGGCCCCTCCAGTGCACGGGGATCGTCCGTCACCTGGCCGTGGCCGTCCTTCAGGCAGGGTTCCGGCATGCGGCTGCCCTCCCGCAGCGCACGCGCAACATAACCGCCCGCGGTGATGGACATGCTGATGTCGAACAGCAGCGGGTACTCGTTGCCCGGCGCCGCCATGGCGATGGGATTGGCGGAAAATACCGGATCAATGCCGCCATGGGCGCTTACCGTATGCTCCGCCGGTGTCGAGCAGGTCATGACCGCCATGTAGCCCGCTTCCACCACCTTTGGCAGGTAGGCTGCGAGACAGGCAATGTGTTGGCTGCGGCGCAGGGTGGCGGTGACTATCCCGTACTCGGGCAGACGGGCCAGCGCGGTCTCCACCGCCTGGCTAACCACCCAGGGGCCGGGCAGAAATCCCGCATCCCAGTTGAACAGGGCGCCGCGATCCACCAGCACCTCCGGCTCCCCGGCGCTGCGGCTCTCGCCGCTCAGCAACCAGCGCACATTGTGGGCGACCCGATTCATGCCGTGCGTCGTGAACCCCAGCAGGTCTGCCTCCAGAAATACCCCCGCCATGACCCGGGCCCGGTCCTCGGCCAGCCCCGCGGCCATGAACAACTGCGCCGAGAACTGCTGCAGGTCATTGTGGTCATAGCGAACAGACATGGATGCTCCTTGCGAACGGAAGACGAGAGCTGCAGGATTGAACTTCTGCAAAAAACACAGTCTAACATTGTGCAATTGATGTACAATTGCGAAGTCACACTGGGGGCGATACGGATTCGACGCCGGTAGCGAACCCTGAGGTGCATGCCGTGATGGTAGCCAATCACGTTAATCCAAAGCTGCAAACTATTAGTTGCCAACGACGACAACTACGGTGCCCAACTGGCTGCGTAAGCAGCCCGTGAAAGCACCAACTAGTGGCTTCGGCCCTAGCGGTCTTTAGTAAGGTGCCAGTACCGCACTACTGACTGTCATATAGAACTGGATCGCTGTGAAGCCTGCCTGAGGTGGAACTGCTAAAACTTATTCAGGCTCGCCAATTACGTCCTGCCCGTTGGGCTGTATGAGGCTAAATTAATTAACGGAAACTAAGCATGTAGAGCCGAAGGCAGAGTACTGGCGGACGCGGGTTCAACTCCCGCCGCCTCCACCAAACACATCGGAAAGGCCACCCCGCAAAGGGTGGCCTTTTTGTTTTGGCTCTACCCATGAACCTGGGTAAATCCAAGCCTTACCGTTGCCCGGACAACAGCTCAATCAGCGGAGGATGATCCGACCCCGAAGGCAAGCGTGCACCCACGTAGGTAGTCAGGGTCGGTGCAATGCTGCTGATCGCGACTGGCCGGTCTACGATGACCCCGCGCGGGATGCCGGGTCCCGCCGCGATAATCGGCACGTGGGTATCGTAGGCGTAAGGTGAGCCGTGCATGGCCGCGAACTCTTCGGCGTCCGGGTAGAGGTACCAGAACGGATTCTGAATGACGAGCACGTTGCCCGAGCGCTGCGGATGAAACGCCCGCTGCAGCTTTTGCATCAACGGCGTGTCGGGGAGATTGCCAGATTCCAGATCCGTACGGGTTACGGCATAGGCGAAGCCATTCTCCTCACGAAGAATGGCCGCCAGCGCGCGCTCGACCTCTGGGTAGTCCAGACCATGTTTTTCCATCGCGTCGGGATTCAGGTAGAGGCTCGGATTCCAGAACGCCATGATCAGATCATCGTCGATGTCAAAGTGGGTCTTCAGTGCAACATTGGCCCTGCGTGTGAACTCCGCCGGATAGTGACGACCCGCGTCGAGGCCCCGGCGTGATTGGTACTCGGGGATATCGTCTGCGCCGTGATCGCCGGTCAGCACCACCAGCGTTCGGTTCAGGCCGATACGCTCGTCAATGAGGTCCAGCAGTTCCCCGATGATGCGGTCTACCTGCCGGACCTGGTCCTCGTACTCAAGACTGAAGGTGCCAAACGCGTGGCCGACGTAGTCGAGCGCGGAAAAGCTCACCGCGAGGACATCGGTTTGCCCGCGTTGTCCCACGGCCTGGCTGTCAATCAGCGCCCGGACGAAATCCAGGGTCAGTTCATCGCCGGCAGGCGAAAAGCGCAGGCCGCCGTAGTATCGGGTGTCGCGAGGGTTATCGTAGGAATGCGGGAAGCGGGTGCCGAGATCTGCGTAGCCGCGCTCCGCCTCCCGTGCGTCCTGGTACGCGAAGATATAGGTTTCGGGCGAATCCTGCAGTGTCCATGCCTTGCCGCGATAGCGCTCCCTGTCCGCCGAGTCGTTGAACCGGGTGACCCATTCGGGCATTGCGTCGTAATACCAGTCGCTGCTGAAGAACCGGCCGGAACTGCTGTCATACCAGAACGCCTTGCCCAAACGTCCGCCGGGAATAATGGCGCCGCGATCCTTGACACTGACGCTGAACACCCGCGACTTCTCGCCGGAAGACAGCACGATTTCGTCGCCAAAGGTGGATGCGGTAAGGTTGCGTGGTGAGGTGCCCCGGCTGTCTACATCGATCAGCGGTCGGGCACCCGGGTCGGCGACGCAATAGATACGCTCGCCGCTGCGGCGATCAGCCCAATCGTTGCCGGCAAGGCCATGTTGTGCAGCGGCAGCACCAGTGGCAATCACCGCGTGGCCGACCGCGGTGAAGGTTGTGGAGTGCTGGAAGTGGGCGTTCCGGTAGGCCACGCCGTTGTCCAGCAGATAACGGATGCCGCCGTCCAGGTGAGGGTACTGCCGGAAGGGCATTTCGCCCTTGAGCATGTCCACCGTGATCTGCAGGACAAGATCCACGGGCGCATCTCGCGGGTGGACCTGAGCCTGTGCAAGGGTTGCGGCGCCGAGCAGCAATGATAGCAATGCTGCCTGCACACGGGCCCGCAGCCGGCTTCGCGCGTCGACCACCATCAGCTGTCGCGCGTGCTGACTGTGTGATCCGTACGCACGGCGGAGTCAGCCCTGTAGGCATCCTCGACCACCCGGTAGTCCGTGCGCCATTCGTCCTGCGTGACACTACAGCGAAGATAGCCCCGTTGATCGCCGTTGGTATAGCGCACGTGTGGGTTGTAGGCCTGCGCATTATGTACCCGCTCTGCCCAGGGGCAGTGCGAGGCGATCGAGGTCGAGGCAAACTCCCAGCCCACCTGCGGCGAACTGGCGTCCGTGGGGTCACGATGGATGGTCGAGGCGTTGGCGCAGTGCCAGTCGCCGCTCAGTACCACCGTGTTGCCTACTCCGCTCATGGCGTCGACAAGCCTCTGTCGCTGCCGTGGATAGCCGTCCCATTGATCCATATTGAAGTCCGGGCGTGCGGGATCGTCACTGTAGTTGAACGGTGCAAACCAGGTCTGCTGGGCCAGCACATTGAACGGAGCATCGCTACGCTGCAACGAATCCAGCAGCCAGCGCTCCTGCGCCTGGCCCAGCATGCCACGATTGCGATCCTCCAGCATCGCTGCTACCGCAGCGGGAGAGATGCGGTCGACGGGGATCTGGTCGGACCGATACTGCCGGGTATCGAGCAGATGCACCAGCGCCGGGCCGAAGCGCCAGGCGCCGTAGAGTGACAGCGCGGAATCCAGGCCGCGGATTTGCGGTGGCTCGCGCAGGGGCATGTGTTCGTAATAGGCGCGGAACGCGGCCTGACGTCGCACGCGAAACTCGGTATCCGTCTGCGCCCAGGGGTCCTGCGGAGTAAAGCCGGCCCAATTGTTGTCCACTTCGTGGTCGTCCATGGCGACGATCCACGGGCTCGCTGCGTGCGCCGCCTGCAGGTTGGTATCCATACGATAGAGTGCATAGCGGTTGCGATAATCCCACAGCGTGACGATTTCGGCGCTGTTGTTCTGACGCACGGTACGATAGGTGAATGTCTTGCCATTGATTTCACGCGAGTGCTCGCCGAGGGGACTGATACCGCCCTCGTAAATGTAGTCGCCGACGTGGATCACACAGTCGGGAGCCCAGGCGGCAATGTCCGCGTAGGCGGCGTAAAAACCGCTTTCATAGGACTGGCAGGTGGCGACGGCGAGCTTGACCTCGCGCGCGCGCGGGTCGCTGGTACGGGTGCGACCAATCGGACTTTCGTCGTCGCCGAGATAGAACTGGTACCAGTACTCGCGACCGGGCTCGAGGCCCTCGAGAATGACATGCACACTATGGCCGACGCTGTCATCGGTCGTGAAGCGACCGTCGCGCAAGGCACGGCGCATCGATTCGTCGCTACAGACCCGATAGCGAACCTCTACCGACCCCTGCGGCATGCCCCCGCCATTGAGCGGGTCCGGCGCCAGGCGCGTCCACAGCACACAGCCGTCGGGCGACGGGCTGCCCGAGGCAACACCGAGAGTGAACGGATAATCCCGGGCAGCGCCCACCAGTCCTGAGAGGGCTGGGGTCGCAAGGACCAGCGAGCCGCTGGTCACTATAAAACGTCTACGTGAGATGTTCATGGCTTTGTTCCCGTGGATCCCGTGTTGACCACCATGGGCTGGGTCCACGCCATTTCAACATCGCCTTCAGCAAACGGGTTGCCGTGCTGGCGGCTTGAGGTGACGCGCGCGCGCACATAGAGCTCGTCGCCACGGACGCGATATTGGGCATCCGGCCCATCCACGCGGGCCAGCACTTCGCCAATTGACTCGCTGTAGCGGTACACCGTGCGCGGCGGTTTCCCGGCATCGCCGTCAGGAGCCCTGGGCCCGGCAATGGGAACCAGGTCGGTACTCTTACGGGTACCGACAAACTCGACGGTGTATTCAACACCGGGTTTCTCGTCGACTGATAGTTGAATGCCGCTTTCATCGATGTGCAGCGCGTCCAGCTCGACGCCGGTACTGTTGTAGAAGTCGCCGCGACGCACGGCCGCCGTAATCTTGTTGGGCGTCAGGTGGGTCGAACGCACCATGATCCAGCCGCGACCTGGATTGGTGAATCCGGGTCCCCAGTTACTGAACTCGTGGGCATCATCCGTGGCCACGCCGTAAATCACGCTGCGATCATAGGTGCCGAGCCGGTTGGCCAGAACGATGTCCCACAGGCGCTCGGCACTGACGCGTTCCTCGTCACCGTTGTTGTGCACGCCCGAGTGGCCGTTATACATCTCGAAAAAGCCGTCGCCGGCCTCGTGCTCCAGCTGAAAGAAATCCTCCGCCGTCACCGCGAAGTGGAAGTTGGGATGGTTGAGGTGAACGACCATGGGTTGTGCGTGGCGGTTGGATTGCTCAATCACCGCATCCATGTTGTTCTGGATGGTATCGGCCACACTGTCGCCCCCCTGGGGCTCGACAAGATCGATCAGGTTGATGCCATTAAGGTGTACCGGGTGGTGCTCGTGGCGATCCGTGATTTCCTCGCCGTTAATAAACAGGAAACGCCCCGCCTCCTCAAAAAGCGGCCTGAACTCGTTCAGCGTTTTCAGGCGCACTTCGCGCTCGCCGGGCTTGCCGCGCACCTCGACCCAATCCTCGCCAAACTGGTCTGTATAGCGGTCAAATGCCGCGCGCACCGCATCGGGTCGTCGCGGCGGCTCATCCACAGGGTACCATTTTTCACCTCGCTGCATGGTGTTGTGATCGCTAATCACGAGGAACTGATAGCCCTGTGACTTGTACCAATCCGCAATGGTTTCTGGCGGCGCATCGCCATCGCTCCACCAACTGTGTGTGTGTGTATTCCCCCGCCACCAGCGGGCCTCGTCGGCATGTGCTGCGCCGAGAGCGAGGATTGACAGAGATGAGAGGGCCAATAAACGCAATGATGCTGATCTGTGTGTAAACATGGGGTAGCTCCTTGAAGGAATTCTGGCAATAACGAAGACGTCAGGCACGCCTGGAGATCGACATGCCTGACGGATGGTTGCCTAGAAGCTGTATTCGTACTGCAGCCAGAACGAGCGTGGCTTGCCATTCCACCCATACTGGTAGTAGTAGTCAGGATCAAAGCGTCCGAGCTCGCCGCGTACGCCGGCGACGGAAACCCGCTTGTCGGCGCTGGCGCTGGCGCGCTCGAAGTAGTCCTCGTCAAAGATATTCACCGCGCGCAGCAGGAAGCGATGCTGCCGTGAATCGCCCATGAAGTACTGTATCGAGCCGTTGAAGACAATGTAATCACCGAAGTTGAGGTCCGGGTTCGTGCGTTCGCCATTCTCGTCGACCAGCCGGCTATTCGTGCCGCCGGCGTAGGCCCACTCGGGGCCCTGGAACCGCGTGTTCAGAGCCAGTACCCAGCGATCGCTCGGCCGGTAACTGATCTGGGTTGCGGCCGACCATTCCGGACGCTCCGAGGACTGTCGTTCGCGGTCGCTGCCAGCAGCGCCTGGCACCACGAAATCCTGCGTTGCGCCGCTACCGGCGGCCAGAGCATTGAGGCCGAATCTCGGGTTCGACTCAAGCGACTCCATGTCGGTAAAGGTAAGGTCGAAGTCCCACTTGGCAGTGTTGAACGAGGCGTCCAGGGTTATACCCTGAATTTCCTGCACCTCGGCACGGTTGTAGCTGACCACCTCGTTGCCATTCAGAACGCCTGCGTTAAACTGTTGCACCGCAAACTGGCAGAAACCCTCGGGTCGCCTGATATTCTCCACGGTATTGGTCTCACCGGTCAGTGCACCAACTTCCGGGCAGACGCGCTCAACCGAGCTGGCACCGAACAGATTATCGATTTCGGTATCGAAATAGCCGAGTTCGATGTTGTAGGTGCCACCCATGGCCTCGCCATTGATGCCGAAACCCAGACTATAGGTCTCAACCGACTGCGTTTGCAGGTCGGAATTGATGACGCGGCCCTGCCTCGCACCGATTTCCGTGAGCGTCGGATTGCTGTACGAGGTACCGCCATTGGAGCGCAGGTAAAAGCCGCCGGGCAGTTCCTGGCGGATGCCGTACTTCCAGATCACTTCATCGTCGTAGGGGTCGTTGAAGTCCTGCCGCGCGGCGACAGAAAAGTTAGTCCCGTTGAGGAAATCCAGGTTCACCTGGAGATCACCGTACACCCCTGTGCTGGTGACTTTGTCGTCGGTCATCCCATACTCGTCTGCTGAGTCGTCAAAGTAGGTGATGTTCTGCACGCCAAAAACCGTGGTGAATGTATCGTTCCATTCTGTGCGCGCGCGGGCATTGATCCCAAGATCGATATAGCCGGCGCGGAACTGGTCGACATCGCCAAAGCCCTTGGTGGGCACACCGCTGCCAAAGCTGGCAGTGCTCTGGATCACCGTGCCAATGGGGCTGCCGATGGGAAAGGGATTGTCAAAGGTACCATAGGGATTGCCGTCGTCATCGACGTAGAAGCCTTCCTGGGCAGACACGGCAGCAAGGCCACGATTGCCGAATGGGTTGGTGACACAACCCGCCGGCAATGCATCAATGCCACTGGCGAAGCTCTCGAACGCCGCTGCCGTAGTGAAGTCGGTAATGCCCTGCTCTGTCGCGATAGCCTGGATATCCGGGCTCAAGTCCTGCAGCCGTGGAATGTTACAGACGCGCGCGTCCAGCTCGGTATTATAGATTTTAGGTGCAACATAATAGCCTTCAACATCTATCGTGGTGTTCTCGCGGAAGCGCGTCTTGAACGACATGTTGTACATTGGGAATTCGGTGTAGTTTGGCTGGTAAACCGTGATGTTTGGAAACGAGTCGCGAAAGTCCACGGTGGCGTATTGCGCTCCCAGCCGCAGTTCCGTCTCGGGTCCAATCTGCCAGTGGTATTTGGCGCCAAGCAGGTTGTAGGCATAGGGAAACTCGTGGTACCCGCCCAGGGCGATAACGTTGTCGACGTGCGCCTCGCGATCAAAGAGTTCATGCGCAGACGTTTCATAGGAACGACCGAAAAACATAATGGAGTGGTCGTCGGTACCAAAGAGGGGCATCGAGACGTTGCCATACATTTCCCGGGTATCGAAGGAGCCGCCATAGACGCCGAACTCTCCCTTCAGGGGCTCGCCGGCATAGGGCTGCTTGTAGTTGACCCGGACAACGCCCAGGCCACCGTTGCCCCCGTAATACAGGCTCTGGCCGCCGCGGTAGACTTCGACACTTTCTATCATGCGTGGATCAATCGATGTAGCGGGCCAGATACTTTCAAGCGGTGTGCCGCGGTCAAAGGTGGGCATGCCGTCGACCAGCAGTAGGGTATCGCGGTCGGTACCGCCGTCGATGCGGATCGTGAACTCGCCTTCGTCTGGTGAATAGCCGATGTTGGCACCGCGGATCAAGCCGGCCGCCAGTTCGCCAAAGTTTGTGAAGCCGCCGGTAGCGATTTTCTCGGCATCGATCAGCTGCACTTGTGTGCCGAAGCGAGTGAAGTCAATCGCCGTCTGAGACAGCTGTTCGGTGACACGGCGGCCCTCAACGATGACTTCTTCAATGCCATTGCCATTGCCATTGGCTGACTCGTCTTCAGGCTGCCCCAGCGACGTCATTGATGCGCAGGCGCAGGCGATGCCGAGAAACAGAGGCGTCCGATCAAGTAGTTTGTACGAGCGAGAATGTTTTTTGCAGAACACGATACTTCCTCCTTGTCAATTGTATGCCGCGACACTGCCGGTCCGAAGGATAGAACGACAGATTACGTTTGGGTCGACGACGGGAGGATGCGAATCCCGCCAGCACGTACACTCTATGCTGGAGGCATTACGTTTCCGTGCTGTTACTGTGACATTTTGGTGAAGGTTTACATGAAAACCGTGGAGCAGTTCCCGGAGAGGGGTAAGCTTTTCATCCCCAGACTTTGGCACCGGGATTCAGTCAGTCGACGCCTACTGTTAGCCCTGGACTTGCAATTCCCCCAGAAAGTAATCGAACTATTGGTTAGAGACATTTCAACAAGGGCAGACGGAGCGTTAGATGAAGAAGTCTCGATTCACCGAAGGCCAGATACTCGCAATGTTGAAGTGGCACGAAGCTGGAGTTCCGGTCGCCGATCTATCCCGGGAACACAACGTCAGTACGGCTCTGATCTATCAGTGGTGTTCGAAGTTCAGTGGCATGGATGCATCGACGATGAAGCGGCAGGACTGATTGAACACGGGCTCTCCACTCACTCTGTATTCCCGCTGCGAGCCCTCGGCATCAACACGGCTGAAAGGGTAATCCAGAAAGGACTGATGTGTGGAGACAATTGCACGCGATTGTTCCCGCTCTTTATCATCACACGTCGCCACATCCGCAGGTTTTTCTTCTTCCGTCGGGCATCTGCAGATCGAGCAGAATCAGATCATAGTGATTTTTGCGATGTAGATCGCAGGCATCCTGAGAACGCATCGTTGAATCCACGTGAGTGTAAACGGCCTCCCCAGGAATTGCTCGATCAATTGCACATTGGCTTCCTGATCGTCAACAATCAGGATATGCGCCACCAATGGTCATACTGGTTCGCTCCGGGATACGCGAGCATCTGCGCGGACCGATTCCACTGCCGCGAATATAAGCGTTGCATCCAACGTACTCATGAATTCATTGACGTTAATCGGCTTGGTGAGGTAACGAAAGGAGCCGGACTCGAGGCATTGCCTGATATCGCTAGGCATCGCATTGCCGCTGCGTGCAACCACTGGAATGTGCGCCGTTGCAGCATCTTCGCGCAGGATTTTTAGCGCCTGGATACCACTGATGCCGGGCAAATTGATATCCATCAAGATCATGTCCAGTAGAGAAGCGCGCGCAATTTCGACAACCCGACTGCCGTCTGTCGCACTCAGCAAACGAAGATCGGGCCGATGCGCGAGAGCAGCGCTCGCCAGGCACGAGAGGAGGGGAGTCGCGAAGCCATACCTTTAAGCCCGTGCTCCCCAAGGCCAATGAGAATGCTCACCGCCAAGTCGGCAGCAGTCGGTGCACTAACGGACACAGGCTGCCTTCCAGTAGAAAAATGGCGGTCGTTCGCCGTCAAAGCTCTACCCCATAATGGCCCAAAGCCAGCAACATCAACCAGTAACACAGTGCTGTGATACCAATCGACAGTCCCAGGCCAAGATAAAAATTGATCCCTTGCGCCAGAAACACGGGTAAGGAAACAAACAAAGCCAGCGACGGAAGCACCAGCCAAAAAATACTGCCGGCGAGATCGCCAATTTTACTAGCGTCTCCCGTATCAATGTAGAGCCACAACATTGCCAATACGGAGGTAAGAGGAACTGACGCCAGAACGGCGCCGAAAAAGGAACTGCGCTTGGATATTTCCGAGATCAGAACAACCAGACAGGCGGTAACCGCGACCTTCACGATGTAGTACATCATACGTTTGTCTCACTCTATGCCCCGCGCTATCGATAAAGCGCTGCCTAACAGGCTTCATTCTCATCACGCACCGTTACCGACAACAACCCTGCCGCATCCACCGCCACATCAAATATGATCGGCCTGCAGCATACCTGACAATCCTCAATGTACTGGTCTCCGGCTTCCTGGTGATCTATGAGCACCTCAATCGCTTCGCCGCAGTAAGGGCACCATACAATCTGCTCCGCCAATGGTTCCATGGTCTATGTTGTCCTCCTGATACAAATTTCCGTTCACTCGTGAGTACTGGCCTCACTGATGACAACCCCGGTCTATTGAGCGAATTCAAACCGCCGGATTCAAGATTGCAGGAAAAAGGTGTGACTACGGCCAAGTAGAACGACCGTGCTCAATAATCAGCGCGTCGGTCACCGCAAGCGCTGCCGCCACTTGCCGTCATTCTCATTGCTACAGTTTTCTTCCGTGTCAAAAACAACGTGCCTGTGAATATCCTTGATATTTATGCCAATAGACTCCAGCCCTTCCTTTATCAGCAAACATACACCGGCTTTGTCCGTTCCAGCCAGTTGTGCGTTTGTCGCATATACGCAAACCACTGCAAGTGAGCCCGGAAAACGATTGTAGTCTGCAAAGTGAGTTAGCCATTCAAATCCGTCAAACCCTGCCTGCGCCGCGTTACAGACCTCTGTGAGCGCCTCTCTGAGCATCTTGTCCGTTTTCTTGTCGGTCTTCCTCATTACGATTTACACCTGGCTTCGCCGAAGGCCAGCAACGCCAGCGTTACGACATTTCTCATCATCCAGCCTGCTCCTCGAATGCGCACCAGCGCCGTCCATGGTAATGGTAGCAAAACCCGGGAAGCTCCATGCCGGTGGCATGATGTTTCTCTATCATCCCGCTGTAGTGCCACCATCGATTTGAAACGCTGCCCCGGTGACAAAGCGAGCATCATCGCAAGCAAGGTAAATTATCGCAGAAGCGATCTCTTCAGGTGAAGCCAGGCGCTTCAGCGGCGCCAGATCAATAAGCGATTGCTCCATGTCAGCAGGGTTGCCAGCTCGCTCTATACCGTCCCGTCGCACCATATCGGTATCAACATAGCCGGGACAAATGCAATTTACCCTGACGTCGGGTGCGAACTCGAGAGCCATGGCCCGAGTCATGTTGACGACCCCGCCCTTCGAGGCGCAATAGACGATGAGATCCCGAGCCCCAATCAGGCCGGCGTCAGATGCCAGATTAATGATGTTGCCTCTACTTTCGCGAAGAGCGGATATCGCCGAGCGAATGCAGAAAAATGTACCTTTCAGATTAATATTCAGCGTTTGATCCCAGGCTGCTTCATCGAACTCCTCGATCGGTCCCGACCTGGCTACTCCAGCGCTATTGACCAGTATATCCAGACCTCCCAGTTCTTTTATAGCCGCGTTGACCACAGCCTCACAACCTGACGCGGTGCCCACATCACCCGGAGCAGCTACAAGCCGTCTTCCTGCGTCCAGCTCTGCAATTGCGGAAGCCGTTGATCCGCTCGTCCTCCCGTTTATGGCGACACGCGCGCCGGCATCAAGAAAGGCCTTGACTGCACCCCGGCCAATGCCTCGTGTTCCTCCCGTGACCAGTACACGCTTGTTTTTTAAGTCAATCTGCACAGGATTTCCTTTATCTGCCACCAGCCTCACTCTGACTATACGTTTTTTTGTTCAGTATGGCGCGCTCTCACAGGGGGCTTATTATTTCATAACGCTGCCAACACGCGTGACATTGTAGAGAACGCGAAGCCGCGCCAAACAAGGTCGTCGCTGTAGCCAGCGCATTCTCGCGCATCAGCTTTCTATAATTTTCCAATCTACGAGTATCAATCCCATTTTCCTGTATGCTCGAAGCACCGCGCATCCGGGTTCAGGCTCCTGCCTGCAGTCAGCAAACCGGCACTGCGTTGCCCGTAGTTGAATGTCCTCAAAAACAGCTCCAATTGACTGATCCAGCTCAGCCACCCTCAGCTCCGGCATACCCGGAACGTCAATCAGCAGCCCGCCGGAACGCAGGATGTGTAATTCGCGATGCGTCGTCGTGTGACGCGGCTTGCTCGGTGTAGACCAACTTCCATGTCACCAGTCCAGCTCCTCACCGGATTCATACAAGGGAGCGTCCATTCCTGCGTATTCCAGACCAAGCCTGCCACTGATTCCAGACGAAGCCTGCCACCCATT
>CAXBCH010000034.1:0-52424 GCA_963974125.1 uncultured Haliea sp. | reverse complement strand
CTTGGGGCGCTACCGGTACCGAAAACCGCCCACAAATTTTTCTGACGAGGCAAATATTTCATCGGCGGGATGCAGGCCTTGATGGGGGACTTCATGATCATGCTGGCGCCCAACATCAATTCCTTCAAACGGCTGGTACCGGGGATCTTTGCCCCCATTTCCGCGGAGTGGGGTATTGAGAACAGGACCTGCGCCATTCGCGCCATTCCGGGCAGCCCTTCTTCAAGCCGGGTCGAATGCCGGACGCCGGGCGCGGACGCCAACCCTTATCTGTCCATTGCCGCTATCGTTGCCGCCGGCCTCCACGGTATTCGCGAGAAAATCGAGCCGACGGAACCCACGGTGGTCAATGCCTATGACCTGGAGACGCCGGAAGCGCTCCGTTT
Organism: uncultured Haliea sp.; assembly: GCA_963974125.1. Taxonomy (GTDB): domain Bacteria; phylum Pseudomonadota; class Gammaproteobacteria; order Pseudomonadales; family Halieaceae; genus Haliea. The sequence goes on along the minus strand of CAXBCH010000034.1, from coordinate 52,038 downwards.
CCCAACGGATTTCAAGGATGCCATTCAGCGCTTCCACACCTCCGAACAGGCGCGCGCGTGGTTTGGCGCCGCATTCGTTGACGCCTATGCGGGTTCACGCATGACACAGCTTGAGCAGTTTGCGGCCATGGTAACGGACCGTGAGCTCGAGCGTTTCTTTGAATTGGTATGAAGGTATTTCATGGCGAGTTTCGATATTGTCTCCCCTGTCGACGGCAGCATTTACGCAACGCGGTCTTACTCCAGCCGCTCCGAGGTCATGGCGGCAGCCGAAAAGGCTCGCCGGGCCCTGGGTGGGTGGCGGGGCACCAGCTTTGATGACAGGGTAAAGCTGGTCAAGGCATTCCTCGGGGAGATTGCCAGGCGTCGCGACACGCTTGCCGAAATGGTGACCTGGCAGATGGGGCGCCCCCTGTGGCAGGCGGACGAGACGGGTCGGCTGCTGGCCAATGGCGATGTCCTTGTGGATGACGCCACCAGGGTGCTGCAACCAGCCGCCATCCGTCAGGAAGAGCATGTCCGGCGGGTGGTTGAACTGGATCCGGTGGGGCTCTGCTTCTCCATCAGTGCGTGGAATTATCCGGTGGCCATGGCTTCCAGCCTGGTGACGGCGCCGTTGTTGATGGGCAACGTGGTTCTGTTCAAGCATGCCCCGCAAACAGCCCTGGTCGGGGAAGTCTTTGTCGAAGCGGCGCGCGCCGCGGGCCTGCCCGATGGCGTCTTCCAGTCGCTGCATATTGCCCATGGCGACGCCGAAGCACTTATTGGCTCGGGGCTGGTGGATATGGTGCAGTTTATCGGCTCCACCCGCGGCGGGCAGGCAGTGTACGACGCCGGCCGCGGCGCCTTTGTTCGCTACGGTCTGGAGCTGGGGGGCAAGGACCCGATCTACATCCGCCCGGATGCCCCGGTCGAGCAGATTATGCCCGAGCTGATGGAGGGCTCCTTCGGCAACGCCGGACAATCCTGCTGTTCTGTCGAGCGGATCTACGTCCACCGGGACATCCATGACCGCTTCGTCGAGAGCTTCACAAATGCTGCCGCGAACATTGAATTGGGACACCCGATTGACGACCAGCCTTTCCTGGGGCCCCTGGTTTCCGCGGCTGCCGCGGCACGGGTCAACCGCTTGGTTGAGGAGGCGGTCGCCAAGGGTGCCAGCCAGCTGATGCCCATTGGCAACTCGGCTCTGGCAGGTCCCGGCAGCGCCTACGTGGAGCCGCAAGTACTGGTGAATGTCGACCATGGCATGGCGGTCATGAAAGAGGAGACCTTCGGTCCCGTCATCCCGATCATGGCCGTCGACAGCGATGAGGAGGCCATCCGCCTGATGAACGACAGCGATTACGGCCTGACGGCCGCAGTCTGGACACAGGATGCCGAGCGGGGACTGGAACTGGGTCGCCAGCTTGAAAGCGGGATGTTTTACCTCAACCGTTGTGACCATGCTGACATGTATTTGCCGTGGGGCGGCGTGAAGAAATCCGGAATCGGCCGGTCCTATTGTGACAAGGGGCTGGAAGAACTGGTGGTACCGCGCTCCTATCATCTGCGGACACTCGCCGAATGAGGCTGCTGCCTGTTCTGTCAGATCCAGAGCGGGAGCAGATCAGGAAAGCTGCGGTCCAGGTTCTGCGAGACGGGGACAACAGCGAGATTGTGTTGACCTGCGAACACGCCAGTTGCTGTGTCCCCGAACCCTGGGGCGTTTTGGGCCTGACCCGGAGCGAGATTGAGGATCATATCGGTTGGGATCCCGGGGCGGCCGCGCTGACCCGCTCCCTGTCCGATGCGCTCTCTGCGACCGCGGTCCTGTCCGGCTATTCGCGCCTGTTTGCGGAGTGCAACCGGATGGTCGACGCCCATGACTTCGCGGCACCGGTATCGGGCGGCGTGCATGTGCCGGACAACCAGAATCTCACCGGTGAAGAACTGGCCCTGCGCAAGGCGCTTGCCTTCGACCCCTATCACGACACGCTCCGACAGTACCTTGATGCCCGCATCTCGTCCGGGGTGAAGCCCCGTGTGATTTCCGTGCATAGTTTCACGCCCCGTCTGGGCGAGCACGAGCGCCCCTGGCATGTCGGGGTGCTGTGGAAAGGCGACGGTCGCTTCGCCGAGCAGCTGTTCGGCCATATCAAGGCCGGGTATGATGGCGCGGTGGGGTTCAATGAACCCTACGATGCGCGGGAACATGAGACGATGATCCTGGATCACCACGTCCTGCCACGCCGGTTGCCACACGCGATCCTGGAGATACGCAATGACCTTCTGGGGACGGGCGAACAGGTGGCGCAATGGTCCTGGTTTATCAGCAGGTGTGTAAAGGCGATTGAACCCGTGTGGGCGTGATTGTGGATTTGCCTCGTTGGGGTGTTCACCATAAGGCAATCGTCGTATTGAATGGTGGATATAACTGTGGCGAACGCTGATATCACATTGGGGCAAAGGCTGCGGGATTTTCGCAAGTCCCAGGGCATGACGCTTGCGGATCTGAGCAAGGTCACGGGCATCAATGTGTCCTCGCTGTCAAAGATCGAAAACGGCAAGACATCGGTCAATTTCAGCACGGTTCTCAAGATCGCCGAGGACCTGTCCCTGCCAATCACCAATCTGATTGGGCCGGTGGAGGATCCGACAGCGGGTGGCCGCAGGGCCATGACCCGCAATGGGGAAGGTCGGCATTTCGAGCACCCGCGCTGGAACCTGGAAACGCTTTGCGATGACATGGTCAAAAAGCGCAATGTGTGGTGGAAGATGCTCGTAAAGTGCCGTTCAGTTGAAGAGTATGGCGAATTTTCGCGCCATCCGGGGGAGGAGTTTCTGCTCGTCCTCAATGGGGTAATGGACCTGTATACGGAAACCTACAAGCCGGTGCGACTTGAGGCGGGCGACAGCATCTGCTTCGACAGCATGACTCCCCATGCCTATATCGCCGTCAGCGACGAACGCCCCCTGGTGCTGATGTCCAATACGGTTTCCGCAGATACGGTCGAGGGCTTCAAGCCCGATTGACGCAAGCTGTGGGTCGCGGTCCAGGTCCATGCCGCCCGGAATAGCGCCCACGGCTGACCCGAGTCACGGTATCAGCTCAGCTGGCCAGCAGGCGCTCGCGGGCGGCGGCGTATTCGCGCTGTAGTCGCGCCACCAGTTCCGCGGCGGGCACGATATTCTTCACCGCGCCGATGCCCTGGCCGCAGCCCCAGATATCCTTCCAGGCCTTGGAATCGCTGCCGCCACCGGAGCCGAAGTTCATCGCGGATGGGTCGCTCTCGGGCAGGTTATCCGGGTCCAGCCCCGCCGCCTCGATGGAGGGCCGCAGGTAGTTGCCATGGATGCCGGTAAACAGATTGCTGTAGACAATGTCCGAGGCACCGCAGTCCACCACCGCCTGCTTGTAGGCCTGCTCGGCATTGGCCTCCACTGTGGCGATAAAGGCGGAACCGATATAGCCGAGGTCCGCCCCCATCGCCTGGGCAGCGAGGATGGCATCACCGGTGGCGATGGAGCCGGACAGCAGCAGCGGGCCGTCAAACCAGGCGCGAATTTCCTGCACCAGGGCAAAGGGTGAGATCGGCCCGGCATGGCCGCCGGCACCTGAGGCTACCGCGATCAGGCCATCGGCGCCTTTCTCGATCGCCTTGCGGGCAAAGCGGTTGTTGATGATGTCGTGCAGCACGATGCCGCCGTAGGAGTGCACCGCCTCGTTGACGAACTCCTTGGCCCCCAGCGAAGTGATCACGATCGGCACCTTGTACTTCACGCACAGTTCCAGGTCGTGCTGCAGGCGGTCATTGGAGCCGTGCACGATCTGGTTGACCGCAAACGGCGCCGCGGGAGTGTCGGGATTGGCCGCGTCCCACGCCGCCAGCTCGGTGGTGATCTGCTGCAGCCATTCTTCCAGCTTCTCCGCCGGCCGGGCATTCAGCGACGGGAAGGAGCCGACGATACCGGCCTTGCACTGGGCGATGACCAGGTCCGGGTTGGAAATGATGAACATGGGGGCGGCAACGGCGGGCAGGCGCAGACGGCCCTGGAGGGAAGCGGGAAGTGCCATGGCGAGTAGTCTCCGTGGGGTTGGCTGAGATCGATTTATGCAATTTATTGCATAATAAAAATATATGCAACCTTTTGCATAAAAAAGGCGTCGGGAGTAAGCTGGGCCAAACCATTACCGAGTACGCCTGACTTCGCCATGGCCCTGTCCCACGCCATCATGACCGCCCTGCTGGAAGACGAGATGTCCGGCTACGAGCTGGCGAAAGCCTTCGATGTGTCGCTGGGCCTGTTCTGGCGCGCCAGTCACCAGCAGATCTACCAGGAACTGCACAAGCTGGCGGACAAGGGCTGGTTGCGCCGGGAGACCGTGGCCCAGGCCGGCAAGCCGGACAAGATCGTCTACGGCCTCACTGCCGCGGGGCAGGATGCGCTGTCGGACTGGGTGCTGGGCGGCAGCCGGGTGCAGGAGGGCAAGGACGACCTGTTCGTCAAGCTCTACAATCTGGGGCAGGACAACGCCGCCCATCTGGCCGCGGAGGTGGAGCAGCGCCGCGAAAAGATGATGCAGCGCCTCTACCTGTACGAACGGATTCGCCGTCGCCACTACGCAAAACCTGAAGCCCTGCCGGTGCGGCGCAAGGGTGTCTACCTGGCGCTGCTGGCGGGTATTCGCCAGGGCGAGCAGTTCCTGGCCTGGTGCGATGAAGCGCTGGCGATGCTGGCGACAGTAGGCAAGCCCGGCTCTTGAGTCCGGGCCCACCTCCGGGTCAGTCTTCCCAGTTCAGCACGACCTTGCTGGCTTCCCCCGCACTCATCACATCAAAGCCCCGCTGGAAATCCCGATAGTTCAGGCGATGCGTGATGACCGGTGAGATATCCAGCCCCGACTCGATCATCACCGACATCTTGTACCAGGTCTCGTACATCTCGCGGCCGTAGATGCCTTTCAGGGTCAGCATGTTGAAGATCACGGTGTTCCAGTCGATGGCCGTGTCTTCGCTGGGAATGCCCAGCATCGCGACCTTGCCGCCGTGGCACATATTGGCCAGCAGGTCGCGGAAGGCCTGCGGGTTGCCGGACATTTCCAGACCGACATCGAAGCCCTCGTGCATGCCCAGGGACTTCTGTGCGTCTGCAATACTCTCGCGGGTCACATTGACGGTACGGGTTGCCCCCAGGGTGGCGGCCAGCTCCAGGCGCTGGTCGATGACATCGGTAATCACCACGTGGCGCGCACCGGCGTGGCGGCAGACCGCGGCAGCCATGGCGCCGATGGGACCGGCTCCGGTGATCAGTACGTCTTCCCCCAGCAGGTCATACTGCAGGGCGGTATGGACCGCATTGCCGAAGGGGTCGAACAGGGCGGCGACATCGAGGTCGATGCCCGGGGAGTGTTCCCAGACATTGGACATGGGCAGGGCTAGGTACTCGGCGAAGGCGCCGGCGCGGTCGACGCCGACCCCGCTGGTGCGGGCGCAGAGGTGGCGCCGGCCCGCCATGCAGTTGCGGCAGCGGCCGCAGACCACGTGGCCCTCGCCGGAGACAATCTGCCCCGGGCGGAAATCCACCACGTTGGAGCCCACCTCGACGATCTCGCCGACGAATTCGTGGCCCACCACCATCGGCACCGGGATGGTTTTCCGGGCCCAGGCATCCCAGTGGTAGATGTGCATGTCGGTGCCACAGATGGCCGTGCGCTTGACCTTGATCAGCACGTCGTTGATGCCGATCCTGGGCTCGGGCACGTCTTCCAGCCAGAGGCCCGGAGCCGCTTCCTTTTTCACCAGTGCTTTCATGTCCAGTTCACCATTGTGGAAATATTCCGGTATAGTAGATGGCGACCATCCCTTATACAAGAACAAATTCTTTTATTGTGGAAGATTGCCATGTCCAAATCCGCCCTTGATCCCGCCAGCCGGGTCCTCTGTGAACGGGTAACCGAGCTGCGCCAGCATCACGGCTTCACTCTCGACCAGCTGGCCGCCGCCTCCGGTGTCAGCCGCTCCATGCTGAGCCAGATCGAGCGCGGCCAGGCCAACCCGACCCTGGCGGTGACCTTCCGCATTGCCCAGGCCTTCGGCCTCAGTATAGGTGAACTGGTGGATGACCCCCTCGCCAGTGGCTTGATCGAGGTGGTGCGGGGTGATGCCCCCGCCAGCCTGTTCCGCGCCGACAGCGAATGCCAGATCCGTACCCTGTCACCGCTGCACATGGAGAAGAGCGTCGAGTTCTACGAATTGCAGATCCAGCCCGGCGCCAGCCTGGACAGCTCGGCCCACTTCAGTGGCACCCGTGAGCTGTTCACGGTCACCGCGGGCAAGGCGGTAATTGTCGCCGGGGGTACCGAGTGCAAGCTGGCGGCGGGTGATTCCGCGCACTACCGGGCCGATGTCGAACACAGTATTCGCGCCACCGGCAGGGTGGCGCTGCAGGGTTATCTGGTGGTGACCTACAAGTAGCACGGCGCCGAATCCGGCGGCCGCAGGAGCCTGACAATTCAAACCCCCGCGCCCCGCCTGCACACGGGCACGGCCGCGGCAATGCATGGCCGCCGACGCCGTGTTATACCACCGGTTTCCCCCACGTTCCCGACAGGAGAGGACACCATGCAGGACCTGGATTTCAGCGGCAAGACAGTACTGGTCACCGGCGGCGGCGCCGGCATCGGCAGGGCGATCGCGGAGGCCTTTGCGGCGCGCGGCGCGGCGCTGGTAGTGGCCGAGATCGATCAACAGCGCTGCTCGGAACTGGAGGCTGCGCTGACGGAGCAGGGGGTCGATGCCCTGGTGTCCTGCACCGATGTCTGCGACAGCGCTGCGGTGAACGCGCTGATGCAGCAGGTGCAGGACCGCTTTGGCGGCCTCGATGTGCTGGTCAACAACGTCGGCGATTTTCTCGGCATCATCAAGCCTTTCGCTGCCTGCACCGATGAGGACCTGGAGCGCCTGTACGCGGTCAACCTGCGGCATATCTTCACCGTCACCCGGGCCGCCATTCCCCTGCTGCAGGCGCGTGGCAAGGGCGGCAGCATCATCAGCATCTCCTCCATCGAAGCCTTCCGCGGCATCCCCATGGTCACCACCTACTGCGCCTTCAAGCATGCGATCACCGGCTTCACCCGCAGCCTCGCGCTGGAACTGGGGCCGGACGGGATCCGGGTCAACGCGATTGCCCCGGAGACCACCGAGACCGCCCAGGTGCGTCCGTCCGAGCTGATCGCGCCGGAGCACCAGGCGCATACCCGGCGCTGGATACCGCTGGAGCGCTTCGGTACTCCGGAGGATGCGGCGGGCTGTGCCCTGTTCCTCGCCTCGGGGCTGTCGGCCTGGGTGACGGGCACCACCATCAACCTCGACGGCGGTGCGCTGGCGGCGGCGGGCTGGTACCGTGATCCGAACGACCTGTGGACCAATGTGCCTGTGGTGACGGGCAACGGCTTCAATTTCTAGCCCGTGCCTGCAGCGATAATAGCGCCGGTGCTGTAATGCGCCGGCGTCATGCTTTAGTATTCCCCCAGCATTGCCAGACCAGCGGCCCGGTTGCCGGACCCGCTGCTGGCGCCGGCAGGGCAGGACCCTCGCCGTAATCCTCGCAGCCATGGCCCAACAATGACCACAGCAGACTCCGGCACGCCTCGCGCCTACATCCTGTCCTTCCAGTGCCCCGACCGCCTCGGCGTGGTCGCGAATTACTCGCAGCTGTTCCTGCAGGTGGGCGCCTTCATCACCGAGATTTCCAACTACAGCGACCCGGTCACCGCGACCTTCCATCTGCGTTGCGTATTTGACGATCGGGCGATGACGGTCTCCTTTGAAGAGTTCAGCGATCGTTTTGCCGAGCTCGCGACCGAAATGAACATGCGCTACCGCCTGCGCCCCGCCGACCAGCTACCGCGGGTGCTGCTGGCGGTGTCGCGCTACGACCACTGCCTGGTGGCGCTGCTGACCAAGTGGCGGTCGGGCGCATTGCCGGCGGAAATTGTCGGCGTGGTCAGCAACCACGAGGACTGCCGCAGCCAGGTGGAATGGTATGGCCTGCCGTATCACTACCTGCCGGTGACGGCAGAGACCAAACCGCAGCAGGAGGCGCAGATCCTGGCGCTGATCCGCGAGCAGCAGGTGGACCTGCTGGTACTGGCGCGCTACATGCAGATACTGTCCGATGACCTGTGCCGGCAGCTGGAGGGAAGGGCGATCAACATCCACCACTCCTTCCTGCCCGGTTTCAAGGGCGCCAAACCCTATCATCAGGCCTATGACCGCGGGGTGAAGGTGATCGGCGCCACCGCCCACTACGTCACCTCGGATCTCGACGAGGGGCCGATCATCGCGCAGGAAGTGAAGGCGATTGACCACCAGGTGTCGGTGGAACAGATGATCCATCTCGGCCACGACACCGAGGCCACCGCCCTGTCCCACGCCGTGCGCCTGCACTGCGAGGAGCGGGTGCAGCTGAATGGCCAGCGCACGGTCATCCTCTAGGCGCCCCTGTGGAACGCTACTCCGCCTTTTCCCTTTTGAAACACGCCCTCGGCGGTCATCGCCACTGGCAGCAGGCCTGGCGCAGCCCGGAGTTGAAGTCGCGGTACGATGTGGTGATCATTGGCGGCGGCGGCCACGGTCTGGCGACGGCGTACTACCTGGCGAAGGTTCACGGTATCCGCAATGTCGCGGTGCTGGAGAAGGGTTGGCTGGGCGGTGGCAACACCGGCCGCAATACAGCGGTCAGTCGCTCCAACTATTTCTACCCCGAGAGCACCCGTTTCTACGAGCACTCCCTGAAGGCCTATGAAGGCCTGGGGCGCGAGCTCAATTTCAATATCATGCTGAGCCAGATCGGCATCATCAACCTGGCCTGCAGCCGCCACGAGCTGGAGATATTCCGCCGCTGGGCAACCGCGATCCAGGTGCAGGGTGTCGATTCCGAGGTGCTGAGCCGGGAGCAGATCGCCGCCATGGTGCCGATGCTGAACATGAGCGCCAGTGCTCGCTATCCGGTGCACGGCGGGTTTATCCAGCGTCGAGGCGGCATTTCCCGCCACGACGCGGTGGCCTGGGGCTACGCCCGCGCGGCCAGCAGCCTGGGGGTGGATATCATCCAGAACTGTGAAGTCACCGGCATCGATGTAAGCGATGGCCGGGTGCGCGGAGTAAAGACCAGTCTCGGAACCGTTCGCACCGACAAGCTGGGGATGGCCGTGGCGGGGCACAGTACGATGGTCGCGGCCATGGCGGGAGTGAAGCTGCCCATCGTCAGCCAGACCCTGCAGGCGATGGTGAGCGAGCCGGTGAAGCCCTGCCTGGACCACGTGGTCATGTCGCCCATGGTGCACTGCTATATCTCCCAGTCGGATCGCGGCGAGATCGTGATCGGCGGTGGCGCCGATACCCATCCATCCTACGGTCAGCGCGGCAGCCTGCAGTTCACGGAGGCGGTACTCAACGCCGCGGTGGAGCTGTACCCGATGCTGAGCCGGATGAAGCTGCTGCGGCAGTGGGGCGGCATCGTCGACATTGCCCCGGACGCGAGCCCGATTGTGTCCAAGACGCCGGTCACCGGTTTCTACATCAGCACCGGCTGGGGCACCGGCGGCTACAAGGCGATTCCCGCCGGCGGCGAGACTCTGGCCTACACCATTGCTCACGATGCACCGCACCCGCTGGTGGAACCTTTCTCTCTGGACCGCTTTGCCCGCGGCCGGCTGATCGATGAAGGCGCCGCGGCCGGCGTCGCGCACTAGGGGGAGCCGGGATGATGCGTATTGAGTGCCCCTGGTGCGGCAGTCGCAGCGAAGATGAATTTGTTTGTGGTGGCCAGTCGCACATCGCGCGGCCCGATCCCGGCACCGTCAGCGATGAAGACTGGGCGGCGTATCTCTACCAGCGCGACAATCCGAAGGGCCTGCACCATGAGCGCTGGCTGCACCGTTTCGGCTGTGGCCAGTGGTTCAATGTGGCGCGGAACACCGTGAGCCACGAGATTCTCGCCGTCTATCCCATGACTGCCCCCAAACCTGAATTGCTGGATGTGCCCGGAGGTGAGGCGTGAAGCGCAGTCGCCAGCGCCTGCCCCATGCGCGGGTGGATACCGGGAAGCCGCTGACCTTCCGGTTCGACGGCGAGACCTACCGCGGCTTCAGCGGCGATACCCTGGCCTCGGCGCTGCTGGCCAATGGGGTCAGCATTGTCGGGCGCAGCTTCAAGCTGCATCGGCCCCGCGGTGTATTCGCCGCCGGCAGGGAAGATGCCAATGCGCTGGTGCAACTGGAGAGCGGTGCCTGGTCCGAGCCCAACGCGCGCGCCACCCTGGTGCCGCTGTATGAGGGCCTGGCAGCGAAAGGCCAGAACGCCTGGCCGTCGCCGGGCTGGGACCTGCTGGCAGCGCTGGGCCTGTTGAAGAAAGTGCTGCCAGCGGGCTTCTACTACAAGACCTTCATGTGGCCCAACTGGAAATACTGGGAGGGCCTGGTGCGGCGCCTGGCGGGGCTGGGAAAGGCACCCACGCAGTCGGATCCGCAGTATTACCTCAAGCAAACCGTGCACGCGGAAGTAGTGGTCGTGGGTGCCGGCCGCGCCGGGCTGGAGGCTGCGCTGGCGGCCGCGCAGGACCCTGCCTGCCGGGTGCTGTTGCTGGATGAACAGGAGGAACCCGGCGGCGCCCTGTTGGCGAGCCCGGATCCGGCGGACCGGGCCCTGCTGGCAAGCATGTTGGAGCGGATCGCGCAGTGTCCGAACCTCACGCTGATGCCGCGCAGTTCGGTCAACGCATACTACGAGCACAATGTGCTCGCCGCTCTGCAGCGGGTGGGGAATCACCGGGGCCCACAGGCGGACAGTGCGGCGCCGCGGGAAATATTCTGGCGCATTTGCGCCGGGCGAGTGATCCTGGCCACGGGGGCGCTGGAACGGCCTCTGGTGTTTCCGCACAACGACAGGCCCGGGATCATGCTCGCCAGCGCGGTAAGGGAGTACAGCCACCGTTACGGACTGACTCTGGGCGAGCGCATCATCTTCTTCACCAATAACGATTCTGCCTGGCACACCGCGCTGGAACTGGCGGCGTACGGCGGCCCGGTAGCGGCCATCGTCGATGTCCGCTCCCGGGTGAGCCCGGAACTGCTACGGCGTGCGACGGCGGCGGGAATCATGGACCGCCTGGGGTATACTGTGGTCCACACCCGCGGCCGGCGAGCGCTGCGGCAGCTGCTGATACGGCGCCTGGCCGACGACGGCGATGGCCTGCGGGGGCCTGGGGAAACCCTGGACTGCGACCTGCTGGCGATGTCCGGCGGCTGGACGCCAACTCTCCACCTGTACTCCCAGTCCGGCGGCAAGTTGTGCTGGCGGGAGGAAGACAGCTGCTTTGTACCCGGCGAAGCGAGCCAGGCGGTGACCGCAATCGGGCGCGCCAGTGGCGACTTCCCCCAACCCCTGCACACACAGGCCCAGTGGCTCACGCCCGGGGTGTCACCCGATTACCAGTGGGTGGACTTCCAGTATGACGTCACCGCCGCGGACATCCAGCTGGCGGCCCGGGAAAACTATGTCTCGGTGGAGCACGTCAAGCGCTACACCACCACCGGCATGGCCATCGATCAGGGCAAGACCAGCAACGTCAACGGCCTGGGTATCCTGGCGCTGGCCACCGACCGCAGCATTCCCGAGGTCGGCACCACCCGCTTCCGGCCGCCGTACCATCCCGTCACCATAGGCGCCTGGGCCGGGGTCGAGCTGGGTGCGCTGTACCAACCATCCCGGCGTCTGCCCGCGCACAACTGCCATGCAGCACTGGGTGCACAGTTTGCGGACATGGGCGGCTGGCAGCGCCCCGAATACTACCCACGTACGGGGGAGAGCGAAGCACAGGCCATTGCCCGCGAAGTGTTGGCGGTACGGGATGCTGTTGGTCTGCTCGACTATTCCCCTCTGGGCAAGCTGGAAGTGCGCGGCCCCGATGCCCGCGAGTTTCTCAATCGCGTGTATATCAACAACATCGCCACCCTGGCGGTGGGTGCGGCCCGCTACGGCATACTGCTGAACGAGCAGGGCATTGTAGTGGACGACGGCGTGGTGGTCTGTCTGGCGGAGGACCACTTCCTGCTGCACAGCACCAGCGGCGGCGTTGGCCCGGTGCACCGGGCCCTGGAGGAGTGGTTGCAATGTGAGTGGGTGGAGCTGCGAGTGCTGGTCACGAATGTCACCGGTCAGTGGGTGACATTGATGCTGAGTGGTCCCCGGGCTCGCGCCGTGCTGGCGCAACTGCCCTGTGATATCGACCTCAGTCGCGATGCCTTTGGCCACATGCAGTTCCGCAGCGGCAATCTGTGTGGGGTGCCGGCGAGAATTCTGCGAGCAAGTTTCACCGGCGAGCTGTCCTTCGAGATCAGTGTGCCCGCCGGGTACGGCCAGTCCCTGTGGCAGACCCTGCTGGCAGCGGGCGAACCCCAGGGCATTGCCCCCTTCGGCATAGAGTCATTGATGGTGTTACGTACCGAGAAGGGCTTGCTCCATGTGGGGTCCGACACCGATGGCAACACCATGCCCCAGGACCTTGGCTGGGGTGATGCGATGGCGAAAAAGCCGGTCGACTTTATTGGCCGTCGCTCCCTGGCGCTGGAGGTGGGACGAGACCCCGAGCGCCTGCAATTTACGGGAATAGCATTGCTGGATGAGAATGCGACCACGGTCAGTGGTGCCCATGTCCTTGCCGGGGATGGCAAGGAGAGCGCAGGCTATGTCACTTCGGCCTGTTCCAGCCCGACGCTCGGTCGCAGCGTGGCGCTGGGCATCGTCGCGGGCGCCCGGTCGCGGCTGGGTGAGACAGTCTCGGTGTACTACGAGGGCAGGAGCCAACCGGCGCGGCTGGTGGCGCCCTGCCAGTATGACCCGGAGGGGGCGCGCCTGCAGGTGGATGAAGCCGCAGCTCAGCCGGCCGCAACACCTCCGCCAGCCTCACAAGTTCTGGTGACACGCAGCCCCCTGGCGGGTATCGGAGGCGTTGCCCGGACAGAATTCCGGCTGCGGGAAGAGACAACTTGCGAGCTGATCCGTCTGCAGCTGTTCCAGCGCGACCCGGAGCTGGTGCCCGCGCTGGCGGCGGCCCTGGGGTTTACCCCGCCCGGTCCAGGCGAGCTGCGAGCACAGGGCGCCTGGCGCTGGCACTGGTCGGCCCCGGGGGACTGGGTGTTAATGGTGCCAGCGGGGGAGGGCAGCAGCGCATTGGCAAGCCTGGGCGAGGCCTGCGCCGGGCTCTGGGCAGTGGTAACCCCAGTCACGGACAGCCAGGTACTACTGGCCCTGGACGGCAGGCGTGTGCGCGATGTGCTCGCTCGCGGCTGTACTCTTGACCTGCACCCGGCTCAATTTGCCGGCGACCGCTGCGCGGTCACACGCTTTGCCGGTGTACAGGCACTGCTGGCCGCTGGCGACGACGGCGGCTTCCGGCTACTGGCCTGTCGCTCGCTGGCGGTCTGGCTGCGGGGCTGGTGCGAAGCGGCAAGCCGGGATTGCTGAGCCTTGGTGGCCCCCCGCCGAAGCTGGGCGTAGGGCTGTGCTCCCGGCCCCGCTTACTCCACGGGACGCAGATCCAGATCGTGGAAGTCATAGGAGAAGTCGGTGGCCGGTGACACCGCCCGCATGCGGATGCGTTCGATGCCGCCCTGTGGGTCCAGGGTAAAGGACACATAGGCATCTGCCAGTAGCTGGCGATCGGACCAGCGCGCGATAAAGGTATCGTACTGGAAGTGCTCCAGTGGACCGCTCAAGGGCGCGTTGCGGGAGGAGTCGAACCAGAGCGTATTGTCATCTTTCAGGGTGATGGTGATTTCACCATACCAGGGGTCCCGGTAGCTTCCCGCATAGCTGGCCAGGGGCAGACTGGGGCTGCTGTCCGCCGCCCGCGCCGCCGCTGCCGCGGCTACCACCTCGTCGCTATCCGTCGCCCGCTGTGCCACCTGTTGGGCGATGATTTCGATCCAGTCAGCCGCGGGCGCGGTATCGGCGCCGGCGATCGACGCCGCCAGGATATGGTTGACGATGGCCCGGGGTGCTGCCGACATCAGATTGTTGGAGGCGAAGACCGCCAATCCCCGCTCCGGTAGCAGCGCAATAAAAGTGGTCATCCCCCACAGCCCGCCGCCGTGTGACAGTACCAGTTCGCCGTCAAAGGTGGACACGTTCCAGCCCAGTGCATAGGCGCTCAGATGCGCCCCGGCGTGCTCGACCAGGTATCCCGGCGACGACATCAGGGTCACCGGGCGCAGCAGTTCCGCGACCTGGGCAGGCGGCAGCAGGACGGTGCCATCGGGCAGGGCGCCACCCGCCAGCAGCATCTGCATCCACTTCGCCATCTCCGTTGCGCTGCAGTTGATGCCGCCAGCTGCGGCGATCACCCCGGTCGCGCCCGCACTGGTGACCTGTAGCTCACCCTCCAGCAGCAGGTGTGGAGTGGCACGGGCCGCCCCGGCTGCGACCCGATCCAGCGTTGCCGCGCAACTTTCCATACCCAGCGGCTGCAACAGGCGGTGTTCCAGAAACTCCTCGAACGACACCCCCGCCACCCGCGCCACGACCTCGCCGGCGACGATGTACAACAGGTTGTCATAGTCGTAGCGGGAACGAAAACTACTGCTGGGCTGCAGATGCCTGAGGGCGTAGATAATCTCGTCGCGAGTGGCGTTGCCCTCGGGGAAGATCAGCAGATCACCCGCCCCCAGCGGCAGGCCACTGCGGTGGGTCAGGAGGTCGCGGACAGTGAATTCCCGGGTCACCCAGGGATCGTGCATGCGGAATTCCGGCAGGTAGTCGATGACCGGGGCGTCCCAGCCCAGCTTGCCTTCCGCGACCAGGCGGGCGAGGCTGGCGGCGGTAAAGGCCTTGGACACCGACGCAATCTGGAACAGCGTGTCCGTGGTGACCGGAAGCTCGCTGTGCATGTCGCGGATGCCGTACCCGGCGGCGTGGTGGATCTCGCCCCCGTGGACTACCGCGACCGCCATGCCCGGAACTTCGAAGCTGTCCAGGGTACGCTGGACAGCCGCATCAATTGCCTCCGCCGAAGGCGGTGTTACCGCGGCAGCGGGGATTGCCAGCTGCAGCAGGGCGGCCGCCAGCGGCGCGCGCCATGCGCTGGAGTTGAACAGCAATGTCATCCCCACAATGCCACCTCCGGGGGCATGACCACCCCGCCCTTGTAGGTCATGGCGTGATCCCGGTCCCGGGTCAGGAACAGGGCGCCATCCAGGTCGACGAAACGGCACAGTTGCGCCACCACGAATCCCGGAGCCATCGCCAGCGACGTGCCGACCATATTGCCCACCATCAATTCGATGCCGCGCTGCCGGGCCAGGTCCGCCAGACGGAGGGCCTCGGTCAGACCACCGGTCTTGTCCAGCTTGATGTTGATCATCTGATAGCGGCGAGCGGCCTGCTCGAATTCGCTGGTGTCGAGGCAGGACTCGTCGGCACAAAGCGGTAGCGGGGGCTCATAGCCCTCCAGCTCGGCATCAGCGCCGCGGGGCAGGGGCTGCTCGATCATGGCAATGCCGAGATCGCGGAAGCGCGGCGCCAGCTCCTTGAGCTGGGCAAAGGTCCAGCCGGCGTTGACGTCCACCACGATCTCTGCATCGGGCCGCGCTTCGCGCACGGCGACGATACGCTCCAGGGGGGCGTCGGCGCTCAACTTGACCTTGATCCGGTCGGTATCCAGCCCGCGGGCGGCGGCAGCCATCTGCGCGGGGCTGGCGATACCGACCGTATTGACGGTGGTCACCGGCTCTGCCGGCATGTCCAGCAGGGACCAGACCCGCCGGCACGCCTGCTTGGATTCCAGGTCCCACAGTGCGCAGTCCAGCGCGTTGCGCGCGCCGCCTGCAGGCAGCAGGCGCAGCAGGTCTTCCCGCGTTGCGCCCCGGTGCACTGGATCACGCACAGACTCGATTTGCGCCACCATCCCTGCACCCGTTTCCTGCAGGTAGTACACGCCCGTGCCTTCACCGTGTCCAAGCTGGTCGCCATCACGGATGCTGACATGAACCAGCTCTACCTCGGTAAAGGTGTAGCCGGTAATCTGAAACGGCTGCTTCAGAGGCCAGGGTTCAACAGATATCTGCAATTCACGCACGCGGTTCTCCTAGCGGCAAAAGGGTTTGTGGCAACGGTAAGCTGCCATGCTGTCAGGCATCTTCAGAAATAATTGAAGCCGAGTATGTTCCAGAAGTAGTAGAACCAGACCATGAACAGTGCCGCCGCGGCCACCAGGCTCAGGCGCAGGCGGGCAAAGACACCACCGAGGAGACCACCCTGCCAGGCGCGCACAGTGGCGTACAGCAGCCAGAGCGTGCACAGGGAAGTCAGGATCGGCAGCCAGAGCCACAGTTTGAAGCTCAGCGGAATACCGATGAACATCTGTTCAAGCACTGCTGAAACCAACACCACACCCGACACCAGAGTTAACAGCTGCATGCCGCTGGTCACCACCGCAACCCGCAACAGCTTGCGATCGGCAGCGGGCCAGGCGCGGATCTCCCGGCGTTGGTAGAAACGTCGGGCCAGCACCGCAATGAAGACCAGAACGGACAGCCCCAGCAAGGTGAAATTAAACCCCGGTGTCTCAAAGACCGGTAACTTGCGTGTGGACATGAAAGGCAGGCCATCGAGCACCAGGCCGGTCACATCGCCGCTGGCGTCTTCCTGGAACGCCACCAGACGCGGCGCCATGCCGGCCAACAGGGACACCCCCGGGTGCTTCTCGCGGAACAGATTGTGCTCCACCTCCACATACTGCTTGGCGCCATCGCCGATAGCCAGAATCAGGGTATTGTCCGGTCCCGGTGCCACCGACAGGGCCCCACCGAGGCCCATCGCCTTCTCCAGATTGGTGAAGCCGCTGCGCCAGAAGCCATAGGTACCGGCATAGCGGCCGGCGCGTTCAACGAAATCTCCCGGTGCCACCGGGACCGGCTCCTGGCGCGGATAAAAGCGATCGTAGAGGGCGGGCAGCAGGGCTGTGCGGACCGCACCGCCGCCGCTGGCCCCGAAGGAAGCAAACACCGTCAGTTCATTGTCCCGGTCTATACCCAGAATGGAGTGGAACCACTGCGTGTCGCCGCCGTGACCCATGACCCGGTGGCCATGAATCTCGGTGGCGTAGAATCCCAGCCCCATTCCCATCAGCCTGGGGTCGTGGGTGAAGGCATCGCCCAGCATTTGCTCTACCGTGGCGGCCTCCAGAATGCGGGCACCGTCCAGTTCGCCACCATTGCGGATGGCCTCGGCAAAGCGCAGCATGTCGGTGGCGGTTGCCGATGCCCCCCCGGCGGGGCCGAAATTGGCCACGATTTCAAAGGGGCGAGAGACGTAGCCACCCGCTTCAAGTTTATAGCTGCCCGCCATGTTGGCGGCCAGCCTGGCGGGGAGCGGTTCCTCGAATGAGGAGTCCTGCATCTGCAGTGGATCGAAAATATTGCGCTGCACATAGTCGTTAAAGGACAGTCCAGAGACATTGGCGACGATCAGGCCTGCCAGTGCTGTCGCGTAATTGGAGTATGCGCTCTGCACCCCGGGCGGGTTGACCCGGGCCGGCTGGTACTTCGCCATGGATTCCGCCAGTGGTATGGCGAGCTCCGGATCCTCAATGATCAGGTAGCCCAGCACGCCCTCTTCAAAGCCGGCGGTGTGGGTGAGGATGTGGTGCAGGGTCACCGGTTCAGGGTAGGTGTCGTGGATACTGAAGCCGGTCAGGTACTCATTGACGTCGGTATCGAGGTCCAGCCGGCCCTGCTCCACCTGTTGCATGACTGCCACCCAGGTAAACAGCTTGGACACAGAGCCGGGCCGGAACAGGGTCTGTTCCGGTTGCACCGGCAAACGCTGTTCCAGGTCCTGGTGGCCGTAGC
The DNA here is from genome assembly GCA_963974125.1 of uncultured Haliea sp. Lineage (GTDB taxonomy): Bacteria > Pseudomonadota > Gammaproteobacteria > Pseudomonadales > Halieaceae > Haliea. The sequence goes on along the minus strand of CAXBCH010000034.1, from coordinate 34,145 downwards.
CGCGCGCCAGAACCAGCTCGCCACGGTGGGCGATGGCAACGGTCCCGGAGGGGCTGCCATTGGCTCGCATCAGCGGAATCACGAGGCCATCGATGAAGGCTTCCAGTTCTACTGGATCCAGGCGGCCGTCGTCGGCATGCGCGGCCAGGCTTGCAACAAGGGCCAGCGACAGTGCGGCCAGGCGTTTCAGTATTATGTGCATCGGTTTCAGCTCCCCCGGGCAGAATGCCCCGAGCACAGATACTAGCGGCCTATCCCCGGGAGCAGCTAGGCCAAACCGCCGCAATTATGTGCAGATTCGGCGGTCGAGCTTCTTTATACTCTTGTCGCTATTGCACCGCGCTACTGCACAGGGGGACACAAATGCACTACGGCGATGAGTACGGCATCATCTGTGACCGCCCGCTCGATCTCGACAGACTGACAGCTGCCGCCCTTGGCAGGCTGTTTCGCAGGGCCCACCGGCTGACCGGTTTCGAGTCGGCGGCAGACCGAAGCTTCATCCAGGATGAGGCGCTGGACTGCTTCAATGGCCAGCCACTCTGCTACCGTGTAGACGCCGACAGCATGATCGAGATCAACAACTCCACTCTCACCAGGGCCATGGTCATTCGCAACCAGATGGCGGATCTGGTCAGCTTCCAGTTCGTGTCCATGGTGCGCAGATCTGAATTCCTCGGCCAGCGACGCCACGTGCACGACCTGGGCCCGGCGCTCATCGTTACCGCAATCCCGCAGCAGGAGACCACTTACCGGGTACCGGAAACCGAAGTGCCTATCCGTCACGTCGCTATCTACACGACCTTGTCCAGCCTGCTGGAGCGCATGGGTGAGCCACGGGAGGGCTATCCGGACTGGCTGGCCGAGTTGCTGGCAGGGCCGGATGGAAAAACCCAGCAACGAGTCTTCTTCCTCGAGGATATTTACCGCGAGCCCATCTGGTCCTGCTTCCACTTGCCGGTTTCCGGTTCTCTGGTCGGCCCCTGGATGGCCGCCAAGTTCGCCGAGTTGTTGTGCATAGGCCTGCAGATCCTGAAGAACAGCCATGCCTCGGTGGAGCGGGGGCCTCTGGATATGGATCTGCCCTGGGCGGAGAAAATCCGCAAGGCCCGCAGCATCCTCAGTCTGGAGTACGCCAGCCCGCCATCGCTGCCCCAACTGGCACGTATGCTGGGAATTTCCGAGACCCAGCTCAAGGCTGGATTCAAGTCTATGAATGGCACCACTATCCTCCAGTACTGCATCAACAAGCGCATCGAAGCGGCACGCCTGCTATTGAAGGACAATCGGCACTCCATTTCCGAGATTGGCGATATCGTCGGCTATGAAGATCACTCCGCCTTTTCTCGTGCGTTTCGTCGCCTCAACGGCTGCAGTCCACAGGAGTGGCGCCGTACCTGGAGCCCCTGACCCCGCCACATCCCCATGACAGCGGCTACCGTTTCTGCACAGTAATCTGCCGAATCTGACTACAGGCTGCCGTACCGGCCGGCGTAAGATCGGGCTGAAACCAATCTCCGGCTACCAGGCCGCCTGGCGCCGGCGCAGTCATACCCTGGGGAATAGTTGCCGTGGTTGCTGATAAGGCAAAAGACATTGGGTAGGATCAGGCTAGACAATCATCGCTTTGCCGCGAAAACGCTTGCACTCTTTCAGGATGCTTTGGTGTGGGATGATCACGCCTGCATGCCTTTACGTGCCGACGATGCAGATTTTCTACCCCAGCTTTCCCGCTGTAAAACATCCGGCATCGACGTCGTCTGTCTCAATGTTGGTTTCGACGCCGAGCCTTGGGAAAACACACCGAGAATGCTGGCGCATTTCCGTCACTGGCTGCGCCAGCATAGTGACAAGTATATTCTGGTCGAACGTATAAGCGACATTGAACGTGCGCGCAGTGAAGATAAACTGGCGGTGATGTTCGACATTGAAGGCGGTTGTTCACTTGGCGACCAGATCAGCATGGTCGAGTTCTATTATGACCTCGGTGTGCGCTGGATGCTATTTGCTTACAACCTCAACAATGCCCTGGGCGGTGGCTGCCAGGATGACGAATTGGGGCTGACTCCATTCGGTCAACGGGTATTGAGAGAGATGGAGCGCGTGGGCATGGTGGCCTGTTGTAGCCATACCGGTTACAGGACAACAATGGACATCATGGAGCAGGCCAGCAACCCTGTTATCTTTTCGCATTCCAACCCGTCGGGAGTCTGGGAGCATCCGCGCAACATCCCTGATGATGCAATCAAGGCATGTGCCGCGACCGGTGGAGTGATTGCGCTCAATGGGGTTGGCCCTTTCTTGACCGGGCAAGAGAGGCTGGTCAACGCCATGGTGCGTCATATTGACTATGTCGTCCAACTGGTTGGCCCGGATCATGTGGGGCTCGGACTGGACTATATATTTGACCAGCAGGAACTGGAACATTATCTCAGTTTGCATCCAAACCTTTTCCCGCCGGACCGCTATAGAGAGGGTATTGAGATGGTGCAGCCAGAACAGATCCCGGAAATTGCCGAGATGCTGCTCGACTTGGGTTATGCCGAGGTTGATTTGAAGAAAATTCTGGGAGGCAATCACCTGCGCGTGGCGGAAAATGTATGGAAATAATGGCTAATCCCAACTATGAGTTGTCGCTACGTGCGTACAGCAATCCCGCTAGTTCCCAGTTGTGCTCTACCGGAATAGCAATTCCTCAGACCCGGAAGCCGAGCGGATGACGCCACTGATCGCAGGTGACCAGACCTTTGCCCTGGCCGCGTTTTTCGTAACCCTGGTCGCCTTCGGCCTATGGGCTGAAACTCGCAAGCTGGGCCAGCACCTTGGCGGACCGCTGGTGCTTCTGGTGCTGGCCATGCTGGCAGCCAACCTCGGTGTAATTCCCCATAGTGCGCCGTTGTATGGAGCCGTTATGGGCCTGCTGGTCCCGCTGGCGATCCCGCTGCTACTACTGCGGGCGGACCTGGGCGTCATCCTGCGGGAGTCAGGCCCCATGCTGCTGCTATTTGGGCTGGCCGCTCTGGCCACCCTTGGGGGAGTGCTGGTCGCTGTGCAGTTGGTCGACCTGGGGCCGGAAACCGCGGCGCTCGCAGGCACTATTACCGCCAGTTATATCGGCGGATCGCTCAACTTCGTCGCCACCGCCGAGGCCATCGGTTTGCGCGACTCCTCCTTGTATATCTCCGCCTTGTCGGCGGACGCCGTGGGCGGGGTGTTTTTTCTGCTGATGCTAATGTTGCTGCCGCTTTCCAGTCTTTTACGCCTGGCGCTACCCTCACGTTTTCTGGATCCCGCCACAGGGGACTCGCTACCCGCAGAATCAGCGCCCCCCGGCGAAGAGCCCGAGGTGGCCTCACCTTTCACCCTGCTCCCCCTGGTCAATGGCCTCGCCCTGAGTTTCGTTATCTGCGCCATCAGCATGGCCCTGGCGGCCTGGCTGGGGCAACAGGCGCTGTTCATCCTGATGGTGACCTTGCTGACCCTGGTAGTGGCCAATACCGCTCGCCCGGTGGTCAGGCATATTGCGCACGAGTTCGAAATCGGGCGCTTCTTCATGTATTTGTTTTTCGCCATTATCGGTGCCAGCGCCGAGCTTGCAACGGTGCTCGGCAGCGCCCTGCCACTGGTCTTGTTCGTGCTGCTGGTAGTGCTGGTGCACCTGGCGATAGTGCTGCTGGCAGGCTGGCTGCTGAAACTCGACCTGGCGGAAGTGATGGTGGCCTCAAATGCCTGCATTCTCGGGCCCCCAGCCGCCGCCGCGATGGCCGCCAGCCGCGGTTGGAACGCGCTCATTGCGCCCGGCGTGCTGGTGGGTATGCTGGGCTATGCAGTAGGAACGTTTCTGGGGATTGGCATGGCCGCCGTGCTGAGCTGAGATGACCTGCGCCAGGTCGTATGAAGAGACACGCTGAGCACCAGCGGTCAGCGTCGCAATTCAGGGATGAAGCGCTTGGGTATCTGCCTGGCGGGGTAAACCACAACAGCTCGTGTCGATCGCTGCTGAGGCACCCCGGGCTAAGTCGACTAGAACCGCGTACTCAAAGTAAAGCCAATAGTGCGGGGCCGCAGGGTTACAAAGCTCTCCGGTCTGGCGGTTGTTTCCGCGGTAGCCTGCACTTTGCCGTCACTGTCCAAAGCATTGCTGACAAACACTGCGATGTCCGCAGGGAAGTCTGGAAGGCGCGCACCCATGCGCAAATTGAGCAGATGGTAGTCGCCGTACTCGCGGTTGCCGGGGGCGCTGCTGTCAAATTGTGTGTCGGCTTCGCCGCTGTAGCTGTAGTCAGCGCGCACAAAGGCGTCCTGGATGCCAAAGAGATCGAAAGCGTAGCGAAGGCCAGCGCTGAACTGCATGCGAGGCACTCCCGGAGCATGGTCGCCTTTTTGCCAGGTAGTGAAGGGGACATCCTCCTTTAGTTGTGAATCCGTGACGCCCAAGGTTCCACTCAGCTCCAGCGCATCGGTTGCGGCAAAGCGCATTTCCAGTTCCATTCCGATGCTGCGCGCAGAAGCCGCATTGGTCCTGAAGGAGAAGCTGCAGCTTGGCAGGCTTAGTGTCGTCTGCATGTCCTCCCAGTCGATGTAGTAGAGACTGCCGTTGACAGTCAGTCGCCGCGATAGCAACTCGTTTTTGCTACCGACCTCGTAATTCCATACCGAGTCCGAGTCAAAAGTGTCTGCGCTGTCGGTACGACCCAGTTCTGCAAGATCGGCCGCGCACAGGTCCTGTGGTACGGTGGTGTTGACCCCGCCAAGGCGGAATCCTTTGGCAGCTTCGGCATAAAGCATGCTGTTCTCGTTCAGGAAATAAGAGAGGTTGAACCTGGGAGTGAATCCATCTTCGCTAAGACTGTCTTCGCTGGACGAGGGGCCGCTATTCAACAGGCCCGATGAATAGGTGGAATAGTCTTCGTCATAGTCGAAATAGCGCATTCCGACTGTCGCTGTGAGTTTGCTGTTGACATCGAAACTCACCTCGCCAAACAGTGCACCTTGGGTCTGTTCAACGATTTGCGTTCCATAGAAGATGTTGTCCGGTCCTGGAGTGCCGAGCACTTCCGAGGGGACGCCAATGAATGCATCGATGCCGGGAACCCTTCCATTCTGCTCGTAGTAACGGTCGCGGTGCTGGTAAAAGGCGCCGACTACCCAGGTCCAGCGACCTTCAGCAGCGGAGGCGAGACGCAATTCCTGACTGATGTCTTCGACCTCTGTGGTATCCACCAGGGGAGAAGCTGAGTCATAACCCAGGGCATCCGCCAGCACGAACTCCAGCGAGATCCGGTTAATGAGACGCTTGTCCAGGTAGGAAGTCGCGGAGGTCAGGGTTGCGTTGTCGAAAGCATAGTTAAACGTCAGGTTGAAGATGTCGTTCTCGTCGTCAAGTCCGTCGAAAGCGCGTGTGGCGAAGCTGTAGCCGCCTCGTTGCTCCGAGCGCGACCCTGTTTCGAGCTCGTGACGCATGTAGGTGAGGTTGGCGTCCAGACGGTCGCCGAGGCGCGCGCCCAATTGCAGGCGGCCGCCTGTGGTGAGTGCGGTATTGGCGTCGTCCTCTCCTGTGGCTTCGTTGTCGAGGTAGCCACCAAGGTCGTTTCGATAGGCCATGGCGCGCAACGCCAGCGAATCGACCAGCAGAGGCACGTTAATCGCCCCCTTCAGGTTGTTGTTGCTCTCGCCACGGTGGGTTTGGGAGACCATGACTTCACCGCTCCCTTCGACCTGGTCGAAATTGGGCTTGTTGGTGATGATGCGAATAGTGCCACCGAGTGAGCCGGAGCCGTACAGTGTGCCCTGTGGCCCCCTGAGAACCTCCACACGTTCAATGTCGTACAAGCCGAGGTCTGGATTGAAGCCGTTGATTGCGATCGGGGTTTCATCAATGTAAACGCCCACGGTCTCCTTGTTCTGGGGTTCGTCATTGCGGACACCACCAGTGGTGATGCCACGAATCGCCAGAGTGGTAAGCCCCGGACCTTTCTCGACCATAGTCAAACTGGGCACACTCGCAAAGTAGTCGGCGAAGCTGTTCATGCCGGTTTCAGCCATCTCCGCACCGGAGAGCGCAGCGATTGAGCCGGAGAAATCCTGGATACTTTGCGCGCGTTTCTGGGCGGTAACTACAACTTCTTCCAGAGTGCGTACTTGCGCCTGGGCAGTGGCGGACAGCAGGCCAAGCCCGGTCAGGGCGGCGGCTGACAGAGTGCCCAAGAGTGGATTTTGCCAAGCTTTGATTCCAACCATAGTCTTCCCCTTAGCGCTATGAATTGCGCGTTAGTTTGCTTATTCCAGATGCCGGTGCGCTCTATAATTGCAGCCACACAGCTTTATTATGGCAGCTATATAAAGTTTATCAAGGTAATAAGGCGGGTATATAAATTAGTATGACTATTTAAGGATGCTGTAATTGGGTGGCCTCTGGCGCCGTCATTGAGTGGCAGGTTGGGTTTGCAGCGCCTGCGCTAGCGGCGGTCCACCTCCCCCACTACCTGGTGCGTGCCGATTTGCCGGAGTGGAATAGCCAGCTTGAGGGGGCCGCCCTGGGATCCGGGCTGTCAGGGGTTACAGATTGGGTGGCACTTGGGAATGCTATGGTCCGGCAGCCTGCTGGCGCCCTCTACAAGCTCAATCCGGTTTCAGGTGACCGGACGGAATCAAGCGCTCCCACTGAGCGCCGCGATATCTCGCTTGGGGGAGTCGCCAAAGAGTCTTGAGTACTCGCGACTGAACTGGGATGAACTTTGATACCCGACCCGGTAAGCGGCAGTGGTGGCATCTACCGCTTCAGCGAGCATGAGTTGCTTCGCTTCCATTAGTCTGAGGTTCTTCTGAAACTGCAAGGGGCTTAAATGCGTTATTGCTTTGAAATGCGCATAAAACGAAGAGCTGCTCATCCCGACCTGTTCGGCGAGATCCTCCATGCTGATGGAGGTGAAAAGGTCGGCTTTTATCTTCTGTATCGCGGTCGCTATTTTGGCAATATGACTGCCTTCGAAACTGAGCTGTCTGAGGAACCCTGCGTCATCACTTTGGAGTATTCGGTAATGTATCTCCCGAACCAGTAGCGGCGAGACTATCGCCATATCTTCCGGATAATCCAGCAGCTGGATAAGGCGACTGATGCAATCGTGCAATGCGCCCTCCACTGAACAGACCGCCAGTGCACCAGCGCGAGCACTGTTCTCCGGCATGTCTTTCCTGCTGATAACAATGTCCGACAATACTTTTTTGTCCAGCTCTACTTGCAGGCATAGATACGGCGTTGCTGGTGATGCTTCGACAACGCGGCCGATAACCGGCATATCGACAGAAGCAATGAGGTACTCACCTGCCTTGTACCTGAAGACGGAATCTTTCAAATGTACTTCCTTTGCGCCCTGAATCAGGACACAGAAGGAGGGTTTGTAGATTGTGGGCATACGAATATTGATTTCAGTTGTGCGGTAAAGCACGACGCCCGGGATGCGGGTCTGCGAAACATCGCCCGTGGCATGTCTCATCAGAGTATCAATATGTTCCTGTCCGTAAGACACTGTCATCACAACCTGGGCGTAGGACTCTAAATGTCGATGATGTCAGGAATTGGATAAATAGGCAATAATCGTGGAGATAAGGCACTACGAAGTCAATGTGCCAGCTTCTACTCTGTGCGTGGTAAGTGTGATGACAACGCAGGAGTAGATGTATGAGGCACAGTGAGTCGAAAGTCATTTTCATAACAGGGGCCAGTAGCGGTATTGGAGCAGCCATCGCGCGCAAGGCCGCTGCAGCAGGCCATATTGTGGTGCTTGCTGCGCGTCGTAAAAGCCGCCTTGATCAGCTGGCGCAAGAGATTTCGGAGTCGGGCGGCAGGGCCCGCTCGCATACTCTCGATGTCAGGTCGCGTAGTGACTTTGAGAAAGTGGTGCAGACCACCATTGAAGAGTTTGGTCACATTGACGTTCTGGTCAGCAATGCGGGGGTCATGCCGCTGTCATCCCTCGGCGCTCTAAAAGTCGATGAGTGGGAGCGCATGATTGATGTCAATATCAAAGGTGTTCTGTATGGAATCGCAGCCGTTTTACCCTTGATGGAAGCGCGTCAAAGTGGCCAGATCATTTCTGTTGCCTCTATTGGCGCACATATGGTGGTACCGTCAGCGGCTGTCTATTGCGCAACCAAGTACGCCGTCTGGGCTATCTCTGATGGGCTACGCCAGGAATCGGACACACTTCGGGTCACAACTGTTTCACCAGGTGTTGTGGATACCGAACTCGCGGATTCCATCACCGATGAGGCAGCCAGAGCGGGTATGGAGTCATTCCGCGCTATCGCCTTGAAGCCCGAAGCGATTGCGAATGCCGTTCTATACGCCCTTGACCAGCCCGCTGATGTTGATGTCAGCGAAATTATCGTCCGGCCAACGGCATCACAGGTCTGACGCCCGTCAATGGAGGTAATCCCGTAATGAATCAGCTTGTGACAATCTGCGCGGCTGTCCTGCTTTGTCTTGGCACGCCATCGCCCGGTTATGCCGAGAGTACTGATAAGCACAATGTCGAGAGAGCATTTGTTGCCTGGCAAAAGGGAACCGGGAGTCCATTTTCACTTTTGGCAGATGATGCGAAATGGACAATTCTAGGCCCCACGCCCTCCGCCGGGACCTACAGCAGGTCCGACCTGGAAACGAAAATACTGGCGCCGTTCAACAAGCGTTTGGCAACGCCTCTGACGCCCGGACTGATTGGCATCTTCCAGGACAATGACACCATCGTTGCATTGTTTGAAGCGCGAGCCACCCTTATAACCGGGGAGGAATATCACAATAGTTATGCCTGGTTTTTGACAATGGAAGATGGCCTGGTTACAGAGGTAACGGCTGTGCTGGATGTAAGCAGCTTTGACAGGGTCATGACTCTGGCCCTGGACTGACTGCTTTATTGCTCCCTGGCATTCAAAGCAGCAGCTGATGGGCACTGGCCCCCTCCGGCCCTGTTCGAGTCTGCGGTCGGGGCCTAGATAGTCAGGTCCTGAGTGGAAAATTGCTTGCTGGACAATATGCTGGTCAGGATTCTGTCTTCGACCTGCGAGAGGATGTCGTGGACGGTTTCCCGGATGCTGACTGCGTCGTCACTGCGCATTGTCTGGATTATCCGGGCCTGCTGCTCGCCAGAGTAGGGGGAGCGATCGTGAGCTTTCAGATAGAGCCAGTATATTCGCATCGCGGTGTCCTCCAGTTGCCGCGCCCAATCCAGCATCAGTGGGTAGCCGGCCTGCTCGCACACCAGCAAATTCAGACTCTTGTTCTTCTTCAGCATCTGCAGGGCGACGCTGTCGTCGTCCAGAGGTTGCGTGGCTCGGATTTCCGCGTGCAAAGCTTCCAGTTCGTCGTAATCGACGCGCACAGCTGCCAGAGCCCAGATTGGCGGCATCAGGATTTTGCGCAGGGCAAAGTTCTGCTTGATTTCCATTGCTGTCAGCGGCGCAACCAGGGTAACCCGGGGGGACATGGATACCAGAAATTGTTTGGCGATCAAGCGTTCGATCAAATTTCGGGACAGGGTGCGGCTGATACCAAAGAGGTCGCTGAAGACGTTCTCGGACACTTTCTGGCTGGGAGCGAGTTGCTGTGTGACGATGGCATCCATGACCAGTTCATAGGCCTGGGCCGCTTCGTTGCTCTTGAAGTCCTGTAATGCCATGGAGTGCCTGACTGAGAGAGAGGGGGCAGCTGTATCGCTGGGGCGGTGCACAATTGTATGAATAGTCAAATTCTATGTAAAGACAGAATTGGGCAGTTCTAAATTAAAATAAAGCTGCACTAAAATGTTGTAAAAAATAATAAAGCAGCTATATTTACAATCAAGCGATCCTGCAGCCGCGGGCTGTGGGTTGAGAATAACGGCATATGAGAATTTTTCAGGGGGCAGTAAATGATCAGAAAGGCGGTCTGGAACACTTCACTTTGGGGCGCGGTACTTGGCGCTGGCCTGCCGGGCGTGGCGCTGGCTCAGGGCGTCGGGGAGGGTCAGTCCGCTGTGCTGGAGGAGATTATTGTCACTGCCGGCCGGCGCGAAGAGTCTTTGCAAAATGTGCCGGCATCGGTATCGGTAATTTCGCCGGACGCGCTGAAATACCGGGGTCTGAAGCAGGTGGCAGACATGATTGACTACACGCCCGGTGTGATTTTCAACAGCGAGGGCGGTATGGGTCGCGGCTCGATCAGTGCCCGCGGTGTACCGCAATCGTCCGACACGCCGGTGTTCGGGATATACCTGGACGACACCCCGCTGACCACCAACACCAGCTTTGCCCGCGGTGGTACGGTATTCTTTGATGCCCTGTTGATGGACATTGACCGGATAGAGATTATCAAGGGTCCCCAGGGCACCTTGTATGGTGCCACCTCGGTGGGGGGGATGATGCGCTACATCTCCCGCGATCCGGCCTTGCAGGAGGTGCGCGGTACAGTTACTGCCGAAATCTCGGATACGGCATCCGGAGACCTGGGCTATACCTATAGCGGGCGGGTGAGCCTGCCCATCATCGACAACACCCTGGGCCTGACGCTGTCCGGCTTTTATCAGGATACCGCCGGTTATGTGGATCAGGTCGATCCCGCCACCGGCGCGGTGATAGACGAAGATGCGGACGGGGGCATTACCGAAGGCTTTGCGGCGGACCTGCTGTTCGTACCCACTGACAAACTCGAAGTGCGGCTCAAATACCTGCAACAGAACATCGACGCGGACTATTACAGCGACGTGCTGCTGGAGGAAGCTTCCGACCGTGCGGTATGGGGCGAGTACAGCAATACCGAATTGCAGGGCCCACGACTGGTAGACTTCGAGACGTTTTCCGCTGGTGTCAATTACGACCTGGGCTGGGCCACCCTGACCTCCAGCAGTAGCTACGTAGAATACGAATTCGGCCAGATACAGGACGGCACGAACTCCTTCGCACCACTGGTCGATCTGTTCGATGGGCGGGAGCCAGGGACCACCACCAATGTAGCACTGGTGCTCGAAGCAGGCTCTGAGAAGTATGTACAGGAACTTCGTTTAACCTCCAACGGCAGCGGGCCACTGCAGTGGATCGCAGGTCTGTACTACGCCGACGAGGAATCGTTCAACAACCAGTCGGCGCAGGCTACCCCTGCCTTCGATCTGCTGACCATTGCCTTTCCAGCCGAGTACCGCGAGTACGCGGGGTTCGGCAACGTCACCTGGGAGCTGAACGAGAAGTTCGATGTTACCGCCGGCGCGCGTGTCAGCCGCAACCGTATCGAGTTGGCCTACACCACCAGTGGCCTGCTGCTGGGCACGGCAGACCTGGTCACGCCGGAGATCGAGGACACGGTGGACACCTACCTGTTCGCCGCTCGCTACCGTCCCAGCGATAGGCTCTCGCTGTACAGCCGTGTCGCCAGCGGCTATCGGCCGGCGCAAAGTGTACTACCGATCCTGGACCCCACCACTGGCGAGAACATCGCTGAGCCGCTGGTGGATGCGGACAGTGTCTGGAGCTATGAGATCGGCGCCAAGGGCAGCAGCCTCCGTGACAAGCTCAGTTATGACCTGGCGCTGTGGATGATCGACTGGTCCGAATTCCAGTCCGCGCTGGTCATCAATGGTGTCGGTACCAGCGGCAATGCGCAGGACAGCCTCGGTGCCTACGGCTTCGAGGGTGAGCTGACCCTGCGACCAACGGAGGCATGGACCCTGGTGGGCAATATGAGCTACACCAGCAGTGAGCTGGATTCCGACGAACCCCAGTTCGGCGGCGTGGCTGGCGAGCAGTACCCGGACCTGCCGGAATGGACGGCCTCGCTGCAGTGGAACTACGGCTTTCGGGTATTTGACCAGTGGCAGGGCAATCTGGGCGGTGGCCTGCGCTATACCGGCAGCTTCGACAGTGCCTTTAGCGCCTCCACCGCGCAACTGCCGCTGAAAGTGGACAGCCGCCTGGTCACCGATCTGGACGCCAGTATCACTAACTCCCGCTTCACTTTCGGCCTGTATGTAACCAATCTGTTTGACGAACGCGAACTGGTGGCACGGGTGGACAACATCATCGCGGGTACCGGGGTAGCCTCAAGAGGGCGCTTCACACGACCGCGCACTATAGGGTTGAATGCCCGGGTAGACTTCTAGCGCTGGCTCGAACCCGCAAGCGGCGGGAGGGCCTGTCGCTGCTACAGCATTCAAAAGGGGACCGCAGAGTGAGCAACACGATAGTCCTTGGCGTTCTTGCCATGCTGGTGCTGACTTGCGCTGGCGCCGCGGCTGCGCCACAGCCTGTGCAGTATGATATTGCGATTCTCGGGGGCCGGGTCATCGACCCGGAAATCGGCCTGGACGCAATCCGCAATGTCGGTATCCGGGGTGACAGGATAGTGGCGGTCACAGAGACGGCGATGACGGCGACCACCGTCATTGACGCCAGCGGACGTGTGGTCAGTCCCGGATTTATCGATTTACATGCCCACGGCCAGAGCGTGCCCGCGGCCCGCATGCAGGCGCTGGACGGTGTCACTACCGCGCTGGAACTGGAAGCCGGCGTGCTGCCGGTAGAGGATTTCTATGCGCAGCGCGCGGAGCAGGGGCGACCCATCAATTACGGCGCTGCGGTCAACTGGGCCAACGCCCGTATTGCCGTATTGCTGGACAAGTCGCCGCAAGCTGACGCCAGCTGGTTCCTGCAGCAGTTCTCCAATCCCGCCTGGCAAACCCAGCTGGCCACTGAGGCTGAGGTGGAGCAGATGGCCGCCCTGGTGCAGGAGGGCCTGGATCAGGGGGCGCTCGGTGTCGGTTTCCTGCTCGGCTACGCCCCGGGCACCGGTCGCAAGGAATACTACCGGATGACGGAGCTGGCCGCCCGCAACGGCGTGCCCACCTTCACCCATGCCCGCTTCCTGTCGATGCTGGAACCGGACAGCTCCTTTGAGGGCATGGAGGAGATCATCGCCGCCGCCGCGGGTACCGGTGTCCACGCCCATATTGTGCATCTGAATTCCATCAGTCTGCGCGATATCGGGATTATCTCTTCGATGATCGCCGGCGCCAGGGAGCGCGGCGTTCGCGTCACCACCGAGGCCTATCCCTATGGCGCCGGGTCCACCGGGATCGGCGCTGCCATGTTCCGGGGTCCCGACTGGCGCGAACGGATCGGCGGTGTCACCGCCGGAAGTTTTGATGTCGATGGCGAGCGGCTCAGCGAAGACGAGCTGGCGCGTCTGCAGCGCGAGGCACCCGGAACCCAGACCGTACTGCATTTCCTGGACACGGCCAATCCGCGAGATCAGCAATTGCTGGATCGGGCGGTGCTGTTCCCCGGGGGAGTAATCGCTTCCGACGGGGGTGACTGGATGGTGGCAGGCGAGCCGCTGCCGGCGGCAACCTGGCCGCTGCCGGAGGGAGCCTGGAGCCACCCCCGCTCCGCCGGCACTTTTGCCCGCTTTCTGCGCCAGTACCTGCGCGAACAACGATCACTGAGCCTGCTTGAAGCGATCGAGCGGATCAGCTTCGGCCCCGCGGCCATCCTGCAGGATTCGGCGCCGCAGCTGCGCCAGAAGGGCCGCATCCAGCCGGGGGCGGACGCTGATATCGTGGTGTTTGATCTGGCCCGGATTACCGATAACGCCACCTATGCTTCGCCTGCCCGGCCCTCCAGCGGCATCGACTATGTGTTGGTCAACGGCGTTGTTCTGGTAGCGGAGGGGGAGCTTGATAGCGAGGTAATGCCCGGTCGGCCGGTGCGCAATGAACTGCGTTGAACGTGGCATGTCGACCCTGAACGGTAATAGGGCTTTGGGCGAGGCCTCCGGGTCATGAATTTTTTCCGCAACTACCTGCTGCCGGGATTCGTATTCCAGTCGGTGTTGATTGGCGGTGGCTATGCCACCGGTCGTGAGCTGATTGAATTCTTCTTCGCCAGCGGTCCGCTCGGGGGGGTACTGGGCCTGCTGGTCGCCGGGCTGATATTCGGTGTGGTGCTGGCGGCCGGGTTCGAATTTGCCCGGGTCACCGGTGCCTACGACTACAAGCGCTTCTGTCGCGAATTACTGGGCCCCGGCTGGGTAGTCTACGAAATTGCCTTTCTGATCCTGTTGGTGTTGATACTGTCGGTAATCGGTTCCGCCGCCGGCACCCTGGCCAGCGGCTTCGGCCTGCCCTCACTGTGGGGAACCAGCGGCCTGATGCTGGTGATTGCCGTGCTGACTTTCAGCGGCTCGGAGACCATCAAGCGGGTACTGGCTGGCTGGTCGCTATTGTTGTATCTGGTCTACGCCACTCTGTTCGTGCTCGCATTTCAACTGTTTGGCGGGGATATCGCGAGCAGTTTCAGGGACGCGCCCGAGGCTGCCGGCTGGGTCTCCAGCGGGGTCCTGTACTCGGGCTACAACCTGGCGATCCTGCCCGCGGTGTTGTTCGCTGTCGCGGGGCTTCGCACCCGGCGCCAGACAGTGGGCGCGGGATTGTTGGCCGGGGCTATCGCCGTGATCCCCGCACTGCTGTTCTTCGTCGCGATGATGGCCCGTTACCCGGAGATCGGCGACCAGCCGGTCCCCGCCAGCTATCTGATTGCGCAGCTCGGAATTGGCTGGCTGGAGCTGATTTTCCAGATTGTTGTTTTTGGCACCTTTATCGAAACCGGAACCGCGCTGTTGCACGCGGTGAACGAACGCATTGATGGCGGCTTTGTCGCTCGCGGCCGCCAGCTGCCGCGGGCCCTGCGGCCGGCGGTGGCGCTGCTCATTCTGCTGTTTGCCATCTTTGCCGGAGAGTGGATCGGCATTGTCGACCTGATTGCCCGCGGCTATGGCGCGCTGACCCTGGTGTTCATGGCGGTGCTGGTCGTGCCGCTGCTGACCATCGGGTTGTGGCGGGTGCGTCATGCTGAAATGGCGGAGCGATGAGAACCCTGTTGCAGGCGCCGGCAACTGCCGCGCCAACACCACCTGAATGTGAATGGAAACGAGAGTTATGAACACGATAGCACTGAAGCCGCCCTATCTTATTTTTCTGGGCAGTGAAACCCGCCTGACCTACGCCAAGACCGGCGCGGGTCTGGTGGAATGGCGCCGGGAACTGTGTCGGGGACAATTGAACCTGAGAGCTGATGGTATTGATCTGGGCCTGCCGCAGATGACCTTGCAGCAGGCGGCTGCCACCGGCGTCGGTTCATTGGTGATCGGTACCGCGTCGGTGGGCGGCGGTATCTCCGCTGAATGGCTGGATACACTGGAACAGGCGCTGCTGCTGGGGCTGGATATTGTCGCCGGCCTGCACGGCAGTCTGACGGATATTCCACGGCTGCAGCAGGCCGCCGCCAGGTCCGGCGCGCGGTTGGTGAACGTGCGGGTGCCGCCCGCCGAGTTGCCGGTGGGCACTGGGCGCAAGCGCAGTGGCAGACGAGTGCTGATGGTGGGCACCGATTGTGCGGTTGGCAAGAAGTACACGGCTCTGGCGCTGGCGCGGGACATGCGTGGGCGCGGAATGAACGCTGATTTTCGCGCCAGTGGCCAGACCGGCATCATGATTGCCGGCAGCGGTTTGCCCATGGACGCGGTGGTATCGGATTTTCTGGCCGGCGCCGCGGAGCTGCTGTCCCCGGACAACAGCGCGGACCACTGGGATGTAATCGAGGGACAGGGCGGCATCTTCCACCCCGGCTACAGTCCCGTGAGCCTGGGCCTGTTGTTGGGGTCACAGCCTGATGCTTTCGTGGTCTGTCACGAGGCCGGCCGCAACTACATCAGTGGCTGGGAGGGCTTTGCACTACCCACTATCGAGCAGGTAATCGAGCGCACGGTCGCGCTGGGTTCCCTGACCAACCCGGCTATCAGTTGCGTGGGTGCCAGCATCAATACCTCCCTGTTACCCGCTGGTGCCCGCGCGGGCTACCTGGAGGAATTGTCCGAGCAGCTCGGTCTGCCCTGTGTGGATCCGCTGCAGGGTGGTACCGATCCGCTGATTGAGTGCCTGTTGCAACTGCCACAGGCGCCGCCTACACCATGGGGACCAAGAAATGTTGAAGCCACAGCAAAAACGTTATAGCAGACGCTCACTGCTGCGTGCCGCAGGGACAGCCGCAGTGGCGCTGCCGATGCTAAGTATTGGCGCCCACCGTGTTTTTGCCGGCAGCGATACCCGCTACAGCAACCGCGCTATCGACCTGGTGAACAGCACGCAAGTGTTCGACATGCTGTCGACGCCGTTCCCGTTCGGGCCGATGATGCAGACGCTGTTCTCGGATCACCCCAAGCGGCAGGATGGCTTCGCGATAAGCGAAGACTACCTGCAGACCGTGCTGTCTTCCGGTATCGATGTGCTGCACCCGGCGATAGGCCTGTCCGCGGACGAGGTGGCACCGTATATAGCCCGCGTTAACGGCTTGGCGGCGGAGCACCCGCAACATCTGCGCCGGATCGACGCGATAGCGGATCTGCAAACCCTGGAAAAGGGGCGGCGGGTGGGCTTCATTGTCGGGGTCCAGAATTCGGATCATTTTCGGGAGGTGGACGATGTCGACCTCTACTACCATCTGGGGCAGAGGGTCAGCCAGCTCACCTACAATAGCCGCAACCTGATCGGCACGGGTGCCACTGATCGCAGTGACGGTGGTCTCAGCGATTTCGGGGTGCAGATTGTCGAGCGCATGAACGCGCTGGGCATGGCGGTGGATGTATCCCACTGCGGCGACCAGACCACGCTGGATGCATTTGAGGTTTCCGCCAAGCCGGTACTGATCACCCACTCCAACGTGCGCGCCCTGGCCGGCGGCCACGTCCGCTGCAAGCCTGACTCGGCGATTGAGGCAATGGGGCGGGCCGGTAGCGTAATGGGTATAACCGGGGTCAGGAATTTCGTTCGCGACCGTGAGCCCACCACTATTGAACATATGGTCGACCATATCGACTATGTCGCCAAGCTGGTGGGTATCGAGCATGTTGGGGTGGGCTCTGACATGGACATGCACGGCTACGATGACATACCCGAGCCGGCCTACAGCAAGCTGAAGGCCGGCTACAAGGCCAGCTATTCTTTTCGCGACAAGCTCGATGTGGATGATTTCGATCATCCAAGGCGAAGCTTCGACCTGGTGGAAGCATTGATCCGACGGGGCTATACCGACCAGCACATCGAGCTGGTACTGGGTGGCAATTTCCGCCGTGTGCTGGGCGAGATCTGGCAGGGCTAGCCGGGGGTGACGCTCTATTTCGACAACGTGAAAACCAGGACGAGTGCATATGTGTAAAGTAACATTGGCAGGTCTGTGCCGCGGAGCCGGTGCCTTGCTGGCAACCGTGTTGCTGGCCGCCGGCCCGCTGCGGGCGGCAGTGCCGGACGTCACCGATCCGGCGATCGTGGAAGCGTTCGTGGATGGCGCAGTGAGGCCGCAAATGGAACGTCATCACAGCCCTTCGGGCGTGGTGGCGGTGATGAAGGATGGCGAGCTGGTGTTTGCCAAGGGCTACGGCTACATCGATGTGGACCAGCGCATTCCGGTCGATGCCGCCACCAGCCTGTTCCGGCCCGGGTCCATTTCCAAGCTGTTTACCTGGGTGGCGGTGATGCAGCAGGTGGAACAGGGCCGGCTGGACCTGGATGTCGACATCAATCAGTATCTGGAGCGCTTCCAGGTCGAGGACAGCTGGCCCGGCCAACCGGTTACCCTGCGCCATATCCTGACCCACACGGCCGGCTTTGAGGACGGTGCCTTTGGCTACCTGATCATCAATGATGTCGACCGCATCATCCCGCTGGCGGAGTCGATGAAGCGCTACCAGCCGGAACGGGTCAATCCCCCGGGCGAGCATGTCGCCTACTCGAACTGGGCGACTGCGGTGGCGGGCCTGATTGTCGCCAATGTCTCCGGGCTGGACTTCAATGCCTATGTGCAGAAACACATTTTCGACGTGCTGGGAATGGAGCGCTCCACTTTCGTGGAACCCCTGCCGGCGGAACTTGAAGCCGGGATGGCCAAGGCCTACGGGCGCGAGGGCGGCCGCTATGTCGAGCTGGATTACGAGATAATCTCCAATTTTGGACCCGCCGGAGCCGCTGCCGTAACCGCGCCCGACATGGCGCGCTTCGCTCGCGCGTTGCTCAATGACGGCGCCTGGGACGGCCGGCGGATTCTGCGCCCCGAGACCCTGCGGCAAATGCTGGAGGAGGGGTTCAGTCACGATCCACGGGTGAACGGGATGGGCCTGGGTTTTATCCACTACGCCTATGGCTATGAGGGCCTGGACATCTTTGGCCACGACGGCGGCACGACCGTGTTCGTGTCCCACTTCGGCATGTCGCGCAGCGAAAACTTCATGCTTTTTTCCTCATTCAGCGGGCCGGGAGCCGGTCCGACTCACCAGGGGTTTGTCGAGGCTTTCTACGATAATTTCTTTCCCCCGGCCCAGCCGGTGGTGGAGCCGCCGGCTGATTTTGCCGAGCGGGCCCACCAGTACGCCGGCACCTACAACAGCTATCGCGGCAGCTTTACCAAGGTCGAGGCGCTGATGCGTTTGCTCGGCGGCACGACGGTGACGCCGCTGGATGACAATACCCTGCTGGTGGATGACCAGCGCTACGTCGAACTGGAGCCCAATCTGTTCCGGGAGGTGGATGACAGTGGTCGTATCGCCTTTCAACAGGACGAGGACGGCGCTGTCGTGGGCTTTGTCATTGATGGGCTGGGCGTGATGCAGATGTACCGCGCGCCCTGGTATGAAAGCAAGGGCGTGGTGTTCCCGCTGCTGGGGCTGGCGCTGTTGGTGTGTGTCGGCGTCTGCCTGCGGCTGGCCTACCAGTGGTCGCGCTACCGCGAATCCGTCGCTGCAGCCAGGACCCGCTGGCGCGTGTCGTTCGCGGTGGCCGCCAGCAACCTGCTGTTTTTCATTCTGGCCGGTGTCGCGGTCAGCGCGGGCCTGCAGGCCCTGCTCAGGGAGCTCCCCACACTCTTGAAGGTGGCGCTGGTCTTTCCGCTGCTGGCGACGGTCGCTGGTCTCTGGCACCTGTATCTGAGCGTGCAAGTCTGGCGCCACGGCGAGGGCAGTGTCTGGTCCCGGATCCGCTTTGGCACGGTGACCCTGGCCGGCCTGTTCCTGATCTGGTTCTACTATTACTGGAACCTCTGGGGCTTCAACTACTTCAACTGACGGCAGCTGGCAGCCCGGCCAGTTCCAGCCCTTCGGCCCGCTCTACGGCATGCTGCTGAAAGAGCAGGGTAACGTGGTCGACGATGGGCCACGTTCATGCCCAGCGGTCCCCGGGCCCGCGCGGTGCTGGCGCAGCTGCCCGGCGATATCGACCTGGATCGCGACGCATTTCCGCATATGTAGTTCCGCAGCGGCAGCCACTGCGGTGTGCCGGTGCGCATCCTGCGCGCCAGCTTCACCGGCGAAGTGTCCTTCGAGATCAGCGTGCCCGCGGCCTGCGGCCAGTCCCCAAAGGTTTCCTGCACGTGGGCTCGGATACGGACGGCAATACCATGCCCCAGGACCCGCCACCTTCTGGATGCGGCCGATTTCCTGCCGTTGCAGCGGCGGATTCTGGCCGAGAGAAGAGCCGCGTGGATCAACTGATCATCGAGCAAAGGCGGTTGGCTTCAGGAACGTTGCAGTCCACAACTACGAAGCGATTAACTGGGAGATCGTTTTTGCCATCTGTAGCAAGTTCTTGTCTGACTTCCAGAGATTTGTTGCAGAAGTAACCAGCAGGCAAGGGTTACGGGGATGAGCTTTCTACTGGAATTGTTTGTTTTCCTGGTGGCGGCCGATGCCGCCGCAGAATTGAAGAGCCTGTTTGCGGATGATCGCGGAGAGAAATGAGGGGTGGCAGGGTGTTGCGTGGACGCGCCGGCCGCTCTCCCGCGCACCTGTAGCTTCGCGCAAGGTCGGGGGCACGATTTTTGTTATGACTGCGGCCTGAATAATGACAAATACTCTTCGAAGACAAACAGCCGGTTCCGACGCTGTCCGGTACTCTCCACCAGCACTCCCTGATCGACCAGGTCAGCAATCAAGGCGGCCGCCGTGTTGGTTGAGGTGCCAATCACGTTTCTTGCCCATTTGATATCCATTACCGGCTGACCATAGAGATGGCGCATCAGATCGTGAGCATTGTCCTGGCGACGGGCGCTGAAGCGCGGCAACACATCCCGTTCGATGCGTTGCTTCAAGTCTATGATGGCGCGAAATACACGCGCTGAGGCGCGGGCAGTTTCCTCCACGCCATAAAGGAAAAAGACCAGCCACTCACGCAGGTGGTTGCCCTGACGAACGGCCATCAGATGGTCCACATAGGCCGTTTTGTTGCGCTCGAAGTAGTCCGACAGGTAGAGGGCAGGCTTGTGCAGCAGCTCCTCAGACGCGAGATAGAGCGATATCATCAGCCGTCCCAAACGCCCATTACCGTCGAGAAAAGGGTGGATGGTCTCAAACTGATAGTGGGCAACGGCAATACGCACCAGCGGATGTACAAAATGCCGGGTGTGCAGGAATTTCTCCAGGTCACCCATCAATGCAGGTACATGTTCATGATGCGGCGGTACAAAAGCAGCATGTTCCAGACTCACACCGATCCAGTTCTGGCTGGTGCGGAATTCACCCGGGAGCTTGTGCTCGCCACGCACGCGCTCCATCAAAACCGCATGGGTCTGCTTCAGCAACCGTACGGACAACGGCAAGGTTTCCAGTGACTCGATGGCGAACTTGATCGCCCTGATGTAATTCTGCACCTCTGACCAGTCGTCCCGCTCCTCAGGCTTCAGGTCATCGGCATCCTTGAAGGCGTCTTCGATATTGGTCTGGGTGCCCTCGATGCGGCTGGACTGGGTTGCCTCCTTGGCGACATACATGCGGATAAAAAAGTCGATGTCGGGAATCAACTGGCTGAAGGCATTTAACTCCCCCAGGGCACGGTCTGCCCGCCCCAGCAAATCCATCAGCTCAGGGTCGGCAACTATCCATTCGTGGCAAACCGGCTCGGGCAGGAAGGCCTTGTACTCGTAGCGTTGTTCGTAACGGCCGGCGCTGAAGTTCGCAAGTTCCATATGTCAGAAACTATTGATAATTTGATATTGGTGAAATTTTATGTCAGGTCTGCCACCGGAATCAACCCTTATTTCAGGAACCGGGCCTGTTCTGATATTGGTGCGGTATTTGTGTCAGAAAGCGGCTTCCCACAATCTCCTAACAGTCTCAACCAGTGGCAATAGCCTGGATGCTGACGTCGTTCCTGAAACTTTCTAAGCTAGGCGAGTCGTGCGTACTCGTCGCACCGCTTGTGGAGACTACACTATGGACTGGATTGACCGACCCCTGGGCGCCATACGCATCCGTGCGTGGGGACTGCTGGCCAACATGGGCGCCAACGCGACCGCGCTGTATGGTTTGCAGTAGGTCCTTCGCGACGGTAGCGGCGCAAGGAGCTGGTCGCGAAGACTGTCGCCGCCGGGGTCTGGAATACGCCGACGCTGGCCGTCAAACGCCTGCTGTTTGATCCGGCTGCCCGCGCCGCATAGTCTTGGCGTACACTATAGGGATTTGCGCATAACCAATGCGCGGGGCGAGTCAATTCCGGCTCATTGCGGCAAGCTTTTCCGGCAGCCCCCGGTTATTGTTGACCGCATAAGACAAGGAGCCAGACATGCGCCAGACACCTGCAATCGAGAATAACCCAGCCCAGCGCTTTTCCCTGCACGAGAACCTTGCGGAAGCCATCGCCGCCTTCAGCCTGCCCGACATCCTGGGCTTTGGTTCGGCGTTCGCACCTGCCATGTTCAGTGCCGACTACCGCGACGGCAGCTGGCAGCCCGGCCAGTTCCAGCCCTACGGCCCGATCAGCATTGACCCCGGAGCCAAGGTGCTGCACTACGCCCAGGAGGCGTTCGAGGGCCAAAAGGCCTACCGCGTCGGCGACCAGCCCACGGCCCTGTTTCGCCCGGCGATGAACTGGCGGCGCCTGAATGCTTCCGTCGCCCGGCTGTGTCTGCCGCCGCTGCCGGAGTCCCTGTTCCTGGACGGTGTGTTCGGTGTCACCGCACTCAACGAGGCCTTTATTCCCCGTGCCAGCGGCCAGTCCCTGTATCTGCGCCCCTTCCTGTTCGGTACCGAGAGCAACCTCGGCATGGCTGCGTCCCGGGAGGTCAGCTTCATGGTGATCGCGAGCCCCTCCCAGGCCTACCACGCCGGCAGCATGAGCCTGCTGATCGAGCGCGCCGAATCCCGGGTTGCCGGTGGCGGCATCGGCGCCGCCAAGGTGGGCGGCAATTATGCCTGCGCCCTGCAGTCCGCGGCCCGCTGCGCTGAACTCGGCTACGATCTCACCCTGTGGCTGGATCCGCGTCAACGCCGCAATATCGAGGAACTCAGCGGCATGAACTTTTTTGCAGTGGTCGATGGCCGGCTGCTCACTCCTCTCCTCACTGACTCCATCCTCGCGGGGATCACCCGCGATTCGGTGATCCAGCTGGCCCGTGCCCAGGGGCTGGTCGTTGAGGAAACATCAATTGCCATTGACGAGCTGCTGGGCTGGATCGAAGCGGGGCGCTGCAGCGAGTGTTTTGCCTGTGGTACTGCGGCGATAGTGGCCCCGGTTCGTGAGCTGGGGGAGGCGGACGGTACCCGTTATGCGTTGCCGCAGGTGGAGGGCGAAGTCACCGCGTCGCTGCGTCAAGCGCTGCTGGATCTCCAGGAGGGCAGGGCGGCAGACCCCTTTGGCTGGATGGTGCCGCTGCCGGTGGAATATCGGCAGCTAGCGGTAGGCATTGAGGAAGTGTGACCTGCACCAGCGTCCCTGTGTCGCCCATCGCCGTGATCGAACTGACCAGTCGACCGCACAAATTGCTTTGCGTGGTCAAATCCGGCTAGCGCAAAACTTGCTGCCGTAAGCCTTTAAAATACACGAGGTGTACCATATGATACATCTAATGTATTATCTACTCTGGCTGCGACGAGGAAGCTATCATGCTCGAATCACTAGTGGGTTCGACCAACGCTGAGCGGGTGTTACTGTTCCTGGCCGCACGCGACAAGGGCTATGCACGAGAGATCGCGCAGATTTTTGGCGTGGCGCCTAGCCAGGTGCAGCGCGTGCTGGACCGGATGGAGCGGGATGGCCTGTTGGTTTCAGGCGAAATCGGCCGCACCCGGGTATATGAGTTCAATCCGCGCTTTCCATTCCGCGAGCAGGTCAAGTCGCTGTTTCTTGACGCCCTGGCACGCTACCCCGAAAGCCTGCAGGAAAAGTTGACGAAGAACCGTCGCCGACCGCGCCGCAAAGGCAAGCCATTGTGAAGGTCGCTGGCCTGGGCTTGGAGGACCTGGCTGCGTTGGTGTGTACAACATTGGATCAGCACGGCATCAATGTTGTGCTAACTGGCGGTTCGTGCGTGTCGGTCTGGACGCACAATGCCTACATGTCTCTGGACCTGGACTTTATCGCGCTGGGACTACACAGCAATCGGGAGATAGGGAAAGCTTTGCGTACCATTGGTTTTACTGCTCGGACAGCGAATGGCAGATACTTTGAGCACCCTGGCACAGATCTGGTCATTGAGTTCCCGTCGGGTCCACTTATGGTGGGCGACGAGCAGGTGCGGGAGGAGCATATAGACAAGCGTGCCACCGACATGGGGGTGGTGCGGTTACTAAGCCCGACAGATTGCATCAAGGACCGGCTCGCCGGCTATTACCATTGGAGGGATGCACAGAACTTTGAACAGGCAGTGGCGGTTGCCAGGCGCCACGCGGTGGATTGGAAAGACCTGCAACGCTGGCATCGTGAGGAAGGTGTTGCAGATCAGTTCGCTGCCTTCAAAACAGCGTCTGAGACGCCCGAGAGCCATTGAGTTTCCGTGGAGGCCGCGCCGATTTAGTACCGCAAAACGGCTGTTGTCCCAGGCGCTGAGTGACGCGCGCCAGTGAACAGCGGCCTCGCCGGCGATCTGGCGCTCAGCGACCCTCGTAGGCGAGCCTGACCTCTTCCGCGATCAGCTGTACACCCTGCTTCACCACGGCGGCATCCTGGGCGTAGGAGACCCGGATGCACTCCTGCTTGTGGGGCCAGTCATCCGCGAGACCGACGAAAAAGTTGTGGCCCGGGACAATCAGCACCCCGCGCCGTTTCAGCCGCTGGTAGAGTTCCTGGCTGGTGATCGGCAGTCCTTCGAACCACAGCCACAGGAAGATCGCACCCTCGGGTTTGTGGCAGCGCCAGGGCAGATCGCCCAGCGCCTCGCGGAACCACTGCAGCGTTTGCTGTGAGCGCTCGCGGTAGAAGGGGGTGACATGGTCCCGGGTCAGGGACAGGATTTCGCCACTGTGAAACAGCGCTTTCGCGATTGCCGGCCCCAGGGTGCCGCAGGCCAGATTGACGATGGTGTTGGCGTTGGTATAGGCCTCGATAATGTCCTCGCGGGCCACGATGATGCCGGTGCGCACCCCGGGCAGGCCCAGTTTGGACAGACTCAGTACGAGGATGGTGTTGTCGTTCCAGTGCGGCGTGGCGGCAACAAAACTGATATTGGGGAAGGGCAGGCCGTAGGCGCCGTCGATAATCAGCGGGATATCCCGCTCGCGGGCAATCGCGTCGAGGTGGGCTACCTCGTCATCGGTGAGGACGTTGCCGGTGGGGTTGGTGGGCCGGGATACGCACATTGCCGCGGTGTGCTGGTCCAGGCGCAGCGAGGAAAAGTCCACGTGGTACTTGAATTGCCGACCCTCCAGCAGTTCTATACCCGGCCGGGTCGCGGTAAAGAACGGTTCACTGAGGCCGGCATCGGCATAGCCCAGGTACTCGGGCGCCAGCGGCAGGTGAATGGCGCGCCGGCTGCCATCGCTCATGGCGCCGGCCAGCATGTTGAACAGGATAAAGAACGCCGACTGGCTGCCATTGGCAACAGCGACATTGGCTGCGCTGAGTTCCCAGCCGAACTGCGCGCGCAGGAAGGCCGCCAGCTGCTGCCGGAACTCCAGGTCGCCCTGGGGCGACTGGTAGATCCCGAACAGGCTGTGCCGTCCGGCGGGGTCCCGCATCAGGGCCTCCAGGCGTTGCTGGAATATCCCCTCTACCGCGGCCAGGCGGCCCGGATTGCCGCCGCCCATGAAGATCATCTCGGGGTTTTCATTGAGGGCGTTGCCCAGGTCACTCATCAACTCGACGATCCCGGACCGGCCGGCAAACTTGTCGCCAAATGCAGATAATTTCATGTCGGACTACTCGGGTACAAAAATAGCTCCCGGCTGCTCCAGCAGCTGTTTCAGGGCCTGTATCAGTTGCGCGCCATCGTAGCCGTCGACAACCCGGTGATCGAAGGAGGCCGAGAGATTCATCATGTTGCGCACTTCGATATTCCCCTGGCGGACCATCGGCCGCTGCTGCAATTTATTGATGCCGATGATGGTGGTTTCCGGGGCGTTGATGACCGGGGTGGTGGCAATTCCGCCGATCGCCCCCAGGCTGGTGAGGGTGATGGTGGAGCCCTGCAGGTCCGCAGCCGCGCTGCGCTGCTCGCGGGCCGCCGCTGTCTGGCGCGCCAGTTCCCCCGCCGCCTGCCACAGGTCCAGTGCCTCGACGTGGCGTACCACCGGTACCAGCAGTCCGTTTTTGGTCATGGTGGCAATGCCGATGTGGATGGCCTCGTGCTCGGTCAGTACCTCGGTCTCGGAATTGAACTGCGCATTGCACTGCGGGAAACGCGGCAGCACCCGCACCAGGGCCAGCATGATGAAAGGCAGCAGGGTCAGTTTCGGTTGCTCGCTGCCGCGGGTCTCGTTGAGCTGTGCGCGCAGCTCTTCCAGCTGGGTGAGGTCTATCTCTTCGATGTAGGAGTAGTGCGGAATCGTTCGCTTCGCCGCTGCCATCTTGCGGGCAATGACCCGGCGCAGGCCGGTGATCGGCGTCTCCCTGCTGCCGCTGCGCGGCTGTCGCTGGCCCGTGGCGCCCAGCCGTCCCATGGCCTCAAGAAAGGCGTCCAGGTCGCGGTTGTCGATTCTGCCGTCGCGGCCACTGCCCGGTACCAGGCTGAGGTCGATACCCTGTTCCCGTGCCCGCTGTCGCACCGAGGGTGAGGTCAGCACAGTGCGGTGGGGCAGGGCGGGGGTGATCGTGTCCATTCGCGGCGGGCCGCTGGCAGACTGCGCCGAAGCGACACTGTCGTCCGTACCTGTACTAGTACCAGTATCCGTACCCGTACCCGTACCTGTACCTGTACCGGTCTCCGTCTCCGCGACCCGTTGCTCGCGATGATCGCGCCCATCATTCCTGTCTGCTGCCGCTGTCTCAGCCGAATCCCGTGCCGACGGCGGCGACGCT
This sequence comes from uncultured Haliea sp., assembly GCA_963974125.1. Taxonomy (GTDB): domain Bacteria; phylum Pseudomonadota; class Gammaproteobacteria; order Pseudomonadales; family Halieaceae; genus Haliea. The sequence continues at coordinate 7,854 of CAXBCH010000034.1, read as the reverse complement.
GGCGCCGGCTCTACTGCGGGCTGCCCCGCGGGCGCATTGCCAGCGCCCTCCACCTCGAAGCGGATCAGTTCCCGGCCCACCGCCAGGATCTCGCCGGCGGCACAGGCCAGCACCGTCACCACGCCGTCCACCGGGGCGGTAACCTCCACCACGGCCTTGTCGGTCATGACATCGGCGATGTGCTGGTCTTCGCTGACCGTGTCACCGACCGCGACATGCCATTTGCTGATCTCCGATTCGACGATGCCTTCGCCGAGGTCCGGGAGCTTGAAACTGAATGTACCCATAATCGGTCGCCGGCCGTCTCAGTGGTATGCCAGGGTGCGCTGCAGGGCATCGACAATGCGCCGCTGGCTGGGGAAGTACTCCCATTCGAAGGCGTGCGGATAGGGCGTATCCCATCCGGTCACCCGTTCGATGGGGGCGCGCAGGTGCCAGAAGCAGGTCTCCTGGACTTCGGCCACCAGCTCCGCGCCGTAGCCGCTGGTGCGGGTGGCCTCGTGGATGACCACGCAGCGGCCGGTTTTCTGTACCGATGCCGCCACCGCCTCGATATCCAGCGGCAGCAGGCTGCGCAGGTCCAGCAGTTCCGCGTCGATGCCGCTGGCGCGGATCGCTTCCGCGGCCACGTGCACCATGGTGCCGTAGGCCAGCACGGTGACCTGGCGCCCGCTGCGGATGGTCGCCGCCTTGCCCAGCGGAATGCGGTAGTGACCGCTGGGCACCTGGCCCAGCGGGTGGTCGTTCCAGCTGCCGCTGCCGCCGCCACTGTCGTCGTGGCCGTGGAAGGGACCGTTGTAGATGCGCTTGGGTTCGAAGAACATGACCGGGTCGTCGTCCTCGATGGCGCTGATCAACAGGCCCTTGGCGTCGTAGGGATTGGAGGGAATCACGGTTTTCAGGCCGCAGACGTGGGTGAAGATGCCCTCCGGGCTCTGGGAGTGGGTCTGGCCACCGCGAATGCCGCCGCCGCAGGGCGCGCGGATGGTGACCGGAGCGAAAAACTCGCCGCCGCTGCGATGGCGCAGCCGCGCCAGTTCGCTGATGATCTGGTCGATGGCCGGGTAGATATAGTCGGCAAACTGCATTTCCACGACCGGGCGCAGGCCATTCACGCCCATGCCGATGGCGGCGGCCACGATTCCGCCTTCGGCGATCGGCGTGTCCAGCGCACGGTGCGCGCCATACTTCTCGTACAGACCCTCGGTACAGCGAAATACACCGCCGAAAAAGCCCACGTCCTCCCCCATCACCAGTACCGCGGGGTCCGCCGCCATCGTGCAGTGCAGCGCCGAGTTGATCGCCTGGACCATGCTCATGGTCTCCCGGTCGGCGGCGGGCTGCTCCGTTTCCGGAGCGTTGCTGGCGGCACTGCGGCTCATTACTCTTCCTCCAGTTGCTGGCGCTGGCGCAGCAGATGCGCGGGCAGGTGCTGGAACACATCGTCGAACATCGTTGTCACCGGCCAGTGCGGGCCCTCTTCCAGGGACCCGTAGGACAGCGCTTCTTTCCAGTCGCGGGTAATCGCTTCCTTCAGTTCGGTTTCCAGCGCCTGCTGCTGTGGCTCGCTCCAGAGGTCACGGCCAATCAGGTGCTCCTTGAGCCGCGTCACCGGGTCGCCCAGGGGCCAGGACTCGCTTTCGTTGCTGGCCCGATAGGCGTCCGGGTTGTCGCTGGTGGAGTGACCGGCGACCCGGTAGGTCACCAGCTCGATCACCGTGGGCCCGAGTCCGCGGCGCGCACGCTGGGCCGCCCAGTCGGTGACCGCATGCACCGCCAGGAAATCATTGCCGTCCACGCGGATACCGGGAATGTTGTAGCCCAGCGCCCGGGCAGCGAAAGTAGTGCCGCCGGCGGCGAAGGACTGCGGGGTCGAGATGGCCCACTGGTTGTTGACGATATTGAGAATGACCGGCGCCCGGTAGGTCGCGGCGAACAGCATGGCGTTGTGCACATCGGCTTCCGCGGTGCTGCCGTCCCCGACCCAGGTGGCGGCGATATGCTCCTCGCCCTTGTAGGCCGAGGCCATGGCCCAGCCCACGGCCTGGCTGTATTGGGTCGCGAGGTTGCCGGATATGCTGAAGAAGTTGCCGTCCTTCCAGGTGTAGAACACTGGCATCTGGCGGCCCTTGCAGTTGTCGCGGGCGTTGGAGATGCAGTGGCACATCATGTCGACCACGTTGCGCCCGCGCACAAACAGCAGGCCCTGCTGGCGATAGGCAGGAAACAGCATGTCGCCGCGGTCCAGTGCCATGCCCTGGGCCACCGCCACGGCCTCTTCGCCGGTGGATTTGATGTAGAAGGAGAGCTGGCCCTGGCGCTGCATGCGGAACATGCGCTCATCGTAGGCGCGCACGTGCAGCATGTGCCGCAGGCCCTGCAGCAGCTGCTCGTCTGACAGCTCGGGTAGCCAGGGACCAGCGGCTACGCCCTGGTCGTCGAGCACCCGGACCAGGCCGTGGGCGAGGGGCTCCGCGTCCGTGATCTCGCAATCGGGCTCGGGCCGGAACAGGGCGCCGTCGCCCACCAAGTGCAGCGCGCTGAAATCGGGGACTTCACCGGGGCGTGAAGAGCCGGTCGGCACATGCAGCTTGCTTACCCAGGCGCCGCTGGCGCTTGGGTGGCCGTGTGCCCCGGCAGGCTGGTTGTCGCCAGTCTCGGGCATGGTGTCTTCCTCCGCCGCCGACTTCCGCGCTTGTGGCGGGCCGTCGTCGGCCTCTGTGCTCGCCCCGGGTTGCGGCGCGTGACTGTAAGCGGGCCCGCGCAGTGGTTCGCACTTGCGGGCGTTCCCTGAGGGGCGATAGCGCCTCCGGAACGTAAAAATATAGTCCAGACGGCGGGAATTAACTATGCGTTCACGGCGGTCAATAACCGGGATTTTGGATGATTTATGCCGGGCGGGGGAGGACGGGTCTCAGGTCGTCATCTGGTTGACGTCCAGGGGCAGCTCGGTGGTCAGCTTGATTCGCGACAGGGCCGCGTTGGAGTGAATTTCCAGCACGGTGGGCATCTGCGACAGCTTTTGCCGGAACAGGGTCTCGTAGGTGTCGATGTCGCGGGTGACGATCTTCAGCAGGAAATCGTAGTCGCCCATCACCGTGTGGCATTCCAGTACTTCCGGCAGATCGCGGATCTGCTCCTCGAATTCCGGTAACGAACGCTTGCCGTGGGCAGACAGCTTGACCCGGGCGAAGACGGTGACGTTCAGCCCCAGCTTGCGCTGGTCCAGCAGTGCGACCCGCCTCTGGATGATGCCCTGATCTTCCAGCCGCTTGATCCGGCGCCAGCAGGGCGGCTGGGTCAAGCCGACCCTGTCCGCAATCTCGGCGGCGCTGAGGCCGGCATCCCGCTGCAGCAGGTAGAGGATATGGCGATCCAGCTTGTCGAGCTTTTCCTGCATGAAATAACTCCATTAATAGACTTCTAGCGTATAAATCATACGATAGCTTCTGCCACCGCGAAACAATTTGGATAATAATTTGCAGTGGGAAGCAGTACATTGGTGGTTTTGAACACCCAGGCGGATACCACTCATGAGCGCGGACAACGTCACCTACGCCAACACTTCCACCGTCACCGGCGGCACCCTGGCCGAGATTCGTCCCGAGCAGCGCCAGGGCGCCCTGCGCGGCGCCCAATTGCTGGCGAAAGCGCTGCAGGCGGAGGGGGTGGAAGTGCTGTTCGGCTATCCCGGCGGTGCCAACCTGGAGATCTTTGACGTGCTGCGGGACTTCGGTATCCGCTGCGTGCGCACCGAGCACGAGCAGGGCGCGGTGCATGCGGCCCAGGGCTACGCCCGCGCCAGCGGTCGCGTCGGCGTATGCCTGGCCACTTCCGGCCCCGGGGCCACCAACCTGGTCACCGGGATCGCCGACGCCAACAGCGATTCCACCCCCATCGTCGCCATCACCGGCAATGTACCCTCGCACCTGCTGGGCAAGAATGCCTTCCAGGAAGTGGATATTGTCAGCATCACCCGGCCGGTCACCAAGCGCAGCACCCTGGTAAAGAAGGTGACCGAGATTCCCGAGGTGGTGCGGGAAGCCTTCGCTTTGGCGGGGGGCAACCGCCCCGGGCCGGTGCTGATCGACATCCCCAAGGACATCCAGCAGCAGTACCCCCGCGACGCGGACGGCAACCACGTGCCGCCGCGGATTCCGGCGGTGGTCCAGCGTCCGGAGCCGCAGATCGGTGGCCTCACCGCGAACCAGCTGGAGGAGGCCTGCCGTCTCATCGGCGAAGCGCAGCGGCCGGTCATCTACGCCGGCGGCGGCATCATCGCCGCCAACTGCGCCGACCTGCTGCTGCAGCTGGCGGAGAAGCTGCGCTGCCCGGTGACCACCACGTTGATGGGCCACGGCGCCTTTCCACCCGGGCATGAACTCGCCCTGCATACCCTGGGCATGCACGGATCAAAATATGCCAATGTGGCGGTGAACGAGGCCGACCTGGTCATCGCCGCCGGGGTGCGTTTTGACGATCGCGTCACCGGCAAGGTGGATGCCTTTATCGCCGCAGGCAAGATCATCCATATCGATATCGACCGCGATGAGCTGAACAAGAACAAGACCGTCACCCTGCCCATCTGCGCGGACATCGCCCGGGCGCTGGCGCAGCTCTGCGACTGCGATCTCCGCGGAGACGGGCACGCGGCCTGGCTGGACTACCTGGCGGATATCAAGCGCCAGTTTCCTTTTGAGGTGCCGGAGGGCGAGGCGATCAGCCCGCAGTTCGCGATCCGCCTGCTCAATGAGATGACCGCGGGTGACGCCGTGGTCAGCCTCGGCGTCGGCCAGCACCAGATGTGGGCCATGCAGCACTACCAGCCGCGGCAGCCGCGCTCCTTTCTCAGCAGCTCGGGTTTTGGGACCATGGGCTACGGCCTGCCCGCGGCCATCGGCGCCAAGGTCGCCTGCCCCGGACGGCAGGTGATCGACATCGACGGCGACGGTTCCCTCAACATGACCATCCACGAACTGGGCACCTGCCACCGCTATGGCATCGGGGTCAAGGTGGTGGTGATCAACAACCAGTGGCTGGGCATGGTGCGGCAGTGGCAGGACATGATCTATGAGGGCCACCGCTCGGGTTCGGACCTGTCGGACCCGATGGCGGTCAAGGCGCCTGGTGACGTCGATATTTATCCGGATTTCCCCGCCATTGCCGCGGGTTACCGGGTGCGCGCGGAGCGGGTGTCCGCGCCGGCAGAACTGGCGGCCGCCTTCGAGCGCATGCTGGCGGACCCGGATGAACCCTACCTGCTGGATATAATTGTCACTGCCGAGGAAAACGTCTACCCGATGATCCCGGCGGGCGGCACCTACCGCGACATCATCATGGGGCCGGGCGACATGCCGGCGGCGGCGCGGGAGCAGCAGGGCAGTAATGTCTGAGGCCGGGGCCGGCAGGCGGTTGACGAATCCATGAGCGCAGTGGAGACTGACGCGCATTTCCCAGGCCACCCGATTGGATACTGCCATGTTCCGCTTCATCCTGCTTGCCATGTCGCTGCTGTCAGTTGTCGTCGTCGCGGCCGAACCGGGTGCACTCTTCAACGCAAGAATTCACACCCTGGACCCGGAGGCACCGACTGCCGAGGCCATGGCCTGGGATGAACAAGGTCGTATCGTCTTCCTCGGCGCGAGTGATGAACTGAACGCCTCCCACCCGGAATTGCGGTCCGTCGATGCGCAGGGGAAGACAATCCTGCCCGGCCTGATTGATGCCCACGGGCACGTCATGGGCCTGGGTTTTGCGAAAATGCAGGCCGACCTGACTGCCGCCGAGAGCCTGCAGGAGACCATTGCGACGCTGGAGGCGCACGCCGCAACGCTGCCCAAAGGCGTCTGGCTGACGGGGCGTGGCTGGGACCAGACACGCTGGGAAGGCCAGGCCTTTCCCACCGCTGCTGATCTTGACCAGGCTTTTCCCGAGCGCCCGGTGTGGCTGGTACGCGTCGATGGCCACGCCGGCTGGGCAAACACTGCCGCCCTGGCGCGGGCAACCAGGGACCTGTCGGGCGACTGGCAGCCTCAGGGCGGGGCAGTCCGACGCGACGCCGCAGGCCAACCAAACGGTATCCTGATCGACACGGCCATGCGCTTCATCGAAGACGCCATGCCGGCAGCGGGTGCAGAAAGTCGCGCTCGCGCACTGCAACTGGCACTTGCGGAAATTGCACGTTCGGGCCTGACCGGGGTCCACGACATGGGCGTCAGTCTTGAGGATTTCGAGCTCTATCGTCAGCTCGATCGCGCCGGCAAACTACCGGTGCGTATTACCGCTTTCGCCGACGGCGACGCGGCGATGCTGGACTGGCTGTGCGCCAATGGCAGTCACGAGGGTGATCGACTGCAAGCGCGCTCGGTGAAGATCTACGGCGACGGTGCGCTGGGCAGCCGCGGCGCGGCCCTGCTCGATGACTACAGCGATGATCCGGGCAACACCGGATTGTTGTTCAAGTCCGACGGCGAGTTGCAGGAATTGGTCGACCGGGCGCTGGGTTGCGGTCTGCAGCTGGGCATCCACGCCATCGGCGATGCCGCCAATCGCCAGGTGATTGATGCAATTGCCTCCAGCAAAGGCAGCCATGCGGACAACCCGGGCCGTCACCGGATCGAGCACGCCCAGATCATCCACCCCGACGACATCCCGCGTCTGGCCGAGCACGACATCATTGCCAGCATGCAGCCCATTCATGCCACCTCCGACATGCGCTGGGCCGGTGATCGGCTGGGCGAGGAGCGGCTAAAGGGCGCCTATGCCTGGGCGAGCATGGTGCAACACGGTGTTCACCTGGCCCTGGGCTCCGACTTCCCGGTCGAACCGGTCAATCCCTGGCTGGGCATCCACGCTGCCGTCACCCGCCAGCGTGACGGCCAGCCGCCCGGGGGGTGGCAACCGCAGGAGATCCTCTCCCTGGAGCGGGCGCTCCACGGCTTCACCGTCGACGCGGCCTGGGCTGGATTCGCCGAGAAAGAGGTTGGCACCCTGGCAGTGGGCAAACATACCGACTTCATTATCCTCGACGCAGATCCCTTCGCGGTCGAAGCCGCCGACCTCGGAGACATCACGGTATTGCGGACGGTTGTTGGCGGCGAGACGGTATTCGAACGGGAACAGTGAGTTCTCTACAGGCTTGCTGGTTTATTGACTCAGCCTCCCGGGCTGATCGGCGCAATTGATGCCAGTGCCAGCGCCACCAGTTTTGGCGCTGCGTTGTCTGGTTCGGCGTAGATTTTCGCTTCCACCGTTACCTGGCGCTTGCCCGCCTTGACCACTGAGGCCGTGGCCCGCAGCCGTGGTGCCTGCGCCGGGGCCAGAAACTGCAGGGTATAACTGGAGGTCACGATGTCACCGGCCGCAGTGGCGGCGGCCCAGCTGCAGGCGATGTCCGCCAGCGCGCCGACTACACCGCCGTGAACGAAGCCGTGATGCTGCAGCAGCTCGGCCCGGACGGGCAGGGCGATGTCCACCTGGCCATTGCCGGCGGCAATCAGTTCGACATCCAGCCAGGCGTTGAAGCCGTTGGACAGGGACACATCGCGCAACAGTGCTTCGCTGGCAGCGTTGGAATAAGCGTTCATGGTTGTACCTTTTCGCATCGGGATGGCACATCCTAACCTGCCGCGAGTTGCGCCGGGAGGGCCGTTTTTGCATCGCCCTGCTGCATTTCCGGGTAGCGCCATGAGACCGAGGCCATGAGATTGACAGCGCCGGCTTGCGGTGGGCGGATGTCCCGTGCTTCCATCACGGTCAATCAGAAGAATAACTCTTGAGGATAGGCATATGACAGTATCAGGGTAAGCGCCCCTGCATCCGCCCCCTTCCACCCAGGTCAGTGACGTCGGAGCA
>CAXBCH010000033.1:0-53089 GCA_963974125.1 uncultured Haliea sp. | reverse complement strand
GTGATTTGCGTGACGCCGTTGAGGTCACGGGAGAGCTGGGTGTTGTGACAAGTCATGGTGAGAAGTAAGAAGTACGTACAACGCGTGAACAGCGGTATCAGCTTGATTTACCACCTTATTTGACAAGACGACGGCAGCGCAAAGCGCACGTAAGACCGGACTCGGTCAAGCCAGTTTGCCTGGCGACCATAGAGCGTTGGAACCACCTGACCCCATTCCGAACTCAGTAGTGAAACGACGCATCGCCGATGGTAGTGTGGGGTCTCCCCATGTGAGAGTAGGTCATCGCCAGGCTTTAATACCAAACCCCGAGGTGCTCTGTGCCTCGGGGTTTTTTTACATCTGCGGCAGTGCCGTTACACAGGCGATGACCTTTGCGGTCACACCCGGTAAAGCGGGGTGGGCCCTCGCCAGGCTTTAATACCAAACCCCGAGGTGCTCTGTGCCTCGGGGTTTTTTATGCCTGCAGGATACGCAATCGCATGTGGTAAAATAGCTCATGCTTGAAATTTCCCCCAATCTGTCGCTTCCCCTGGATCAAATTGAACTGTCCGCAATCCGTGCTCAGGGCAGCGGTGGCCAGAATGTGAACAAGGTGTCTACGGCGATTCACCTGCGTTTCGATGCGCCTGCGTCATCTCTGCCACCGGAGTGCATCTCGGCGATACTCGCTCGCCGCGACAGTCGCATCTCCGCGGAGGGGGTTATTACGATCAAGGCGCAGCGGTACCGCAGCCAGGTGAAGAACCGGGAGGACGCGCTGCAGCGGTTGGCAGAATTGATCAGTGCGTGCTGTCGGCCGCGCAAGGCGAGGCGGGCAACCAGGCCAACGCTGGCTTCAAAGCGCAGGCGACTGGAAAACAAGACACGGCGCAGCGGCCTCAAGGCACACCGGGGGCAGCTCAAGGGCAACCTGGATGACTAGTGCCGGATGAGGCTTTGCTGATTCCGGGCTTGTTTTCCGTGGCGCCGCTGCCATTATGGCCAGCTTGGGTATCCAATTCTAAATAGGACTTCGCAGCCCCTGTGTTGACGGAGCGCACAATCCGGGAGCAAGACGCGGTATGGGGCAGCCAGCTGTATTGCCAGGTGACAGCCGCGATTTATCCTTGCAGGCAGCGGTAGTCATACTGCTGGTCTGCAGCCTGCTGATGGGGCTGGGCGGGTTGGCGCTGGAACTGTTTGCTAACTTCGCTATTCCCCCATGGTTGACCCTGCGCTTTGAGGGCACCATCGCGATCTCCCTTACCGGCGCCTGCATGACGGCGGCAGTGCTTGACAGTCGCCGCGGGCGCCTGGTGGCCGGTGGGCTCATGTTGCTGTTCGCGGCTTATAATCTTGGCCACAATCTGCTGGATACCACTGACAGTAGCTCACTGTTGACCGGCCGTCCCCGGCTGCCCAGCGTGCCCGCAGCGTTGATATTGATGGTGGCGATAAGCTGCATTGCGGGGACGCACACCCCGCGGCAGAGACTCCTGTGGAATATTTCGGGAACCTTGTCCCTGCTCACAGGCCTGGCCCTGGCGGCCGTGTATCTGGACCCGGGTGAACGCTGGGTGGACTTCGCGAGCTCCCAGTTCATGCCGCTGGGTACGCTTTTCTGCGCAGTGCTTGCCGGTGGTGCTTTGGTAATTGCCAATTATCCGCTGCGCCCGATCCTGCGCTTGCCCGGCAACGCTGTGCTTATGGCCCTGATGGGTGCCATTTTCAGTATGAGCTGGTGGTTCCTGGGCAGCTGGGTTCAGCATGATGAGAGGCTGCAGGCCGCGGATGCCCTGCTCCGCAATTATTCCGGCGTGGTAGAGCACGAACTGCGGCTGGAAGCCGCCTTGATGCGGCGCATGTCTGGTCGTTGGGAGGCGATGGGGGAGTTGCCGTCAGGACCTCTCGCGGACGAGGACATCGGCGCGTATTTCCGCGATATTCCCAATTTGCGCGCGGTCGTGTTTCTCGATGATCGCGGCAACCGCTGGACCCGCTCGCGCGATACAGTGACAGAGGGCTGGCTGCGACGAACTCTTGAGAATCCTCTGGTTATTGCCTGGCTGGACGACTTCATGGCGTCTGATGAAGCAACGGCCTGGGAGTTCCCGGACCCAGGGCAGCCCGAGCTTGCCCTGTTGGGGGTCAGCGCTGGCGAGGCTGCGAGCCAGAGGCTGGTGGCTGTGGTGGATATCAGGATTCTGGCCGACCTTGAATTGCGCCAGAACACCGGGGAGTTTGCGCTGGAGATTTTGCGTGCAGGTGCGAGGGTCACCAGTCCCGGCGCGAATGAGATCCCGACCGTAAGAAGCCGGTTCATCAATGTCGCCACCGACATCAAGCTGCCCCCGGGGCGGCACGAGCTGACTCTTGTCGCCTCTGCGGGCGCGCCCAGCCTGGCTGCGCCAAGCAGCCTGCTGCCGATAGGCGGAGGCCTGTTCGGGCTGCTTTTGACGTACCACCTTGTTATCGGCCGTGGCCTCCTGGATCAACTCAACAGGCAAGCCTCCGCCCTGCGCAACAGTGAGCAGCGGTTCAGGTCCTTGTTTTCGCAGAACCCGGATGCGGTTTTTGCGCTGAATACCGATGGCACATGCGCCAGCCTCAATCCGCTTGGCCTGGCTATCCTCAATGTGAGGGAAGATGAGCTGATTGGACGCGGGTTCATGGAGGTGCTCTCGGGAGAGTCGGTATCGGTCGAGGACAGCAGGGAATCCATGGCGGCATTTCGCCGCGCACTCGATGGGCGCCCACAGACCTTCGCTCTCTCTCTGCGCCCGCCGGGTCAGGATGAGTCGAAGTATTTTGAGGTCTCGCTGCTGCCGATCGTGGTCGAGGGCCAGGTGCAGGGGGTTTTCGGCATTGCCAAGGACACTACCCAGAGGGCGGCTGACGAGGAGCGTTTGCGGGTGCTCGAACGGAGCCTGGAGGCGAGCAGCAACGCGGTGATCGTGGTGGATGCGCGCCGCACGGGCTATCCGGTGGTCTATGTCAACCCCGCGTTTACCCGTATTCTGGGGTACCCGGCGGCAGCTGCCCTGGGCAGCGATGGCACGGTATTCCTTACCGGCGAGTATGTTAGCCGGGAGGACCGGGAGGCAATCACCGATGCGCTGGAGGCCGGCAAGAGCCTGTCACTGACCCTGCGCAACCAGCGCCGGGACGGATCCCCGTTCTGGAACCAGTTGTCGTTTTCCCCGGTCTTTGACTTCAACCACGAGGTGACGCACTTTGTCGGGATTCTCAACGATATCTCGGAGCGCAAGGAGCAGGAGAGCCGGCTTGCCTATCAGGCGACCCACGATGCGCTCACCGGCCTCGGCAACCGCGCGTTGTTCAACGATCGGCTCGAACATGACTTCTCCCTCGCTCGCCGGCGGTGCAACCTGCTCGCGGTGCTGTTCATAGACCTGGATGAGTTCAAGCCGATCAACGACACCCTGGGCCACAAGGTCGGCGATGAGCTGCTGGTGAGCGTCACCGCACGCCTGAGTGCCACCCTGCGCCCGAGTGACACCCTGGCGAGGCTGGGGGGCGATGAGTTTGTGTTGCTGCTGCCGGATCTCAAAACCGGCAATGAAGCGCAGGAGGTCGCCGAGCGCCTGCTGGCTGAGCTGGCCCGTCCGCACCGGGTTGCAGGGCAGGAGTTGCACATCTCCGCAAGCATAGGAATTGCAGTGATTACTGCTGACATGCGGGACCCGGAAAAACTGGTGCAACAGGCGGATATCGCCATGTACCAGGCCAAGCAGGCGGGCCGCAATACCTATCAACTGTTCACCGGTGATATGGACCAACGGCTTTCCGAGCGGCTGACCATGCGCAACGAATTGCAGGAGGCCATGGACAATGACCGCTTGGAGGTCCATTACCAGCCACTGTTGAACGGGTCGGGCTGTCTCGAGGGGCTGGAGGCACTGCTGCGCTGGAACCGGCCTGGTGAAGGTGCCGTATCGCCGTCGGTTTTCATTCCCCTTGCGGAGGAGACTGGCCAGATCATACAGCTCAGCCGCTGGGTGCTGGAGCGCGCCTGCCGGGATGCGGGAGCCCTGCTGCAGCAGGGGCTGTTGCAGGGCAAGCTGGCGGTAAATGTGTCGCCGATGCAGTTCCATCGCGAGAGTTTCCTGCCCATCCTCGAATCGGTCCTGCGCCAGACTGGCCTCGGCCCGCGGTATCTGGAACTGGAACTGACCGAGGGTGTGTTGATGCGGGACACGGATGGTGCAATTGCGATCCTGGAGGCGCTGACGGCGCTGGGTGTGGACACGGTGATAGATGACTTCGGCACCGGGTTTTCCAGTCTCAGCTACATCCGCACGCTGCCCGTGCACAAGATCAAGATCGATGGCAGCTTTGTTCGCGGTGTAATCGACAACGCCAAGGGCGCCGCGGTGTGCAAGGGTGTCATCGCCATGGCGCGGGAGCTGGGTCTGCAGGTGGTGGCAGAGGGCGTCGAGACCTCCGCCCAGTATGCCTACCTGAAGGGCCACGGTTGTGAGGTCTTCCAGGGGTATCTCATTGCCCGCCCGATGCCGTTGGCGGCGGTGACCGTGTGGCTGCGCGAGCGCCCGGAGCTATTCGGTTAGGGCGTCAGGGGCTATCCCTTGCGACCCTGGCGCGCTCTATCAGGTACTGGCGTATGTTTTCGGACTGCTGCTCGTTGAGTACACCGGCAAACCCCACCATGCCGTTCTGCCAGTGGGCGCCACCGCGAACAATGCTGTCCCAGCGCGCGTGTGTCTCCGCAGTCATGGCGCGTAGGTCCGGCGTGGCGCCGCCGCTGACCGCACCATCACCGTGGCAGAACACACAGAAGGCCAGGTAGTTGCGCTGGCCGTCGAGGATTTCTTCGCTGCTGGCGGTGAGTTCCGGCGGGTCGAACACCAGGTCGGCTGCCACGGTGGTTCCGGGCAGCTGACCGTCAGCGCCCAACCTGAACACCAGCAGCCGGCTCCGGTTGGGAATCGGTCCGGCCTTGAGGGCCTCGCCGCCCACCAGGGCGAGGGCTCCGCCCCAGCCTGCAACCACGGCGACATACTGTACTCCGTCCAGGCGGTAGGTGACCGGGGCAGCGACCACCCCGGTCTGGGCATCGAAGCGCCAGAGCTCCTCGCCGCTGTCAGCGCGGTAAGCGACAAACTGTCCCTCGGCGTTGCCCTGGAACAGCAGGTTGCCGGCGGTGGACAGCATGCCGCCGTTCCAGGGACCCACATGCTGGACTTGCCAGCGGGGCTCCGCGGCCACCGGATCCCAGGCAACGATTGCGCCCTTGACCAGGTCGAGCACCGCGGCCTTGGTCTCCGGGTCATCGGGCATGGCCGCGGGCAGGGCGTCGGTGCCGGTATTCCAGTAGCCCGGCCGGTACTCGAATTCCGTATCCCCGGCGAAAACATAGGGCACATCCTGCTTCGGGATGTAGACCAGGCCGGTGTCCGGGCTGTAGCTCATCGGGTGCCAGTTGTGGCCGCCGATTGGCCCTGGCAGGTGCAGGCCGGTATCGCCTTCCTCGTAGCGCGCCGCCGGATTCTCCACCGGCCTGCCAGTCTCCATGTCGACATGGCTTGCCCAGGTGACCCCGGCGTAGGGTTCTGCGGACAGCAGTTCCCCATTGCTCCGATCCAGAACGTAGAAGAAACCGTTCTTCGGCGCCTGCATGATCACCTTGCGCTGGCGCCCATCGAGTTCGAGGTCGGCCAGGATCATGTGCTGGGTGGCGGTATAGTCCCAGCTGTCACCGGGCGTGGTCTGGTAGTGCCAGACATAGCTGCCATCATCGGGGTTCAGGGCCACAATCGAGGACAGGTACAGATTGTCGCCGCCATCGGGGCTGCGAATCTGGCGATTCCACGGAGCACCATTGCCAACGCCGATGTACAGCAGGTCCAGTTCGGGATCGTAGGCCATGGAGTCCCAGACCGTGCCGCCGCCACCGATTTCCCACCAGGGACCGCCACCCCAGGTCGCGGCGGCGGCCTCCATGGCCTCGTTCTCGAAACCGGCTTCCGGGTTGCCGGGAACCGTGTGGAAGCGCCAGGCGAGCTTGCCGCTGTCCAGGTCGTAGGCGGAAACATAGCCCCGCACACCGAGTTCACTGCCACCGTTGCCGATGATCGCCCGTCCCTTGACAATGCGCGGGGCTCCGGTGATGGAATAGGGGCGGCTGCGATCGGTGGTCTGGGTCTCCCAGAGCAGCTTGCCGCTGGCGGCGTCAAGGGCGATCAGTCTGCCGTCCAGAGTACCGGAGATGAGTTTGCCCTCGGCATGGGCTACGCCCCGGTTGACCACGTCGCAGCACAGGTGCACGGCCCACTCGCGAGGTACCTGGGGGTCATGGAACCAGAGCAACTCGCCGCTGCGCGCGTCGTGAGCAAACACCATGCTCCAGGAGGCCGTGGTATAAATGATACCGTCGACGACCAGTGGCGTCGCTTCCATGCCGCGATTGGTCGGGTAGTCGAAATACCAGTCCAGCCCCAGGTCCGACACATTGCCGCTGTTGATATCCTGTAGCGTGCTGAAACGGGTTTCCGCGGTATCGCCACCGTGCTGGCGCCATTCCACATCTGCGGGCGCGGTTGCTGCGGCAGCTGGCGCCATCGTTGCTGCGTCGGATGAGGTATTGCCACTACCGGCTTTATGGTCACAAGCGGTCAGCAGCAGGACGCTGAGCAGAGCGGGCAGGAGCATTTTGGGATACATGGGGGGAGGTTCCTTATTATTGATAGCATTCAAGTCTAGAGTATTGTCGCGGCAAGGGGGAAGCACTCTGATGCACGGCACCGGACCGTATGCGGTCGCGAAAGCGGTTGCGCTGACCATGTTGGTTTTTGCTCCCGTGCTGTGCACCCTGCTGTTGCCAGGTCAGGCAGCTGCCGCGGAGATGTCGCGCTTCCAGCGCCTGGTGGCAAGCCTGGAGGGTGCCGAGCCCGCCAGTCGCAGTCGCTTTGCGCGCGCCGCCCTGCTACAGATGGCGGAGGTCCATCTCGCTGAAGCCGGGCTGGCACGCAACCAGTCCGCGCAGAGCATGGAGCGTGAGCGTCTGCTCGGTTGGGCCCGGGCGGTGGAACTCTACGCCGGCCAACTGCTGGAGCTGCACGACCGGGTCGAGCAGGGGGCCCCGGTTGTGCTGTTGCCCGAGCTGCTTGCGCATCCGGGGATCCTGGTGGCAGGACGCAGCACGGTTATCAGTCACCCGCGCGGAGACCAGCAGCAGGCGCTGGAACAGGCCATCCTGCATGCCTTCTGCGAGCAGGAGGATTGCCTGCAGCTGTTGGCTGCCGAGGTCGAGCTTGCACCCGGGCCCATTCTTGAGAGCCCTGCCGGCATACCGCCAAACTGGAGCTTTTCCCGTTCGGGTCCCGTTTGCGAGCAGCGTGGGCTGCAAATAGAGTTTCCGGCAGGTGGGGGCGGGGCGGGAAGTCTCGCGCAGTATCGCTCGCTGTGTCAGCAACTGTTCTCGGAGCTGCAGTTGCTGGTCGCTGATTTGCGCGGCCAGCTGCGGCAGGGCGTAGTACCCGACTGGAGCGCCCTGGCCATCAGCGCCGCCCCGCACCGGCCCGAACACGACATTCGCCTCAACCGCGCGGGGGACAGTCTGTTGCTCGCGGTTCCCCTGCTGCACAGTACTCCCGGGTTGCTGCCGCGCCTCCTTCCCTGGCTGCGCTCGCTGGCGGAAACTGGCGCAGCGCCCGGCCTGGTACTGCAGGCGCGCGAGCTGGGCTGGGCAAATTAGCGGCGAACTCCCGAACGCGATATCATCCGGCAAGCAAATTCATGAACAGATGTTTGGCGCTAGCTTGAAAAACACTGCAAACCTGGTAGCAACATGATTGAGATAGTCAAGATTAACACATCGGATCTTGAGCTGGGCATGTATGTTTCGGGCCTGGACAGGCCGTGGTTGGAAACACCTTTTCTGCTGCAGGGGTTTCGCATCGAGACTGCAGAAGATCTGGGCACCCTGCGCAGGTTCTGCCAGTTTGTATTCGTCGATACCGAAAAGAGTTCGCAGCAAGAGCATGCCCTGAGACGCAAGGTCCGAACCCAGCGGCCGCGTATTCCCAGGCAGACGATGTTTCCCACGCGCCAACTCAAGAACTATACCGACAGCGCTGACTGGACCGAGGAGTTTCCCCGGGCTGAAACCGCAGTCAGGGAGCTCTCGTTTGGCATCGAGGAGATTTTCCAGCAGGCAGCGGGTGGCGCTGCCCTGGATGTGGTGCGGGTGAAGCGCTCGGTCGAACCCATGATCGACAGTATCTCCCGCAATCCGGACGCCTGTATCTGGCTCGCGCGCCTGAAGCAGCAGGATCACTATACCTACCAGCACTCCCTGGGTGCTTCTGTCTGGGCGGTGGCCCTGGGCCGTCAGCTGGGGCTGCCGCGCTCTGATCTGCGCTCGCTGGCGATCGGCGGCCTGTTGTTCGATGTCGGCAAGTTGCGTGTGGATCCCGAGCTGCTGAGTGCCGAGCGCCAGCTGACCCCGGAGGAACTCCTGCAGGTGCGCAACCACGTTGTTCATGGCGCGGAAATGATCGGTGCCACCGGACTCATGAATACCGATGTGATTGCCATGGTCACGCACCACCACGAGCGCCACAACGGTTCAGGCTATCCCCAGGGCCTGCGCGGTGACGAGATTCCGATTTTTGCCAGGATTGCGGCGATAGTGGACTGTTATGATGCCATCACCAGCCACCGGCCCTACGCACGGGCAATCTCTCCCTGTACGGCGATCAAGATGCTCCATAACGCCAAGGACATAGATTTTCAGGCCGAGTTGGTGGAGGAATTCATTCAGGCGGTGGGAATATACCCGGCGGGTACCCTGGTGGAACTGTCATCCGGTGAAGTGGCGGTGGTGGTCGCGGAGTACAGAACCCGACGCCTCCGCCCCAGGGTCATGGTCCTGCTGGATGCGGACAAGCAACCGCTGACCAGCATGCGAACCGTTGACTTGCTGCACGAGACCGAGGATGCCAGCGGCCGGCCGCTGGATATTGTCCAGGCGCTGGAGGCTGACGCCTACGGCATCGACATGACCAGTATCCGTCTGTGAGCGGCCCGGCAAGGTGACTGAACCCGTGGTAGTGCTCGATCGAGCAGGCTTCATCGCAGCGCTGGACATAGCTGTCACCCAGGCCCGCGGGGCGGGCGACGATCTGGGGCTGCTGCTGATTGATCTCAGCAACCTGCGGCTGATCAACCACCGCCATGGCTACGGGATTGGTGATCTGCTGTTGGCGGAAGCGGGGCGGCAGCTGCTGGCTACCAGCAAGCTGCCGGATACCGTCTTCCGCATTGGCGGCCATACCTTTGCCTTTATCCTGCCGCAGCTGAATACGCCGGCATTCATCGCCCTTGCCATGAACCGGGTCCAGCGCCTGCTGGATGGGGCGCTATATATCGACGAGGAGATCCTGCCGGTGCAGCTGCGCATCGGCCTCGCGGTCAATCTGCAAGGCAGGCACTCGCCGCTGGTCACCCTGGCCCGCGCCGAGGCCAGCCTGGCCCAGGTCAAGCAGGGCAATGCGCTGGAAATCGATGCCATGATTGGCGAGGACGACGACGCCCGTGAGGACACGGCCTTCGAGCAGCATTTTTCCGAGGCTCTCTATGACAATGCTTTTGATCTGCATTTCCAGCCCAAGGTCGACCTGCGAACGGGGCGGGTGTGCAGCGCCGAGGCCCTGCTTCGCTGGCACCTACCGGGTCATGGCGCGGTATCACCTGAGCGCGTGGTGCAACTGGCCGAAGCCTCCGGCCAAACCTATGAACTGACGCGCTGGGTAGTGAACCGGGCCTTGCGCGCCATGCGCGAATGGCGGGATACCGTCGCCTTGCCTGTGGCGGTGAACATTCCCGCCGGCCTGGTGAACAGCCCGGACCTGGCCAACATGCTGAGTGGGGCACTGTCCATCTGGGGCGTGGAACCGTCGATGCTGACGCTGGAGGTTACCGAGGGCGCCGTGATCGAGGACAAGGAGGCGGGTTTCAATAACCTGCTGCACCTGCGCGAGCTGGGCATGGGCCTGTCTATCGATGATTTCGGTACGGGTTACTCGTCACTCTCCTATTTCGAGCATATCCCGGCGACCGAGATCAAGATTGACCAGTCATTCGTTCGCCGTATCCTTGGCGACAGCAGGGATCGAGCACTGGTGGGCATTATTGTCGACATCGCTCATCTGTTTGATTTTGCTGTGGTGGCCGAGGGAGTGGAAGACAATCAGACCCTGCAGTATCTGCGCGAACTGGGTTGCGATATCGTCCAGGGGTATCTGTACTCCAGACCGCTACCGGAGGACGAGCTGCTGGCCTGGCTGCAGCAGTGCGATGGACGGCCCGGGATCGCGGCCAACTAACCAATACTTTTGACCTTGCCACGGGGGCCTTGCCATGACCGACCCGCTGACCGAGCGTGCAACAGCACCCGGAACTTCCGCCGAACCGCTGTATGCCATGGCAGCGCATGACAGCCTGCCCGTCGCCGGTGCAGTACTGCTGCTGGTCAGGGCCACTGGTGTCCGCCTCAGCGTGACCGCGGATGTCGCTGTGGCGCTGCAGCAGTGCACGGCCTTTCGTTCCCTGCATGATCACGCCCAACATCTGGTACAGCAGTTCCCCCAGCTCGGTGGCAATGTGGCTGACGTGACGCGGGTACTGCAGCAGGTCAGGGATGCCGGTTTGTTGCTGCCGGCAACGCAGGTTTGCGAGCAGGTCAATGCGCCCACGGCGGACACTGCCGACCTCGATCGCACGGTAGCCTGCATCATTACCTGTGATCGCCCCGCAGCCGTTGAGCGCCTGCTGGAATCGCTGTTGCGCGGCGCCAGGCTGGCGCGGCAAAAACAGTTGCTACTGATCGATGACTCCCGCGAAGCGGCCAACTGTACAGCCAACGCAGCGGCGGTCGAACGGTTCAACCTGCTGAGTCCAACGTCGATGCGCTATTTCGGTCCGCAGGAGCAGGCACAGTTGCTGCAGCACGCCATTGCCCAGCTGCCCCGGCATGAAACAGGGATCCGGTTCCTGTTGCAGCGTGAGCTCTGGCCGGGCGTGCCGACCTACGGTCGCGCCCGTAACCTGGCGCTGCTGCTGACGGTGGGCGAGCGCTGTATCATCCTGGACGATGACGTCCTGTGTGCAGCGTATACGCTGCCATACGGGCAGGCGGGTGTGGTTTTTAATGACGGTGGCCGGCAGGCGGATTTCTACCGCGATGCCCGGGACTGGCAGCAGCTTGCCGTGAAGCAGGACTTCGATCCGCTGGTTGGCCACGGCCGCTGCCTCGGCATGGGCCTGCAGCGGGCGCTGCACACCCTGGGACACGATAGCCTGGAGCAGGCGCACCTGGCTGAGGCCGGCGCTGACTGGTGTGGTCGCATCAATGCAGACTCGCGGGTGCTGGTCACCCAGAGCGGCTCCCTGGGCGATCCGGGAACCAGCAATAACGGCTGGCTTGTCAATCTGGAGCCGACTTCCCTGCAGCGCATGCTGGCCCGACCGGGTGGTCTGGGCGCTGCCCTGGCATTGCGTGAGAACTGGCTGGGCCAGGGGCAGCCCACCTTCACCGTGCGTCCGGTGATTTCCCAGGTAACCGGACTGGACAACCGGGCGTTGTTGCCACCGTACTTCCCTGCCCTGCGCGGGGAAGATCAGTTGTTTGGCAGCATGCTGGATTTCCTCCATCCAGACTCACTGACCCTGGAGTACGACTGGGCCGTACCGCACCTGCCTCTGGAGGAGCGCAGGGGCAATCCCGCGGGTGATCCAACGGTTCCCAGGGGGGGGCTGAACCAGCTCGTGGGGTATATCGACGAGGCGCAGCCGGAGGACCCGGGCGTCGGCCTGGCAACGCGTATGGCAGTGCTGTGTTGTCGTTTCGAGGAACTCGGCGAACTTTCAGACGCCGGCCTTGCCGCCCGTTTCCGCGCCGGACTGGCGCGGCTGCAGGCCGCACACCTGCAGACCCTGGAGGAGCGCTTCCGGGATTCGTCCGCTCTCGGGGAAGACTGGCGGCAGTATCTGGAGCGCAACCGGCAGGCCTGTGTTGCCGCGCTGCAGCAGTCGCCCGGCCTGGCGGATCTGCCCGGGGTGCCTGCCGCTACGGGCAGCGCGGCGGTAGCCGCGGCGATCCGGCAGCGGGCCACGGGCTTTGCGGCAGCCCTGCGCGGCTGGGATGAATTGAGGGAAGTCTGCCGTCATCACTAGCGAATTGCCGGCGCTGTCACGCCGCGCCGGCAGCACTGAAGTCGTCGGCATCGCGGCCTTTGGTATCAGCGGTCCTTGCGGGCACTGGCAAAGGCGGCTGCCAGCGCGGTAGCCGGCGCCCTGGCAGTGTCCCCACCCTTGCGCGGGCCCTGGCTGTCTTTGCCCCCTGGCCGGGGCTTGCCGCCATCACGGCGACTGTCCCGGCGCTGCTCGCGAGGCTTCGCCTCCGCCTTGTCATTCAGACGCATGCTCAGGGCAATGCGCTTGCGCGGCTGGTCCACTTCCATCACCTTGACCCGGACCACATCGCCTGCCTTGACCACGTCCCGCGGGTCCTTGACGAAACGGTCCGCCAGCACCGAGATATGCACCAGGCCATCCTGGTGTACGCCGATGTCGACAAAGGCGCCGAAGTTGGTGACATTGGTCACGGTCCCCTCCAGCACCATGTCCGGCTTCAGGTCAGAGATCTTTTCTACCCCTTCCTGGTAAGTGGCCACGCGAAACTCCGGCCGGGGATCCCGGCCGGGCTTGTCCAGTTCCCTGATGATGTCGGTCACCGTGGGCAGGCCCACGCTGTCGGTGGTGTAGTCCTGGGGGCGCAGGCCGCGAAGAAATCCTGAATCGCCGATAATACTGGCGAGGGGACGCTGCTGGCGCGCGGCAATCGCTTCCACCACGGGATAGGATTCCGGATGTACCGCCGACGCGTCCAGCGGGTTGTCGCCGTTGCTGATGCGGAGGAAGCCCGCGGCCTGCTCGAAGGTCTTGTCGCCGAAGCGTGTCACCTTGAGCAGTTCCCTGCGGCTGGCGAAGCTGCCGGCCTGGTCGCGGTGGGCGATGATATTGGCGGCAAGGTTCTGGTTCAGCCCGGAAACCCGGGCCAGCAGGGGTACCGACGCGGTATTCACATCGACGCCCACCGCGTTGACACAGTCTTCCACTACCGCATCAAGCTGTCGTGCCAGCTGTACCTGGCTGACGTCGTGCTGGTACTGGCCGACGCCTATGGACTTGGGCTCGATCTTCACCAGTTCAGCCAGGGGATCCTGCAGGCGCCGGGCGATGGAGACCGCACCGCGGATGGTGACATCCAGGTCGGGGAACTCGCGGGCCGCGAACTCAGAGGCGGAATAAATGGAGGCGCCGGATTCGTTGACCATGACCTTGCGGCAATTCAGTTCCGGCTGTTGCTGCAACAGCTCGCCAACGAACTTGTCGGTTTCCCTGCTGGCGGTGCCGTTGCCGATGGCAATCAGTTCGACATGGTGCTCGCGGATCATCCGCAGCAGTTCGGCAGCTGCCTCCCGGGTGCGGTTCTGGGGCTGGTGGGGGAAGATGGCGCCGTGGTCCAGCAACTTGCCGTTGGCGTCGACCACCGCCAGTTTGACCCCGGTGCGCAGGCCCGGGTCCATGCCGATGGTGGGTCGTGCCCCCGCCGGGGCCGCCAGCAGCAGGTCCTTCAGGTTGTTGGCAAACACCTCGATGGCCTCCCGCTCCGCGCGTTCCCGCAGCTGGGTCAACAGGTCGGTCTGCAGGTGGGTCAGGAGCTTGACCCGCCAGGTCCAGCGCACGGTCTCTGCCAGCCAGCGGTCCGCGGGCCGGCCCTGGTCCCGGATCCGCCAGTAGTCGCCGATCATGGCCTCGCAGGGATGGGCGTCGGTGGGCTTTTCCTCCGCGTCCAGCACCAGGCTGAGCTGCAGGAAGCCTTCGTTGCGACCGCGGAACATGGCCAGGGCGCGGTGGGAAGGTACCCCTGACAGGGCTTCGGTGTGCGCGAAGTAGTCGCGAAACTTGGCGCCCTCGTTTTCTTTACCGGCCACCAGGCGCGAGGCCAGCAGGGCGTGTTGTTGCAGGAAGTCCCGCAGCTGTGCCAGCAGGTCGGCGTCCTCGGCAAAGCGTTCCATGAGAATCTGGCGCGCCCCGTCGAGGGCGGCCTTGCTGTCGGCCACGCCCTGGTCGGGATTGAGATAGGCCGCGGCTTCCTGCTCCGGATCCAGTCCGGGGTTGGCGAGCAGCGCATCTGCCAGTGGCTCCAGGCCGGCCTCGCGGGCGCTTTGGGCCTTGGTACGGCGCTTGGGCTTGTAGGGCAGATACAGATCCTCCAGCCGATTCTTGGTGTCGGCCGCCAACAGCGCCTGCTCCAGCTCCGGGGTCATCTTGTCCTGTTCGGTGATCGACTTGATGATGGCGCCACGGCGTTCGTCCAGTTCCCGCAGGTAGCGCAGGCGTTCATCCAGATAGCGCATCTGGGTATCATCCAGGCCGCCGGTCACCTCCTTGCGGTAGCGGGAAATGAAGGGCACGGTGGCGCCCTCGTCGAGCAGGCCGATGGCGGCGCTGATCTGGTTTTCCCTGACGGCAAGTTCTTCGGCAATGCGCTGTGAGACTGTTTTGGTCATGCTGGTTCTGGGTATCCGGAGATGTTGCGGGGAGGGCATTATGCGCGAGCCGCGGTGGGAAAACGATCTGGTTTTTTCGGCCGATTTGTGGCTGTGGCTTGCGCCTCGCAGGACTGGCCTATACTGGTACCAGGCATACTGGAGAACCGTTCATGAAGACCCTGCACCTGTTGCGCCACGCCAAATCGGACTGGAGTGGGCCCGGAGTCGAGGACCGCGATCGTGGTCTCAATGCCCGTGGTGAAAGGGATGCGCCCCGTATGGGCGCTGCCCTGGCGCAGCGCCTGCAGCCTCAGGTGATTGCCGCCAGCCCCGCGCGCAGGGCGCAGCTCACCCTGGCCGGAGTCTGTTCGGGGTGGCCAGCTGTTGCCGGTCTCTCCCACCGCACGGAGGAGGCCCTGTACACCTTCTCAGTGGGCGACCTGCTGGCATGGATGGAGAGTCAGCCGGACAGCGAGGCATCGCTGTTTCTGATCGGTCACAACCCCGGGCTGACTGATCTGGTCAACTGGTTGGCGCCGAAGGCCGGGCTGGTGAACCTGCCGACTGCAGGTTACGTCCAGCTGCACCTCGCCACCGACCACTGGCGTGAGCTGCGCGACTGCGATGGGGAGGTGGTGCTGGAGCTGTTTCCCCGCGACCTCGACTAGGCGCGCCGGTGGGCGCTGGTGTAGTCGATGGCTGGCCCGGCGGGCACGATACCGGTGGGGTTGATGTTGCGGTGGGATGCATAGTAGTGGGTCTTGATGTGATGGAAGTCCACCGTGTCGGCAATACCGGGCAATTGGTAGATGTCGCGGATGTAACCGGGAATGTGGTGGTAATCTTCAAGGCGCTGGCGGTTGCACTTGAAATGCCCGTGATAGACGGCATCGAAGCGGATCAGGGTAGTGAACAGGCGCACATCCGCCTCGGTCAGGTTTTCGCCGGTGAGATAGCGGTGGCCGCCCAGGTGCGAATCGATGTGGTCCAGTTCCGCAAAAAGCTCGCCATAGGCTTCCTCGTAGGCGTCCTGGGTGGTCGCAAAACCGGCTCGATAGACGCCGTTGTTGACCGCGGGGTAGATCCGCTCATTCCAGCGCTCGATATCCTTTTGCAGTGTCCCGGGGTACAGGTCCAGGGTGTTGCCGGTGAGGTCGTCGAACGCGCTGTTGAGCATGCGGATGATGTCGGCGGATTCATTGCTGACGATAGTGTCCCGCTGCCGGTCCCAGAGTACGGGCACAGTTACTCTGCCGGTGTAGTCCGGATTGGCACGGGTATAGACCTGATGGTGAAACTGGTGGCGGTGGACGCGATCGCCAGTACTGCCTTCCGCCTTGTTGTAGGTCCAGCCTTGCTCCAGCATCAGCGGGCTGACCACTGACACCTCAATCAGCTCGTCCAGACCTTTCAGGCTGCGCACGATGAGGGTGCGATGTGCCCAGGGGCAGGCGAGGGAGACATACAGGTGATAGCGTCCGCTCTCGGCGGCAAAGCCGCTGTCCCCGCTGGGTCCGGCGCTGCCGTCAGCAGTGATCCAGTGGCGGAAGCGGGCGCTCTCGCGGACGAAGCGGCCCTCGTTGCTGTCCGTGTCGTACCAGACATCTTCCCAGTTGCCGTCGATCAGCATTCCCATGGTCGAGCTCCTCGTTGCTTGAGAAGCTTTTATTCTGCGTTCGATCAGAAAGAAATTAAATCGCAATAATACGGAAGCATGATTCGATAAATTCGAAACTAACGCTGAGCCTGCCCAAACAGCCCGGCCAGGTGGCAAGCGGCTGGGCCGGCCCGGTCGCGGTCCGCAAAGGTCAGGTACAGCGTCGCGTGGCGCCGTGCGCCCTGCTCCAGGTCCAGTTCCCGCAGGTTGCCGCTGGCGAGGCCCGCGCTTACCCGGGACAGTGGCAGCCAGGCGAAACCCAGGCCGCGGCTCACCATCTCTACCGAGGTTGCGACATGACTCACCGTCCAGCGCTGCTCCGCCCCCAGCCAGCCGGCGTCTACGCGTCGGCCCAGCGCCGAGTCGCGAATCACGATCTGACGCTCCCGTTGCAGGTCCTGCAGAGTGAGCGGGCGCCCGAGCTGGTGCAGCGAATGGCCGCTGGCGGCGACGGCGACAAACTCGGTGCGCAGGACTGGATCGCCGAGGAATCCGCCCGGGACTTCTGCCGCAACCAGCAGGTCGACTGCGGCCGCGTGCAGCAACTCTGCGCCCCCGGAGAGCACGGTCTCAAACAGTTCCACCCGGGTATTGGGGTAGGCTTCGGAGAAAGTTTGCAGCACGGCTGCCAGTTGCTGGCAGGGATAGAGTTCATCCACGGCCAGGCTGATTTCCGCCTCGGTGCCCCGGGCCAGACTGCCGGCGATGTCCTCCAGTTGCGTCGCCTGGGCCAGCAGCTGACTGGCCCGCCGCAGCATCAGCGCGCCGGCCTCGGTCAGCCGCGCCTTGCGTCCCACGACCTCCAGCAGAGGCAGGCCGAGTTGGTCCTGCAGCTTGTGCACGGCATGGTTGATGGTCGACTGGCTTTTGTGGATGGCCGCTGCGGCCTGGGCGAAACCGCCGTGTTCGACCACCGCCTGCAGCATGCGCCACTGCTCCAGCGTTGTACGATTCATGGACTCACCAAGGTTCTATAAAGTCGAAAGAATTTGGCGAAATTATGCGATTTATGTCCCAAAAATACGAGAGTATTCTCAAGGCTCACTGAGGAGAGTTGATCATGTCCGACCGTACCATCCAGGAAGTCCGCCGCGCCCACCCCAGCCGCGATGGCGACGGGGTCGCCATCCAGCGCATCGCCGGCATGCAGCACGCGGCCATGGATCCCGTCCTGATGCTGGATGAGTTGCGTGCCGAGCGCCGCGAGGACCTCGGCGGCGGGTTCCCGTCACACCCGCACCGGGGCATGCAAACCCTGACCTACATGAAGCACGGCGGCATCATACACGAGGACAGTCGCGGCAACCGTGGCGAAATCCGCGGTGGCGGGGTGCAGTGGATGTCGGCCGGACGCGGTATCATTCACTCGGAGATGCCGACCCAGGATACCCAGGGCCTGCATGGCTTCCAGCTGTGGATCAACCTGCCGGCCGCGGAGAAAATGGGCGAGCCCCGTTACCGGGATATTCCCGCAAGTGCACTCACCGCCCTGGACGGGCGCGGGTTCCGGGCACTGGCGATCGCTGGCGAGTGGCAGCTTGCAGGGGGCACGGTAACGGGGCCACTGCACGAGCTGGCGCCCCGGGCCGGTGTGCTGGACCTGCATTTGCAGGCGGGAGCCGAGATCAGCCTGGAGCTGCCGGCCACTGAATCCCTGCTCGCCTATATCTACGAGGGTACTCTGAGGCATGGGGACAGGTCACTGGGCGAGCGCCATCTGCTGATAACCAGCAGCGGCGAGCGCTGGACTTTGCAGTCGGGAGCAGCGGGTGCATCCCTGCTGTTGCTGCGCGGTGAGCCCCTGCGGGAGCCAGTGGCGCAATATGGGCCTTTTGTCATGAACACCGCGGCGGAGATCGAGCAGGCTATCAGGGATTACCAGAGCGGGCTGTTCGGCTGACAGCCGGGAGTCCCCGGCTGTCGCAACGGCTGCCGCAGCAATGGCTGCCACAGCAACGGCTGCCGCAGCTGCGTTTGCCAGCCGGCAGTGTTAGGCTAGCGCTTTTGTTTGGGGGAGAATTGCGCGATGCGGCGACCATTGGCCGTCATCCTGGTGTTGGTGCTGACAGGCTGTGGTGCCAGCCAGCCGCCCGCGCCACCACCGCCGCCCGAGCCCGTGCCCGGGGAGAACCCGATGGTGCAGTGCTCTTCGCCGCGGCCCCAGGTCTGCACCATGGAATACAACCCGGTCTGCGCCCGACTCGAGGGCGGCGGCGTCAGCGTGTATTCCTCCCCCTGCAACGCCTGCGCCGACGACAGCGTGGTCGGCTACCTGCCCGGAGCCTGTGCCGATGATTGAGTGTGCTTCATGAGCCTGACCAATCGCATTCTCATCGGCATGGTCGCGGGCATTCTCCTCGGGTCCCTGCTCAATGTCATGCTCGGCAGCACCGCGCTCGCGGACAGCTATCGCATGGTAGTCAATGACTGGCTGGTCAACGGGATCCTGGATGTCATCGGCCGCATCTTTATCGCCTCCCTCAAGTTGCTGGTGGTGCCACTGGTACTGGTGTCGCTGATCTGCGGCTCCAGTGCCCTGGGTGACAGCGCGCGCATGGGGCCCATCGCCCTCAAGACCATCGGCTTCTACCTCGCCACGACCGCGCTGGCGATTACTGTGGCCCTGCTGGTGGCGGTGGCCATCAGCCCGGGTTCGGGCGTGGAGTTGGCGGGGGAGGCCGATTTTGTCGCTGCCAAGGCGCCGCCGCTGGTGGATGTGTTGGTGGGTATCGTGCCCTCCAACCCGATCCAGGCGATGGCGGAGGGCAACATGCTGCAGATCATCGTGTTCGCCCTGTTGTTCGGCTACGCCATTTCCCACGCCGGGGAATCCGGGCGCCGGATAGCCAGTTTCTTCAGCGACACCGAAGCGGTGATCATGAAGATGGTGCTGATCCTGATGAGTTTTGCGCCCTACGGGGTGTTTGCCCTGCTGGCGAAACTGTTTGCGGAAATGGGTATCGGCGCAATCATGGACCTTGCCGCGTACTTCTTTACCGTCCTGGGCGTACTGCTGTTCCACGGCCTGGTCAACTACAGCCTGCTGCTGAAGGTGCTTTCGGGAATGTCACCGCGCGTGATGTTGACCAAGATGCGCCCGGTCTGGGCCTTTGCCTTCAGCACCGCATCGTCCGGCGCCACATTGCCGGTCACCATGCGCACGGTCGAGCATCGCCTGGGGGTGCACAACACGGTCGGGGGTTTCACCGTGCCGCTGGGCGCCACCATCAATATGGACGGCACGGCGATCATGCAGGGCGTGGCCACCGTGTTCATTGCCCAGGTCTACGGGGTGGAGCTGTCCATGGTTGCCTACCTCACGGTTATCCTGACGGCCACCCTGGCCTCCATTGGCACCGCGGGTGTCCCCGGGGTCGGCCTGATCACCCTGGCGCTGGTGCTGGAGCAGGCTGGCCTGCCGGTCGAGGGTGTGGCACTCATCATCGGCGTCGACCGGTTGCTGGACATGGTGCGCACCATGGTCAATGTCACCGGTGACGCCACCGTCGCCGTCATTGTCGGCAAAAGTGAAAACCAGCTCGATGAGGCCGTCTTCAACAACCCGCGGGCTGATCTGGAATCCAATCGGGAATAACGCATGTCCGTTCAGGTCACCATCGTGCCGGTCACGGCCTACCAGCAGAACTGCTCCATCATCAAATGCCTCGCCACTGGCCGCGGCGCCGTGGTCGATCCCGGTGGCGATGTGGAGCAGATACTGGAAGCGGCGCGCAAGATGGATGTGGTGATCGAGAAGATCCTGCTGACCCACGGTCACATGGACCACTGCGCCGCCGCCGATGTGCTCCGGCAACAGCTGGGGGTGAAAATCGAGGGGCCGCAGAAAGCCGATGACTTCTGGATCGCCAAGCTGCCCGAGTGGTGCCAGATGGCCGGGTTCCCCCATGCCGACGCCTTCGTGCCGGACCGCTGGCTGGAGCAGGGTGATACGGTCACCGTCGGCGAACAGACCCTGCAGGTATTCCACTGCCCCGGCCATACCCCCGGCCATGTGGTGTTCCTGCACGCAGAGCAGCGCGTCGCCTGGGTCGGCGATGTGCTGTTCCAGGGCTCGATCGGGCGCACGGATTTTCCCCGCGGCGACCACGCCCAACTGCTCGCCAGCATTCGCGAACGGCTGCTCCCGCTGGGCGATGACATCACCTTCGTGCCGGGCCACGGGCCCACCTCCACCTTCGGCCAGGAGCGGCGCAGCAATCCGTTTGTGGCGGATGCGCGGTATGGGTAAAGCTTCGTGGTATTGGCGGCTTCGTAGCCCGTCACCATGCGCGCCGAACCTGTGCCGGGACACGCCGTGAATACGTCCCTGTAGGCTCGTATCGCGCATCCATGCGCTCAACGGTCCCGGCACAGGTTCGCCCCACATGGCTCCTGCTTTGCGATGAATCCCCTTGCAATTCACTTCCCACGGCCCCTGTCAATCCTACTGCGCGCA
Organism: uncultured Haliea sp.; assembly: GCA_963974125.1. Classification (GTDB taxonomy): domain Bacteria; phylum Pseudomonadota; class Gammaproteobacteria; order Pseudomonadales; family Halieaceae; genus Haliea. The sequence goes on along the minus strand of CAXBCH010000033.1, from coordinate 32,394 downwards.
CTGATCCTGCGTTCGTCTGGCTGAGTAGCATCGCCAAGTTGCCGTGTGCCATGTCAGGAACTACGCTCGCAAGCACAGGTTCTCCCCGTATAGCGGTGTTTCCCAGCTAACAAGGTGCCAATCTTCGAGCGTGCGAGGACGGCGACGGGTCTGGCCCCGCCTGGGACCGTATGCGACATGGATGTCGCATCCGAGCCTACATGGACGTATTCACGGCGTGTCCCGGGCGGGGCCAGACGCGGCGGCGTCCCTCTTGGGCAGAACACATTCCGTTAATTGACCTGATCACTGGATGATCTTGATCCAGTCCCCCGTCCGCGGCTCACCCCTGGGGTAAAAGCCGTTGAGCAGCCGCAGCCGGGCCTCGGCGTCGGGGATCTGGATGCTGGCGGCGAGACTGGCGAAGGTGGCGCCGCGGGGCACCTGGATGTAGCGGATATGGCGCTGCTCGCCCGCCTGCCGCTCCTGCGGATGCAGCGGGCGGAAGCTTTCGATCAGCGCCAGCAGATCCCTGTCCGCGGCGCTGAAGTTGTCCGCCTTGCCCTCGAACAGATACTGCCAGTTGTGGTTGATGACCGCCAGACGGCGCGCCTCGTCGCCGCTGCGGGCGATGGCGGTATAGCCTTGCAGTCCCGCCTGCTCCAGCGCTGTGCCGTCACTGAGGCGGCCGACAGCCGCCGCCGTCAGCGCCTGTTCCGTGGTCTGGCCCGGATCGGGCCGCTTCAGGGTGAGGGTCATGCGGGCGCTGCCGTCCGGGGCGCTGGCGATGATCGCCGAGCTGCTGCTCTGGACCTGCCAGCCGGGGGGATGGGCGAAACTGAAGCCCAGCTTCCTGTGGTAGTAGCGGTCGTCCTCGCGCTGGATCCGTGGGCCCCAGGGCAGGCCATCGGTACGGCGCTGGAATTCACCGGGCAGGGCGGGGTCCTCCAGTACCTGGCCGCTGTCCAGCTCGTTGGCGGCGCGGATCACGGTCTGCAGCCGCTGGTCATTGCGCGGGTGGGTGGCGTAGAGGCCGTGGTAGGTGCCCGCGGGCTTGCCGGCGGCGCGGGCATTGAGGCGCGCGAACTGCTCCTGGTCCTTGAGCACGCCGATCACCCGCAGCAGCGCCTCCGGCTCATAGCCGGCCAGGTGCATGTACCGGGCCCCGAGGCCGTCGGCTTCCAGTTCATGTTCGCGGCCGTAGCCCCGCACCAGCTCGGTGCCGTACATGCCGGCGGAGTCCATGATGTCACGGCTGCCGGTCAGCACGCCCGCGGTGACTGCAAGCACCGAGGTGGTGATGGAGCCGGCGCGCTGGCGCGCGGCGTGGCGGGCGGTGACGTGGGCAAGTTCGTGTCCCAGCACCCCTGCCAATTCGGCTTCCGAACCCAGGTAGGCCAGCAGGCCGCGGTTGATATAGACGTAACCACCGGGGGTGGCAAAGGCATTGATGTCGGGGCTGTCGATCACGGTAAACGTGAAGTCCATGTCGGGGCGGTCGGCTACCGCGGCCAGGCGCTGGCCGACCCGGGTGACATAGGCCTGCAACTCGGCGTCATCGTAAATGGCGCCCTCCTTGAGAATCTCCCGGTGCATCTCCTCGCCAATCCTCGCCTCCTTGCCCTGGCTCATGACCACCACGCTGGCACCGCCGGTGGCGGGATTGCTGGCACAGCCGCCCAGGCCAGAAAGCAGCAGGACGGAGACGAGGGCAAAGGGCAGGACGAGGGCGTGGCTCATGATGCCTCCGGGTAGTTCGGGGAGAGGAATTCCAGCAGCTGGTCGCCGATGCTGTCACAGGCGGTTCCCTGCACCGGGGCGATGATCGGGATGGGTACCACCACCGCCGGCATGTATGACTGGCCGCTGGCGGTAGTACTGATGCGGCCGACTTCAGCGCGGTTGCTGAAATCCCAGATGGTGGCTTCATACCTGGCATCGTTGGACCAGGTGCCGAAGCCAAAGCAGCCGGCGCCCCCCGGACCGATTCCGCAGGTCATGGAGCCGGCGGAGTCATTGCGCACGGTGCTGCCATCGATCCAGATCATGTACTGGGTTTGCAGGGTGGCGAAGGTGCGTGCCACGTCATCGTGCTCCAGTAGCCGTTCCAGGTCGGCCGGCCGCAGGGGCGCGGTGCGGGGTTCAAACCACGGGTACAGCGCGTTGAGGAATTCCAGTTCGCCAATCACGTTGATGGATTCGTCCCGCGACGAGACATGATTGCCAACGCAGCGGATGAAGTCTGGTTCGGTTTCATAGTCACTGGCATGGCGACGCCCGAGGATCACTACCGAGGCATCGCCGATGCCCTCGGCGCCGGGTGTATTGAACACCATCTGGTCCACGGTGGAGTTGACGCAGCCCCCCAGCCAGGGCAGCAGGCAGGCGCCGATGGCGAAACCTCGCAGGTTCATGGCTGCACTCCCTGTCTGGCAGGTTCCCCGGCGCGGGGCAGGCTGTCCAGCCACTGCGCCACAGCCGGCACCCGGGTAAAACTGCTGGCGAAGTGGGCGCCGGCATCCCGCAGGGCGACAATGGCGGCCAGTCGTACCGCGCCTTCATCGCTCTGCATGAATGCGGTCGGGGTCTTGCCATAGGCGGGCATGGTCCAGTCGGCGATGGGCTCGCCGCCGGTAGTGACCAGTTGCAGCCGGTAGCGCATCCAGATCTCGTAGACCTTGACATTGGTATGGGCGGGGATGGCGTACTGCAGCTCGTCCACCGCCGGCAGCAGTACCGCATCCACCACCGGATTCATCTGCCCCGGCCCCGGCTTGCCGTTCATGTAGACCACCTCGCGGAACATGCCCTTGAGCAGGGTGTCCCAGAGCTCGACCTGGGCCTGGCCGGTATTGACCAGCCAGCTGGATTCGGCGCGACCGCTGGCCTCGTCGAAGAACTCGTGGTTGGCGAACTCGTCGTCGTACCAGACACCGATGGTCAGCGGCAATTTATTCATTACCGGTGGCGGGAACTCGCTCTGCACCATGACCTGCTTGGTGCCGCAGGCGCTCAGCGCCAGGGCCAGCAGGATGGGGGCCAGCCAGCGTTCAGGGCCGGTAGTCATTGAGCCCGACAAAGGTGCCTCCATTGCGATAGGTCATTTCTCTCATCAGGGCCGCGAAGCGGTGCGCGGTATTCTGTTGCGCAGGAGCCTGTGAATAAAGTACGGGAAAGCCGACCGCATGGATCCGTATCAGGCGCTGGTCGCCGCTGTCCCGGTTCAGGCGGTCGACCACGCCCAGTACCTGGCTGATGGAGCCGCCGGTGAAGTCGTCGCCAAAGACGTAGATACTGATCCGCTTCTGGCCGTCGTAGAAGGTCCGGATCGCCTGGGTAATGCCCTCCACCGGGCTGGAATTGCTGAACACGTTCCAGTTGCGCAGGTTCTGGATGATGGCACTGCGGCGTGCCGGGGTGTCCGGAATCCACTGGCCCCGATAGCGGCTGAACATGTAATCGCCCATGTCGTTCATCACCTGAATACCCTTTACCTCAGGGTAGATGCTCAGGACCGACTCAAGTTCCCGCAGCACGCGCTCCCAAGCGTAGTAGAACATGGAGCCGGAGGTGTCGATCACAAAGATAATGTACTCGCTGTCGACCGGAATACCACCGATATAGTTGTTTTTGACCTGCTGTTGCCGGGCCTGCAGGCGTTTTTGTTCCTCGGTGAGCGACTGCCGCGCCAGCGCCAGCTGTTCGGAGACAATGTCGTTGGTATTGCTGCTGACCTGGAGACTGTCGTGGCGGGAGCGGGTGGCGGCCAGCTGTGCCTGCAGGATGGCGATGCGCTCGGTGTGCTCGGACAGCTGCTCCCGGCGCGCGTTGAGGTCGCGATTGAGAATACGGGTTTCGCCGCGAATCTCGAACACCTGGGCCTGCAGGTCCGCCACCTTGCCCTGCAGGTTGACGGTGGAGGCCTCGATGATCTGCGGTTGCACGGTCTTGGTGATCATCAGCAGCAGGATGATCGCGCCGAAGCCACAGCAGATCACGTCCAGGAAGGACAGGGAAAACTCTTCGGTACCGCGGCGGCGTGTGCGCATCAGCAGCTCCTAGGGCCAGTCACGCGAGGGCGTCATGAAGCTGCCCCGGGTGGCCTGGGCCAGTTGCCAGAAGGCGGAGGCAGCCATGGGGTCGCCTTCCATCGGCGCCAGTATGACATTCACCGGCACGTTGCGCGGCAAGCGCCGGATCGCCTGCTGATACAGGTCCAGGCGCTGCTTGCCGCTCACCGTGTTGCCGCGGGGCGGACTGGTGCCCTGGGTGGGTAAACCGTCGGTTATCAGGAACACGTTGTCCGGTGCCGGGCTCAACTGGTTCAGGGCCAGGAAGGCGTTTTCGAGGCTGGTGCCGCCCTGGGGCAGCAGTTCGCGCAGAGCCTTGCTGACGGATTGCAACTGCGGCTGGTTGGCGACCTCCAGCCACTGGCCCGCAGTGCCCGCCAGTGCCGGTCGGGCTTCGGTGTTGAAGGTGATGACCTGGTAATTGGCCCCGACCGGCAACTGCGCCGTCAGCCAGTCCACTGTATTCAGTGCCCGGCTCCATTTTTCGGCCCGGCGCTGCAGGTCCGGCCCCATATTGCGCAGGCGGATGATGTTGACCACGCGGTCCGCCAGCATGCTGGCAGAGGTGTCGAAGAGAATGACGATATGGCGTCCGCCGAGATTCAGGCCGGTCAGGTACTGGCGGTTGCCGTCGCCAGTGAACTCGCGTGCGCTGCGACCGGTGGTGTCCTCCGCGGATTCCCGCAGCCGTTTCACTTCCTCCTCGAGCGCCTGGATGTCGGCCTTCAGCCGCTTGAGGTCAGTGCTGTCGCTGCTGTCCTGCCGCAGGGAGGCGATCAACGCCTCGTACTCGCTGATCTGCTCCGTGACCCGGGTGGCCCGGCCCCGGGCCTCGACGATCTGCAGATCGACCTCGTCGAGGGCATTGCGCAGCCGCACCAGCCCGGCCTCGCCGTCGCTGATATCCTCCTCCAGCAGGTTGACCTCGGAGAGCAGGTCCCGGTTCAGCTCCCGGGACTGGACTTCAATGGAGTGGTCAATGATCAGGAACACCAGCACCACGGCCCCGAAACCGCAGGACATGATGTCCAGGAAGCTCAGGTTGAAAGTGGTAAAGCCGCGCTTGCGCCTGGCCATGGTGGTTTACGCCTGGGTGCTGACGAGGATCAGCAGGGCGTCCGTGCCATCCGGCAGGCGCAGGCGGTCACCGCTGGCGACGACTTCGCTGTCCCTGGCGGTCTGACCGTTGCGCTCCAGGGCGCCGGCCCCGGGGGCGGCATGCAGCCGCCAGGCCCCGTTCTCCCCCTGCAGCAGCGACCAGCCGCCCCCCAGGGATGTACCATCGGTCAGCAACGGGCGGGCCCGGCTGCCCTGCAACAGATGGGTTGGTTGCGGAAGTGCCGGTTGTGCAGTGGCGACCCCGGCTGCGGGTGTCGGCGCGGCGCCCTCGGTGTCGCTGGTCCGTTGCCCTCCCAGCTGGGGCAGGCTGTTGACGAAAACCAGCGCCTCGGCGCGCTGCACCAGCAGGGCTTCGTGGGCCGCCAGTGCCCGCGGCAGGTCGGTTGCCTGCAGCAGTGTCCCGGCCAGGCGTTCCCGCAGGCCGGGCAGCAGCGCCGCGAGCGGGTCCAGCAGCAGGGTGACACCGGGCTGGCCCAGCGCGTTGCTGACGCTGCCGGCCAGGGTGGTACTGGCGGCCTCCAGGTCGGCGCGGGCGATACGGGCGTGATAGCCGTTCACCGTCAGGCTGGTTTCATTGCTCTGCTGCAACTGCTGCAGCACCGTCGGCAAGGCGTCGTAGAGTTGTTGCTCGGTGTCCGCCCGGCGCCGGGGGTCAAAACGTGTCTGGCGGATGAAAGCGGTGGCCGCGGCTTCCACCACCCGCTCCTGCAATTGCAGCAGCCCGCTGGCGGGCAGGGCTGTCGCCCGCTGGAAGGTTACCGTGCCGTTCTCTGCCCGCAGTTCGCTGAGCAGAGCCTGGTGGAGCTGAATTTCCAGATGGAACAGGGGGCCGTCGACGGCGTGGAGGCTGGCCAGGGCAACACTGCGATTGACCAGTCCCACCGCATCGAAGGGGCACTGCTGGATGATCCCCAGCAGCAGGGCCAGCTGCTCCTTGTGCATGCTGCCGGGGGCCGCCAGCAACAATTCGCCGGGGCTGCCGGCTGCGCTGTGCAGGTCCAGAAGGTGGGCATGGACCAGGTCGGCGCTGTGGCGGGCGGGGCCGAGGGCCGGTTGCAGGGGGTCGGTACTCAGCTGCCACCAGTAGCGGGTGGAGACTTCCCGCGGGCGCAGCCGGGCGGCGGCCCGGGCATCGCTGCCAAACCGGTAGCGGCCGCCTTCCAGCAGGGCATAGCCGGGACTTTGCAGGCGCTTGTCCCCGTGCCACAGCTGCAGGTTGCTGTCGTTGATGTCGAGGCAGGCCACGGCCATGTCAGTGCGCCACCAGGTGCCGCAGCAGGCGCTTGTCGGCGTAGCGCTGGCAGTCCAGCACCAGCTTCTCCTGGGACTGCTGCAACTGGTGCAGGCAGAACATGATGATGATGCTCAGTACCAGCGCCACAAAGGTGCTGTTGAAGGCCACGCCCAGGCTGACGGTGACTCCCGAAATATCACCTTCCACCGCCTTGTAGGCCTGGGACAGGGCGTCGCCGATACCGCGCACAGTGCCGATGAAGCCGATGGAGGGAATCGCCCAGGCGATATAGCGCACCATCGACAGCTCCGAATCCAGCCGGTCCGACTCCACTTCGCACTGCTCCCTGATGGTGTCGGATACCGCCTGGATGCTGCCGGTGGTGGCAAAGCGCTGCAGTGCGGTGAGCAGGGTGCGCGGCAGCAGGTACTCCTGCTCCTGTGCCGGCAGGGCCTCCAGCGAGCGGCTGTACTCGCGCGCATCCTCCGGCAGCAGGGTGGTACCCTCGGGAATATCCAGCAGCGAGCGCTCCAGCAGGGCCTGCTCGCGCAGGGCGCCGCGGCCCTTGTAGGCCATGATCGCCAGCGCCCAGAGCAGCAGGATGAAGCAGGCCTCCTGCTCAAAGTCGCGGATCACCACGGCGATGGTGCGCTTGGGCACGAAGTCCTCCCCCGCCGCCTGCAGCGCCATCTGCTCCTGCAGCTGGGTATCGGCGCTGGGCCGGATCACGCCGACGTACAGTGCGTGCACCACGATAATCGCGATCAGCAGGGCAAACAGCTGGTAGGTGAATTCCGGGGACAGTTTTGTTTTCATCATTGGTTCCTAGATATCCACGGGAAACGAGACCGAGAGGTCCTCGGAGATCTGCTCCGAGGCCTCGTACTCAAAAGGTGAGCCGGCAGGTCGTGCGGGCGCCGTGGTCTCCGGCTCGGGCTCGGGCTCCTCGGGATCGGCATCCTGGGCGGCCAGGGGCAGCGCCAGCAACAGGGCCGCGAGCAGGGCGAGCGGCAAGCGGCGGCGTGGACTCAGCATGGGCACTTACTCCGCATAGCGTGCAATCCGGAATCCTACGTCATCGCGTCCGGCTTGCCCATAATCGCGATAGGACAGGCGCAGTTCCGACAGCCGGCCCAGGGCCCAGCTGGCGCCGCGGATGACGTAGTTGTCGCCGCTCTGGGGACCGGTGGGATCGGTCTCCGCGGCGGCGTTGGCGGGGGCTATCTGGTAGACGTCATGCACCCACTCGGCGACATTGCCGCCGAGGTCGAACAGGCCGTGATGATTGGCCGGGAAGCTGCCGACTGTAGCGCTCACCACCTGACCGTCGTTGTAGCCGCTGATGGTGCGCCCGGTGACGTAGGCGGAACTGCTGTCGGCGTAGTTCTCCACTGCGGCGGTGGGTGGGAACGTGTCTCCCCAGGGGTAAGTCAGCAAGCGCTCGCCATCGACCCGCGCTGCCCAGGACCACTCCGCCTCGGTGGGCAAGCGGTAGCCGGTGGACGCTGCGTTGAACCCGGTGACAATGCCCTGGGCCTGGGTATAGAAGGGCTCCAGTCCCTCGCGCCGGCTGAGCCAGTTGCAGAATTGGGCGGCCTGCTGCCAGCTGACCTGGGCCACTGGCTGGTGCTCGCGGTTGAGGCTGTTGCCCTGCACCTGGCCCGAGTTGTGGCTGGCCAGGAACTGGCGGAACTGGGCATTGGTGACTTCGGTGGTCTGCAGGTAGAACATGCGCCGCAGGTTCACCGGCCGCAACACTTCATTGGCGCGCCGGCCGGGTTCGCGCCGGGAGGCACCCATGGTGAACTCGGCGGGGCCGGACTCCCCGGGGATGAACAGGCGCAGGGTCTGGCCCAGGGCGGTGGTGATTTCGGGCTGCAGTTTGCTCAGCTTGGCTTCCTGCTCGGTCTGCAGGGCGATGTCGATGCGCTGCTCGAGACCCGGCCGCGGGGTCAGGCGCTGGCTGCTGCTGCGGTAGCCAGCGAGGCTGACCTCCACCCTGTGTTCCACCGCCGGCAGGGACAGGGACTGGCTGCCGCGCCCCAGCAGGCGACCGTTGACCCGGACTTCCGCTTCCGGCGGGCTGACCTGCAGGTCGATGGCGCCCAGCTGAGCCGCAAGGGTGATCGCTTTGCGCTCGCTGACTCCGGCCGCCAGCTGCACGGTTTCACTGTGGCGCCGGTAGCCGGGACGGGTCAGCATCAGGCGTTGGGCGCGGTCGGGTTCCAGGTTCAGGCTGAGAGGCGTCTGTCCCTGGAATTCGCCGTCGAGAGTGACATTGGCGCCGCTGGGGGTGCTGCTGAGCTCGAGAATACCCGCGGCGGGCAGCAGCTGGACGGTGTCCAGCTCAGTGTCCTCGCCGGCAGTCACAGCCAGCGTCCGCTGCCAACTGGCGAAGCCGGGCAGGCGCAGCAGCAACTGGCGCTCGCCCTGCAGCAGCTCCAGGGTTGCCGGGGTGAGGCCGACGGGCTCGCCATCGACCAGGATCTCGGCGCCGGCGGGCTCGCTGCTGATGTCGACAGCGGCCCAGGCGGGCGCCAGCACCTGCTCTATCGTTTCCGACTTGCCCCTGCCGGTGACCGAGAGTGTCGTGGTCACGGGCAGGTAGCGGGGATGGCTCAGCGCCAGCTGGTATTCACCCGGGGCGAGCTCCAGCGCCGCCAGCGGCGTATCCCCGAGGGGCTCGCCATCGAGGCTGACCGTTGCGCCGGGTGGCTGCGAACGTATCTCAACCAGCCCCGGCCGCGGTTGCAGGCTGAATTCGAAGCGCTGGCTGTCCGCTTTGGTGACGGTCACGCTTGTGGCCAGGGGTTCATAGCCGGGCGCGCTGATGTCCAGGCTGTACTCGCCCGGGCGCAGCAGGTAGCGGCCGCCAAAGGGCAGGTGCAGCCCGCCCAGGCTGACGTCGGCGGGGGCCGTGGAGTCGACGCTGATTTCCACCGAGCGGGCAGTGAACAGGAACAGCATGGCCAGGGCAAACAGCAGTACCGCGCCGGGAACCAGCCAGCGGCGCCAGTTGGGTCCCGTCCCCGGAGGTGGCGCGGCCGCACTGTCGCGAGGCTGGAAGGCGCTGGGGGTGATGGTTTCGCTGCGGTTTCCGGGCGCTGTCATTCAGATCGGTTCCGTGCAGGCAATGAACACTGGCGGCGGGGCTTCGCCGTGGCGAAGGGTAAAGGTCTGGCGTACGTCGCGGTAGCCTTCGCGGCTGCCGACCGCGGTGTAGGTGCCGGGCCGCAGCTCCAGGCTGCGCTCGGCGAACTGGCCCAGGCGCGCCACCCGCTGTACCAGGACCTCGGTTTGCTGGTCCGAGCGCAGGGTCACCGTCAGCGGCGTCGTCGCCTGCACCAGCGCCTGCTCCAGTTCGGCCAGCTGCGCGGCCAGCACCGGGCCCTGTGGCGACAGCGTCCGCGCCTGCCGCAGGACCTTCTCCAGGCTTGCGGCCACGGCCGGATCCGCCAGCCGCTCGGGAGCGTCCAGCGCTTCCCGCAGCTGCCGGTCCAGCCGCGCCCTGGGCTGTGCGCGGGCCAGGCCCTCCTGGGCGAAGACGATGCTGGCGTCCAGTTGCAGTGCCTCCTGATAGCGAGCCACGGCGTCTTCCCAGTCCTCGCTGTCCTCGAGGCTGCGGCCCTCGCGGCGCAGGCCGGCGAGGCGGGCGGCGGTCTCGGCGCTGCGCAGTTCCGCCAGCGCGGTGCCGACCTCGGCACTGTCCGCCTGCAGCGTGCCGGCGCGCTGGAACGCACTGCGGGCCTTGTCGAAACTGCCCTGGTCCAGGGCTTCGTAGCCCTCGCTCATGGCGCGGTGGAACCGTTGCTGGGTGTGGGCCGCCGTTACTCGAGCCAGTTGCTCTTGCGCACGCTGGCTGGCCGGGTCCAGTTGCGCCGCGTCCCGGAGCTGTTGCTCCGCCGCGGCCAGGTCGCCATCAGCTTCGGCCGCCGCCGCCGCGGCCAGCAGTCCCTGCAGAGCCTCCATCGACTCCGCGCGGGTTGTCAGCGCAGCCAGCTCGGCGTTGTCGGGCTCAAGCAGGGCCGCCTGCGCCAGGGCTGCCGCAAGTGCGTCCCTGTCGCCGGCCTCCAGCGCCGCCGCCGCGCGCTGCAGCGCATCCTCGAGAATATCCGGCATGGCGGCTTCCAGTGCCTGCAGTTGGGCGAGGCTGTCCTCGTACTGTTCCCTGGCGGCGGTGAATTCGCGCGCCTGGTAGTGGGCGTCACCGCGCGCTGCCGCCTCGGTGGCGCTCGCCATAGCCGCTGTTGCCCAGCTGGCGGCACCGCGTTCCTCAAGCTCGAATTGCAACGGCAGCAGCTGGGCGAGCACGTCCTGGGCCTCCTTGCGCAGACGGGCCTGTTGGGCGTCGGACCAGGGGCTGGCAGCCGGTTCCGCAGCGGGCTCCCGGGGGGGCGGGGCGGCCTGGCCGCTGGCGTTCCCGCTGCTGGTGTCAGGCGCCGCTTGCGGCGTAGCCACCGGGGGCTGCAACTGTCCTGGCAGCCAGAAAATGACCGCCAGGGCCAGGGCCAGCAGGACAAGCAGCGCAGGTACCAGCCAGCGCTGGCTGCCGGCGGCCGCTGCCGCGGTGCTGGAGGCGGTGGTCCCAGCCTGCTGCGGCTCGGCGACGGCGAAGGGAGTCGGTTTGACAGGTTCGTTGGGGCTGGACATGCAGTCTTGGGGGCCTTGCCGCTGGGGTGCGGGAGTCAGGGGGTGGTCGGGGCGTCGGGAAGCTCCAGCATACCAACTTCCGCCCGATAGATATCGGCCAGCAGTTCCCGCCACTGTGCATACTGTTCCTCGACGTTGCCACTGAGCATGACCGTGCGGTCCTCCAGTTCGATGACCTGGGGGGTAATCTCCGCCTCCAGGGACATCCCCAGCTCTTCCAGGGCAGCGACATGGATCTGCGCTTCCGCGCGTTTCTCCAGGCCGCTCTTGAGCATGTAGCCGCCGCCGATGATGGCAACGTTGCCGGCCGCCCGGCTGGAACGTTCGCTGCTGCCGGCCGCGTAGATACCGGCGAGGATGGCGGCGCCACCCGCGATCATGCGACGCCGGCTTTCGGCCTGCAGCTCCTGCAGGGCAATGGCTTCCTCATAGCTCATGCGGCGCCACTCCTGGTACGGCACCTGCATCTCGCCGCTGAAATGGCCGTAGTGCTCCTGCAGCGTATCGACGAACAACTGGTCGCGTTCGCGGATACTGCGGATCCGTTCCAGCATGGGGTCCTCAGCCGCCGGCAGGCGCTTCACCACAAGGTTGCCCTTGCGATTCTCCTGCAGGTAGCCGTCGAAGGCCTCCGGGGAGAAGCTGCGGGCAAACAGCAGCTCGGTAACCAGCCGGATATCTTTACGCTCGGCTGCTTTCAGGCTCTGCTGCTGCCGCAGGAGGTCGTTGGCGATCATGTGATAGATCGCCTGGAACGGGTCGTAGCTGCTGCGGGTGGCACTGTTGTAGGCGTAGCGACTGGCGTGGGCGGAGTAGTTCTTGTCCAGCCACTGCTGGCCGCGGGTATCGCTGGCGCGGATGTGCAGCTCCAGTTCCTCGCCGTCCGAGCTGAGGATAGTGCCCTGTACCAGCAGGTCGACCGCCTGGCGGTCGCTGGGAATGACCCGCACCGCGCCCCAGCCGCCGCTGTTCTGCATGGCCTCGGCCAGCAGGCGGGGCATGAAGCGCGCCTCGGCCTTGCGCACTTCCGGGTAGATCTGCTGCTTTTCGTCGTAGTCGTCGAGGCCGGGATCGAAGACCAGGATACCGACGTCCAGCAGTAATTCCTCCGGCACTGCTTGCGCCGGCCGCTCCAGTGGGGGCACCGCGGTGGTCTTGATGGTCTGGCTGACACAGGCTGGCAACAACAGCACAAACAGCAGCGCCACAGGCAGGCGGAATCTCGCCGTCATGGCTTGATGCCCTTGTACTTGCGGTACTCATCCCAGAGCTTTTCCCGCACCGCGGGATCGGGCTCGCGCATGGCGGCTTCCCGCAGCTGGCGGGCGACCACATCATCGTCATTGCCACTGGGGATGTCCTCAGGCGGCGGGTACTTGGCGGGATTGGCCGGCGGGGAGCCGCCGGGAGTGCTGACGCTGCCCCTGCCGCCACCGCCAGCACTGCCGGCCGCGGCGACTTCCTCGCCGTAGGGGCCTTCGCGGCCGCCGCCTGCGCCACCGCCAGCCTCCGGTTCCGGCTCGTCTGGTCGGCTGCTGCTGCGTCTGGCGCTGCGCTGTCGGGCCTGTTCTTCCAGGATCATGCTGTCGAAGTCGCCGCTGCTGGATTCCAGACGCGCATCCAGGATTGCCACCTGCTCCGCCGGCGTCAGGGGGCCGCTACCCGCGCCGCCGATGGTGCCGGGCATGCTGCCTGTAGCCGTATCACCGCCGCCGGCGTTGCCGGGGGTACTGCCGCTGCCATCACTGCTGCCGTCGCCCCCGTTACCCCGGGTGCCTTCACCAGCAGCACCCATGGCCGCCTCCAGTGCGGCCAGTACCCCGGCGTCCATGGTCGGGGTGTCGCGCATGTCCGGCAGGGCTTCAGTGCCGCCACTGGCACTGTCACCAAAGCCGGGCTCGGCGCCGGCCTGCCCGTCTGCGGTGCCCGCGGGACTGCCGGCACTGGCTCCGGCCTGGCCGCGGCTGGCAATGTCGCCATCGCTGCTGCCGCTGGCTGGCACCCCGCCGCCCGCGGTCGAGCCGCTGTCTGTGCCGGCGGCAGGCGCGCCACCCGCAGCGGGGGCACTGCCGGCAGACGGCGCGGACCTGCCCGCGCTCCCCGGGCTGCTTTGGCTGCCACTGCTGCCACTGCTCGAGGGTGGGGGTGAGGGTGTGCTGGCTCCCGGTGCAGAGGGCGATGGCGGCTGGGACTGGGGCTGGGTGGGATTGCTGGCGCTGGGGCAGCCGGCCAGCAACAGGCACAGGCCGGCTATGGCCGTGCCGCGCAAGCCGGAGAGGAGTCTGCTGCTGTCAGGATTTGCTGTCATAGGCCACTACAAGGTTTTCGGTGTCCACCGGCTCGCCGGTTTCAAGGTCAAAGCGGGGTCGGAAAGGCGTCTTGCGCAATTTGCGCATCAGCCGGTTGGCGAACCCGTCAGCTTCATCATTCTCGTCAACCCGGCTCAGTCCCGTGACCTTGCCGTCGGCGGTTACCGCGAACTCCAGCAGTATATCGCCACCGTCAATACCCGGCAGCGGCTGCTGTTGGTCCAGCCCCGCTACGGCCGGGAGCGCCACCGGATCCGCAAACAGCTCCGCTGCTACCGGTTTGGCATCGGCAATGCCGGCAAGTTCCCCGAGCGCCTCGCGGTAGATCGCCAGTGCCTCCTCCCGCTCGCCGTGCCACAGCATCCAGTCGCCGAGCATGGTCAGGGCCCGGGCGGGGGCGGCGGGATCGCGTTCACTGTGGATACGTTCCAGGTCGTAGATGGCTTTGAGTACGGCCATCCCCTTGTTGTAATTGTCCTTGCGGTAACTGCCGACGCGGGGCCGCGAGGACTGTTCGTGAAAGCCCTGGCTATGGCTGAAACCGGGGCCGTCCTGCCATTGCAGGTCCGAGACCAGGTACTGTGCCTGCAACATGCCATACAGCGGCTGCAGCAGCTTGATGGAGGTCTCTCCCTCCGCCGCCAGGATGTCGTTCAGTGCCAGGCGGTTGAACTCCCACATCTGTAGCAGGCGCGGCGCCGGCTCCTCATCCAGCCTGAGCAGGTAAGCCTGGCGTTGCCAGTCGGCCTGCTGCAGCAGCGCCAGCGCCCGCTGTCCCGGATCCTGCAGGGCCCGCTCCTGGACGCGGTACAGATAGCGCTGGCGCTCGTCCACGGCGCGATAGTCCGCCAGGGCATGCAGGCTTCTTATCTCGGACTCCAGCAGGGGCAGTTGCTCGGTGCTGTAGAGCCCGCTGCTGACACGCGCCAGGTGGGTGCCCCGCTTGAAGACCGCGGCGGCTTCTGCGTGATGGCCTTCCTGTTGCAGGGACAGGCCGAGACTGAGGAGACGCTCTGGCAGCACCGGACTGTAGGCACCGTGCTCACTCTCCAGCAGGGCGATGGCTTCCCGGTGTTGCTGGTCCGCGAACAGAGGCGCTGCCAGCAACGAGCCGGTGAGCAGCAGGGTCTGTATTCGCAGTGCTTTCATGGCAAATGTCACCCTCGCGTTCGCGCTTGCGAGTACCGATGTCTGGCGACGAGTTCCCCCCAAGTATATACATTTCCCGGAGTCCCACACAAAATACGGCCCCGCACCGTTTCCGGTGCTGTTTTTCGTTCACGAATTGTCCAGTGGAGGTGCCATGCCCCGGCCTGACCAGAGCAGCCAGTTTGCCGTTGAAACCGCCGTCCGGCGCCAGTCTGAAGACCTCTGGCTGGGTGAGCTGCACGCGGGCTGGAGGATCGGCGCAGTCCCCAACGGGGGCTATGTGCTGGCCGTTGCCGGTCGTGCCCTGAGAGAGGCGCTGCCACACAAGGACCCGCTTGCGATCAACGCCTTCTACCTCGCCCCCACCACTCTGGGGCCGATTGAATGCCGTGTCGAGTTGTTGCGGGCGGGGCGCAATACTACCCACGCCATGGCCAGGCTGTACCAGGCAGGGGAGCTGAAGGTGCAGGTGACCGCAGCCTACACGGATCTGGAACAGCAACAGGGCCCCGGCTGGTCCGCCGAGCCGCGCCCGGTCTATCCCGGCTGGGAGGAATGTGTCGCCGGTGGCGACAGCAAGCTGGAGTTTCGGCAGCGAGTGGATATCCGCTTCGTGGACGGCACCGGGGTGTTTCGCGGTGAAGCCCCCGGTGGCCGCGGCGAGTTCCGCGGCTGGGTGCGGCACGTCGACGGCGCCGATGCGGACGTGATTTCCCTGCTGATGTTTGCGGATGCCTTCCCGCCCCCGGTCTTCGATGTGGTGGGCCTGGTCGGCTGGGTGCCGACGGTGGAGCTGACGGTGCAGGTACGCGCGCATCCGGCGCCGGGGCCCCTGCAGGCGCGGCTGTTTTCGCGGCACCTGACCCAGGGCGTGGTGGAGGAAGACGGCGAGTACTGGGACAGCGAGGGCCGGCTGGTGGCAATCAGCCGGCAGACGGCCAAGGTCAGGCTGCCGCGACCCTAGTGTAGTGCACTAGTAGGCCGCGACATGGCCACCGGGCCTGCGGGTATCGGTGGCGCCGAGCAGGTAGCCGCGCTCCAGCATGATCGACTGGGTGCGCCCCAGGGTACGCGGTGCCACGTCCACGTTGTGGCCCATGGCCTGCAGCAGCCGCAGGGTGTCCGGGCTGATGCCCTGCTCGACCACCAGCTTGTCCGGTTGCCACTGGTGGTGCACCCGTGCTTCGGCGGCCGCGGTGGCGATGTTCATGTCGAAGGCGGTGGCATTGAGCACGGTCTGCAATACTGCAGTGATGATCAGGCTGCCCCCGGGGCTGCCGGTGGCCAGCCAGGGCTTGCCGTCCCGGAATACCATGGTGGGACTCATCGATGACAGCGGTCGTTTGCCGCCCTCTATCCTGTTGGCCTCACTCTCCACCAGGCCGAAGGGGTTGGGCTGGCCGGGGCTGGCGGCGAAGTCCGCCATCTCATTGTTCAGCAACATGCCGGTTCCGGGCACCGCGATGTGGGAGCCGAAGCTGAAGTTCAGGGTATAGGTGTTGCTCACCACGTTGCCGAAGCGGTCGGCGACAGTGTAATGGGTGGTGTCATGGCTCTCGTCCACCAGCATCCTGCCGGGGGCAACCATCGCCGAGGGGGTGGCGCGGGTGGGGTCGATCAGGGTCCGCTGGCGGGCAGCGTAGTCCTTATCGATCAGCTTCGCTACCGGTACCGGTTCGAAGTCGGGGTCTGCCAGGTACTCGCTGCGATCGGCGTAGGCCAGTTTCATCGACTCCGCCAGATGATGGATATAGGCGGCGCTGTTGTGCCCCATCGCCGCCAGGTCAAAGTCTTCGAGGATGTTCAGTATCTGGATGATGTGCACGCCGCCGGAAGAGGGCGGTGGTGTGGAGACAAGCTCGACGCCCTGGAAGCTGCCGCGCACCGGCTCCCGCTCCAGGGCCCGGTAGCCCGCGAGGTCTGCCGCGGTGATCAGGCCGTTGCCGGCCTCCATTTCCGCGACCAGGCGGGCGGCCACTTCGCCCTCGTAGAATCCCTCGTGGCCGCGCTCGGCGATCTGGCGCAAAGTCCAGGCGAGTTCCGGCTGGCGCCAGGTGGTGCCGACTTCGGGTGCTGCTCCCTCCGGGGTCAGGAACAGCCTGCGCGCCTCCGGGTTCATTGCCAGGCGTTCGGCCCGGGCGTTGATCTCCAGGTTGAGGGCGAAGGATACCGGCAGGCCGTCCTCGGCCAGGGCGATGGCTGGAGCCATTACCTGTTTCAGGGGCAGGGTGCCGTAGCGTGCCTGGGCCAGTACCAGGCCGGCAACGGTACCCGGAACGCCCGCCGCCTGGTGGCTGAAGTAGGTGCGCTGGCGGTCCACCTCGCCGGCGTCGTTGAGGAACAGGTCGCGACCGGCGCTGGCAGGGGCGGTTTCCCGGTAGTCGATCAGCGTCTGCCGGTTGTCCTCGGCCAGGTGCACCAGCATGAAGCCGCCGCCGCCGAGATTGCCTGCGCGCGGATAGCTGACAGCCAGGGCAAAACCGGTGGCGACGGCGGCATCCACCGCGTTGCCACCCTGTTCCAGGATCTCGCGGCCGATTTCCGCCGCCAGCCGCTCCGGCCCGACCACCATGCCCTGGCGAGCCACCACCGGCAGGAACCTGCTGCCGAAGTCGATGATGGGTGTCTCGGCGGCGGGGGTTTCCCGGGCATTGGGGCCGACGGCAAACGCCAGACAGAGGAAGAAAAAGGTGGCAAGGTGACGCGACAATCTCACGGTGGCAGGATCCCTTCCGGCAAAACCCCGACTTTAACTGTTTTGCCCGGCAACGCATACTCCGGGTCTGGCGAAGGGGAGATGCTGTGCACAAACTGATGGAGAACATAGACCAGCGGCTGGTGGCCCTGTTGTCCCGGTTGGCTGATGGGCTGGATGCTCCTCCGGGACAGCGGTTGCGGCTGGAGGGTCTCATGGAGGCGGCGCTGCTGATGGACGTAGCCACCGAGACGGAGTTGCGGGCCCTGCTGGAGTCCCGTTACCGGGAAGCGTTCGGCCATGCGCTGGAGGATGACCTGGGCGAGGACTGGCAGTCCTTCTTCCCCTTTCCGCAGATCCCCGCGATGGCCCGCAGGGCGCCCGTCTTTCCCAGCACCCGGGATGATCTATAATGCCCGCCGTCAACACAGGGAAACCGTTGTGAACTACGAGGAATTCAGGCGCGAATACCTGGCCGGCGGGCTGGATCGGGATATGCTCGCGGACTGCCCGATCGAACAGTTCGAACGCTGGCTGCAGCAGGCGGTGAGCGGCGAGATCAGCGATCCCACGGCCATGGTGCTGGCGACCGTCGATGCAAGCGGCTGTCCCTGGCAGCGCATCGTCCTGCTCAAGGGCGTCTCCACCCGCGGCTTCGTCTTCTACACCAATTTCAGCAGTGGCAAGGCCCGTGCCATCGCCCACAATCCCATGGTTTCTCTGTTATTCCCCTGGAACATGCTGGAGCGACAGGTCATTGTCGCCGGTCGCGCCGAGCGCATGTCGACGGCAGAGTCCGCGCGCTATTTTCTCAGCCGGCCACGTGAGAGCCAGCTTGCGGCCTGGGCATCAAGGCAGAGCCGGCCGATTTCCGCCCGCTCCCTGCTGGAGGCACAGATGAACTCCTTGAAAGAGAAATTCGCCCGTGGCGAGGTGCCGGTTCCGGATTTCTGGGGCGGTTACCGGGTGCTGCCCGAGCGCATGGAGTTCTGGCAGGGTGGGGCCCATCGGCTGCACGATCGATTCCGCTATTATCGGGAAGATGCTGGCGGCTGGCGTATTGAGCGCCTGCAGCCCTAGCGGTCATTCAGACACAGGAGCAAGGCAACGAGATGATTGAACAACAGCAATTGGTGGGGACCTGGCAACTTGAGTCCTGGTCCATCGGTTTTGCCGGCCGCGATGAGATCAGCAACCCCTTCGGCGAAGACCCGCGCGGCCTGCTGCTCTACAGCGAAGATGGCTGGATGAGCGCGTCCATCTGCCGGCATGACCGGGCCCGGTTGCCGGAAGACGAAAGCCCGCGCAAGATGCCGGATGCGGTCAAGGCCAGCGCCTACAGCAGCTATTTCCATTACGCCGGCCGCTACCGGGTGATCAATGGCGATGTGGTGCATTACGTGACCCAGAGCCTGAATCCGAACTTTCCCGGTACCGAGCAGCTGCGGCACGCCGAGCTGGATGGCCAGACCCTGGTGTTGAGCGGCAAGGACGAGGTGCGCGGCGTAACGCGCTACCACACCCTGGTCTGGCACCGGGCACCGGCGACCAGCCCCGGTGGGGGTTGATCAGCGCGTGCGGCGCTGGCTGACATAGCGCGGCTCGCTGGCAATGCCGAGCAGGTGCCGGCGGATCAGGTCGAGGCCAGTAGCGGCAACCATGGTCTGGAACAGGCCGCGCTCCACCGGCCACAGCAGGCAGGCCGTCTGCAGCCGGTCGGCGCTGCCCCAGGCCAGCCACACCGTGCCCACCGGCTTGTCGGCGCTGCCGCCATCGGGTCCGGCGATCCCGGATACGGCGATGGCGTAGTCCGCCCGGGACCGCTGCAGGGCTCCCAGGGCCATTTCCCGGACCACTTCTTCGCTGACCGCGCCCTGTGCCGCCAGGGTCTCCGCGCGCACTCCCAGGACAGCGGACTTGATGTCGTCGGCATAGGTGACGAAGCCGGCGTGGAAGCCCGCTGACGAGCCGGGAATACGGGTCAGCATGCTGGCGATAAGACCGCCAGTACACGACTCGGCAGTGGTGAGGGTCCGGCCCTGTGCCTGCAGCAATTCCAGCACGCGCCCGGCCAGCTGGCTATCGCCCTCGCCGATGATGTGGTCGCCGAACAGCTGCCGCAACTGCTGCTCACACTGGGTCCGCAGCGGCAGGTCGGCGGCGTCTGTCACTGCCAGCTTGATCTCCATTTGCGGCGCGCCGGCGCGGAAACCCAGTTCCACCGCCGCGGGCCAGTCCGGCAGGGCATCGCTGATCATCTGTTGCGCCGTGGACTCTCCCAGGCCAAAGGTCTGCAGGCGCAGGATATGGCGCTGCGCGGGCCGCGCCAGGGACCGGCCCAGGTCGTCGATAATGCCGTCCAGCATTCGCCGCAGCTCTCCCGGTACGCCCGGGGTGCAGATCACGCGGCAGCGTCCGAGGTTCAGCTCGAAGCCCACGGCACTGCCGATCGGGTTGGGGATGACCCGGGCGCCCGCCGGTAACAGGGCCTGCTTGCGATTGGCGGCATTCAGCGGCAGGTTGCGGCGCCCGCACCAGTCCTGCAGATGGGCCAGGGCCTCGGGGTGTTCGGCCAGCTCCACACCGGCCGCTGCCGCCAGTATCTCTGCCGTCAGGTCGTCCACTGTGGGGCCGAGGCCGCCATTGATGATGACGGTATCTGCCTGCCCGGCCATGGCCAACAGCTCTGTGCGCAGCAGTTCGCTGTCGTCGCCCACAGTGACCTTGCGGTAGACGCCGAGGCCAATCTCGGCCAGGCGCAGGGCGATCATCGCGGAATTGGAGTCGACGGTATCACCGCTCATGATTTCGTTGCCGGTCAGCAGCAGCTGCACCTGGGGGTCGCTTTGCACGCTTGTGTTCCTTGAGATAGAGAGGCGTCAGTGTAGTGCCAATGCTTTTCCTGGGGCAAAGTGCTATTTTTGCTCCCTCCATGATTCAACAGGCGTTCCGCGAAGGTGAGGACAGCAAGCCGATGACCCGTTATTGTCCGCAATGTGGCGCCGCCCTGGCGCGCAACCGGGTCGGCGGGGAGCTGCGCAATCACTGGCGCTGCACGGGTTGCGGCCGCCTGCACCACGATCACCCCATGATTGTGCTGACCACCTTTATCGCCTGCGGCAAGCGCCTGCTGTGGGTACAGCGCGCGCTGCCTCCGAAGCAGGGCGCCTGGGCGATCCCGGGCGGCTTCATGGAGCTGGGCGAAACCCTGGCAGAGGGCGCCGCCCGCGAACTGCGGGAGGAGGCGGGCGTGGTGCTGCCGCCCGCCGAGCTTGAGTTCTACATGATGGGCACGATCACCTTCATCAACCAGATCTACGTGGCCTTTCGCGCCCGCGTCGCCACCGAGGACACTTTTGCCGGCAGCGAATCCCTGGCCTGTCGCTACTTTTCCCGCGAGGAATGCCCCTGGGACGAGGTCGCCTATCCCGAGGTGAACGACGCCATCATCCAGGCCTATGACGACCTCGATTCCGGCACGTTTGCCGTCTGGCATACGGAAATGACGGCCGCCCGCTATCAGCGCCACAAGGTTCGACAGGAGCACTGAGCAGGGCGCGTCGGCGGCATCCGGTGGGTGACTATGTTAAGCTGCGGGTCCATTCCCAATCCGCATATGGACGGTATTCATGGCGTTACTCCCCGAGGTGGAACTGGCCACCGATGAGCAGAAAGTCAGCTATGGCTTTGGCCTGCAGTTCGGCGACCAGCTGCTGCGCAACCGCTTCGACGGACTCGACCTGCAGGCGGTCATGGCCGGCATGCAGCACTGGTACCAGCAGCAACAGTCCCTGCTGGCCGACGGCGAGTTGAATCCCAGCTACGATGTGATCAAGGCCAGGCAGCAGGCCGCGGCCAGCGCCCTGGCCGTTCAGCAGCAGCAGCTGGCGGAGAAGTTCCTGGCGGCCAATGCCGCCCGGCCCGAAGTGACCACCACCACCAGCGGCCTGCAGTACGAGGTGCTGGAAGCCGGCGGCGGCGCCAGCCCCGGTCCGCGCAGTACCGTGGTGACGCATTATCACGGCACCTTTGTCGACGGCACCGTCTTTGACAGTTCGGTGCAGCGCGGTGAGCCTGCCCAGTTCGGCATCCACCAGGTCATACCAGGCTGGACCGAGGCCCTGCAGCTGATGGGCATCGGCGACAAGTGGCGCATTACCTGCCCACCGGCCCTGGCCTACGGCGAGCAGGGCGCGGGGGACAGCATTCCGCCCAATACGCCACTGGTATTCGAGATCCATCTGCTGGAAATCAGGGATTGACGCGGATGTCGGCCGCGGCGATACAGCTGCCGAGGATCCTCCGCATCGGCGCCGGTGCCAGCCAGACTCTGGTGGCGACACTGCGGGAACTGGGACTGGCGCGGCCCCTGCTGGTCACCGATCCCTTTCTGGTCCGGCAGGGCTTCAGCGAGCGCCTGCTGGCGCCGTTGACGGCGGCGGGCATTCCCTGTGGGGTGTTTGGCGACTGCGTCCCCGACCCCACTACCGACAGCGTTGCCGCCTGCCTGCAGGTGCTGCATGGCGGTGACTACGACTGCCTGGTGGCGCTGGGCGGTGGCAGCTCCCTGGATACTGCCAAGGCGGTATCGGTACTGGCACTGCACGGCGGCGAGATGCGCGACTACAAGGTGCCCGCCAGCGTGGCCAGCGGCCTCCCCGTCATCGCCATTCCGACCACTGCCGGCACCGGTGCCGAGGTGACCCGCGCCGCGGTCATCACCGATACCGCGAGCCAGGAAAAAATGCTCTGCATGGGTCTGGGGCTGGTGCCCCTGGCCGCGCTGGTGGACTTCGAGCTTACCCTGAGCATGCCGCATCGGCTGACTGCGGATACCGGCCTGGACAGCCTCTGTCACGCCATCGAGGCCTATGTCAGCCGCAGGGCCAATCCCTTTACCGACAGCATTGCCCTGGCTGCCATGGCGAGCATCAGTCAGCACATTCGCAGCGCCTGTGCGGAACCGGACAACCGCACGGCGCGGGAGGCCATGATGGTGGCCGCCACCCAGGGCGGGATCGCCTTTGCCAACGCCTCGGTGACCCTGATTCACGGGATGAGCCGGCCCATTGGCGCCCTGTTCCATGTGCCCCACGGGCTCAGCAACGCCATGTTGCTGGCCGAGGTCACCGCCTGGTCCGTGGCACATGCCCCGGAGCGCTATGCCCGCTGTGCCCGCGCCATGGGCATGGCGGCCGCGGGTGACAGCGACGCCCTGGCGCTGGACAAGCTGGTCGCCGGGTTGCGGCAGTTGACGACCGACCTGCAGGTGCCCGGCCCCAAGGACTGGGGCATAGCCGAGGACGACTGGTTCGGCGCCCTGGGGACGATGGCGCAACAGGCGCTGGCGTCGGGTTCGCCGGGCAACAACCCGCGCATTCCAGACGCGGCGGACATCGAGGGGTTGTACCGCCGGGTCTGGGCGGGCTGACGTCGGCCGCCCTGCCTGCCCCCGGTCATCTACCCAACCCGGCCCGCTTTGGCTACACTGCGCGACCCTTCCAGCAATAATCCCGGGAGATCCTCCAGCATGAAACGCGTCGTTTTCAACCAGAAAGGCGGGGTTGGCAAGACCAGCATTACCTGCAACCTGGCGGCAATCAGCGCTGCCCACGGCCTGCGCACGCTGGTCGTCGACCTGGATGTGCAGGGCAACAGCACCCACTACCTGGTGGGGGAAATCGACGCCGATGCCTTTCCGGCCGAGGCGCAGGGTGTGGCGGGACTGTTCAAGCAGACGGTGGGTTCGCGCAAGATGCGCCAGAACCCGGATTCCTTCGTCTGGGAGACCCCCTGGGAAAACCTGTTCCTGCTGCCCTCCAGCCCGGTGCTGACCCAGCTGGAGAAGGAGCTGGAGTCGCGCTACAAGATCTACAAGTTGCGCGATGCCCTGGAGAAGCTGGACGAGGAGTACGACCGGGTCTACATCGATACCCCGCCCAACTTCAATTTCTACTCCAAGTCGGCTCTGATCGCCGCTGACGTCGTCCTGGTGCCCTTCGATTGCGACAGTTTTGCCCGCCAGAGCCTGTACTCGCTGATGGAAAACATCGCCGAGCTGCAGGAGGACCACAATCCCGATCTCGAGGTCGAGGGCATCGTCATCAACCAGTTCAACAGCCAGGCGCGGCTGCCCGGCGAACTGGTGGCGGAGCTGGAGGAGGAGGGCTACCCGGTGTGCCGCACCTACCTCAACACCTCGGTGAAGATGAAGGAGTCACACCGGGAACACCGGCCGCTGGTGGACATGGCCCCCAGCCACAAGCTCACCCTGCAGTTCCTCGAACTGTACGACGAGTTGGAGGGTCGGGGCGCGTAGCCGGGGCGCCTAGCTCGGGGCGCGTAGCCGGGGCGCTTGGCTCGGGGCGCCTGGCTCGGGGCGCGCAGCGGTGATCTCGCAATAGGTTGTTCACTCGCGGCGCGCAGCCGCCTCAGGTCTCCGGGAGCAGGCTGCCGGCTTTCTGCACTGCGTCGACGTACTCGTCCAGCAGCCGGTAAATGACCTGGCGGCAGGACTCGACGCTGTTGATCTGGCCAATGACCTGGCCGCAGGGGTTGAAGGCAACCTTCTGGCAGTCGCCCTTGTCGGCGTAAACCGCGGTGCGGCGGATGCCGTCCGAGGTCACCAGTCCCTGCAGCGGCATCCCCAGCGGGTCGGGCGTGTCGGCCCGGTCCCAGGCTTCGGTCCACTCGCTCTTGAGCATGCGGCAGGGCTTGCCGGTCCAGGACCGGGAACGGACGGTATCCTCGCTGGTGGCCCGGAGCAGGGACTCTTTCTGCGCTGGTTGGGAGTGGGCCTCCTCGACGGTGAGCCACAGGGAGCCGGTCCAGACGCCAGCGGCGCCCATGGCCATGGCGGCGGCGATCTGGCGGCCGTTGCCGATTCCGCCGGCGGCGAGCATCGGCAGGTCGCCGATGGCGTCGACAATCTGCGGCCACAGTACAATGGAGCCGACGTCGCCGGTATGGCCGCCGCCCTCACCGCCCTGGGCGATGACAAAGTCCAGCCCTGCCTCCTTGTGCGCAACGGCCTGCTTGACCTTGCCGCAGAGTGCCCCGATCAGGCGGCCGGAATCCTTCACCTGCTTGATCTTTTCCGCCGGCGGCGTCCCCAGGGCGTTGGCGATGAGCTTGCACTTGGGGCGGGTCAGGGCCTCCTCCAGCAGGGGCGTGGCGGTGGCGTCGGTCCAGCCCATCAGGCCCATGGTCTTGCTGCCATCGGGCCACTCCGGCACGCCGGCGTTGGCCAGCAGCTGCTGGGCGAAGTCGATGTGCTCCTGCGGCACCAGGGCCCAGAGCTGTTTTTCCATCTCTTCCGCGGACACGGCTTCCATGCCTTCATACTTCTGCGGGATGACGATATCGACGCCATAGGGCTTGTCGCCGATGTGCTCGTCGATCCAGTCCAGTTCTTCTTTCAGCTGTTCCGGGCTGAAGCCGACCGCGCCGAGAACACCGATGCCGCCGGCCTTGCTGACAGCGACCACGACATCGCGGCAATGGGTGAAGGCAAAAATGGGGTAGTCAATGCCCAGGCGAGCGCTCAGTGAGTTGGCCACGGGTTTCCTCCGGATACGGGTTCGGGACATCAGTATTGTAGTTTGTGCCCTCCCGGGCAATGGTGGCAATGGGCCAGCAAAACTGGCCCATCTGCTCAGCTGGCCGGGTGCGACTGCGAATAACCTTATAAAAACTGGTTATTTGTCACTGCTGTTCTGATTCTTTAGAGTTGCCGGTCTTCGTCCATAACGGCAGCCCCGACCGCTCGTGAGTATTGACCTGAAAAGCGCCAACGAAGCCCTCCGCGGGGCCAGTGCGTCCGCCATCGTGCAGTGGGCGCTGGCGCTGGGCAAGCCCACCATTGCCACCACCAGCATGGGTCGCAACGCGGCGGTCATGTTGCACCTGGTCAGCTCCGTCGATCCCGCGGTGCCCACTGTGTGGGTGGACACCGGCTACAACCTGCGCGACACCTATGTTGTGGCGGAGCGGCTGATTCGGGACCTGGCCCTGGATATCCGCATCTACAGCCCGCTGATGACCTCCGAGCGCCGCAACGCGATCATGGGCGGCATACCCACGGTGGACGAGGAAGAGCAGCACCGGGAGTTTACCCGTCAGGTCAAGCTCGAGCCCTTCGCCAGGGCCCTGGCGGATCTGCAGCCGGAAGTCTGGCTTACGGGTATCCGGCGGGAAGAAACAGAACACCGCAAGACTCTGGATATCCTGTCCTTCGATGACCGTGGTATCCTCAAGGTGGCGCCCCTGTTCTACTGGTCGGAGCAGGAGGTGGAACAGTATATGGCGCAGCACCAGCTGCCCACCTGTCGCCACTACTTTGACCCGACCAAGGTGCACGATGGCCGCGAGTGCGGCCTCCACACCGCGGCCTGAACCGACTGCCGGGCCGCCGGATCGCCGGGCCGCCGGGCCGCCGGTCTCAGCCCATTACCACGCCGATCACCAGGGCCATGGCGGCGGTCGCCAGAATGAACAGTCCGACCACGGCCCCGAGCCGCCGCAGCGTTTTCTGATCTTCGGTGGCGTCTTCCTGTAGCGAGTGCTGTGTTGTCATCGCTGCCTCCTGATTATTGTCAGATGACCAAGTCTGGCAAAGCACGCGCCGGCGCGCCTTGATGCGGGTCAAGAAATCAGCGTCTGTTGCCACCGGGGGCAGCAGCGGTCTCGGAGCGCTATAATGGGGACAGGTGTGCCCATGGGGCAGGCCGGGAGGTTGCGATGACACAGGTTTCCTGGTTGCGGGCCGCAGCACTGCTGTCGTGCCTGCTTGTGTCGACGGCCTGTTCGACACTCGACGGCCCCGCGGTCGCTGCGGGCCAACTGCCGCCGCTGGTACACGGCGGCAGCCCCGTCACCCTGGCGGAGGTCGCCAGTCGTTCCCCCACCCCTGACCTGCTGGCGCTGACGCCGGAGATGCAGGCCTTCGTGGCGCGCTACGCCCCGCCCCGCGGTGGCGCGCGCCAGCGCCTGTTGAGCCTGCACGAGGCGGTGAAGGGGCAGGGAGCCCTGGGGGTCGCCTACGATCCTGTCGCCGACGGCACGGCGGCAACGGTGTTCAGGACGGGGGCTGCCAACTGCCTGTCCTTTGCCCACCTGTTTGTTGCCCTGGCCAGGGAAGCCGGTCTCGACGCCCGCTACCAGTGGCTGGAAGTGCGCCCGCAGTGGACCCGCCTGGGCGAGCGCGTTGCCGTGCGCCTGCACGTGAATGTGATGGTGCGGATGCCATCGGGCGAGCAGTTCATGGTGGATATCGACCCGCTGCAGTCGCGGGACATTGCCGCTTCGAAGCTGCTTGAGGACGTGGACGCGGCAGCGCTGGACCACAACAATATCGCTATCGAGGCGCTGGCGCGCGGGGATCTGGAGGCTGCCTGGACTCAGCTGGCCCGGGCCCTGCAGCTGAGCCCGGGCCTGTCCCACCTGTGGGTGAACCTGGGTGCCGTGTACCGCCACGCCGGCCAGTTCAACGAGGCCGAGTGGAGCCTGTTCCAGGCCCTGGCGATTGATCGTGCGGATCGCTCGGCGATGAACAACCTGGTGGTGCTATACGGACAAATGGGTCGCGCTGAGGAGCGCGACTACTGGGTCGACCGAATCAATCGCCACCGCGACCGCAATCCCTGGTATCACGCCTGGCTGGGAGACAGGGCGGGTGAGGCCGGTGACTGGGCGGCGGCGCTGGCGCACTACCGCGTTGCGCTCAAGCTGCATCCGGACGACAGCGCCCTGCTCTACGCCACCGGCATCATCCACTTTCGCCTGCAGCAATACGCGGCCGCCGAGCGCCTGATTGAGCAGGCCATTGCCGCCGCGAGCCTGCGCAGCGACATCCAGGGTTATCGAGCCCAGCTGGAGGTGGTCAGGCAGCACCAGTTGGCCGAGGTTCAGCCGGCATCCGGCTCGGGCTCAACCCGGATATAGGCCCTGCGCTCCAGTTTGCCCGCTACCCGTGAGAGGGTGTCCAGCAGGCGCATCTGCCAGCCGTACTTGCGTCGCAGCGCGGCCAGCGCCCGGGCGATATCCTCCGGTTCCTCAAGCAGGGTGGCCCGGGCTGGCAGCCAGTCCCCGGTGACGCGGCCGGTGACGGTGCAGGGCGCCAACCGGCACTCACTGAAATTGCGCAGCCGCTTGACCTTGCCGGCATCGCCGGCGGAAAACAGGTAGTAGCCGCCGTCTCCGGGGGCGAACCAGACCGGGGTGGGTACGAATTCCCCACTGCGTTTGCGGGTGGCGAAACTGACGTAGGCCCCGCGCTCCAGGCGCGCAAGTAATTTGCTGTCCATGGCGTGTCCAGTGGTATCTTGTTGCACAATGTCGGCCACGATAACAGAACTGCAACAAGAGGGAGTATGTATATGCGGGAATTTGGTTTTGAATCGACCACCGCGGAAGTGATCGCGGGGCAGGACCTGAGCGGGCGCGTGGCGCTGGTTACAGGGGCCTCGGCCGGGTTGGGCGTGGAAACGGCGCGAACGCTCGCGGGTGCGGGGGCGACGGTGTGGCTGTTGGCGCGGGACCGCGCCAAGCTGGACGCCGCGCTGGCAACACTGCAGGCGGAGTCGCTGCCGGGGCGCCTCGAGTCCGCCCTGCTGGACCTGGCCGATCTGGATCAGGTGCGCACGGCAGCGGCGAAGCTGCTCGATACCTGCCCGCGGATTGACCTGCTGATCAACAATGCCGGGGTTATGGCCTGCCCTCACGCCGAGACCGCACAGGGCTTTGAAATGCAGCTGGGCACCAATCATGTCGGGCACTTTCTCTTCACCTGTCTGCTGTTGCCCGCGCTCAAGGCTGCTGCGGCAGAGGGTCGGGAGGCGCGTGTGGTGAATCTGAGCTCGGCCGGGCACCGGTATTCCGCCTTCGACTTCGAGGATCCCAACTATCGCCAGCGGCCCTACGACAAGTGGCAGGCCTACGGGCAATCCAAGACCGCCAATGTTCTGTTCTCGGTGGCGCTGGATGCGCGTACCAGGGATTCTGGCGTGCGGGCATTCGCGGTACATCCGGGGGCCATCTCCACCGAACTGGGGCGCCACATGGACAGTGATGACATGGCCCGCATCGCCGCCAGCTTTCCCGGCGGCAAGATGGCGTTCAAGAGTATTCCCCAGGGCGCTGCGACCAGTGTCTGGGCGGCGACCGCACCGGAGCTCGAGGGGCGCGGCGGTCTCTACCTGGAGGACTGCCATGTCGCCGAAGCGGCGTCCGCGGACAGTTCCGGAGGGGTGCAGCCCTGGGCGGTGGATCCCGCTGCGGCCGAGCGACTGTGGCAGCTTTCCGAGCAGTGGGTGTACGGAGGCGAGGCATAACCATGCGTCACAGGAGCGCTCTGGGCATTCTTGGCTTGGCGCTGTTTCTGGCAACCGCTGTTGCGCGCGCCGACAGCCGGGAACAGATAGAGAACAAGTCCGGTGCAGCGTTGCTGGAGTTGCGCCAGTTTGCACCGGACGTGCAGAGGCTGCTGCGCAGGGCCAGTGGCGTGCTGGTGTTTCCCGATATCGTCGGCATGGGGTTTGGCACCGGCGGCCAGTATGGCGAAGGCGCGCTGCTCGTGGGCGGGGAGGCTGTCGCCTATTACGCCACTACCGGATCCCGTCATCAGCTCCCCAAGGGTGCGCTGCGCACCGCCAAGGTCATTTTATTCATGACAGATGATGCCCTGGTGTCTTTTCGCAATACGGTTGGCTGGCAGATAGGGGTGCACGGCAAGGTGGATCTGGTCCGGGCGGTGGGTGACACGGTGCGTCCGACACGGGCGGAGCATCCGGTGTTGGCCATCGGCTTCTCTGATCTGGGGTTGATGGAAGGCCTGGACCTGAATGGCAACACCATCAACCGAATCGCTCGCTGAGCCGGGGACCGCAGTGGATAAATACCGGGTTCTGATCGCAGACGACCATCCGCTTTATCGCGACGCCCTTCGCAATGTGGTACTGGAGGCATTTGCGGATGTTGAAGTACTCGAGTGCGAGGATATCGCGTCCGCCCTCGAATGCCTGCAGAGGTCAGCTGTGGATCTGATGCTGCTGGATATCGGGCTTCCGGATACGGAGGATCTGGACGGCGTGCGGCGGCTGCGGGATGCCAGCCCCACCTGCCCGATGATTGTCTGCTCCGCGCACGATGATCCCGCGCTTGTCCGTGCTGCATTCAAGCTGGGTGTGTCCGGTTATTTGCCGAAATCATCGGGTACCCACATTACCCGCCACGCCTTGCAGTTGGTACGCGGAGGTGGCGTGTATGTGCCGACCGAGGCGTTGGGGGAAGCCATGACTGCCGCTACAGTGCCCTCGCCCCGGCCCCGGGAGCAGAATCCCGCAGAAAGCGCGACTGCCGATCTCACGCCACGGCAACAGGCCGTGCTCGCTCTGCTGGAGCAGGGCATGTCCAACAAGCTGATTGCCCGCGAGTTGGGGATCGGAGAGATCACCGTCAAGGCGCACGTATCCGCGATCCTGCGCAAGCTGGGGGTGGATAACCGGGTACAGGCGGTGGTTGCTGCCCGCGCGCTCAAGGGCTGAAGTCGGGCGCCGGAGCGAGCAGGTGGCGCATGGCGGCGCGCAGTCGCGCCGGATCAATCGGCTTGGTCAGCAGCGGTATACCCAGGGACCTCAGCTCTTCTCGCAGGGGTGTGGAGCTGTCACTGCTGATCATGATGGCAGGAGCTTCCCGTGCAAGCTCCGCATTGATGCTGCGAATGGCCTCGAGGCCTGTGGCGCCCTCGGCAAGATGATAGTCGGTAAGCAGCAGTCTTGGCAGCAGGTCCTGGTCGATGATCTTGGTCAACACCTCTTCGTAACCCGGTGCTGCGATGACCTTGCAGTCCCAGCCTTCCAGCAGTCGCACCATGCTCCGCAGGACATGGACGTTGTCATCAATCACCACCACGGGACACTGATTGAAGCCCACCGGCCCCGGAGCTGTTGCGCTCGCCTCCACCGCGGCGACGAGGTCGGCGGCCCCGACCGCCAGTTCCAGGGAAAAACTGCTGCCTCTGCCGGGAGCGGACTGGACCGCGATACTGGTGCCCAGCAAGCGGCAGATCCGCTCCACAATCGCAAGTCCGAGGCCCATGCTGCCTTCCCGGCCCATGCTCGCACCCGGTGCACGCCAGAACTCTTCGAAGATTCTGTGCTGGTGCTCCAGGCTGATTCCGACCCCCGTGTCGCGAACCTCTATTGCAATGCGATTGCCTCTGCGCCGCACGCCCATCAGCACTCGACCATGGCGGGTATACTTGATGGCATTGCTGATGAGGTTGCGCAGGATGGTTTCGACCAGCATGGGGTCGCTGTGAACGATGCAGGAAGTCGGGATGACCTTCAGCGCCAGGTGTTTGGCCTCTGCCACCGAGCGGTACTCGGTCGCCAGCCGTTCGAACAGTGGTTGCAGGCCGAAATGCCTTGGCTCCGGGTGCAGGCCGCCACTGTCCAGGCGTGAGATGTCCAGCAGTGCACTCAGCAGCCGGTTCAGGGTTTCCAGGGCGAGGGCGACGCCCCGCAGGCCCTCCCGGTCGGCGGGGTGCAGGCTGTCGCCCTTGATGGTTTCCAGATACAGCATTGCGGCATTGAGAGGTTGGCGCAGGTCATGGCTGGCGGCGGCCACAAAGCGGGTGCGGCTGGCGGTGGCTTCCTCGGCCTGCTCCTTGGCGCGCAGCAGGGCATTTTCGAAGCTGCGCCGCAGGTCGAGCTCGTGTTCCATGCGCTCATTGAGCCTGCGCAGTTCCGTGGTGCGGTCCGCTACAGTCTTCTCCAGATTGCTGGCCACCTGAAAGGCGGCGAAGGCGCCTCCCTCGACGTTGATCCGGTGTTCCACGCGGTCCATCAGGATCCGGTTGGTCTTTTTCAGGCTGGCGACTTCATCCTCCAGCTGTCGCAGCCTGGTTTCGGCGGTCGTCTCCGTGGAGGCCAACGCTGGCGGGTCCCTGTGGCTCATCGGTGGGCACGGAAGGCGATACAGTTGAAGGAGTTGTTCACATTGAGAACACTGGACTGCTCGCCCATGCAGGAAAAACCCCAGACGTTATACTCACCGAACAGCGCGCTGACCGGGGCCTCGAGGCCGTAAAGCTGGACCAGCTGCTTGCGCGCAGCGCACTCGAAACCGAGCAGCACGGCATCATTGCCGAGATCCCTGCGTATCCGCCCGAGCGCTGTCTGCAATTGTTCTGCGTAGTCCACCTGGTCAGCGACCCGGAATACCACGCCCTCGTCAATGGCGCAGGCGCAGCGCAGGGAGCCATCATCAAGAATTTCCAGGAAGCCTCGGGGATAGGCGCGGTCACCCACCGTTATGATTGCCGGGAAAAGTGACAGCTTTTCCCGGTCAAACCCGGCGATATCGATACCACACAAGCGGGCATATTCACTGCAGGCGGGACGCCCGTTGATCTCGTGCACCACGCGTTGTGACGGGGTGGCAGACGTGATCACGCCGCGCTGATTGCTGGGTACAAAATTGTGGAAATTGTAGTGGCGAAATTCCAGCGCTGTATGGACCAGCAGGACAACTGCGGCGGCGTCCTGCAGGCGGCCGCGGAACAGCACCGGTGCCCGCTGCAGGCGCCAGTTGTCACCGGCGGAGGCGCCTATCAGGTGGACGTTGCCCAGCTCGCCGCCCAGGGCCGCCGCCACGAACTCTTCCACCTGGACCAGACTGTCGATCAGCAGAATGGCGAAGGTGTTGGAAGAATTCGACTGTGCTGCGCGTTCCCGCAATTCCCACTGCATGGACAGCACCAGTTCCCGTGCCTGCTGCAGCCCGAAGCTGTCGAGATCGGTGATACTCCGGGCGACACAGCTGAAGTGTTTCCTGGCGAAGGACAGCGCAACAAGCGAATCCTCGAAATAGCCTCCGGGAGTGATCTCGCCAGAGGTGGAACAGCCGTAAACGTTGCTCCCCTCCATGGATGCCAGCCCCTGTTCCAGTTCGGCGTTGGCGTGGTTGGGGCCGTGGAACAGCAAGGTAAATGCCGCTTCCGCCGGTGCTGTGGCCGCGTCAATCTCCGCAACGGCCGCGGCCGTTACGGGATTGCGAGAGTGGGCTGTGAGGATGCCATTGGCCATGGGGGCAAGCTTAGCCGATGACTGTCGCCAGCGGGAAGCTACTTTAAGGCTAGCAGCCTGTCGGACTTACGCCTGACAGACGTCATTTGAAGTTGCAGTAATT
>CAXBCH010000032.1:0-53849 GCA_963974125.1 uncultured Haliea sp. | reverse complement strand
TGGTAGCTGCTGCGGCATAAAACCATTGACTGAACACCTCAGGGAATGAGATTTTTTCGCAGCACATGAACCAGGTCCGAGCCGATGCGCTGGCGGCCATGGTGGAGCACTTTCTGGCTTCGGGGCCGGATTATCGGGGCCTACAGGGCTTGAAGGGGGGCGGAGCGATGCCAGGTGGTGATGCACGTGGATATCAATACCCTGCGCGAGCGGGACGGGGTCTGCCGGTATCCCGGGCGGTACGATCGCAATGATTGGGTAGACTCGGCACTTTCCATCTTGAAAGGGCGTCAGTGCGGACACCGTCATGCGCTCTACGCCCTGCTTCACCACCACCGCGGCGTTCCGGATGACACTGCGGTCAGACTTTGACCTGCGGGGTGCCGAAGTCCAGACTGATGTCGGAGCGCATCGCGTGGGGTGCGGCCACTGGAAGTGGTCTGGCTATCTGATCCCGGGGGCGCTGGCCCTCTCGGCGGGGCGCAGCCCTCAGACAGACAACCAGGCCTGCAACTGGGGCACGACCTGCACCAGAACAATCAGACCCAGCATGAATGAGTGCAGGGTGGCCTGGACGCGCAGCGGTTCAAGTTTCTCCAGCCGGGCATCGAGCTTGTCGAGTCGATCATCTACCTGCTCGAACCGTTGCTCGATCTGGCCGAATTTGCTGTCGACCTGGTTAAACCGGCTGCCGACCTGCTCAAAGCGCTGTTCCTGTGCCCCGAAGCCCGCGCGCAGCTCCGCATCCAGGTAGTCCCGGGTCACGATATTGTCAGCGTAAAAGCCAAATGCTTCGGCCATCAGTTCTGCCTGCGCTTCCGCCTGCGATTCCGGCACCCCGGCCTCTCTCAGCCGGCGGGCGTAACGCAGTGAATCAAATGCAAGTGTCGCCACAAGAATAGCCTCCCAGTGCCTGAACGCCAAGCATGACGACCCTGTTCGGTGCGTGGTACATCAAGGCCATCCAGTTTCAGCCCGATTGCGCCACCAGCCCGTGGCGAGGGGCAGTAGGCCCCTGCTGTGAATGTCCCTATAATCAGGTGTTCAATTGTAGTGGCCAAGAGGCCCCACCATGACCCTGCAAAGCAAGCACGTGCTCATCACCGGCCCCACCGCGGGGATTGGCCACACCACGGCGCTGGCCCTGGCCGCACAGGGGGCCAACCTGACCCTGTTGTGCCGCAGTCCTGAAAAAGGCGCGGCGCTGGCAGAAGAGATCACCGCCGCAGGCGGAGCGGCGCCGACGGTGGTGGAGATGGACATGGCCAGCCTCGCCAGTGTGCGCCAGGCGGCGGAGCAGTGCCTGGCGCCGGGGCGGCCGATTGATGTGCTGCTCAACAACGCCGGGGTGGTGAACACCAGCCGCAAGACCACGGTGGATGGCTTTGAAGAAACCCTGGCGGTCAACCACTTCGCGCCCTTCCTGCTCACCGGACTGCTGCTGCCCGCGATCCAGGAGGTGCCCGGCGCGCGTATTGTCAATGTCGCTTCCGCGGCCCACGCCTTTGTCCGCGACATGGGCTTTGCTGACCTGCACGCGGAACAGGGCTACAAGACTTTTCGCGAGTACGGCCGCTCCAAGCTGGCGAATATCCTGTTTACGCGCAGTCTCGCGCAGCGCTTGGCGGAATACCCGGTCACGGTGAACAGCCTGCACCCGGGTGCCGTGTCGACCTCGCTGGGTACCCAGAATGGCGGCGTCATGAGCAAAATCCTGCCGCTCATTCTCAAGCCGTTTTTCCGCTCGCCGGAGAAGGGCGCGGAGACCTCCATCTACCTGTGCAGCAGTGACGAGGTGGCCGGCGTCAGCGGGGAATACTTTGTTGACTGCAAGCCGGTGCGTCCCAAGCCCTGGGCGCGGGATGACGAGGCGGCGGCGCGGTTGTGGCGCGTTACCGAGGAGAGTGTCGGGTTTCAGTATCCGGTATGAGTGCCGGGGCAGCTCCAGCCCGCCGCCCCCGGGTCTGGCTCCTGTCCGGCTACCGCGCCGACAGCCACGCCGCCTGGGCGGACTGGCTGCTGGGCTCCCAGCCCCGGGTTGACTGGCAGCGGCTGGAGCTGCCGGGGCGCCATTTTGCCTGGCGCATCCGCGGCAACCCTTTGTCCTGGCTGGACGCCCTGCCGCCGGAGCCGCCGGACCTGCTGCTGGCCACCTCGATGGTGGACCTGGCGACCCTGAAGGGCCTGCACCCGCGCCTGGCCGGGGTGCCGGCGCTGTACTACTTCCACGAGAACCAGTTCGCCTATCCACTCAGCGAGCGCCAGCGCCACTGGCTGGAACCGCGCATGGTGCAGCTCTACGGCGGGCTGGCGGCGGACCGGTTGCTGTTCAATTCCGCGTTCAATCGCGACAGCTACCTGCAGGGCGTGGCGGGGCTTTTGGGGCAGATGCCGGATGCGGTGCCGCCGGGTATCGTCGAACGGCTGGAACAGAAAAGCAGCCTGTGCCCGGTACCGATTGCGCCGGTACCCGCCGCGGCGGAGCGGGATCCGCAGCTGCTGCTGTGGAACCACCGCTGGGAGCATGACAAGGCGCCGGAGCTGTTCGCCGATGCGATGATTCAACTTGCAGGGGAGGGGGTGCCGTTCCGGCTCGCCCTGCTGGGCAAGCGTCCCCGGCAGGTGCCGCCGGCGCTGGCGCGGCTGCGCGAAGCACTGCCGGAGCGGATAGTGGCCGATGGCCGGCTGCTACCGGACGAGTACCGGACCCTGTTGGGTAGAGCCGCTATTGTGGTCAGCACCGCGCGCCACGAGTTCCAGGGGCTGGCGCTGCTGGAGGCCGCCAGCGCCGGCGCCCGGCCGCTGGTGCCTGATGCCCTGTGTTATCCGGAGCAGTATCCCCCGGTCTGTCGCTACCCGGAGGGGGACCAGCAGGCGCTGGTGGCGCGCCTGCGGCAGTGGCTCACCGACGACCTGCCGCCAGCCGTGGATGTCTCGTCCTGGTACAGCGATCAGCTGGCGCCAGTGTGGGCCGAGGTGCTGGCGCCGCCGTCGAACTGATCACATCGGCTCCCCGCAGCGGTAGCTCGCCGCGCTGGTCGTCGGGCCCCGGTCATCGTGCACTGCCCGCTGCGGGTAGGGGCAAAGCAGGGCGGTCGCGGTGGCGGCCTCCGGGTCGAGCTGGTCGCGGGCGATGATCTGGCTGGGCGCAGTATCCCTTTCCACCCAGGCTTCGAGAATCTGCACCGGGTCAAACAGGTCCGGCGCCAGCCCGGGCGCTTCCCAGCAGTGACCGTGGCCGGGCACCATGAACAGTCGCGCGTGCTCCCCCAGTGCCTCGGCGCCGCCATTTTCCCGCGCAGCGTCCTCGAAGTAGCTCACGGTGCGCTGCGGCAGGATCAGCGGGTCCGCCCAGCCGTGCCAGAGCAGCAGTTTGCCGCCGGCGGCGCGCAGGCCGGACAGGTCCGGATCGGTGGCGTTGGCGAGCGCCGCCACCGGTGCGGCCGCCATCGCCGCCGCTTCCGCGACCACGTCAATTGTCGCCGGGTTGACATGCTCGCCAGCGGGCACCTGGCGGTAGATATCGAGGAAGCCCTGCGCGGCGAGCCCACCCCAGGCCGGCTGTCCGTCGCGGCCGGTAATCCAGAACGGCCACAGGTGTTCGGAACCCGGTGGCAGCCCCGGGAACAGCGGCTGCTCGCCATCCTGTGCGCCGCGGTAAAGCGCCGCCACACGCTGCAGCTGGTCGTCATCCAGGCAGCCCGGCTGTTGCCCGGCTGTGCAGCGCAGGGCCGAGAGGTCGGGCCGGCACAGTTCGGGGCTGGCAATGAGATTGTCCTGAACTCCGTCCAGGGCGTCGCAGGCTGCGCGGACATGCAGCGCCAGGCGCTCTGTCTGGTCGGGGGTGAACCGGGGTTCACCAGCGGCGGTCCAGGCCTGCTGGATCATCCACGCGCCCTGCACACCGGCATTGCCGGAGAGATCGAGGATGGGGCCGCCGGCGGCGATGCCGTCGAACAGGTCCGGGTAGCGTTGCGCGGCCACCAGGCCCAGGCGGCCGCCGTTGGAGCAGCCGGAAAAATAGCGCCGTGCGGGCTCACGCTGGTAGTAGGCTGCCATGATGGTGTTGCCCAGGGTCACCAACTCCGGCAGGACCTGGTGCGCCCACAGGTCGATGGCCTTCTGGTCACCGGTGCGGGCCCACTCAGTGTTGGCGGTGGAATCCGCCTGGTGGCCGCTGTCGTGGGCCATGGCGGCATAGCCGCGCCGCAGCGATGCGTTGATGCTGTTGGAGTAGCCCGGCTTGTCCGGCAGCAGCTGGCCGCAGAAGCCGCCGCAGCCGGCGAGCAGGAACCTGCCGTTCCAGTCCGCCTGCAGGGGCAGGCGCATCTCGAAGCCCACCCTGCCGGCAGCCGTGCCGCGTACCTTGCAGAATGCCGGCAGACCCTCGATCCGGGTGAGCGCCGGGGCTGTTTCCAGGATGAATTCCTGTCTGTCAGCCAGGGTCTGCCCCAGCGCGACGCAGGCGGCTGCGTCGCTGCCCGCACCCAGGGCTGTATCTGCAGTGCCCAGCAACAGCAGGGTGCCGGCAAAGGAAATCAACAGGCTGCGCATGGGCTATCTCCCCGGTGATGTCTTGTTTTGTCCACTGTCCTGATACTGCTCCAGCAGGCTTTTCAGCGCCACCAGCTCGAAGTGGCGCTTGGCGGTGATGGCGTAGAACCGTTCCACCACCTTTTCCAGTACGCAGTAGCGCTTCAGTTTGCCACTGCGCAGCTCGTCCTGCACCACCACCTCCGGCACTACCGCCAGCCCGCCGGAGTCGCGGGCCAGCAGGCGCAGCATGGCCATATCCTCGACCTCGGCATAGGGGTCGGCCTCCACGCCGTGCTCTTCACACAGCAGGTCGAACTGGTTGCGGATTTCGCTGTTCGGTCCGGGCAGCAGCAGCGGTAGCCGGCCCAGGTCCTGGGGGAAGCGGAACCGTTGCGCCAGCTTGCCGGGCGGGCCGACGATGCACACGCTCTGTTCGGCAATTTGCTGGCAGCGCCAGGGCGTGGAGGTGTCCGCGGCCACCGCACGGTTGGAGAGAATCAGGTCCAGCCGGTATACGCGCAGCTGCTCAAGCAGCTCCTCCAGGCTTGCGGAGCGAATGACCAGCTTCACCTTGGCCTCGCCGATCACCGGCCGCAGGAAGTTTTCCTGGAAGTTGCGCGACAGGGTGGCGACCGAGCCGATGCGCAGGCGCTGCAGGCGCTGCAGTTCCCCGCTTTCGGTGAGTGCCAGCAGCTCGCTGCCGAGACTGAAAATGCTCTCGGCATATTCCAGTACCAGGTGTCCCACCTCGGTCAGTCGCAGGGAGCGGCCATCGCGACTGAACAGTTCATGGCCCAGCTGCTCCTGCAGCTGGCGGATCTGCGAGGACAGGGCCGATTGCGACACGTGTAACTGTTTGGCGGCGCGCGTCAGGTGGCCCTCCTTGGCCACGACCCAGAAATAGTAGAGGTGGTGGAAGTTCAGGTGGCGCATGCAACTGTTCTCTTAAAAAGAACAATAGTATCGAAACTAACTATTTTACAAAAGTGTTGCCGGGCCCCAGCATGCTCGTGACTGGACATTGGATGACTCGGCGGTGACAGGGGAGCAAACATGACAGAAATGATCGGCGGCTGGTTGCTGCCACTCATCTACGCCACAGGCTGTGTGTTGGCCTGCTGCCGGGTGCAGCGGTACTGGGCGGTGGCACGCCTGACCGCTGCCGCGGCGCTGGCCGCCACCGCCGCTGCCGCCGCGGTGGCGCTGCTCTGGTCCCGGTGGGGGGAGGTCGCGGTGGATGCCCTGGGTTTGACCGCCGCGATGCTGGTGGCGGTGCTGGGCTGGGTCGTCATCAACTACTCCGCACGTTACCTGAGCGGTGAACCCGGCCAGGCCCGCTTTGTCCGCGCCCTGCTGTTTACCCTGAGTGCCGTCGGCCTGCTGGTGGTCAGCCGGCACCTGGCGGTCATGGTGCTGGCCTGGACCGCCACCAGCCTCGGCCTGCATCACCTGCTCACCTTCTATCGCGAGCGCAAGGCCGCACAGGTGGTCGCGCACAAGAAGTTTCTGGTCAGCCGCTGTGCGGAGGCCTGCCTGCTGGTGGCGCTGCTGCTGGTGTACCAGAGTGCAGGTACCTTGTCCCTGCAAGGTCTGGATGGTTTCCTGGCCACCGTCGACAGCCTGCCGCTGTCACTGCATGCCGCGGCCCTGCTGTTTGCGCTGGCCGCCATCCTCAAGACCGCACAGCTGCCGCTGCATGGCTGGCTGATCCAGGTGATGGAGGCGCCGACGCCGGTATCTGCCCTGTTGCATGCCGGGGTGGTCAACATCGGCGGCTTCGTGCTCATTCGCCTCGCCGGGTTGTTGTCGCTGGCGCCGGCGGCACAAACCCTGCTGGTGGTGGTCGGCAGTCTGACAGCGGTGCTGGCGGGGCTGGTCATGCTCACGCGCATCAGCATCAAGGTACGCCTCGCCTGGTCGACCTGTGCGCAGATGGGATTCATGCTGATGGAAATCGGTCTCGGCCTCTACGAACTGGCGCTGCTGCACCTGGTGGCACATTCCCTGTACAAGGCCCATGCGTTCCTCGCCGCCGGGGACACGGTGCAGACGGCACGCGAGGGCGATTTGCTCGCCGCGGGCAGGGCGTCGCGCTCGCCGCTGTGGTATCTGGCCGCGCTGGCCCTGAGCGGCGGCGTGGTCGCGGGCTCCGCCGCGCTGTGGCAACTTGTGCTGCCGGCGCTGGCAGTGCCGCTGGTCGCCCTGTTCATCGTCGCGCTGGGCCTCGCCGCACTGCTGTGGTTTGAATACGCGGCGCCCCCTGTGCTGCTGCGGGGCACGTTGCAGGTCGCGGCGCTGACCCAGCTCTACCTGCTGTGGCACCTGCTGTTCGCGGGGCTCGCTCCGGCGCCGGCTGCAGTCGCGTGGCCGCTGGTGCTTTGGGTCGCAATCAGCTTTACGCTGTTCTATGTGGCTCAGGTCTGGCTGCGCTGCTACCCACAGGGTCGCTTTGCCCGCACCGTCTACCCCTGGGCCTACTGCGGCTTCTATCTCGATGAAACGTTTACCCGGCTGACCTTCAGGATCTGGCCGCTGCAGCTCAGCCCCATCCAGGCGCAAACGCTCACGAACCGCATCCCCCTGATGCAAGGAAACAGACTGTGAATGCACCCGTTAAATCCCTGCTGGTAAAGGATGAAGCCCTGCACGAGGCCATTGCCGCGGCAGTCGAGAGTATCGCCCCCAACTGGCCCCTGGACCGGATGATTGCGGTGAACCCCTACTGGGGACGTATCCAGCAGCCTTTCAGTGAGGTGGCCGCGACTCTGGCCCGGGTGGCGGGGTCGCCCATGACACTGCCTCTTGAGACCTACCGCAAAGCCTGGGAACGGGCAGAAATTGGCGTCGATGACCTGCAGCAGGCGCTGCGGGAAAACCGGGCGGAGCAAACGCTGGAACAGATGGTCTCCGCGCTGGATCGGCCGCAGCCCGCGCTGGTGCCGCTGCCCCTGCTCAGTGACCAACTGGACCGCCGCCGCGACCTGCGGCAGCAGCCCGCCTGGTGTGACACCATCACCCACCAGGTATCGCAGTTCTGCGCCGCCTGGTTCGACCGCGAGCAGGCCGACTGGCATCCGCAGCAGTCGGGACGGCTGTATGCCAGTTGGCGCAGGGCGTTGCGCCAGGATCACAGTGTCGCCCTGCTGATGCAGGCGCCCGCCATCCCCGCATTGGCCGGCACGCTCGCCGAGGACCCGGAGCAGCAGATCAGCAATGGTCTGGAGCAACTGGGCGTGGCGCCAGCCGACTGGGCGCTGTATCTGCAGACGGTGCTGCTGCGGGTGAGTGGCTGGGCCGCCTGGTGTGCCTACCTGCGCTGGCAGGCGCGGCTGCAGGAAGGCGACAATCATACCCTGGTCGACCTGCTGGCCATGCGTCTGGGCTGGGAGACCCTGCTTGATGATGGCGCCCGCGACAGCGGCTCGGTGTGGTCGGCCTGGCGAGCGGATTGGCGGGGCAAGGCCCATCAGCCGGTTGATGAATCATTGGCAGTCCGGCAGATCTGGCAACGGGCGCAGGAGATCAGCTATCAGCGCAGTCTGCGGAGCCGCCTGTTGTCGGCGCCCCGGGTTGAGGTGGCCGAGATGCCGGCGGTGCAGGCTGCATTCTGCATCGATGTGCGCTCGGAGGTGTTTCGGCGCCATCTGGAGGCCCAGTCCGGCGCTATCCAGACTTTGGGGTTCGCCGGTTTCTTCGGTCTGCCGATCAGCTATGCACCACTGGGCACCGGGGCCCGGCGGCCGCAGTTGCCCGGGCTGTTGGCGCCAGCGCTGCACATCAGCGACAGCGCCGGTTCCGCGGCGGAGGACGCGGCCATTGCCCGACAGCGCGGCGAGAACCTGCGCGGCATGCTCGGCTGGCGAACCTTTCAATCGGTACCGCTGTCTTCCTTTACCCTGGTCGAGGCGCTGGGCCTGGGCTATCTGGGGAAGCTGGTGCGGCGCAGCCTGCCGGGTGCAGCGGCATTCACCTCCGCGGATTCCCTGGGCCTCGGGAACCATGCCTGCCGGGTGCGGCCAACCCTGGGTGCCGCCATCGCGGGTGGAGTGGCCGGGCAGGCGGAACTTGCCGCCCGGGTATTGGGTGCAATGGGCCTCGGGCAACGGTTTGCGCGCCTGGTGCTGCTGTTGGGCCACGGCAGCCAGAATCGCAACAACCCGCAGCGCGCCGGGCTCGACTGCGGCGCCTGTTGTGGCCAGACTGGGGAAGTGAATGCCCGGGCCCTGGCGGGGTTGCTGAATGACCGGGCAGTGCGCGAGCAGCTGCTGGCGAAGGGTGTGCGGGTGCCCGAGAATACTCACTTCCTTGCGGGCCTGCACAACACAACGACTGATGAAGTGTTGTTGTATGATCTGGACGCGCTGCCCCCCAGTCATGTGCCGGATCTGGAATGGATCCGCGAGCGGCTTGCCGCCGCGGGTGCCCGGGCGCGTCGTGAGCGGGCGCCTGCACTCGGTCTTGCGGCACTGCTGGACAGGCCCGACGCCCTGTTGCGCGCCGTCCGCGAGCGGGCCGATGACTGGGCGCAAACGCGGCCGGAGTGGGGCCTGGCCAACAACGCCGCGTTTGTGGTCGCGCCGCGGGCCAGAACCCGCGGGGTGGATTTGCAGGGCCGCAGCTTTTTGCACGACTATGACCACCGCGAGGATGCTGACGGCAGCCTGCTGGAATTGATCATGACCGCACCGATGGTGGTGACACACTGGATCAACATGCAGTACTACGCCTCCACCGTGGACAACAGACGCTACGGCAGCGGCAACAAGACACTGCATAATGTGGCCGGCGGTCGTATCGGTGTGTTCGAGGGCAACGGCGGGGATCTGCGCATCGGTTTGCCCTGGCAGTCGCTGCACGATGGCGAGCGCTGGCTGCATACGCCCCTGCGTCTGACCGTGGTCATCGAGGCGCCCAGGGAGGCCATTGATACGGTGATTGCAAAGCATGCCACGGTGCGGCAATTGTTGGACAATAACTGGCTCTATCTTGCCCGGCTGGAAGGGGAGCGCATGGAGCGGTACTGGAACGGGAGTTGGCAGGTCTGGCTGGAACAGCAGTGAAGAGTTCACTGCAGGGGCGCAATCCTTGAAGCCACTGCAACAACAACGTCGTTTCGTGCAACAGACTCCGAGGACCACAAAACAATGAAAGACACACGCAAACATTCATCCCGGGTTGTGGATGGCATCGAGAAAGCACCCGCACGCGCCATGTTGCGTGCCGTTGGTTTCGAAGACGAGGACTTCCGCAAGCCGCAGATCGGTATCGCTTCCACCTGGAGCATGGTCACCCCCTGCAACATGCATATCAACGCACTCGCCGACGAGGCCTGCGCCGGTGCGGATGCCGCCGGCGGCAAGGGGGTGATATTCAACACCATCACCATTTCCGATGGCATCGCCAACGGCACCGAGGGCATGAAGTATTCGCTGGTGTCGCGGGAGATCATCGCCGACTCCATCGAAGCGGTGGCCGGCTGCCAGGGCTTCGATGGCCTGGTGGCAATCGGCGGCTGCGACAAGAACATGCCCGGCTGCCTGATCGGCATCGCCCGGCTCAACCGGCCGGCGGTGTTTGTCTACGGCGGCACGATCCAGCCCGGGGCCAACCATACGGACATTATCTCGGTGTTCGAGGCGGTGGGGCAGCACGCCCGCGGCGACCTGGACCTGCTGCAGGTGAAGCAGATCGAGGAAACCGCAATTCCAGGGCCCGGCTCCTGCGGCGGCATGTATACCGCCAATACCATGGCGTCGGCCATTGAAGCGCTGGGCATGAGTCTGCCTGACAGCTCCGCGCAGGAGGCGGTGTCGCGCTCCAAGGCGGAGGACTGCCGGCGTGCGGGGGCTGCGGTGCTGGCCCTGCTGGAGCGGGACATCAAGCCCGCGGACA
The DNA here is from genome assembly GCA_963974125.1 of uncultured Haliea sp. Lineage (GTDB taxonomy): Bacteria > Pseudomonadota > Gammaproteobacteria > Pseudomonadales > Halieaceae > Haliea. Next base: position 43,421 of record CAXBCH010000032.1, on the reverse strand, counting down.
TCATGACCCGGGAGGCCTTCGAGAATGCCATCACCGTCGTCATCGCCCTCGGTGGCTCCACCAACGCGGTGCTGCACCTGCTGGCCATGGCTCATGCGATCGAGGTAGAGCTGACCCTCGACGACTTTGTGCGGGTGGGCGAGAGAGTGCCCGTGCTGGCGGACCTGCGGCCCAGTGGCAAGTACATGATGTCGGAATTGATCGCCATTGGCGGTATCCAGCCGCTGCTGAAAATGCTGCTGGACCGGGGGCTATTACATGGCGATTGCCTTACCGTGACCGGCAGTACCCTGGCGGAAAACCTGGCCAATGTGGCACCGTACCCCGAGTCACAGGATATCATTCGCGCCTTCGACGACCCGATCAAGCGCAACAGCCACCTGATGATCCTGCGCGGCAACCTGGCACCCGAGGGTGCGGTGGCGAAGATCACCGGCAAGGAAGGCCTGCGTTTCGCGGGTACGGCGCGCGTGTTCCACTCCGAGGAAGAGGCGCTGCAGGCGATTCTCGACGGCCGCGTGGTCAAGGGTGATGTGCTGGTGATTCGCTACGAGGGTCCCCGCGGCGGACCCGGCATGCGCGAGATGTTGAGCCCCACCTCGGCGCTGATGGGCAAGGGCCTGGGCGCCGAGGTTGCGCTGATCACCGATGGCCGCTTCTCCGGCGGCAGCCACGGCTTCGTGGTGGGGCATATCACGCCGGAAGCGAGTGAGGGTGGCCCGCTCGCCATTGTCGAGGACGGCGACGCGATTGTGATTGATGCGGCAACGTCGCGGCTTGATGTGCAGCTGAGCGATGCGGAAATCGCGGCGCGTCTCGCCCGCTGGCAGCCGCCGCCTCCCCGCTACACACGCGGCCTGCTGGCCAAATTCGCCAGGACCGTGGCCTCGGCGTCGGAAGGCGCGGTTACCGACAAATACCTGTAGGGAATACGAGATGACAAAAGAAGCAGACACGCGCAGCTATCGCCTGATCAACGGGGTGTTCTATCCTGAAGAGGCGAGCCAGCTGCTGCTGACGCTGATAGAGGACAAGATCAGCTTTCACAAGCGCAACGACTGGAGCCGGCGGGAGCGGTTCGGCGAAGTCGACCGGAGTTCGGTGCAGCGGGTGAAGGAGCTGCGGCAAACCAAGGCAGACCTGGCCGCGCTGATTGCAGAGGCTGCCGCCGCCGGCATGAAACTCACCATCAGTGGCAATATCGAAATTACCCTGACCCCGGAGTAGGGCGCAGGTGCCGGGCTTATCCCTTGGGACCCAGCAGCGCCCAGATAATCAACCCGATGACCGGTGCCAGCAGCAGGAGCAGAATCCACAGTACCTTGGCGAAATCGCTCGCAGGGCTCTTCACCACCTTGATGATGGCCCAGATAACCAAAGCCAGCCAGATCAGGCCCAGCAGGCCACCTACTTCTACATTCATGGATAGCTCCTTGATCAATATGTCGGACCGGCGCCCCGGCCCAGGGGTCCCCGTGGCGTGCACTTTACTCTACGCAATTCCGGCACGCGTATCCATGTAATTCAAGCCGGCCAATATGCCTGCCCGCAGCAGTGACCGGTATCGGCATGCTATACTGCCGCCTTGCATGCCCCGCCACCGCAGGTGGCGGGCACCACTGAGTACCATCCGGAACCCGCATGACCCAGTCCCAGCATACGCCGCTGGCGATCGTGTTTGCCCTTGGCTTCACCATGATGCTCGGGCCCTTCGCCATCGACGCCTATCTGCCCGCGTTTCCCGCCATCGCGGCCGCGATGGGCGTGGAGATCAACGTCGTTTCCCTGACCATCTCGGTCTACATGATCGCCATCGCCCTGGGGCAACTGGTGGGCGGCGCATTGTCGGACCGCTTCGGGCGCCGCCGGGTGCTGGTCACTGGCTTGCTGCTGTTTGCGGGCGCCAGTTTTTTCCTGTCCCGGGCGCAGTCCATCGAATCGCTGCTGCTGGGACGGGTGGTGCAGGCGCTCGGCGGCGGCTTTACCGCGGTCTCCATACCGGCCCTGGTCCGGGACCGGGTAAAAGGGCTGCAGGCCGCCAAGCTGTTCTCGATGATCGGCCTGGTGGCCATCGTGGCACCGGCGATCGCCCCGTCCATCGGCACGCTGCTGCTGCGCCTCGGCGACTGGGGCGTCATCTTTGTCTTTCTCGGTGTCTACGCCTTGTTGTTGCTGCCGCTGTTGACGGTGACCGTATTCAAGGGGCCGCGCCGCCCGCCTGCCGGTCCCGGGGGCATCAGCATGGTGGCGCGTTATGTCGGGGTGCTGCGCGAACGCCGGGCGCTGCCGCATATCGGCTGGCAGACTGCGGGCTTCGGCGGCCTGATCATCTTCGTGACCTGGTCCGCCTTCATCTACCAGGTCCACTACGAACAATCCCGGGACGCCTTCGCCCTGTTGTTCGCCTGCAACATCGTCGCCATGTTCTGCTGCAACCTGCTGAACCGCGTGCTGCTCAACCGCCTGCCGTCGCTGCAGATCCTGCGCGGGGCCACCGTGGCGCAGGCCGCGGCCGCGGTCTGGCTGCTGGGTGTCGCCCTGCTGGATGGGCCGGTGTTCGCATTCCTGCCGGGCATGATGCTCTACGCTGGTACCCTGGGCGCCATCAGTCCCAACAACCAGGCCGGCTTCCTGGAATACTTTCCCGGCAGCAGCGGTTCGGCTGCGGCCCTGATGGGCACCGCCACCTTCAGCCTGGGCGGCATCGCCAGCGGGCTCAGCACGCTGCTGCCGCAGACCCTGCTGGCGGTGACCCTGTGCATGTTTGCCTGCTCCCTGGTGAGCCTGGGCTTCATGGCACTGCGCGGCACCCGCAGCCACGCCATGGCCTGAACGTACTTCCCCTGACGCACCGTCACAGGTATCGTGCATAACGCGACTATCGCAACTCCAGCACATAACCTATAACACTGCAGGGAGAAGCCGTCTTGACAGACATCCGCCCGGGTGCGGCTGCACCGTCGGAAGCCTTTGGCGCGGGTACGCGCCGCTATGTACTGACCATCCTGGTTATCGCCTACACCTTCAATTTCATTGACCGCCAGATCCTCGGCATTCTGGTGGAACCGATCCGGCTGGAACTGGGCGTGGGGGATACCGCCATGGGCCTGCTGACCGGGCTGGCCTTCGCCGTGTTCTACACCCTGATGGGTATTCCCATTGCCCGCTACGCGGACCGCGCCAACCGCCGCAACCTGATTGCCGCCGCGGTTGGTATCTGGAGCGTGTTTACCGCGGCCCAGGGCCTGGCCCAGAACTACTGGCAGTTGCTCGCCTACCGCATCGGCGTGGGCGTGGGCGAGGCCGGCTGCTCGCCGCCGGCGCATTCCATGCTCTCGGACTATTACCCCGCCAACCAGCGTGCCACCGCGCTGGGGATCTACTCCCTGGGCATCCCCATCGGCATCCTGTTCGGCTTTTTTGTCGGCGGCTGGATGAACGAGTGGTTTGGCTGGCGGGTGGCGTTCTTCGTGGTCGGCATCCCCGGCATCGTGCTGGCGCTGGTCATCCGTTTCACCGTGCGCGAGCCGGACCGGGGCATGTCCGAACTGCGGGCCACGGCGGACCCGGGTGCACAGCAGCCCGCCATAGGCACCGTGTTCCGCTATCTGCTGGGTCGCAAGTCTTTTGTTCACATGGCGCTGGGCGGGGGGATTTCCGCGTTCGTCGGCTACGGGCTGATTTCCTGGGCGGCGGCGTTCCTGGCGCGCAGCCACGGCCTGTCCTCGGGCGAGATCGGCACCTGGCTGGGGCTGATTTTCGGCATTCCCGGTGGCATTGGCATCGTCCTCGGGGGGCGTCTGGCGGACCACTTCGGCGAGCGTGACCAGCGCTGGTATCTGTGGGTTGTGGCGGTGGCGCTGTTGATCGCCGTACCTGCCGGGGTCGGCGTGTTCCTCTCCGACTCGGTGACCTTCGCCCTGCTGTTCCTGATCATCCCGGTGCTGCTCGGCAACTTCTACCAGGCCACCACCTTCGCCCAGACCCAGACCCTGGTGGGCCTGCGCATGCGCAGCGTCGCCGCCGCCATTCTGCTGTTCGTGATCAATATCGTCGGCCTCGCTTTCGGGCCCTCGGTGGTGGGCATGGTCAGTGATTTGCTGGCACCGCACTACGGCGTGGACTCCCTGCGCTGGGCGTTGTTGCTGTGCTCCATGGCCAATCTGTGGGCGGCATTCCACTACTGGCGCGCCGGTGTGCACTTCCCGGGGGATCTGCAGCGGGTGGAGGACTGATCGCCGCCATGTTCAGTTTTATGGAATACAAGCTTCTATTTAAATGCCTTTTGCGGAACTTGGGAGCTGAGGTAGTCTCAGTGTCGGCCGAAATACAGCTTTCGGATTTTTCTGCTATATTAGTAATGACGAATATAACCCGTATCAGTGTTCGGTAATCAGAGAGGCTCGTGATGATCAAGAAGACAATACCCCTGGTAGCGGCGGTGGCATTTGCTACCGCGTCAATGTTGCCCAACGCCCATGCCACCACCCAGGCCGAGAACATGTCCAACCAGTTCTGGTGGCCGGAGCAGCTGAACCTGGCGCCGTTGCGCCAGCACAGCCCCCAGTCCAACCCGCTGGGTGAAGACTTCGACTACGCCGAGGCCTTCGCCAGGCTCGATCTGGCGGCAGTAAAAAAGGACATCGAGGCGTTGATGACCGACTCCCAGGACTGGTGGCCCGCTGATTACGGCCACTACGGCCCCTTCTTCATTCGCATGGCCTGGCACAGCGCCGGTACCTATCGGGTGGCTGACGGCCGCGGCGGCGCCGGTGGCGGCCAGCAGCGCTTCGAGCCCCTGAACAGCTGGCCGGACAACGTCAGCCTGGACAAGGCCCGGCGCCTGCTGTGGCCGGTCAAGCAGAAGTACGGCAGCAGCCTTTCCTGGGCAGACCTGATGGTCCTGACCGGCAACGTGGCCCTGGAGTCCATGGGCTTCAAGACCTACGGTTTTGCCGGCGGTCGCGAGGACGACTGGGAGCCCGATCTCATTTACTGGGGTCCCGAGGACGAGTGGCTCGGCGATGAACGCTACAGTGGCGACCGCGAGCTGGACAACCCCCTGGCCGCGGTGCAGATGGGCCTGATTTACGTCAATCCGGAAGGCCCGAATGGCAACCCCGATCCGCTGCTGGCGGCGAAGGACATTCGCGACACCTTCGGCCGCATGGCCATGAACGACGAGGAGACGGTAGCCCTGATCGCCGGTGGTCACACCTTCGGCAAGGCCCACGGGGCGCACAAGCCCGGTGATTGCCTGGGTCCGGAGCCCGGGGCGGCGGGTCTGGAAGAGCAGGGCCTGGGCTGGAGCAACAAGTGCGGCAAGGGCAATGCGGAAGACACCATTACCAGCGGCCTGGAAGGTTCCTGGACCGCCGCGCCGACGCGCTGGACGATGATGTATCTGCAGAACCTGTTCAACTTCGAATGGGAACAGACGCGCAGTCCCGCCGGCGCAGTCCAGTGGGTACCCAAGGGCAATCCGGCCGCAGCCCAGGCGCCCGACGCCCATGTTGCCGGTGGGACCCAGTCGGTGATCATGTTCACCACCGACCTGTCCCTGAAGGAAGATCCGGCCTACCGCGAGATCTCCAAGCGCTTCCTGGAAAACCCGGCGGAGTTCGAGCTGGCCTTCGCCAAGGCCTGGTACAAGCTGACCCATCGCGACATGGGGCCGCTGGCACGCTATGTCGGTGCCGAAGTGCCCGAAGAAACGCTGATCTGGCAGGACCCGGTGCCCCCGGTTGAGCACGACCTGATCGACAAGCGCGACATCGCCAAGCTGAAAGCGGAGATCCTCGAGTCCGGCCTCAGCACCGGTGAGCTGGTGCGCACTGCCTGGGCGGCGGCGTCCACCTATCGCGACACGGACAAGCGCGGTGGCGCCAACGGTGCGCGCATTCGCCTTGAGCCACAGAAGGACTGGGCGGTGAACAATCCGGAGGAGCTGGCGAAGGTACTGGAGCGTCTGCAGGGCATCCAGGAGGACTTCAACGACTCCCAGCGTCGCGGCAAGAAGCGAGTGTCACTGGCTGACCTGACCGTGCTGGCGGGTGCCGCGGCCATCGAGCAGGCGGCGAAAGACGCCGGGCACAAGGTCGAGGTGCCCTTCGCGCCGGGCCGTACCGATGCCACTCCGGAAATGACCGACGTCGAGGCCTTTGCGGTGCTGGAACCGAAAGCGGATGGCTTCCGCAATTACTTCGACCAGTCCAACCGTCGTTCCCCGGTGGACATGCTGGTGGATCGGGCCAGCCTGCTGGACCTGACCGTGCCGGAAATGACGGTGCTGGTGGGTGGCATGCGTTCCCTGGGAGCGAACAGCGGGCAAGTGCAACACGGTGTGTTCACTGATCGTCCGGGGACCCTGAGCAACGACTTCTTCGTCAACCTGCTGGACATGTCCACGCAGTGGAAGAAGTCAGCGTCGGCTGATGGCATCTACGAAGGCCACGATCGCCAGTCCGGTGAACTCAAGTGGACGGCCACTCCCGTTGACCTGGTGTTCGGCTCCAACACCGAGTTGCGTGCGGTTGCTGAAGCCTACGCCGCCAGCGATGCACAGGAGAAGTTCGTCAATGACTTCGTCGCGGCCTGGACCAAGGTGATGCAGGCGGATCGTTTCGACCTGCGCTGATCACTGGCGGTACCCACCGGAAACGGCGGCGCGTAATGCGCCGCCGTTTCCGGTGGGCGGGAATAATTACTGCCGCTTCAGCAACAACCACGCCTCCGCGTAGTCGCTGATATGCCGGTTGGCCGCGTGGTAGTCGTCCCAGCCACGGTAGTAGCCACTGAGCCAGTCCAGCTGATAGAGGTTGTCGTGGAAGGCCCCGCCAGTGTCGGCGAGCACGGTCAGGCGAAAGGTCGGCTGGCCGGCTTCCTCTGCCCGCAGCAGCACCAGGCGACCGAGGCCGAGCTGGAAGATGTCGCCGGCGACAGTGACCAGCGGTTTTACCGGGATCTTGTAGTCCGCATCCTTGCCGTAGCCCAGCACTCCGGGCACTTCCTTGAAGTACCAGTAGCGGTCCTGCGCCTCGGGCTTGCGGCTGCGGTCATAGGCGACGCCATTGTTGCGGTGCACATTGAAGTAGCGGCGCTGCCCGCGCTCGTCCTCGACCACGGCGGTACCCTGCAGCAGTGCGCCTTCCAGGTCGGCGCGGCTGAGCCAGATCAGGGGCGGCGCCAGGGTGGCCATCCTGTTCGCGGTTTCCGGGTTGGTCTCCAGCGCGACCACGCGCTGCTTGCCGTAGCGGTAGCGGGTGATGCTGTCCGCACGCGCGTCCGCAGCCGCCAGCGCCAGCTCGGCCTCGTCGAAGGGCAGGCCGTAGAGGGCGTGGGGCGTGGCGGCGCTCTGTCGAGCGCTGCCGTCGGCGACGCGCACGTAGTACTTGGTCAGCAGCAGCTGATCGGCGGGCAGCCGCTGCAGCAGCGGCTTGCCAGCGGCCAGGCTGGCGGCCCTGGTCTGGTCCGGGTGCCAGCGCAGCAGCTCGAAATGCTGCTGGATGAAATCCGGGTCGGTGAGACGGGAGCGCTGGCCGCGTGCCTGATCCTGCCGCTGTACCTCGCAGACAAAGTCCAGGGTAGCCCGGATGCGCTGTGGCGCCGTCTGCAGCAGTGGCGTGGTGCCGCCGTGAATGGCGGCCGGGTCGTAGGCATTGCCCCGTTCGAGGTAGTCCGCGGTTGCCGCGGCAACCTCACACAGTTCGGCGCCGTGGTCCGCCCAGTTCCCCGCCGGCAGTGTGGCGGCGGGGCTGAAGGCCGGGCTGGCGCAGGCATGGCCGCCCGCCAGCAGCAGGACGATGACTGTGGCGAGACGGTGCAGGGGAGTCAGGCGGGCACTCACCCTACAGTGTTGCCGTGACCGCAAACCAGGCCATGCCCGCCAGCACCAGCGATGACACCAGGAACAGCAGGAAGCGTACCGGTACGTAGTTGATGGTGACCTGTACCAGGCTGTGGGCAACCCGCAGACCCAGATAGGCCCAGGCCAGCTGCAGCGCCAGCCCGGTGCCCGCGCCGCTGATGGCGAGGATACAGCACAGGGCGTAGAACACGGTGGGCTGCTCGTGCAGGTGGGTGTAGTTGTGCGCCTTCCAGTTGACGCTGTCCGGCAATACGCCCTCAAGGTCGGCGCCGCGGCGTCCGCCCGGCATGGGCTTGGAAAGATCGAGGCCCGCCTTGTTCAAGGCGGGCAGGCGAGTGGCTGCCATCCAGATGAGGATGACCAGGGACCAGGCGGCGAGCAGGGCGGCGGGAGCGAGGATTGCTGTTGTCATTGTTGTGTCCTGTGCTGGAGTGGGTTCAGGGGTTGGGGGTGTCGGCTGCTGGCGCGGCGGGCTTGTGCCAGCTCGCGGCCTTGTCCTTGAGTTCGCGGAACTTGCCGGAGGCGCTGTCGAGCTTGGCCTCCCACTCGGGATTGGCCTGCTGGCCCTGGGTGACCTTGAAGAACACCTGCATCAGCGCGGTCATGGCAAACGGTTCAATCACTGCCTGCTTGATGCCCCAGGCAAAGACCAGCGCGATCACCAGGGTCAGCGGTCCGGCACTGCCCGGGAACAGGGCCACCAGGCCGGCCACCGGGGCCAGGATCAGCAGGAAGATCAGCAAGGTCAGGCCCCAGATCAGGAACGCCAGCCAGAAGGCGTTTTTCAGGAAGGCCTTGTAGTTCTGCGCATACAGCACCAGCGCGGTCTTGCTGCCGTCCCAGGGGTTTTCCGCGCGGGTATGGATATTGTAGGCGAGGATGACTTCGTCGAGGTAGGTCAGCGACAGGTTGATCACGGTGTTCAGGAACTTGACCAGGCCCCCGCTGCCGGGAATCGGCAGCAGACTGGCAACGGTGAAGAAGATCCGGTTGAAGGATTTCAGGATGCCCTTGATCAGCTGGTCGAGGCCGAACAGCACCGAGGATTCCACGAAGCGTTCGCGCACCACCTGCTGGGCATGGTCGATCTGCGAACGTCCTCCCGGCAGTTCCTTGCCCTCCAGCAACTCCACCAGCACCGCGATGTGCCCCGCCTTGACCATGTAGAGCAGGTATTCGCGCAGGAAATACATGATGGCGCCGGCGATGGCGAAGCCGGCAATGCCGCCGTACATGCCGCCGACCGCACTGTCACCGGCGATGGCGCCGATGCCGTAACCCGTGCCTGCGCCCACGCCGGTAATCAGCACATAGCCCAGGGTGATGCCGAAGTAGATCAGGAAGCGGAAAATGAGGAAGGGCGTGGTCCGCAGCAGCAGGCCGATGATTTCCCCGATATTGAAGTCCTTCATGTGCGTAGATCCCCCCCCAATCGATCCTGTTGATTATGCCGCCGAGTAGACCCGATGCCGATGCGGGGCGTCAAGCGGAGTTGTGCACTGCTCGCTGCAGGCGACGGTGTTCGCGCCGGTGGCCGGCAAGGTCGATCCCCGGCTTCGCCGGCACCACAGAACTCACGGGAGGCGCACCTCGACCAGGCCCCCGGTGACGCCGAAATGGATCCAGGTGCCGAGCACCGGTTTGCCACTGGCGCGGGTCACGCCCTCGGCGTAGGCCTGCAACTGGCCGGAGTAGCCGAGCGCCACCTGCTGCCAGTCGTCGCGGCCCCGGGGCGAGGCCTTGTGATCGATGATGACGTAGCCCGCCGCGGTTTCCAGCAACAGGTCGATCCAGCCGTCGACAATCTGGTCATCGCTGTTGAGGTAGCACACCGGATGCTCGGGATAGAGGGCGGTCGGCTGAAAGTGTTGCGCCACGGCAGCGAGCAGGCGCTCGCAGCACTGGTCGGCGGCCGCCCCGGAGAGTATCGCCGCCACCCCGTAGTCGGCGAGGATGCGGGCGCTGTCGGCGTGGCCCAGCAGCCGACCGGCGATCACTGCGTGCAGGGCGGAACCGAGGGTGGCCGGATCGAAATCGCCCTCCAGCTGCAAGCGCTCGCCCAGCGTGATGACGTCGCCGATGCTGGCTTCCGCGCGTGGCGGGAAGGCGGAGGGGCTCTGGCGCCGGGGCAGCAGGGCCGGCTCGGGGGCGGGGGTGTCTGGCCATTCGGGCTGGTACGGAGCCTGCGGCGGCAGTCGATAATCCGCTGCGAGGGCCTGGAAGTGTGTCGGGATGCGGCTGCCGTCGGGCAATGCCAGCTGGTCTCCGGTGGGCAGCATCCACTCCGCATCGAGGGTGTCCATCCACGGCCCGCCGCTGCTCTTGCCCTCCCGGGTCAGGATCAGGGCATCCCGTGGCCGGGTCAGGCTCACATACAGCAGGCGCTTTGCTTCCTGGATTTCCTGCGCCATTGCCGCCCGGCCCTCGGCGCTGGCGTCGATGGTGTCCAGTACCGGGATGCCGGTACTGTTGTTGCCGAAGAATGCCGGCCAGTAGCGCAGGCTGCGCCGGGCGAGCGGGTTGTCGAGGCTGACCGGCTCTGGCGAGGGCAGTACGGTCAGGCCCCACAGGCGCGGTTTCAGGGCGCTGGCCAGATCCATGGCAATAACCAGCGGCCACTCCAGGCCCTTGGCACCGTGATGGGTGACCAGCTGGATGGCGTCCTCGTCGCCGCCGCTGGCCTGGGTGTCTTCCTCCGCGTCCGCCAGTGCCTGCAGCCACAGCACCAGGCCGGTGGCGGTGGCCGGTTCGCGCTGGGCGCGGCACTGCTCCAGATAGTCCCCGGCGTGGGCCAGCAGGGCCGCGAGATTGTTGCGGCGGTGCTGGCTGCGCTGGCCGGTGGGTCCCCAGCGGCTGACTGACTGCGCCACCTCGCCCGCGTCCAGCGCCAGGCGCAGGGTCTCCACCGGGGTCAGGAAGCGCAGCCGTGCCCGGGCAGCGGCCAGTGCCGCCAGCGGGCCGTCAGCGCGGTCTTCACGCCAGCGCTGGGGCATGGCGGCCGGGTCGGCGAGCCAGGCCAGGCGCTCGCTGAGCCACTGCTCCGGGTTGCTGCACTCGGTGAGGCTGATGATCTCCGCCGAGGCCAGGGTGTCCGCCGGGTCGATCAGGCGCCGCAGGCAGGCCATGGCCAGGCAGCCCTCGGGTGTCGCCAGCAGCCCCGGGCGCTGGTAGCGGATCGGCAGCCGCGCCGTTGCCAGCGCCGCCGCCATGGCCGCGAGGTTGCTGTGGCTGCGACAGAGAATGGCGATGTCGCGACAGCGGATGGCCCGCAGTTGCCGACTGTCCTTGTCGCAGACCAGGCGCCCGCTCTGCAGCAGTGCCTGTACTCCGGCGGCCAGGGCTGCCGCCCGCTCGGGCTTGTTGCGCCCCTCCAGCTGCCAGCACTCGACGGCGGCTCCGGGGGGCGTCTCCGACGCCGGCCGCGCCGGGCGCAGGGTCACCCGCTCGGCCGGCAGGGTGTCGGCAAAGGCGGGCGCAAACAGGGCGTTGCTGTACGCCACCAGGGCGGCGCTGGAGCGCCAGGACCGGGGCAGCACCTCGGGTAACGAGCCCCGCTCCCCAAGCCGCGCTACCACCGCATCCATCAGCGCCGGATCGGCGCCGCGGAAGCCGTAGATGGACTGCTTGATGTCGCCGACCCAGATGACGTCATCTGCCAGCGCCGACAGCTTCAGGAACAGGGCCAGCTGGATCGGGCTGGTGTCCTGGAACTCGTCCACCAGCAGCAGCTGCAGCTCTTCGCGCAGTACAGACGCCACCTCCGGGTGGTCCAGCAGCTGGTACAGGCGCTGCTCCTGGTCGACAAAATCGATCAGGCCCCTGCGGTTTTTCAGCTGCTGGTAGGTATCCAGGCTGGCGGCGGCAATGGCGAAAACTTCGCCGCAGAAGTCCCTCAGGTCCGCGTGCAGCTGCGGGTGCTGTTCGAACCGGGCCGCTACCGCACTGACGGGTTCGGCGATGGCACGGGATTTGGCCCCGGTCTTGCCCTTCGCCAGGCCGATCCATTCGGGCCAGGTCAGGGTGCGCTTGATCAACGCCGCCTGGGCCTGTTGCAGGCGGGACAGGTAATCCGCCGTGGCCTGGGTGCTGTCGTGGTCGGTATCGAGTGCGGACAGGGCGTGGTTGACTGCTGCCAGCAGCTCGGCGTTCAGGTCCCGCGCGGTCGCGGTGGGGAAGTGCGCAAGCAGGGCGCTGGCACTGGCGCTGCCGAGGTCGCGGATGTCCGCGGCGGACTGGTTGTTGGCCCGGGCCGCGTCGACAACTTTTTTCACTTCCTGCCGCCAGAGCTGCTGGCGACTGCGCTGGTCCACAATCTGCAGCCGGTGGCTCAGCGCGTTCACCTTGCGCAGGCGCGGCCGGTCGTCGGCCAGGGCCTGCTCCATGGCCTGGTAGAACAGCACATTGCCCTGGGCCTCGTCGATCACCTGCTGCTCCGGGGGCATCCCGGCCTCGAAGGCGAAGCGCCGCAGCAGTTCACCACAGACGCCGTTCACGGTGCCGATCAGGGCCTGCTCCATGCGCACGGCGGTGGCGTGCTCCCCGGCCTCGATCAGCGCCCGGCGCACGCGCTCCTGCAGCTCGCTGGCAGCCAGCCGGGTAAAGGTGGTGGCGATCACCCCGGCGGGTTCAACCCGCCCCCGGGCCAGGCGCTCGCGCAGCTCCGCGGTGAGGCGAAAGGTCTTGCCGCTGCCGGCACCGGCGCTGATGAAGTGGATATTGGTGCTCATGCGTTGTCATCCCAGCCGGTCAGCGCGCGGTAGTCGCTGAAGCTGTCACTGGTGGCGGGCATGGACAGCCCGTCCTCGCCCGGGCTGGAGTCGGCATCGGGCTCGGTGCCGGTCACCGTGACTTCGATCAGGCCGCGGTCAAACTGCTGCCGGCGCCAGCGCCAGGTGTGCTCGAACCGGTGCCAGTACTCCTCCGGGCCCGCATCGGCGGGTGGTGCGACAATCTCCGCTGCGGGGAAAAACGTGTGGTTGAGGCTCAGCATGTGGGCATCGCTGACGATGAAATAGCTCAGGCAGGGGCTCTGGCTGACGCCCGCCGCCCGCCGCAGCCGGGCGTAAACCGCCAGCTGCAGGAAGCTGCCGTCGAGCAGGGACTGGCGCCGGTATTTGCGCCCCCCCCACTTGATGTCGACCACGGCCTCGCGGCCGTCGGCGCCGAGCGCCAGCAGGTCGATGGAGCCGGTCAGCCTGCCGCCGCCGAAGCTGCCCTGCAGTTCCTGTTCCATCGCTACTGCCACGACACCGGCCTGCTGCAGGTGCGCCACCAGCGCTGCCAGGGCTTCCTGCAGCACCGTGATGAACCGCTCGCACTCGGCCTGGCGCCCGGCCTCCAGCAGCAGGGCGCCTTCCTGTTGCAGCAGCGCATAGCAGTGTGAGTCCACCCAGGCCCCGATGGCGTTGCTGCCGATCGCCTGGACCTGGGGGTGGGCCTCAAAGAACAGTTCCAGCAGGCGGTGGGCGAGATTGCCTTTGAGGGTGGCACCATCGTTGACGCTGGCCAGGGATCCCGGCTGGATACGGGCGCCGTAGCGCAGCAGCCACTGGTAGGGGCTGTGAATCCAGGCGTCGAGGGAGGAATAGGATTCCGCCTCGCGCGCGGGTATTGCAGTGTCCGCTGGAAGTTGCCACCAGCGGGCGAGGGGCGGCAGTGTTCTCGTGGACAGTGGACTGTGGGGAATGTCCAGCAGCCTGGCGCTGGCCGGGTCTGATGCAGCGAGTATTGGCAGCCCTTCGCAGATGCTGCGCAGCAGGTCCCATACCGGGTGGTGTTGCGCGGCATCACTGTGCAGTACCAGAGTGCATTGCGCGCGGGCACTGAGCAGCGGCCGCTGCCATGCGCGGCCCAGCCAATCCAGCCGCGCCGCCTCGCTGTGCAGAGTGACGCCGGCGGCCTCCAGGGCTGCGCACTCGCGGCGGGACCAGGGCCAGCGCTGGACCCGGTCGGCGGCCTGGCAGTCCCACCACAGGACCCGTTCAACGGCTGTTGTAAAACTGCCGGCGTGGCTGGCGGCGAGGGCATTGCCGGCGCCGGGCGCGGTCTGCGCGCAGCGGTCGGTGACCGCGCTGCCGCTGCCGCGCACGTCCTCGATCAATCGCAGCACGTTGTCCCGGGTCAGCCGGTCGCGGCCGTGGGCCGCGAGTCGCTCGATCGCCTTGACCAGTTCCCGGGCCTGGTTGATGGCGGTGTTATAGAGCGTTTGCTGGGCTGGATCCGTGCTCGCTTCACGCGCCCCCAGCAGCCACTCGGCCACGCGTTGGGCACGGGTTGCAAGCTGCGCGCCCGGTACCCCGGAGTCCGGGGCGAAGCGCTCAGGCTGCAGCCAGAAGTCGATAGCCTGGGCCAGGTTGCGGTCGCCATCGGCGGCGGCCAGGCAGTCGGCCACCGCAGCCTCCCAGGCCGGGCTGCCGATGCCGGGAACCGCCGCCACAGTGCGCGCCAGCGCCCGCCGTACCGGCTGCGGCAATGGCCCCACCGGATGCGCCAGAAACTGGAACAGGGCGGTGGGATTCAGTGGCTGCCAGAGCAGTTCGCAGGCCAGCGGCAGCAGCTGGAATACCGGCCGCCAGGGCGAGGCGCTGGCGAATCCCAGGCGCGCCCCGCCGCTGGCCTCCAGGGCCTCATCCAGCTGGTCACCGCGCTGCTCGGCGAGCACCGCCAGTGTTTCCCCGGGGCTGGCTGCGAGCTGCCGCCGGATCAAACGGGCGACCAGCGGCGCGCTGGCGTGAGGCGAGTCCGCGGTCAGTACCCGCAGGCTGCCATCGCCGGTCAGTGCCACTTTGCCGGCTTCGGTTGCGGCGGCCAGCAGCCGTTCCTGTACCCGCCGCAGATCACTGCCCGGCGCCCCTCGCGGCGTGGCCTGGGCAGCCTCGATCAGCTCGGCCTGCAGCGCCCGTAACAGGCGCTGCCAGAGCGGGGGAAAATCCTCGAGACGGTCCAGCAGGTGGACCTCGGTGATGGCCGGGTCGTGCGTGGTCAGGAGGCCCAGTACTCGCTGTAGACGCTGGCCCTGGCCCGGCTCTACCGCGGCGGCGGCCACCTTTTCAATCGCTGCCATGTCAGCCAGGCGCCCCGGTACCGCGCCGTCGAATCGGCCGTTCCAGCCCGCCAGGTACCACTGGTCCCGCCACTGCAGCAGACTGCGGGCGACAGCGAAGGGGTCCGCCTGCCAGGAGGCGTGGTAGAAAGCGGCGGGCTGGTCGCACTGGTCGACGCAGGCGAGATACTGGATCAGGCGGGTACTGAAGGGCGTGTCAGTGGCGGGAATACCGAGCCGGGCTTCCAGCGCGGCGAGAAAGCGCGACGGTCCCACCGTGACCCGGCCCAGCGCGGGTTCCGTGGGCACAGGTTGCGGTCCATCCCCCACCAGGCTGAGCGTGATGACGAGCGGGCCGGGCGCGGCGGCGACCATGGCGGGTTCTCGTGGCAGTGTGAGAGAGCAGTGTACTGAAATGCCACCGTCGCTCAAGCAATGCGTTTATTCCCGTGCCTGACTCACCTATTCTGTAGCCCGATTCGTTCAACTCAGGTGAAATTGCGATGAGAAAGCTGCTGTTATTGGTGGTAGTGGTAGTGACCGGGGCCGCGCTGGCGGCACCCTCCGTGCTGGGTTTTTCCCTCTGGCGTTTGGGGGATGCGCTGACGGTCGCCACCGGGATGGGCGCCAAGCTCGGTTGTTCAGCCCATTTTGTCAGCGGCCACGATCGCGAGCAGATCCTTGAAGATCTCGCCAGCTACACGCCCATCAACCGGCGGCTGACGCTGGAGTTCAGCGACAACCGCGCCCGGGCCTCCCTCTTCGGCCTCGCCGCCACCAGCGCCACCTGGCGCCCCGGTCTCGGCTGCACCCTGGACATCGGCGATACGACGGCGCTGGACACGCTGGTTGTCGACAGGGACCGGGCCGCCGCGCAGCAACCGCCACCGGCACTGCAGGTGGATGCAACGCTGCAGGCCGCGGTAGCGACCTTGCTGGCCGCCGACCAGGCCGCGGGCCTGCAGACCCGGGCGCTGCTGGTGCTGCAGGATGGCACGCTGGCGGCGGAGAGTTATGCCCGGGGCTTTGGCCCCGACAGTCCCATGCTGGGTTGGTCCATGGGCAAGAGTGTGGTGGCGATACTGTTCGGGCGCATGGAGGCGCTGGGCTTGCTGCCCGCGGACCCGCCGACCCCGCTGTTTGCCGCCTGGGCCGGGGATGAGCGTCGCGAGTTGACCCTGCAGCAGCTGCTGCAGATGACCTCGGGGCTGGATTGGGACGAGACCTATGCGCCGGGCAGTGACTCCACCCGGATGCTGTTCCAGGCTCACAGCGCCGCCAACCAGGCCATGGTCAGCCCGCTTGCGCACATGCCCGGCAGCACCTTCTCCTACTCTTCCGGTACCACCAATCTGCTGGCGCGCTATCTTCACGACCGGCTGGGTGGGCCCCAGGCGCAGCTGGACTTTCTCCACCGCGAACTGCTGCAGCCGCTGGGCCTGGGCCGGATGCTGCTGGAAATGGATCCCTCGGGTGTGCTGGTAGGCAGCTCCTACGTCTATGGCTCCGCGCGCGACTGGGCGCAGCTGGGCCAGTTGCTGCTGGACCGGGGCCGCAGCAACGGCACGCAGCTGTTGTCCGCAGACTGGGTGGCGCGTGCCACCCGGCCCAACTCCAGCGACAACGATCCGCGCTATGGCTACCAGCTCTGGCTCAACGGCGGTGGCGACGGCCTGCGCTGGCCGGACCTGCCGGCCGATGCCTATGCCATGCAGGGCAATCGCGGGCAGGTGGTGATGATCGTTCCCTCCCGCGCTGCGGTGCTGGTGCGACTGGGCTGGACGGCCGGTGACTATCCGGTTTCTGCCGGACTGGGGACGTTGTTGGCTGCACTGCCAAGGTAACACTTTGCCCGGATGCGGATCCGGTAATTTTCACACTCTCCTGTTGTGTTGTGATCTTCAAAATAAAAAACAATAAAAACAACATATTATGGCGTACTTGTAGAATTGATGGAGGTTTGGTGGGGCCGATAACCCGCTAACATGACAAACTGTTCATGATCCGAAATCCTTGAAAATAGGTATATGTGTTACCATGTGTGCAATGACGTAACACATGACCCTTCAGGAGAGTAGTAATGAATACCCTAGCTGTAACAGTCAGGCTCGCCACCCTGGCACTGACCGCTGCCCTTGGCAGCACCGCTTTCGCCCAGTCAGCCGACTATGCCGGCACCGGCGTGACCCTGGCGCTGAATGACGCGCCGACGATCGAGAGCTGGGAGCCGACCCTGGCTGCCAACGGTGATCAGGCCCAGGCAGAATCCGTGGAGCGCGGACTGGTGATTTCGGCCGAGGAAATCTCGCAGAAACTCAACGAGCAGCTGGAAGCCAAGATGGCGCGCAAGCTCGAACTCGCCATCTGAGTACCGCTCCCTGCTATGATCTGGCAGCAAGTCCACAGACAAGGAGTGCTGCCATGGTCGAGCCACTGGCTCCAGAGCAGGTGTACCGCGCCTGCAGCGGGGAAGGTTTTGATTTTGAAGTCACCAGCGAGCTGGAATCGCTGGACCTGCTCTACGGTCACGACCGGGCTCGCGATGCGCTGAATTTCGGCACCGCGATTCGCAGCGACGGCTTCAATCTCTACGTACTGGGTGATCCCGGCCACGGTCGCCACGAGCTGGTGGCACAGTTTCTTGAAGCCCGCGCCCGCAGGGAATCCTCGCCCGGTGACTGGGCCTATCGCTACAACTTCGACAATCCCTCCCGTCCGTTTCATCTCGCCCTGCCGGCGGGTATGGGGCGGCAGCTGCACACCGACCTGGGCCAGCTTGTCGACGAATTGAAGACCGCGATTCCCGCCCTGTTCGAGAGCGAGGAGTACCAGAACCGCCTGCAGGAAATGAACCAGGCCATGGGTGACCGCCAGCGGGATGCCATCGAGGCGATCCGCCGGGAAGCCCGGGAGCAGGACATCCTGCTGGTGTCCACGCCCAACGGGTTCACCTTTGCACCTGTGGATGACAAGGCCGACGGCGACAGCATGATGTCTCCGGAGGCCTTCCGGGCCCTGCCCAGGGAAGACCGCGAGCGCATCGAGGGCACGGTCGACATTCTCCAGCGCAAGCTGACCCAGGCCATTCGCCAGATGCCCCTGCTGGCGCGCGAGCTGCGCCACCAGGTGGATGCCCTGAACGCGGAAATGTTGCAGACAGCGATCGGCGCGCCGCTGGCGGAGCTGGAGGAGCGCTACCGGGAGCAGGCCGGGGTACTGGCGCACCTGCAGGCCTGTCGCGAAGCCATGCTGTCCCACGTCAACGTGTTTCTCGCCGAAAGCCCCGAGGTGTCCCCGGAGGCGGTATTCAGTCGCTTCCAGATCAACCTGCTGGTGGACAACAGCGACTGCAGCGGCGCGCCGGTCATCTACCAGGATCTGCCCAGCCACCAGCATCTTGTGGGCCGCACCGAACACCATGTGCACAACGGTACCCTGGTTACCGATTTCTCCCTCATCCGCGCCGGGGCCCTGCACCGCGCCAACGGCGGTTACCTGCTGATTGACGTGCGCGGTGTACTGACCCAGCCCGGCGCCTGGGAGACCCTGAAGCGGGTCCTGCGCGCGGGCGAAATCCGCACCGAGTCACTGGAGCAGGCCTACGGCCTGATCAGTACCGTGAGCCTGGAACCCGAGCCCATCCCGCTGGACGTCAAAGTGGTGCTGCTGGGCGAGCGCCTGTTCTACTATCTGCTCTGCGAACACGATCCCGAGTTCCTGGAACTGTTCAAGGTACAGGCGGATCTCGAGGATGAACTGGCCCGGGACCCGGCCAACCAGGCGCTGTACGCGCGGATGATTGGCACCCTGGCCCGGAACGCGGGTCTGCTGCCTTTGGGCCGGGACGGCGTGGCCGCGGTGATCGAGCGCGCCAGCCGCCTGGCGGACGACCAGCGCAAGCTCACCGCGCGCCAGCGCGAATTGCGGGATCTGCTGCTGGAAGCACAGCACTGGGCCAGCGAGTCCGGCGCCAGTGTGATCGGCCGCGAGCATGTGGAACAGGCAGTGACCCAGCAGCTCTGGCGCGCCAGCCGCTTGCGCGAGCGCAGCCACGAGATGATTCATCGCGGTACCGTGATGATCGATACCGCGGGCTCTGTAGTGGGGCAGGTCAATGGCCTGTCGGTACTGACCCTCGGGGATTTCGCTTTCGGCCAGCCCACCCGTATCAGCGCCACCGCCCGTCCCGGCAATGGCCAGCTGGTCGATATCGAGCGCGAGGCCCGCATGGGCGGGCGTATCCACTCCAAGGCGGTCATGATCATTGGCCGCTATCTGGCCAACCGCTACGCGCCGGACATCCCCCTGTCCCTGTCCGCGAGCCTGGTGTTCGAGCAGTCCTACGGCGGTGTCGAAGGCGATTCCGCGTCGGTGGCGGAGATCTGCGCCCTGGTCTCGGCCATCGCCCGGGTGGGGCTGGACCAGTCCTTCGCGGTAACCGGGTCAGTGAACCAGCGCGGTGAAGTGCAGGCGGTGGGCGGCGTGAACGAAAAGATCGAAGGTTTTTTTGACGTCTGTCGCGCTCGCGGCGAGGTCAGCGGTCACGCCGTGCTGTTGCCCGCCAGCAATGTCGAGCACCTGATGCTGAAAGCGGAGGTGCGCGAGGCGGTGGCCGACGGGCGCTTCCGCATCTACCCGATTCGCCATGTCGACGAGGCCCTGACGCTGCTCACCGGCACCGATGGCGCCGAACTGGAACGGCTGGTGGCTGAGCGGCTGGCGCTGTTTGCGGCTGCGGTCAAGGCGGCCAGGGCCGATGACGACAGCGACCAGGAGCACAGGCAGGAGGATGACGAGCATGAACGTTGATGCCCCACTGCGGCGCCGGCGCTCGGATCTCCGCGTGCTGGCCCTGCTGGATGCGTCGCGCCACAGCCTGGCGGCTCTGCAGGCGGCGGTGGAACTCGCCGCGCAACGCCGGGCGGAACTGGTGGCCCTGTATGTAGAGGATCAGGATCTGGTGCACTCGGCGCAATTTCCTTTCTCCCGGGAAGTGGGCGCCCGGTCCGGTCTGGCGCGGCCGCTGTCGCCGGCACAGATGGAGGCCACCCTGGCGCGGCAGCTGCAGCGGGCGACCCTGGCGCTGGAGGCGGCTGTCGCCGGGCGCGATCTGGCACACTCGCTGCAGGTGAGCCGCGGGCGGGTGGTGAATGCGGCCCTGGCCCTGGCGGGTCCGGGTGACCTGCTGGTACTGGGCAAGGCGGGGTTGTCGGCCCACTGCGGCGGGGCGCGCCTGGGCTCCAACTGCCGCGCGTTGATCCTGCAGGCACCCTGCACGGTGCTGATTCACGACGAGCGTCACCCGCCGCGCAAGGGCCCCCTGCGGGTGCTGTCGGAACCGGTGCCGGAGGAGTTGCTGGCATTGCCCCTGTGCGACCGGGTCGAGCGCCTGCACCTGCACGATGCCTTGAGTCTGGAGCGCAATCTGGCCCTTGCCCGCAGTGGCGCCCTGCTGCTGCACCGGGCGGAGCTGCGGCAACTGGCGGGGGAGGACCCGGACCTGCTGGCACGGATCCCGGTGCCGGTTATTGTGGTGCCCGACCCGCGCTGACATCCGCCATGCGCTGTCGATAGTCCCAGCTGAACATGCGCTCGGGACTTATGGTAATGAGCATTTCCTCATCCTTGCGGGCCAGCAGCCAGTTGCCGACCCGGGACTCCTGCTGTCCCAGGTAGCGGTCCAGCAATGTTTCCAGGACATCGTGGTCGCCCAGCGGTGCCAGGCTGGCCTGGCCCTGGCCACGCACGCCGTGGTAGGGCGGGTCGTTGGGGGACACCTCGAAGCCTACCCGCGGATCCTGCTCCAGCAGCTTGACCAGTGCGGACTTGCGGTGCGACACGCAGAGCAGCGCGGCGTCGCGGTAGGCGTACCACACCGATACCACCCGCGGGTAGCCGTCGCGGCTGGTACAGGCCAGGCGCAGGGGGAAAGTGACGTCGCCCAGGAACTGCTCGATCTCGCGCAGGTTCCAGGGGCCTTTCAGGGTCGCGGGCATGGGTGTCCTCAGCCGGGGTATTGTCGCAGTATAAGCTGGTCGCCGCGCTGGGTGAATTCAATATGCTTCAGGAACGACATGCCGAGCAGGATTTCACTGGTTTGCAGGCCCGGTACTATGCCTGCGCTGACATTGTCCAGGGCGATGTCGCCCACACTGACCCGATCCAGGCGGGTGGCGTAGGAAACGGCGACACCGTTGGCGGTCTGGGTGCGGAAAGCGCGGCCCCGCTCCAGCTTGAGACGGCGGGCGATGTTTTCGGGGATGGCGACGCCGGTCGCGCCCGTATCCAGCATGAACACAACCGGTTCATCGTTGATCCTGCCGCTGGTCACATAGTGGCCAAAGCGATTGCGCTGCAGGACCACCTCGCGGACGCCGTCCTCCGCATAGCGCGTTTCCAGTATCTGGTTGGGATTGTGGCGCCGGCCCAGCAGGTCGTTGAACCAGGCCGCGAGCAGGGCCATCAGCACGATCCAGGCAAGTACCTGCATGGTGGTGCCCAGCCGTTTTTGCTCTGTCACGTCATTTCCCATGTTGCCACCTTAGCACGCGCTCGCGACCCCGCAGCGTCCACTGCGGTGAATAAAAATTGATCCGGAACAACTCGCTACCACTGGAATTCGTTCATACTTACAGTGAGAATGCTGCCAACGACTAATCATAACCAGCAGGAGAACAACCCATGAAAGCACTGTCTGGCCTTAACCCCTGCAATACCAGGTCACCGCTCTTCGCTGCCCTGCTAGCACTGGGTCTTGCTGCACCGGCGGCGGCGCAGACCTTCGATCTCGGTCCTTTCGAGGCCCGCCTGTCCTCGAACCTTTCCATTGGCGCCAGCTGGCGGGTCGAGAGTCCCAACAATGGCCTGCTGGCGCCGGGCAATACCGCCGATGGCAAGGGCCGGGCATCCTCCAGCACCGCCGATGACGGCAACCTGAACTATGACAGGGGCGACCTCTTTTCGTTGCAGTTCCGCGGCATTCACGACCTCGAGCTGACCCGGGACAACTACGGTTTCTTCACGCGCCTGAAATACTGGTATGACCATGAGGTCGGTACCAGCGATGTGCCCCACGGCCACGCCGCCAACGGCTATGTCCCCAATCGCAAGCTGGACACCTCCGATTTCGAGCGCCTGGCACGCTATCGCGGTGTCGAATTCCTCGATTATTACCTGTTCGGCAGCTTTGAGGTGGGCGACAGCCCGCTCGAGCTGCGCGCCGGCAACATGGTCCTGAGCTGGGGCGAGAGCACCTTTATCCAGAACGGTGTCAACGTGATCAACCCCTTCGATGTCACCGCCCTGCGCAAGCCCGGCTCGGAAATCAAGGAGGCGTTGCTGCCGGTGGGCATGGTCTACGCCAACTACGGTGTCACCGGCGACCTCAGCCTGGAAGCCTTCGTCCAGTATGACTGGGAGCGCACCATTCTCGATGAGTGCGGGACCTACTGGAATGCGGCGGACCCCTACGGTGGCGGCTGCGATTACCTCACCATTTCCAATGCGGTGCCCGACGGCGCCGCCGAGGACCAGGGCCTGATTTTGCCGCGCAGCGCCGATGTGGAAGCCTCTGACTCAGGGCAGTGGGGGCTGGCCTTCCGCTACTACTCCGAGGCCTTTAATGACACCGAGTTTGGCCTCTATTACATGAATTACCACAGTCGCACGCCGATTTTCAGCGCCAACAACGCCACCGTTGCCTTTGGTTTGCCGGTCAATTTCGGTGCCAATCCGGATTATTTCTTCGAGTTCCCCGAGGACATCGAACTCTGGGGCGTGACCTTCGCCACCAATCTCGGCGCCTGGGCGGTCTCCGGTGAATTGAGCCATCGCCCGGACTTCCCGCTGCAGATCAATACCACCGATCTGCTGCAGGCCGTTGCCCTGGGTACCGCGGCGGAGTGGTCGCGAATGCTGCCGCGGACGCTGGCGGCGGGCCCGGGTGGCTACGTGGCGGGTTATGACAATGTCTCCTACACTCAGGCGCAGATGACCTTTATCAAGTTCTTCGAACAGATGTTCGGTGCCCAGCGCCTCTCCCTGGCCGCGGAGGTCGGTGCGGTGTTCCTCGGGGGCATGGAGGACAACATCAACTACGGGCGCTCACCGAGCTACGGCGTGGGCGACTTCGAGCCCTTCAGCAGCCAGTTCGTGCTGTGGCCCGGTTCCCCGGTCGCCTGCGACTCGCACCCGGCGGCAGAGGCCTTTGCCGGCATCCGGCCCAACAGCAACAGCGACTACTGCACCGATGAGGGCTTTACCGAGGACTTCTCCTGGGGTTACCGGGTGCGTGCAAGTCTCGAGTACACCGATGTCTTTGCCGGCGTCAACCTGACTCCGAATGTGGCCTGGTCCCACGATGTGAAAGGCACTTCGCCGGCACCGAACTTCATCGAGGACCGCATTGCCCTGAGCCTCGGGGTCATCGCGGACTACATGAACGTCTACCGCGCCGATATTTCCTATACCAGTTTCTTTGGTGCAGACTATGATGAAATGATCGACCGGGATTTCGTCTCCCTGAGCTTTTCCGTAGCGTTCTAGGGCACCCGACAACAAGGAGTAATTGCATGAATAAAAGATTGATGGCCGCGGGTCTCGCGTCTTTGCTCGGTCTGGGTAGCAGCCTGGCTCTGGCGAAAGTCAGTCCCGAGCAGGCCGCGCGCCTGGGCGGCGAGGAACTGACTCCGATTGGTGCCGAGCGCGCCGGCAACGCCGATGGCAGCATCCCGCCCTGGGAGGGCGGCATCACCGAGCTGCCCGCGGGCTACACCGAAGGTGAGCGCCTGGTGAACCCCTTTGCCGGGGACGAGGTGCTGTTCACCATCACCGCGGACAACGTCGAGCAGTATGCCGACAAGCTCTCTCCGGGGCAGGTAGCGCTGTTCCGGCGCTACCCCGACACCTACCAGATGCCGGTCTACCCCTCCCGCCGCAGCGCCAACCTGCCCGACAGTGAATACGAGCTGATCAAGGAGTGGGCGACCAAGACCGACCTGGTCGCCGGTGGCAATGGCCTGGTGGACTTCCGCGCCAGCATTCCGTTCCCCATTCCGGAAAGCGGCGTTGAGGTGATCTGGAACCACATCACCCGTTACCGCACTCCGCAGGGGGTCAAGCGCCGTTACATCCAGGCGCCGGTGCAGGCCAATGGCGCCTTCGCTCCGGTGCTGTTCGAGGAGGAGGCCATCTTCGCCAACCGCTTCCCCGGCAACCCCTACCCCAACCGCCTGTTCGTGTTCCTGCAGCGCATCCTGGCGCCGGCACGGCTGGAGGGCGATGTCCTGCTGGTGCACGAGAACCTGAACCAGGTGAAGGAGCCCCGCTCCGCCTGGGTCTACAATGCCGGCCAGCGGCGGGTACGCCTCGCGCCCAGCATCGCCTATGACGGTCCCGGCGTCGCCTCCGATGGCCTGCGTACCGCCGACGACCTCGATCTGTTCAACGGCGCGCCGGATCGCTATAACTGGGAGTTGGTGGGCAAGAAGGAAATTTACATCCCCTACAACGCCTATGCCCTGCGCCGTGGCGACCTCAAGTACACCGACATCATCAAGCCCGGGCACATGGACCCGCAGTATCTGCGCTATGAATTGCACCGGGTCTGGGTAGTGGAAGCCACGCTCAAGGAAGACGCCCGCCACATCTACGCCCGCCGCACGTTCTATGTGGACGAGGATACCTGGCAGATCGCGGTGGTGGACCACTACGATGGCCGCGGCGAACTGTGGCGCGTGAAGGAGGGTCACAAGGTCCAGCACTACCAGGTGAACGTGCCCTGGATCGCGGCGGAATCCCTGCATGACCTGATTTCCGGTCGCTATGTTGTTATCGGCCTGGACAACGAAGAGAGCGGCTACCAGTACGATTTCGGCTATGTGGGTGACTTCGATGACTTCACGCCGGCCGCCCTGCGCCGGGCCGGCCGGCGCTAGGCGCACGGCCATGGGTTGTCTGAGCGCTCTGGCGCGGCCACTGGGCCGCGCCGCACTGGTTCTCTGCTGCCTCCTGCCCGCGCCACTGCGTGCGGCGGAGGACTTCGCCTTTCTGCCGGCGGTGACCTTCACCGAACCCGCCAGCATGCAGTTGCTCGATATCACCCGCGCGGGTGATCGCCTGGTCGCCGTGGGTGAGCGTGGCGTCATTATCGTCAGTGACGACCACGGTGCCAGCTGGCGCCAGGTCCCGGTACCGGTCAGTGTCACCCTGACCGCGCTGCACTTCCCGCAGCCGGAGCTGGGCTGGGCCGTGGGCCATGCCGGCACTATTCTCCACAGCAATGACGGCGGCGAGAGCTGGAGCCTGCAGTTCGACGGCAACGATGCCAATCAGCAGTACCTGGCCTGGGCGCAAACGCGTGTACGGCAGCTGGAAGACACGCTGGCGGCGGCCGAGGCCGAGGGGGTGGAAGAGGCGGACCTGGAGGAGCTGCAATTTGCCCTGGAAGATGCCAGCTTTGCCGTGGAAGACGCGACCGACGCGATTGATGTCGGCCCCGCCGATCCCTTCCTGGATGTGTTGTTCCTCGACGCCAACAACGGTTTTGCCGTCGGCGCCTACGGCATGCTGTACCGCACCGACAACGGCGGCAGCGACTGGAATATCGCCATTGCCGGCATCGACAATGCCTATCGCTACCATTACTACGCCATGGCCGCCGGTGCCGACGGTCGCCTTTATCTCAGTGGTGAAGCCGGCCTGCTGTACTACTCCAGTGACACTGGTGGCAGCTGGGAGCGGGTGGACGATCTCTACGACGGCAGCCTGTTTGGCATTGCAGCGCATGCCGGTGAACTCTACACCTACGGGCTGCGAGGTCATGTGTTCCGCTCGGTGGACGGCGGTGTCAGTTGGGAGGAAGTCGGTAACGCCGAACGCTACAGCCTCTATGGTGGCACGCGGCTGGCGGATGGCCACGTCCTGATGGTCGGCTCCGGCGGCCTGGTGCTGGCCAGTACCGACGGTGGCGGCTTGCGTGGCTGGCGTCATCCTTCCCGCTCCAGCCTGTCCTCTGCCGTCGAGACCGCCAGCGGCGACATCCTGCTGGTGGGCATGGCCGGCCTGTTACCCCTCAGTGAGGCAGATCCCCTGTGACCGACCACGAAAGCACCCAGGTAGAACCGGAAGACGGCAAGCTGCGCCCGTTGCTGGGCACTCTGTTGATGGGGATGCGCCTGCCCCTGATCCTGCTGTTTGCGTTGGCAACGGTGTTCTTCGGCTGGCAGGCGAGCCAGCTCAAGCCCGATGCCAGCTTCGAGAAGATGTTGCCGGTATCGCACCCCTACATCCAGAACTTCCTCTACCGCCAGGATGATCTCAAGGGGCTGGGCAACTCGGTGCGAATCATTGTCGAGACCACCGAGGGCGACATCTTTACCGAGGAGTTCCAGGATCTGCTGCGCCGCATTACCGACGAAGTCTTTTACATCAACGGCGTCGACCGCTCTGCGTTGCAGTCCCTGTGGACCCCCAATACGCGCTGGATGGAGGTCACGGAGGAGGGCTTTGTCGGTGGCGCGGTCATCCCCGATGACTACGACGGCAGCGAGCGCGCCCTGGATGCGCTGCGTGAGAATGTGCTCAAGTCGGGCCAGATCGGACGCATTGTCGCCAACAACTTCAAATCCACCATTATTGTCGCGCCGCTGATCGAGACAGACCCCAACACTGGCGAGCGCCTGGACTATTCCCGCTTTTCGCACGACCTCGAGGAGCTGGTGCGAGACAAGTACTCCTCGGACACCATCAATATCCGCATCACCGGCTTCGCCAAGCTGATCGGTGACCTGATCGACGGCGCCACCCTGGTGGGGCTGTTCTTCCTGGTGGCATTTGCGATCACCGCGGTGATGCTGTTCATCTACTCCCGCTGCGGCTGGCTCACCTCCGCGGCGCTGCTGTGTTCCACGGTGGCGGTGGTCTGGCAGATGGGGCTGCTCAACCTCATGGGCTTCGGCCTTGACCCGTACTCGATGCTGGTGCCGTTCCTGGTGTTTGCGGTGGGTGTCAGCCACTCGGTGCAGATCATCAATCGCTTCGGCAATTTCATCTATCACAAGGTGTCGCGCCTGGAGGCGGCGCGGCTGACCTTTATCCGCCTGTCCAAGCCCGGTTTCGTGGCCCTGCTCAGCGACGGCGTGGGCTTCTTCACCCTGCGGGTCATCGATATCCCGGTGATCCAGGAGCTGGCCGTGGTGGCTGCGACCGGGATCGCGGTACTGGTACTGACCAACCTCATCCTGCTGCCGCTGGTGCTGACCTTCACCGGCATTTCCGATCGCTGCGTCAGCTATCGCTCCAGCAAGGAAAACAGCCGCTACAATCACTGGCGGTTTCTCGCCAAGACCACCCGCCGCGGCCCCGCGATAACCATTCTCGCCGTGTGTACGGTACTGTTTGCCGGCGGCCTCTACTTTGGCCAGTTCCAGAAAATAGGCGACCTCGACCCGGGTGCGCCGGAGCTGCGCGCCGACTCACGCTACAACAAGGACAACGCGTTCCTCACCCGCAACTATTCCACCAGTACCGATGTGTTCGTGGTCATGGCCAGCACCGATGTGCAGCAGTGCGGCAGCTACGAGTTCATCTCGGCAGTGAACTATTTCCAGGGGGTGATGGAAACCGTGCCCGGAGTGCAGTCCGCCATGTCCCTGGTGGATGTTTCCAAACTCGCGATCCAGGGCATGAACGAGGGCAGCCCGAAATGGCACGAGACCAGTCGCAACCGCTTTATCCTCAACAATTCCCTGAGCAGTGCGCCGAACATGCTGCGCAACACCGACTGTTCCATGGCGCCCGTTATCCTGTTCCTGGACGATCACAAGGCCGACACGCTGGATGGTGTGGTGGCCGAGGTGGCCGAATTCGCCGAAACCTACAACAGGGACGACCTGCAGTTCGATATGGCGGCGGGCAATGCCGGGGTCGAGGCGGCGACCAATATCGTCATCCGCGAAGCCCAGACCAGGATGCTGTTGTGGGTCTACGGGGTGGTGATTGCGCTGTGCCTGATCAACTTCCGCTCCCTGCGCATTACCGCCTGCATCATCGTGCCGTTGATGCTGACCTCGGTCCTTGGCCAGGCGCTGATGGCCGGGCTGGGTATCGGCGTGAAGGTGGCGACCCTGCCGGTGATTGCGCTGGGTGTGGGCATCGGGGTGGACTACGGTATCTACATCTACTCGTCGCTGCAGTCCTACCTGCGCAGCGGTGAGTCGCTGGAGAATGCTTATTTCTACGCGCTCAAGTCCAGCGGCACCGCGGTGGCCTTCACCGGTCTCACCCTGGCGGTGGGCGTGGGTACCTGGATGTTCTCGCCGATCAAGTTCCAGGCCGACATGGGCCTGATGCTCACCTTCATGTTCTTCTGGAACATGCTCGGGGCGCTGCTGTTCCTGCCGGCCCTGGCCTGGCTGCTGTCACCCCGCGGCAGCAAGGCGTAGGAGGCAGGTCTCGTTCGAGACCTGCTCCACTTTACTCCCGGACCCGGTAGGCCAGCAGCAGATTGCCCGGCAGCTGGCCGAACATGCTGTAGCCCGACAGTACGTACAGCCAGCCGTCGGCGACCACCTGGCCGCCGACGTCAATGGCACCGCCGTGGCCTTCAAGCCCGTTGCTGGCAGTGATTGGTATCGCGGTCGCGGTTTCCCACAGGACTTCCCCCGTTGCCAGGTCAAAGGCCCGTACCCGGCCATCGAGGCCGGCGCTGAAGGCCAGTTCCGGCGTGACGGTGGCCGCGGCCGAGAGCCCGTAGTAGAACGAACACCGATACTGTTCTTGCAGTGGCTGGCCGCCACCGGCGCGGACCTGGGCCAGGCCCACCAGGGGCCGGTGCTCCTCGGGAAAATCGCAGCCGCGGCTGACGGCGTGCTGCCACGCCAGGGCGCCGTTGCTGATATCCAGCGCATACAGGCCCGGCGCCGGCGTATAGCCGGGAAGGTCCCGCTCGGGATCGGCGACCGGCACCACCAGGCGGGTGCCGGCGAGGGCCATGCCCCAGTGGATGCCGCCATTGGTGGTGCCCTGGCTGATACGTCGCGACCACAGACGTTCCCCCGCGGCACTCGCCGGATCCGGATTGAGGGCGTGAATCTCCCCCGATTTCTGTCCCGCCAGCAGCAGCTGGCCGCCGTCGGGCAGGTCGGCGATGATCACCGAGGCGCCGAAGTCGAAATCCGGCCCCGGCTGCTCCGGGCAGTTGGCGCCATCGTTCTGGCAGGCGGCATTCCAGACGTCATCGGCGGTGGCCTGGAAAATCCAGGCTGCCTCGCCGCTGTCCAGGTCCAGGGCGACGATGGCATCGCTGGTACCGGTGGCGGGCCGGGACAGGTTCTGGCCGGTACCGACGTAGAGCCGGTTGCGGGCGGCGTCAATCGCGGGCGTGGTCCACACCACCGCGCCCGAGGGGCCGTACCAGTCCACGCCGTCCGCATTCTGGCCCTGCAGGGTCGCATCGGGGGTGGCATGCCATTCCCACAGCTGCTTGCCGCTGCCCGCATCCAGCGCCAGCACCGCACCGTGGGAGCGGCAGCAGGGGTAGCCCGGGCTGCCCGCCACCGCAACCTCGTAGGAAGACACCGGCACATACAGGCGGTCGTCGTGGAAACTGATGGACCCGGTGACCACCGAGGTGTCGAACACCCGGGCCGAGCCCTGCCACACCGTGTCCAGGGTGTCCGGGTCCAGGGCGAACAGGTTGGCGAGGGAATCCGCGAATACCAGCAGGCGGCGGCCGTCGTTCAGCTCGGCGACCGTGATCGCCGAGCGCACGCCGGCCATGACCTCCGTGTGCCTGCGTACGCAGCCGGTCTTGCGGTCGAGTGCATAGAGCATGCCGGCGCGGTCGCCCAGGTACAGGGTATCGCCGATGATGGCGGGCTGGGAGCGCATGTCCGTCACCCGCGGCAGGGCCAGGCTCCAGCCGAGTTCCAGGGAACCGACGTTGGCGCGGTCGATGCCGGCCTCCGCGGTGCCGAGGAAGCGGCGGTTGTCCGGCCCCAGCCCC
This sequence comes from uncultured Haliea sp., assembly GCA_963974125.1. Classification (GTDB taxonomy): domain Bacteria; phylum Pseudomonadota; class Gammaproteobacteria; order Pseudomonadales; family Halieaceae; genus Haliea. Next base: position 13,508 of record CAXBCH010000032.1, on the reverse strand, counting down.
CAGTGGCCAACCCGCACGGTACCGTCACTGGCGTCGGTCTCCGTGCAGGCAATCTTGTCTACCCAGTCATAGACCCCTGCCGCGGAGTCGGTCAGGTAGAGGGCGATCAGCCCCCGCTGCTGCTTGCTCAGGTGGGCCGCCATGGGCTGCATCTTGCCGAACTCCAGCGACACCATGATGCCTTCCCGTGACAGGTTGCCCAGCGCCTGGCGGGTGGGGGCTTTCATGGCTGGGTTCTGGTGACAGTCCGCGCAGTGCTGCCGGTACAAGCGACCGCCGAAATACGCCAGCGGCAGCTTGTCGGCGTGTCGCATGGCCAGGGTTTCCACAGTCCGCGCCGGGTGTTGGAAGAACCCCTCGCTGCCCAGCCAGGCGGCGAGGCCGACCAGCAGCAGGAGCATGACCAGCAGTATTTTTTTCATAGACGAAGCCTGAACGCGTAGAGGTAGTCGCCGCTGCCACGGTTGAACATGTGGTGGCCACCGGCGTTGATCACCAGGTATTGCCGACCCCGGTAGCGGTAGGTCATCGGTGTGGCGGTGGCATCGACTGGCAGGGTGTACTGCCAGAGGGTGACGCCGCTGTCAGTGTCGAAGGCGCGGATCTGCCGGTCCATGGTGGCGCCGATAAAAAACAGCCCGCCCGCGGTGGCGATACCGCCGCCCAGGTTGGGCGTGCCCCACTCAATGTGCACAGGCGCATCGACCGGGCCCATTTCGTGTACCGAACCGAGCGCGGTTTCCCAGAGGATGCGCCCCCCGTACAGGTCTACCGCCAGCAGCTTGCCCCAGGGCGGCGGGTTGCAGGGCAGCCCCAGGAACGATTGCAGGCGGTCGATCTCGATCGCGTAGGGCGTGCCGGCCATGGTCACCCGGAAGCGCTTGCCCGCCGCCGGCAGTTCGCGCTCGACAAGGTCTGCAGCCGGTACCAGGCGACCGGTGAACGCCACATTGTTGATGTTGACCAGCAGTACGCCGCGTTCCGGCAGCAGGGCGCCGCCGCCCCAGTTGGGTCCGCCGAGGCTGCCCGGATACATCAGGGTCCGGGTTTCGCTGATCGGGGTGAACAGGCCCAGGTTGTGCAGCGCTGCCAGCTGGCGCCGACAGTGGCCGCGATCCACCGGGGTCAGGCCCCAGGCGTCGCTGGGCATCAGGAAACTGTCCAGCAGCGGCGGCGGGGCGATGGGCTTGGGCTGGGTGAGGGCGGTGACCTCGCCCGGAATCTGCGACGGGGGCACGGGTTGCTCGGTAATCTCCCACAGGGATTCCCCGGTGAGCCGGTTGAGTACGAACACGAAGCCCTGCTTGGTCAGTTGTGCCAGCGCCGGCACTCGCTGCCCATCCCGCTGCCAGTCGAAGAGGATGGGTTGGGCCGGGGTGTCGTAGTCCCAGAGGTCGTGGCGCACATGCTGGAAATGCCAGCGCCGGGCGCCGCTGGCCAGGTCCAGGGCGACCACGCTGTTGGCATGCAGGTTGGCGCCCGGGCGTCCGGCACCATAGTAGTCGGGAGAGGGTGCACTGACGGGCAGGTACACCAGGCCATGCTCTGCATCCACCGACATCGGCGCCCAGACGTTGGCGCTGCCGCTGTCGGGGTGTCCGTCCAGCGGGTCGAACTGCCACAGGGGCTTGCCGCTGTGGCTGTCGAAGGCCTGCACTACCCCGCGCGGGGTGGTGGCCCGGGTGAAGTCGATCACCGTTGATCCGGTGACCACCACCCCATTGGCAACCACGGGCGGGGAGGAATTGCTGACCTCCCCGGGTGGATGATCGCTGCTGCCGTACAGCGCCACCTGGCCTTCGTCGCCGAAGCCCGCACAGGGTTTGCCATCGGCCGCATCGATTGCCCACAGCCTGCGGTCGTGGGTGGCGAGGAACAGTCGATGCCGGCAGTGGGCCGTGGTGGCTACCGCCGTGTCCTCGGCATAGCTGACCCCGCGGCAGCGAAAGGGGCGGTCGCCACCACGGTTGATCTGCGGGTCGAAATCCCAGCGCTGCTCGCCGCTGCCCGGGTCCAGGGCAATGACCCGGTTGAAAGGCGTGCAGTACACCAGGCTGGCACCGGCGGCCGCGGGCAGCAGGATGGGCGTGCTCTGGGTGGAAGTCTGCGCCATGGAGGCGCCGGCGGTTTCGCTGTCGCCGCTGCGGAATACCCAGGCCACCTCGAGCCGGGCCACGTTGTCGCGATTGATCTGCGCCAGGGCGCTGTAGTGCTGGCCGCCCGCGTCGCCGCCATAGACTGGCCAGTCGCTGGCGGCGGCGCCTGCGCACAGCGCCAGTAACAGCCCCGGCAATCTTCCTGCAGCCACTGCCGCTATTCCGCCAGCGGTGTGATGCGCAGCAGCGTTGGCACACCGCCCTCGGTTTGCCAGGTGGGGAAGTGGGAGTTGCTGGTATAGACCGCGCCGCTGTCCTCGGCCACTTCGATGTCCCGGGTAAAGAAGCGCTGCCGCGGCATGGGAAAAACGCGCCAGCGCTCACTGGCTATATCGAAACTCATGATGGTGTCGGACTGGTTGCCGTTGACCCAGACCACTCCGCGATCGCGGTCGACGTTGAGCGCGTAGGGGACTTCGTTGAGCACCGGCAGCGGGTAGTCGGTAAAGACAGCAGTCACCGGGTCGTATTTCACCAGCAGGGAATCCTGGAAGGCCACGATCCACAGGTTGCCGTCCGCATCCGCCCGCAACCGCCGGGGCCCCTCGAAGGGAAAATCGATCATGGTGACCTCGTCGGTGGTCGGGTCGATCATCGCCAGGTCGTTCGCGTACAGCCGCGCCACCCAGACCCGTCCGTCCGGCGCCACATCGATGCCATAGGGCATGGGCAGGCCCGTGCCTTCCCGGTCCGGCGCCGGTTGCGGTCGGCGCTCGGGATCCATCCAGAAAATGAACGGCAGCGACTTCAGCACCAGCCACTCGCGGAAGCTGCGGGCCGGCAGGTCGTAGATCGTGAACTCGCCGCTGTCGCGATCAAAGCGGGCCACCTGGGAAGACAGTGCCAGGGTAAACCAGACCCGGTCCTGGTCGTCGGTACGGATGGTGTGGGGATAATAGCCCTCGTCCATTTCGTGAATGGTGAAGGCCTTGGTCCCGGGATTGAATTCCAGCAGTGCCTGCTGCATTGACGGGGTGATGAAGATATTGCCGTCGCGCTTCGAGTAGGCAAAGGAGTGCACGCCCATGGTGTTGTCCATCTTCGGGAACACCGTGAAGCGGTTGCCGAGAATGCCGCCGATGGTATCGCCCTCCCGGTGCGGCACCTTGTACACGGTGTAGTCACCGGTTTCCGGGTTGACCTCGTAAATCCGGTCGAACAGGTTGTCACCCACGTAGACCAGGCCGTTGGGGTGCAGCAGGAAGTCGTGCATCTGCGAGAAGCCGTCGCCAATGGGCCACTCGGTCATCTCGTAGTCCGCCAGGTAGGGCTCCCAGCGCCGCGGTTCGGGGACCTGCTGCGGGTTCTCGCGCAGCTCCCGCAACTCCGTTTGCAGCAGCTCCGCGATGCGCTGGTGGTCCTCCGCCGGCAGCCGTCCGCCGTAACTGTTCATGCGCTCGAACACGCTGAGCCACTGCTCAACCGTGCGTTCGTTGCGCATGAAGGGCGAGGCCTGCTGGTGGCAGAAGGCGCAGTTGAGCTGGAAGGTTTTCTTCAACTCCGCGTCGCCGCCGAAACGCAGCTGTGACAGCCAGACATTGGAGGGGAAGCTGGCGATGTACTGTTCCCGGGACATGGGCTGCAGGGTCACTTCGACGGGTTCTTCACCGGCAGGGGCTGTCAGGGTGGCGTCGACAAAGCCCTGGGCGCGCACGCGGAACCGGTGATCGTCGAGCCGGGTTCCAAAACTGACACGGCCAGCGGCATCGGTGAAGCGGGTGAGGGTCACGGCAGCGCGATTGCTGACCCCGTCGGCCGGGTAGCCCATGTCACCCAGTTCGGGCTCTGGCGCTGTCAGGGGGCTGGCGGTCACCATGGCGGGGTTGATGGGCTCGCCTGCGGGGTCCCTGACCACGAAGCTTGTCGCGTGGCAGTAGCCGCTGCCCAGCAGAAGCAGTACCAGAGTGCTTGTTTTTATAGTCATTGCGGGAGTTACCTTGCTATTTTGCGGGCCGATCCCGCTTTGTAGCATTTTTATCGGAATGCTACAAAGCGAGACCTGGCCCCCCTGTGTCCGTAAAATGGCCAGTTCCGAGGAAGGGAGTCTTGATTGATGATTGATATGGCCCTGATCCACAGTTCGCCGTTCTACGAGTGGGCAGCCCTGTTGGCGCTGGCCGCCCTGGCGGGATTCATCGGCCTGCAGTTGCGCCAGCCGATGGTGGTCAGTTTTATTGCGGTTGGTGTCCTTGCGGGACCCTCGGCACTGAATATCGTCAGCGACCACGACAACATCGAGTTGATGGCGGAACTCGGGATCGCCGTGCTGCTGTTCCTGGTGGGGCTGAAGCTGGACCTGAAGCTGGTCCGGACCCTGGGCGTGGTGGCACTGGCCACGGGTATGGGGCAGGTCCTGTTCACTTCGCTGTTCGGGTTTCTGATCGCCCTGGCGCTGGGCATGAGTGTGGTCGTCTCGCTCTACGTGGCGGTGGCGCTGACATTCTCCAGTACCATCATTATCGTCAAGCTGCTGTCGGACAAGCGCGAGGTCGACTCCCTGCACGGGCGCATCGCCATCGGCTTCCTCATTGTGCAGGATCTGGTGGTGGTGCTGGCGATGATGGTCCTGTCTTCGTTCGGCATCGGTGCCGCGGAGGGTGACAATGGCGGGGCCCTGGCGCGGGTGGCGGGTATCCTGGTCAACGGCGCGGCGATGCTGTTGCTGGTGCTGCTGTTCATTCGCTACCTGGCGACGCCGCTGGTGGGACGGATCGCGCACTCGCAGGAGTTGATGGTTACTTTCGCCATCGCCTGGGCCGCGCTGCTGGCGGCGGCCGGCCACTACCTCGGCTTCAGCAAGGAGCTGGGTGGCCTGCTGGCGGGGATCTCCCTGGCATCGACACCCTATCGCGAGGCGATCGTGGCGCGACTGGGCTCCCTGCGGGACTTCCTGCTGCTGTTTTTCTTCATTGCGCTGGGCACCCAGCTCGATCTCAGCCTGCTGGGGGCGCAGATCGGCCCGGCCATGGTTTTTTCGGTCTTCGTGCTGGTCGGCAACCCGTTGATCGTGATGGTGATCATGGGGGTGCTGGGCTATCGCAAGCGCACCGGTTTCCTGGCGGGCCTGACCGTGGCCCAGATCAGCGAATTTTCCCTGATTTTCATGGCCATGGGCATGACCCTGGGGCACGTGGATGCCGAGGCCCTGGGGCTGGTGACCCTGGTCGGTCTCATTACCATCGCCATGTCCGTGTACATGATTACCTGGTCGCATGTGCTGTACCGGTGGCTGGAGCCGGTGCTGGGTATCTTCGAGCGCAACAACCCGCAACGGGAAGCCTCAGTGGCGGAGCAGGAGGTCGACGTCCGCGGTTACGATGTGGTGGTGTTTGGCCTCGGTCGCTATGGCATGGCCATCAGCCGCTTTCTCGAGGAGCAGGGCTATAGCGTGCTGGGAGTGGATTTCAATCCCGAGGTCGTGCGCAAGTACCGGGACTGGGACAAGCAGGCGCTGTACGGGGATGCTGCCGACCCGGAGTTCATGGCCAGCCTGCCGCTGCAGGGCGTCAAGTGGGTCGTGTGTGCCTTGCCCCAGCACGATCTCGGCGTCACCCATGAAGATCCGCGGCTGCTGATTCTCAATGGCCTCAGGGACCGCCAGTTCCAGGGCAGGATCGCGCTGTCGACGCACTACAGCCAGGATATCGAGGGCCTTCACGCCAAGGGGGCAGATCTGGTTCTGGCCCCGTTCACCGACGCAGCCGAGCTGGCGGTAGCCAAGCTGGTGGCGGACATGCAGGCGTGACCCCGGTGCTAGCGACCTGCGCGGCATAATTCTATACTCACCTCTTTGGGCCGCAGTGTGGCCCGCAGAAGTAGCAGGCGGGAGTGTGCAGTTTGGGAGACAGTGACAAGACGCAGGATCCGGGTTCCGACACCAGGGCCGGGACGCCAGACGCTGATGCCACCGAGATCAACCCGGAGGGTTCGCTGCCCGGGGAGCGAAATCCGGAGGACGAGACCCCCGCGGCAGACTATACCGAGTACCAGAGCCCCACCCAGACCTCGGCCGGCTTTGATCGCGCCCGCCAGCTGGCGCAAAAGGCGCGCTCGGAAAGCGGTCGTCTGCTGAAAAAACGCTTCGTGCTGGAAGATGTGCTGGGCGAGGGCGGCATGGGGCTGGTCTACAAGGCCCGCGATCTGCGCAAGGTCGAAGCAGAGGATCGCAACCCCTACATCGCGGTCAAGGTCCTGGGGCAGAATTTCAAGGACCATCCCCAGGCGTTTGTATCCCTGCAGCAGGAGGCGGTGAAGTCGCAGAAGCTGGCGCACCCGAATATCGTCACCGTGCACGACTTTGACCGCGACGGCAGCACCATTTTCATGACCATGGAGCTGCTCAAGGGCGATCCCCTGGACAGCCTGTTGCGACTGGAGGCGCCGTTCAGCAAGGAAGTGGCCATGCGCTACTTCAGCGACCTCTGCTCCGGCCTCGACTACGCCCACAAGCGCGGCCTGATCCATTCCGACTTCAAGCCCGGCAACATCTTTGTCACCACCGGCGGCACGGTCAAGATCCTGGACTTCGGCATTGCCCGCGCCGCCAACAAGACCGCAGTCAGCCACGACTACGACGCCGGCGACCTGGGCGCGCTGACCCCCGCCTATGCCACCGTGGAGATGGCCCGGGGAGAGCCGCCCAGCTTCAGCGATGACGTCTACGCACTGGCCTGTGTGCTCTACATCATGCTCACCGGAGAGCACCCCTACGACCGCAAGAGCGCGGCGGATGCGAAAGCGGAGAATCTGAAGCCGACCCGGCCCGCGGTACTCAACAACCGTGAATGGCAGGCGCTGAGCGCGGCCCTGAGTCCGGACAAGAGCCGGCGCCCGGCGACCATTGATGCCTTCCGCGGCGCCATGCTGCCAGCGAAACGCAGTGGCAGCCTGAAGGGGATTGCCGCGCTGGCGCTGGTGCTGGTAATCGCCGGTGGCTGGTTTGGCTACCAGCAGTACCAGGCGGGCGAGGAGCAGCAGCGGGCTATCGACAGTCGCCTGCAGGCCGCCAAGGATTGCTTCTACAGCCAGGACTACAAGTGCGCTATCGAGAGCGCGCTGGTGGTGCGCAGCCTGGCGCCGCAAAACACCGAGGCCGGCCAGTTGCTGGCGGCGGCAGAGCAGGCCCAGGCCCAGGCCGAGCAGGAGCGGCTGGTCAACTCCCGGCTGGCGGACGCGGAAGCCTGTTTTGCAGCGGGGGATTACGACTGTGCCAGCAGTCGACTGCGTGGCCTGCTGGACCTGGTGCCGGGGCAGGCGCAGGCGATCCTGCTGCTGCAGCGGGTGGAGCGGGAAGTCGCGCGCCAGACCATTGCCGGTTACCTGGAGGAGGCGCGCACCTGCATCGCCGGGGACGATATTGACTGCGCGCGTTCGGCCCTTGCCAGTGCCCGCGAAGCCGGGGCCGAAGCCGATGACCTGGAGGGACCCCAGCGCGAGGTGGACGCCATGGCCGAGAGCCTGATGGCCGCCGCCCGCGACCGCGAGGAACGGCTGGGTCTGCTGTTGGGCGAGGGCCGCGCCTGTCTGCGGATGAACGACTTTGCCTGTGTCGATGACCGGGCGGCCCAGCTCAGATCGGCGGATCCCGGCAATGCCGGCGCGCTGGGACTGGAGCAGGCAGCCGCGGCCGGGCGCGAGCAGCAGCGCTTCCGCGAACAGACCGTGGCCAGCTTTCTGCAAGAGGCGGAGGATTGCTTCCAGCGCAAGAACTACAGTTGTACCATTGCCAAGTCGGAGTCCGCACTGGCGATCATTCCGCGACACCCGGGCGCCAACGACCTGATCCGCAAGGCGGACGCGGCGCAGAGCAAGGCAAAAATGAATATTTCCATACAATAGACTATGGTGCAGTAAAGCGGCAGCCGATCGGGCTGCGGGGGGAATTGTCATGAAATCTGTAACCCGAGTTGCCATCGCCACAGGGCTCGCCCTGGGTGTCGCCAACGCCAGTCAGGCCAGCTTCTTCAAGGACCTGGTGGACTCCGTGCAGCGCACTGCGGAGGATACGGCCAGACAGGTGGTGATCCAGACCACTGCCCAAATGGTGCGCGACATGATCATCGGCTACACCACCGTGCAGGTGAAGAGCGAGCGCGAGGTGTCCGCCGAGTTCGAGAGGGAAACCGGCAGCCTGCCGGTCAACCCCAAGGTCAGTGCCTACCGCAGCGAGATCCTGCCGGGAACCTCCGTGCGTCCGGGCACCGAAGTGCGGGTCAAATCCCATATCGAGGTCGTGCCCGGGACCAGCGGTGCCCGCGCCAAGATCGAAGAGAAGATGACGATCTGGGACAACGATGACAACAGCATTGCGCTCAACAGCATGACCAAGGCGCCGGGTTCCAGCACTGCCAATGGCGGAGCCTATACCAGTGAATTCACTTTCAAGCTGCCCGAGGGTCTGCCCCAGGGGGTCTACCCGGTGAGCACCCATCTGTTGCTGAATGGCGAGCAGGTCGGGGACCAGAGACACGGCCTGCAGCTGGTGCTGCAGGTGGATACCAGCGGCGCGGTGCAGCTGGCGCTGGCCGCCGGCTAGTCCGGCAGCCCGAAGCGCTGGCGCAGGAAGCGGGCGATGCCGTCTTCGTTGTGGTGGCCGATCACCGCGGTGGCCACGTCCTTGACATAGTCCTTGGCGTTGTCCGGGGCATAGCACTCGTCGGCCAGGGCGAACATGCTCAGGTCGTTGTCGCTGTCGCCAAAGCACAGGACCTTGCTCACCCCCAGGTCTTCCTTTAACCGCGTCACCGCGTTGCCCTTGCTGGCATCGATGTGATGAATGTCGATCCACTTCAGCGCCGAGCCCTCCAGCGCATCGCCGCTATACGCCACCAGGTTGTCTTCACCCTCGACCAGCTGCGCCACCGCGGCAATCGCTTCCGGCTTGCCCAGGGCACTGACGTTGGTGATGTCTGCAGTTGCAGGCATTTTCTCCGCGGGCAGGACGTCCACTTCCGAGCGCTTTGCGAACTCTTCTGCCAGCCGCCGTTCCACATCGTTGCGCAGCGGGGTGTGGTAGATGGCGTGGTAATTGCCGGGCGCGAGGGTGAAAATGAAAGGTGTGACATCCTGGGCCATGACGGCGGTCAGGACCTGCTCGATCTCGCCCTGGGTCAGGAAGGTGGTGTGGCTGTAATCCTCTGCCTGCGGGCACCAGATCACGGCGCCATTCTTGAAGACCTGCGGCAGGGAGAAGCCGTGGCCGTGGAGAATGTCGCGCGCTGCGTGCAGGGTGCGCCCGGTTGCCACGGTGTAGGCGATGCCGTTTCGCGCCAGCAGCTGCAGCGTGTCCCGGGTATAGGCGCTGATTTGGGAGCGGCTGTCGAGCAGGGTGCCGTCGAGATCGAAAACGACCAGTTCCAAAATGACTCCAGACTTGTGCCGGTAGGGGTGTTGAAGGCAAGCTGAAAAGCATAGCGTTTCGCCGCCTGGAGGTCGAGAACACCGTGACAATGACGTCGACAGGATCGGGGCACCGGCGCCGCTGGCTGCTGCTGGCGCTGGTGGTACTGGTGCTGGGTTGTACCCGGGAGAGCCCTTACTCGCCGCTGCCACCCGGGAGCGTGGTGCTGGCCTTCGGCGACAGCGTCACCTGGGGTACCGGCGCCAGCCGGGGCGAGGATTTTCCCTCCCTGCTGGCTGAACGCAGTGGCTGGCAGGTGGTGAATGCCGGAGTCCCGGGGGATACCGCGGCGGCGGCCAGGGAGCGCATCGAGGGGCTGCTGCGGCAACATGACCCGGCCCTGGTCATTGTCGAGCTCGGCGGCAACGATTTCCTGCGCAAACGGCCCGATGCCGACGTCGAGGCGGATTTGCGTGACATTCTGCGCAGGGTGCAGGACCACGGTGCCATTCCCGTGCTGGTGGCGGTGCCGCGGCTGTCATTGCTGCGCGCCAGTATCGGTGCACTCAAGGATGCGTCGCTCTATGCCCGGCTGGCGGAGGCGGAGGGCGTGTTGCTGGTGCCCGACGTGTTTTCCGGCGTACTGTCGCAGGAGTCGTTGCGCGCGGACACCATTCACCCCAACAAGGCGGGGTACGAGGTGTTTGCGGAGGAGTTGGCGGCAGCCCTGCGGCAGGCGGGGCTGCTGCCGTAGCCGCTCAGCCGGCGGGGCCGAAGGCGTACTCGCCGCCCTGTTCCAGGGCGCGCCGATAGGCCGGGCGGGCGTGGATACGATCGCGGAAGGCCGCGAGGTTGGGGTAGGGCTCCAGGGTGTGCAGCAGGGGCGCTATTTCGGCGACAAAGGAGAGCTGGATATCGGCGCCGGAGAAACTGTTGCCCACCAGCCAGTCGACTCCTTCCAGCGCCGCGTCGATGTAGCCGAGGTGGCGCTCCAGCTCGTCATTGATCCGCGGTTGCAGCGCGGCACCCTGGTCCGGCAGGCGCGAGGTGTACATGCGCAGCATCAGCGGCAGCATGGCGCTGCCCTCGGCGTAGTGCAGCCACTGCAGGTACTGCTCGTGCTCGTCGCTGCCGGGTGCTGGCAGCAGGCGGCCACCGCCGTGCCGGCGCAGCACATAGTCGATAATGGCGCCGGACTCGATGATCACCCGGTCGCCGTCGCCGAGCAGGGGCGACTTGCCCAGCGGATGTACGGCCTCCAGCTCGGGGGGCGCGAGGTTGGTGTCGGCATTGCGCTGGTAGCGCACTATCCTGTAGGGCAGCTCCAGTTCCTCCAGCAGCCAGAGGACGCGCTGGGAGCGCGAGTTGTTGAGGTGGTGGACGACCAGCATGGCAGTACTCCTTGGATGTTGTTATCGCTGTCGATTGCAGGATAGCACGGCCGCTACCAGCTGATGGTCTGGCCGTCCCAGTCCAGGTAGGACAAGGTGCCATCGGCGGTGGCCTTGTCCATGATGGCCAGCAGCCGGTCCGCGACGAAGTCTGGCGTAAACAGTTTTCCCGCCGGCACGCTGCCCTGGAATGGCCTGGACAACGCCGTGTCGGTGGTGCCCGGATGAAAGGCAATGAGCTTGCTCGCCGGTGCGCGTCGGGCCAGCTCCACCGCGGCGGTTTGCAGCAGCATGTTGAGCGCCGCCTTGGAGGCGCGGTAGCTGTACCATCCGCCCAGCCGGTTGTCGCCGATGCTGCCGACCCGCGCGCTCAGGGCGGCGATGACGCAGGGCTGCTTGCGCCCGAGACCCTTCGCCAGGGCCTGCAGCCACAGCATCGGCGTGATGCTGTTGGCGTTGAACACCGCCTGCATCCACACCGGGTCCAGCTGCTCCAGCGACTTCTCGGGGCCCCTGTCGCCCGCGTGCAGGATGCCGCTGCAGATCACCAGGCGGGCGAGCCGGCCAACGTCATCCCCGAGTTCCCCGCGCACAGCCGCGATGTCCTCGGGCGAACCGCTGCAGGGCAACCAGCGCAAACCCGGGGCTCCCGCCAGCGCCGGCGGTGGGGTGGCGGCACGGCTGACGCAGAACACGGTGCGGTAGCGGTCGTCATCCAGCAGTCGCCGCGCAACGGCGGCACCGATGCCGCCCGAGGCGCCGATGACCAGTGCCGCAGGGTCAGCCGCCAAGTTCGAGTTCCCGTTTGATCGCGTCCAGCGCGGCTGACTGCCACTCTGGCCCAGCCGGGAGATTGCCCCAGACCGGCCGCGGCCAGCAGGGGTCCTCGCGGTGGCGCCCGATAATGTGCAAATGCATTTGCGGCACGATATTGCCCAGCCCGGCGAAGTTGACCTTGGGGTAGCCCTGCACCTGCTTCAGCCAGTGCGACAGCAGCTGGCAGTCAGCGAGCACCTGCTGCAGCTGTGGGGGCGGCAGGTCCAGCAGATCCGCCATCCCGGTATCCGGCACCAGGATGAACCAGTGCAGGTTGGCATTGCGCGACAGCAGCAGCTCGCCGCTGGCCATCGCGCCCAGCTGATGGCAGTCCGCCAGCAGCTGTGGATGCAGCTCAGGCATCGGTATAGCGCTTGATCACCATCTTCCCCAGGGCCATCTGGTGGACCTGGTCCGGGCCATCCGCCTGGCGGCACCAGCGCGCGTAGTTGAAGGCCTCCGCCATCATGTAGTCCTCGGTGAGGCCGCCGGCGCCGTGAATCTGCATGCAGCGGTCGATCACGTTCTGCATCAGCAGCGGCACCGTGCTCTTGGCCGCGGCGATATAGTCCAGCGCGCCCTGCGGGGTCAGCTCGTCCATCTTGTGGCAGGTTTTCAGCAGCAGCAGTCGGCCCATCTCGATCTCCGAGAAGCAGCGCGACAGGTCCTCGCGCACGGACTGGTGCTGGCTCAGCTTGCGGCCGAAGGTGGTGCGGCACTCGGCCCGCTGACAAGCCAACTCCAGCGAGCGCTGGGCCGCGCCGATCAGGCGCATGCAGTGATGAATGCGGCCCGGTCCCAGGCGGCCCTGGGCAATCTCGAAACCGCGGCCGGGGCCCAGCAGCATGTTGCCGGCGGGCACCCGTACATTCTCGAACAGGATTTCCGCATGGCCCAGCGGCGCGTCGTCATAACCCAGGGTCGTCAGCGGCCGCACCATGGTCAGGCCCGGAGTGTCTTTCGGCACCAGGATCTGGCTCTGCTGCAGGTGCCGGTTGGGATTGTCCGGGTCCGACTTGCCCATGACGATGAATATTTGCGTGCGCTCGTACATGGCGCTGGTGATGAACCACTTGCGGCCGTTCAGCACCCAGTCGTCCCCATCCTGCTCGATGCGCAGCTCGACATTGGTGGCGTCCGAGGACGCGACCTGGGGCTCGGTCATGGCGTAGGAGGAGCGGATCTCGCCCGCCAGCAGCGGCCGCAGCCAGCGCTCCTGCTGCTCGGCATTGCCGTAGCGCATCAGCACCTCCATGTTGCCGGTATCCGGGGCGTTGCAGTTGAATACCTCCGGCGACCACAGCACCCGGCCCATCATCTCCGCCAGCGGCGCGTAGTCGAAGTTGCTGAAGCCGTCGTGGTCGGCGAACTCCGCCTCGTGGGGCGAGATAAACAGGTTCCACAAACCGGCAGCTTGCGCCTTCTCCTTGAGCTCGTCCATCAGCGGCAGGGCGGCAAAGCGCGAGGGCGCGCTGTGCAATTCCCCGGCATAGGCAGCTTCGTTGGGATAGATGTGTTCGTCCATGAACGCCTGCAGGCGCTCCTGGTAGGCGTAGGACTGCTGGCTGAAACTGTACACGGTGTTCTCCTGGGCTGATTTTCCGAGGCGCGTAGTGTAGCCGCTGCGGTGATTGGACGGAAATCGTGTTTACGTCGCTCGGACACGCTCCGTTCCAGTGGCAGCCTGACGACTGGGGCGTCGCTCCGGTCCCTTCGTTCACTCGGCAGCCTGACGGACTGCGCGTCCCGGCGCAGCGTCGCTCCGGCACGGGAAGATCCTTTTTCTCCATTCCGGGCGCATGCGGC
>CAXBCH010000031.1:0-54571 GCA_963974125.1 uncultured Haliea sp. | reverse complement strand
GCGTTCATTATCCCACGTCGATATCATCCGGTTAAGTCCGACAGGCTGCTAGCATTCCCCGGCATGCCATCAGGCGGGATCTGACCTTCACCTGGCCTCGAATGGCTGATAAAGGCAAAGTTGCGATGTACTGTGCCCGTCGATGGGCCTGCACACTGGATTCTGGCCAGGTACCGGCAGGGAGGCTATAATTGTGGCTACGTTGGCGTTCGACACACTGCAGTATGCCCGCCGCCTGAAATCGGCGGGAGTGCCAGAGCAGCAGGCTGAGGTACAGGCAGAACTGATGGCAGAGGCGTTTGGTTTCTATGCGGATAACCTGGTGACCAGGGATTACCTGGACGCCCGGCTGGATGCGCTCGAGAGCCGCATCAGCCAGCGCTTTGCAGAGCAGGACGCGCGGTGGGAGCAGCGCTTTTCAGAGCAGGACGCCCGGTTCGAGCAGCGCTTTTCCTCTCATGAGGTGCGCATGGCGGTGCTGGAGGCGACCATGAAAGGCGGGTTCCGGCTGCACTCGGTACTGCTGGGCCTGGTGCTGACAGCGGTTGTGATCCCGCTGGCGCGGGACCTGTTACCCCTCTAGAAGTCAGTTGTCTTCCTGTTTCGCGCCGCTCATCGCCTTGCCGACATAGGCCATGAACTCCTTCATGTTGGCCTGCTGGTCGGCATCCACCTGCTTCGACACGGCATCTTCCGCCATGCGTGCGTCCCACTCTGCGAGACCCGGCACCGCAGGCAAGACATCCCACTGCAGCTGGCTGGGACCCACCAGTTTGGGAATGGCCAGTACGTAGCGCAGATAGATGTCCGCCAGGGACAGCTCGTCGCCACAGACCCAGGGCGTGAACCGCGCCAGCTGGCCGAGACTCGCGGTGCCCTTGTCCAGGGTGAGCCGCACCTCCTTTTTGACTGCGTCGGACACTGGCACATTGCCCAGCACCGCGGGTAGCAGTCGGCGCGCTGGCAGCTCCAGGTACAGCTCCGCCATTTTCATGACCTGCCGCACCTGTGCCCGCTGCTCCGGATCTTTCGGTAGCAGGGGTTTGTCGGGGTAGGCGTCCTCGATGTACTCGACCAGGACGCTGCTTTCGGACAAGGTTGTACCGCTGGCAGTGGTCAGCGCGGGTACCTTGCCCGCCGGACTCACAGCCAGCAGCTCGGGCATGCCCGGGTAGACCAGATGCTCGTTGAAGGGCACGCCCTTGTGCAGCAGGCAGTGCTTGACGATGTTGTAGTAGTTGCTGGAGGAAAAACCGTGCAGGGTCAGCATGTGTGGTGGTCCGGTTCAGGAATGTTGGCTTGAGTGTAAACCAGAGCGCCTGGCCAACGCAGTACAGCAGCAGGCAATGCGACGATCAGGCAATACGACGATCAGGCAATACGACACCTGACCACAGGTCCACGCTGCAGTAAACTGTGCCCCATCAGGGCCCGCCATGGGGGTGGGGCCGGCAGCGGGCAGGACAGCGTTGGTGACGAAATCGACACAGTTGGGAACAGAGGGCGCGGCGCCGGGAGAGCGCATTGTCTGCAAGTTTGGCGGCTCCAGCCTCGCCAGCACGGAGCAGATGCGCAAGGTGCGGGCGATTATCGATGCGGACCCGCGCCGCAGCATCGTCGTGCCCTCGGCGCCGGGCAAGCGCGACAGCAAGGATACCAAGATCACCGACCTGCTGTACCTGTGCCACCACGCCGCCAGCATGAACGCCGATTTCAGCGGTCCCTTCGACCAGATCGTCGAGCGCTTCACGGGCATTGAGCGGGAGCTCGAGATCACACCGCTGATCGCGCAGCACCTGGAGCAGTTCCGGGCGCAACTCGCTGCCGGCGTCAGTGCCGACTTTGCCGCGTCTCGCGGTGAGCACTTCTGCGGCCTGCTGCTGGCCGCCTGGCTGGGCGCGGAGTTTGTGGAGCCGGCGGAATGCATTGTCATCGGCGGCAATGGTCTGGTGGATCCGCAGACCTGGGCGCTGCTGGGGGCGCGTCTGGCGGACCCGGGCAAGCGCTACGTCCTGCCCGGTTTCTATGGTTGCGACCCGGAAGGCCAGGTGCGCACTTTCTCCCGTGGCGGCTCCGACGTCAGCGGTGCGGTGGCCGCCCGTGCCGCCCACGCTGCGCTGTACGAGAACTGGACCGATGTTTCCGGGCTGTTGATGGCGGACCCGCGCATTGTCAGCCAGCCGCGACCGATGGAGGAGGTCACCTACGCCGAGATCCGCGAGCTCGCCTACATGGGCGCCAGCGTGCTGCACGACGAGGCCATGGCGCCGGTGCGGGAAGTGGGCATTCCGGTCAACATCCGCAATACCAACGAGCCCGGACACCCGGGCACCCGTATCGTCGCCGAGCTGTCGCCGGAGATTATCCAGAGCACCCAGATCGCCGGTGTCGCCGGCAAGACCAGTTTCTCCATGATCACCATCGGCAAGCACCTGATGAACCGCGAGGTGGGTTTCGTCTACCGCCTGCTGGGGGTGCTGGAGCACAACGGCATACCCTTCGAGCACTGCCCCTCGGCCATCGACAGCGTCAGTGTGGTGCTGGAGTCGAAGTGGCTGGAGGGCAGGGTGGAGCAGGTGCTGGATGAAATTCGCCGCACGCTGGAACCCGACGAGATCGATTACGTGCCGAATATTGCCCTGATCGCCGTCGTGGGCGAGGAGATGGCGCGTACCCCCGGGATTGCGGCCAAGGTCTTCACCGCACTGGCGGCGGCCGGGGTCAACGTGCGCCTGATCAATCAGGGGGCGTCGGAGCTCAATATCATCGTTGGCGTCGGCCCCGATGACTACCCGCAGGCAGTGCGGGCGATCTATGGAGCGTTCGTACCGCAGCCCGGGTGATCGCGGATCTGGGTGGCTTACTGTGGGAGCGCACTCTGTGTGCGATCGCCCGCTATCGCCCGCGGACAAGGTGAATGGCCGCGCAGCGGCCAGAGAAGGTGGCCTGGGCCACAAGGTGAATGGCCGCGCAGCGGCCAGAGAAGGTGGCCTGGGCCAGCGGGCTCCCGCATCGGGCTCCTACCGTTGGCCGCCCGCGAGGCGGTACAGCAGCACCGCGGCACGCTTGGCCTGCAGGGGCAGCGATGGCAGGTAGCCGGTTTCATCGACGGTGTGCCCTTCGGTGCCGCTCATGCCGAGGCCGTCGATCGCCATTTCCACATGGTCGGCGGCAAAGGATATGTCGGCGGCACCCGCCCGCAGCGGGTTGACCGCCGTGACTTCGCCAAAGCCCAGGTCTTCGCTGACCTGGGAGAACAGCGTCAGCAGCCGCAGGTTGCCCGCTCCCGGCGCCATGGGCGGATAGCCCTCGTCGAAGCTGATGCTGGCGCGGGTGCCGGGCAGGTTGTCGGCGACGATTGCCGCCATGCGGGCCTGGGCACGGGCGAGTTGCTCTGCCGACAGCGCCCGGATGTCCCCCTCCACCCGCGCCGACTCGGCCACCACGTTGCTCTTGCCGAACGCGCTGGTGGTATTGTCCGCCGCACTATTGTGCAGGGTGGTGCCACCGGCAATGCGGCCGGGGTTGAAGGTCAGGAATTGTTCGCCGCGGAGTGTAGCGTCTTCGTGAAAGTCATGGAGGATGCGGGCGGCCTCGTAGATGGCGCCGGAACCGATGTCCTCCCGGAATACCTGCGACGAGTGTGCCGGGGTGCCTGTTGTTTCCAGGGTCCAGCCGCTGCTGCCGCGGCGAGCGACATTGGCGGTGCGGTAGTCGCCATCGCCGTTCTCGAAACCGATGGCAATATCGGCGTCTATCGCGGCCTCCACCAGGGCCTGCTTGGACAGTGCCAGCGGGCTGCCACTCAGTTCCTCGTCACCGGTCAACACCACGGTGACATCCAGTTGCTCCAGGGCGCCGACTTCACGCAGGGCGGCCAGTGCGCGCAGCATGATCACGTTGCCGCCCTTCATGTCGGCTATGCCGGGTCCGGTAGCGTTGTCGTCATCAACCCGGGTAAAGGTCTGGAACGGGCTGTCCGGTTCGAACACGGTATCGAGATGGCCGATCAGCAACACCTTCACCTGCGCCTCGCTGCCCCGGTAACGGGCCAGGAGGTGCCCGGCACGCTCGAAGGCACTGCCGTCCAGCCACTCCACCTCGAACTCCAGGGCGGCGAACTCGGTGCTGAAGCGTTCACCAACCTTCCGTACCCCCGCCAGGTTCATGGTGCCGCTATTGATGTTGACGCTGTCGATCAGGAGCTCCACTGCCGCGGGGTTGGTCGCGTCAATGAACTCCACCATGCGCTTTTCGGTGTCGGAAAGTACGGCGGTCACAGCGTGCGTCGGCAGCATCGCCAGTGCTATCGCCATACAACAGAGCAGTTTCTTCATGTCCTCGTCCTCGTACTGGGGGGCACACGATAGTGCCCGTCTGCTGACGCAATTGCCAATGATGTGGTGGTCCCGATATTCATGCCATTTATGTATTGATAATCATTATCATTTGAATTATTGTTCCGGTCTGCGGCAATACATGCCGTTGTGCCCAGCCAGCACTCCTGTGCCCAGCCAGGCCGATAGACGCCAAGAGTCGTTTTCGGATTCAGCTGGAGAGTATTCACATGAGAGCCGTCCTGATAGTTGCCGCAGTACTACTGGTGCCCATGGTGCAGGCAGACAACATAGCCCGGAACCCTGCGCAAGCGCCGCACTCCGGGGGCACCGCAAGCGGTGCGCTGGAAACCATCGTGGTATCTGCGACGCGCACGGCGCGCGCACAGTTTACGACGCCGGCCACGATTACCGTGATCGATGCGGACACCATCGAGCTGATCCAGCCCTATGGCTACCAGAACCTGTTCGAGTCGGTGCCGGCGGTGAATGTTACCGGCGGCCCGCGGCGCATTGCGGAGGAACCCGCCATCCGTGGCTTCAGCGATGAGCAGGTGGCGATTCGTGTCGATGGCACCCGCTTCAACTACAACAAGGGACACGGCGGTCGCTTCCTGCTTGACCCCGGATTGATCCAGTCGGTGGAAGTTCTGCGTGGAGCGGGCTCCGCCATTTACGGCAGCGGGGCGCTGGGGGGCGCGTTCCTGCTGGAAACGGTTAGCGGCCGGGACCTGGTGGAGGAGCGGGGCGCGGCCGGCCTGCGCCTCAGTAGCGGTTACCAGAGCAACGGCGAGGAATGGCGACTGGGGATGACTGCCCACGCCGGGAGCGACAGCGCCGATGCCCTGGCGCATGTCGCCCGGCGCGATGTCGGCAGGGATCTCCTGGACGGGAGTGGCGACGCTATCCTCGCGACCCGGGACGAAACCGCCAGCGGTTTGCTCAAGCTGGGATTGACGCCCGCAGACCAGCGCCTGGAACTGACCCTGGAACAGTTCCGGAATGACGGCCGCAATCCAGCCAATGCCAACGATTTTGCCAGCGCCAGCAACCTCGTGGACCGCACTACCGAGCGCCGCAATACGCGCCTGCGCTACCAGCTCGATCCCGCCGACCAGTCCTGGCTGGACCTGTCTTTCGCTGTCTATGAAAATGAGGTCGATGCCCGGGAGTTCAGGCTCGATGACCAGCGCGTGGATGAAACCACGTTTCGCACCCGCGGTTTTGAACTGCTCAACACTGCGACCATCGCCGGCCCGGGAGGTGCGCCCATGCGCTTGACTGCGGGCATCGAACTCTACGAGGACCAGCAGTCGGGTACCCGCAACGGGGCTGTTCGGCCGCAGTTCCCCGATGCGAGGGTGCAGTACCAGGCCTTGTTCCTGCAGGGGGAGGTGCCGCTGCCTGCGGGGTTTTCCCTGATTCCGGGTCTGCGCCATGACGCTTTCGACTACAGTGCCGAAGCGGATTTCCCGGCGCGCAGTGACAGCGAGCTGACACCCCGCCTGGCACTTGCCTGGCAGCCGCGTGACTCTCTCTACCTGTGGCTGGAATATGCCGAGGCCTTCCGCGCCCCCAGCCTGGGGGAACTGTTTTCCGATGGCGTTCACTTTGTGGTGCCATTGGCACCGGGCCAGGTTGTCGTTAACGAGTTTCTCGCCACACCGGACCTGCGCGCCGAGCACAGCGAACAGCTGCAGCTCGGTGCCCGCTGGCGTCGCGAGCAATTGTTTGACCGCGACCTGGCGCTGACCCTGGAAGCCAGTGCCTGGCGCAGCGAGGTTGACGACTTCGTCGACCAGGTCGTCATCTTCATCGCCGGTGCACCGCGCTTCTACCCCACTACCCGGACGCTGGTATTTCCCGGCGTTACCAGCAACCGCAACGTCGACGCGCGGATGCAGGGTGCGGAGGTGTCAATGACGCTGCGTCATGCTCTCGGCTATCTGAACGCGGGACTCACCCTGATCGACGGCGAGCGCGCGAACGGTGAAGACCTCGCCAGTGTACAACCGAATCGGGCAACGCTCGGTGGGGGCATCCATCTGCTCGACGGGCAGTTGACGCTGGGTGCGAATCTGCTGTTTTCGGCCGCCCGACGCGATGTACCCGAGGGCGCTCTGGCGACCTCAGGTTATGGCAAGACTGATGTATTCCTGCGCTACCGACCCACACGGGGTGTGCTTGCGCCCTGGGAGCTCAGTCTCGCCGTGGACAATCTGTTCGACAACAGTTATCGCGTGCATCCCAACGCGATCGAACAACCGGGCCGCAGCCTGCGCCTGTCGGTGTCACGCAACTTTGACTGGTTCGACTGATGGCGGATACACCAGCCAAACCACGGCAGGGCAGCAGGACGAGTGCCGCCCAGGCTATCCCGGAGATCGACAGTCACGAGCTGCTGGGAGCCGATCGCCGGGTGCTTATACGCCACGCCGGCCAGGTATACGAACTGCGGGAAACGCGTTTCGGCAAACTGATTTTGACCAAGTGAGGATGTTTCATGAAACAACAACTGCTCGGCCTGGGGCTGGCCCTGTGTGTAACTGCCTGCGCTACCAGCGACCACCACATCGGCACTGCGGCAACGACACAGGCCGCACCTGCTGTGCCCCCGGCCGCGGACCGCGCCGCGATACTGGCGATGGCGGGGGAGTACCGGGTTGCCTTTGCCTTTGACGAAACCGTGACCCTGGCCCCCGACTACCAGCGTCGCGAGCCGAAGCGGAGTGGTGCAGCGGAAGCGGTGCTTGTGGTGGAGGACAGCCCCGGGCGCATCGTGTTGCAGCACCTGCTGCTGGCGGGTGATGACGGGGTCATCAAGCACTGGCGCCAGGACTGGATCTGGGAGGCGGAAACACGGCTGGAGTTCGTCGCCGACCAGACCTGGCGGCGGGTCAGGCTGGCTCCTGAAGCGACACGCGGCCGCTGGACCCAGTGCGTATACGAAGTGTCGGATGCACCCCGGTATTGCGGTACCGGACGTTGGAACCACCGCTACGGCAATCCGACCTGGACCTCGGACCGAAGCTGGCGGCCGCTGCCGCGTCGCGAGTACACAGTGCGTGACGACTACAACGCGCTCAACGTGGAGAACCGCCATACCATTACGCCGGACGGCTGGACCCACGAGCAGGACAACAGCAAGGTGCTGCGGGCAGACGGTGAGACGCGCGAGGTTCTGGTCAGGGAGTTCGGGTTCAATGACTACACGCGCACCGATGCCATCGATTTCTCGCCCGTCCATGCCTACTGGGATGCAACGGAGACCTACTGGGCGCGGGTACGGGCAAGCTGGCAGGCGCGTTTTGACGCGGGCGGCGTCAAGTTGGCTACCGCGGTAGACGGCATGCCGATCATTGAGGGCCTGTTTGCCCTGGCGGAGCAGTACGAAGACTCCGGTGTCGAGGTACCGCAGTCGGACATCGACCGGGTGCTGGACGCCCACGTGCATTGATCGAGGGGCGGATCCCGCATTGTTGCAGTCGTTCGAACGCAGCAATGCGAGCCCCCGTGTCAGCCACCCGTGGCAATCTCAGTCACTGTATTCCTGCCCCGCCACCAGCACCCGGGTGGCGAGCTGCACTTCCTTGATCAACAGCAAGAGCGCCGCGATCAGCAGCAACATCGCCAGCACGAATGTCACCACCACGAAGGTCTCGATGTGGAGGGACCAGAAGTCGCCCACGAACAGGCCCACGACCACAATGCAGACCATCAGCGCGGAGGCGGTGCACATGCCGATGGACCAGTTGATGATGTGAACCCGCCGCCAGAGGGTGCGCAGCTCGCGGCTGGCGCGCTCGATCCTGGCGGCATCATTCAGCGTGGTTACCCTGCGCTCCACCACCCGTGCACGATCGACAATACGGCCGAGGCGCCCTGACATGACATTGAGAAAGCCGGCGATGCCCGCGAGCAGGAATACCGGCGCCACGGCGATCTGGATGATGCTTGCGAGTGCGGTGAGGGAGTCGTCCATGGTGCATGGTCCCGGAAATATCTTGGGGGCAGGTGTTGCATTGTAGCAGTCCGCGCACAACCGTGAGCCCCAATCACGCTGCTGGCATGCCCGGTTCCCACATCGAATATTGATCCAGCGCAGGTAAAACCGCCATGCACCGCTCCGGACCGGGTTCCCGGCTCCCCCGGCCAGCCATTTTGTGTTATTTAAAAGCAATCAACGGTGAGTGTCTGCTTCTGCAGTGCACGTGAGGTCACCCCGTATAACCATAACAGGGAGGGGATGATGAGGTTGCTGGCCATTGCCGCCCGTGCGCGGGTGCTGTTGATCGCGGGTATTCTGCTGCCGGCCGCAGTGCCAATATTGGCAGCGACGGAACTGGCGCTGTTGTTGCCTCGGGCCAGCGAGAGCCTGTTGCTGGATGTAAAGCGGGCCGGGGAGCGGCTGGTCGCGGTCGGGGAACGTGGGCACGTCCTGTTGTCAGATGACCACGGAGCCAGGTGGCGACAGGTCGAAGTGCCGACAGCGCGGATGTTGACCGCGCTCTGGTTCGTGGACGAGCGCCGCGGCTGGGCGGTGGGCCACGACGGAGTTATCCTCGCGACAACTGATGCCGGCAGCAGCTGGACCCTGCAACGGGGTGGATTGGCAGGGCAGGCGCTGGAGCCCCTGCAGGATCCGCTGTACGCCTCACCCCTGTTGGCCGTCTGGTTCGCAGACGCCGACCAGGGCATCGCGGTGGGTGCCTATGGGCTGTATCTGGAGACCCGTGACGGCGGGCGCAGCTGGCGTACCTCCGAAGAGCCACCCGACAACCCCGACCAATTGCACCTGTACGCGATCGCCTCGCCCGACGGCCAGCGCCTGCTGCTCGCCGGTGAGAGCGGGATTCTCTACCGCTCATGGGACCGGGGCCAGTCCTGGGAGTCGCTGCCACCGGCCGAGGCCGGCACCCTGTTCGGTCTGGTGGCGGAGCCGGATTCCAATTGGGTCACCGCCTTTGGTCTCGAGGGCAGTGTACTGGTCTCGGCAGACTTCGGTGACCGCTGGACCGCCCTCGACAGTCCCGTCGCGGTGGTCCTCGCCGGCGGTACCCGTCGCGCCGATGGAGGCGTGCTGATTGCTGGCAGCGTGGGTACCCTGCTGGAGGTCGATCCCCGCGCCGCGGTGGTCAGCAGCCGCGACACCGGCACGGTCACCGGTAATTTTGCCAGACCCATCGAGGCGGCGGATGGCGGCATCGTGCTGGTAGGCCAGGGCGGAGTAGTCCGGTTGGCGCCGGCGGGTTCTGGCGAGCGCCATAGTGGGGGCGTGCCGGCAGGCTCGGCGGGGGACAGCGGCCAGGATACCGACGCGACCGGTGTCGCCACCGACGGGCACGTTCGATGAACCCGACGCGTGCCGGCGCCGATCCGGTCGGGCGCCATGAAGAGGCGGTACTGGAGACCTTGATTTTCGGCCGCAGGCGCCTGCTCATTACCCTGTTCCTCATCGCCACCGGCATCTTCGCCTGGCAGGCGTCAAAGCTGCGTCCCGATGCCAGCTTCGAGAAAATGATTCCTATGCAGCATCCGTTCGTGCAGACGATGATGCGCCACATCGAGCATCTGGGCGCCGCCGGCACCTCGATCCAGATCGCCGTGGAGAGTCGCGAGGGTGACATCTTCGATCCGCATTACCTGGACGTCCTGCGCCAGGTAACCGATGAGGTGTTCTACCTCGAGGGGGTGGACCGCAATCGACTCAGTTCCCTGTGGACGCCCAATGTGCGCTGGACCGAAGTCACCGCGGCCGGATTCGAGGGGGGCATGGTCATGCCCGACACCTACGATGGCTCGCCGGAGAGCCTGGCACAGCTGCGCCGGAACCTGCTGCGCTCGGGCCAGGTTGGTCGCCTGGTGGCGGACGATATGCGTTCCAGCATCGTCGAGGCGCCGGTCTTCGACCGCGACCCCATCACCGGCGCGGCGCTGGATTACCACGCGTTCTCGCAACAACTGGAGTCCCGGATCCGCGACCGGTTCGAGCGCGACGGCATCCGTATCCGCATTGTCGGCTTCCCCAAGATGATCGGTGATCTGCTCGCCGGGGTGACGGCAATTCTCCTGTTTGCCGTGATTACCGTGGCAGTCACCGCGGTGCTGCTGCTGCTCTACACCCGCTGCCTGGCGGCCACGATTGCGCCGCTGTTGTGCTCGGTGACCGCGGTGATCTGGCAGCTGGGGCTCCTCAATATCCTCGGTTTGGGGCTCAACGCCTATTCGATCCTGATTCCATTTCTGGTATTTGCCATTGGCGTCAGCCACGGCGTGCAGGTGGTCAACGCGACCGGCGTGGAGATCGCAACCGGCAGAACCCGGGTGATGGCGGCGCGGCTGGCCTTCCGCGGGCTGTACATCGCTGGCATGGCGGCGCTGGTGTCGGATGCGGTGGGTTTTCTCACCATGATGTTGATCAACATCGAGGTTATCCAGGAGCTGGGCATTGCCGCCAGTGTCGGCGTTGCGGTCATCGTGCTGACCAACCTGGTACTTCTGCCTGTGCTGATGTCTTACCTGGGCATTTGCCAACGTGGCATCGACAGGGTGCGGCGCCGCCAGCAGGCTGACCCGTGGCTGTGGCGGGTACTGGCCCGCTGCACGACTCCGCGGGTGGCCCTGGTCTCGGTGCTGGTGGCTGCAGCGGGCTTTGGCATCGGTTACCTCGGTGCCCGCAACCTGCATATCGGCGATCTCGATCCCGGGGCGCCGGAGCTGCATCCCCACTCCCGCTACAACCTCGACAACCAGTTCATCACCGAGAACTATGCCACCAGCTCGGATGTGCTGGTGGTGCTGGTGGAGACGCCGCCCGAGCAGTGTTTCCTGCATCACAACCTGGAGCGCATCGATCTTTTCACCTGGGTGATGCGCAATGTGCCGGGGGTCGAGTCCGCCATCTCTCTCGCCGAGGTTGCTCGCCTGGTGACCATGGGCTACAACGAGGGCAGCTTGAAATGGGCGGCGCTGATCCGCAATCAGCGGGCTCTGGATACCACCTTCGGCCAGGTGCCGCCGCAGCTTGTCAATCGCGACTGCAGCCTGGCGCCGGTAGCGCTGTTTCTCAGCGACCACAAGGCCGAGACTCTGGAGCGGGTGGTGACTGCGGTAGAGGATTTTGGCGCCCGCCACAACAGCGATGACATTCGTTTCCTGCTGGGTGCCGGCAACGCCGGAATCCAGGCTGCCACCAACCAGGAGATTGCCACCGCCCGGACCCAGATCCTGATCCTGGTCTACAGCGTGGTGGCGGCGCTGGTGTTCTTCAGTTTCCGCTCCTTTTCGGCGGTGATCTGCATCATGGTTCCGCTCGGGCTTACCGGCGCTTTGTGCAACGCCCTGATGGCGTGGCTGGGTATTGGCATCAAGGTGGCGACCCTCCCGGTGATTGCCCTCGGGGTCGGTGTGGGGGTGGACTACGGTATCTACATTTTCAACCGGCTGCAGGGTTTCCTGCGCCAGGGCCTGGACCTGCCCGAGGCCTACCTGCGGACCCTGCACGGTACCGGCGCCGCCGTCGGTCTGACGGGGTGCGCCCTGGCGGTGGGGGTGGCGACCTGGATCTTCTCGCCGATCAAATTCCAATCCGATATGGGCATGCTGCTCACTTTCATGTTCCTGTGGAACATGCTCGGGGCGCTGTGGCTGCTGCCCGCGCTCGCCCATTTCACCCTGCCGCGCAGTGTGCGGGAGTGATGCCGATGGCAAGCATATGAACTCACAGGCAGGTATTTCCGCGGGAGATAAACCATGACCATGAACCTCACCGGGCGCAGCAGGCTTGCCCTCCTGCTCGGCAGCGCCCTGCTGACCTGGCCCCTGCGGGCCCTGCCGCTCAGCTGGGAAGCCACCTCTGGCTGGACCGTGGACCTCGACACCACGCTGACCTACGGCGCTCAGTGGCGGGTGCAGGGCGAGCCAGTTGCGGCGCCCCGGTCCGGAACTCGACTTTGCCCAGCGGCTAGCCTTTCTGAGCGAGCAAAACACAGTGATTGCGCAGAATATGGATGATGGCAACAACAGTTTCGATACCGGACTGGTCTCGAACCGGGTCAGCGCTGTCTCCGACCTGGAGCTGCGGTATGGCAATCTCGGCGCTTTCGTTCGCGGCCGTGCCTTCTACGATCGGGTATACCGGGACCAGCGCAGCGACATGGATGCGGTTGGCGCTCTTACCTGGAACAATCGCGACAGCACCGACCTCGGCGATTTCGTCGACGCTGCCCGGCGTGAGCACGGCGCCAAGGTAGAGTTGCTCGACGCCTGGGTCTACGGCAATTTCAGCCTCGGCGAACGCAGCGTCAATCTGCGCGCCGGTCGCCAGGCTATCAACTGGGGCGAAGCGACCTTTTTTCCCGGCGTCAACGGCATGCAGAATCGCTTCGATGCCGCCGTCGCCAATGTGCCGGGTACCGAAGTCAGGGAGATCCTGCTACCCACGGGCGCGGTCTACGCGCAGTTTGACCTCAGCGCAGCGCTGGCGATGGAGGCGTATTACCAGTACGAGTGGCGCCCGACCCGGCTCAATGCCGTGGGCAGTTATTTCAGTCAGCAGGACTACCTTGGACCCGGTGCCGCCAATTATTTTGTCGGGGCCCTGGAGCTGTTCGGTCTCAATCCGCTCATCCCCCGTCTGGCCGATGACAGGCCCGGTGACCAGGGGCAGTGGGGTACGGCCCTGCGCTACAGCCTCGACTCGGGCACAGAGCTGGGTTTTTTCTACGTACGGGCGCACAACAAGGCCCCGAGCTTTCGGCTCAACAGCGTCGAGCTGGCGGGGTTCGAGTTGCCGGTTGATTATCAGGTGATCTACTTTGATGACATTCACACGATCGCCGCCAGTTTCTCGACCCTGTTCGGCGACGTGCAGGTCAATGGTGAAATCTCCTGGCGTATTGATGCCCCCTTCGCTGATGCCGGCGGTCTGCCTCAGCGGGAAGACCTGGTACAGGCCCAGGTCGGCTTCACCCAGGTTGTCCGCCCAACGCGCTTCTGGGACGACCTGACGTTGGTCGGTGAGGTGGTGGGTGTGAACGTGGTGGATCGTGGCAGCGCCGATCTGGCCTTTGACGGGGCCGCGCTGGCCTATGCCCTGCGGGCAGAGTTTGCCTATTTCAATGTTTGGCCGGCGCTGGATGTTAGCGTGCCTGTGTTCATCATGCACACCGTCAGCGGCACCCTCCGGGAAGCCAATATGGTCGATGGCGCGGTGGTGGCGAGTGTGAGCCTGAGGGGAGTCTGGCGTGACCGTTTCATCGGCGAGTTGAGCTATGCCCACTACGCGGGCGGCGGTTTCGACAACTGGCTGCTCGATCGAGACAACATCGCCTTCAACATCAAGTACAGTTTCTGACGGGAGATATGGCATGCAAAGAAGAATTATCGCGGGATTGATGCTGGCATTGCTGACGGCCGCCGGGCAGGCGCGTGTCAGCGAGGAGGACGTGGCCAGACTCGGCGCGGACCTGACACCCCGCGGCGCGGAGCGGGCGGGCAATGCCGACGGCTCCATCCCCCCCTGGGACGGCTCCCTGCTGGGGCTGCCGCCAGGTCTGGCCTGGGACGGCCCAGGCCACAATTATCCTGACCCCTTTGCCGACGAACAGCCCCTGTTCTCGATCACGGCCGCCAATGTGGAGGAGTATGCGGAGCGGCTCAGTGATGGCCAGCGGGCACTGTTTCGCACCTACCCTGACAGCTTCCGTATGGACGTCTATCCGACTCACCGCAGTTTCGGCTACCCGGAGGAGGCCGCTGTGCGCACCCGCCGCAACGCCCTGCACGCTGCGCTTTTCAACGGCGACGACGGGGTTAATGGCTTCGCGGGTGGAGTACCCTTCCCGATTCCCCGACAGGGAGCGGAGCCGATCTGGAACTCCCGACTGAACAGCCCCAGCCAGCACCAGGAAGGGCTGGGGGATGACGTGGCTGTCTACGCCAACGGCAGCCGCTCCCTGCGCCGGGGCCAGACCATCCAGAAGACCCTGTTCTCGGATCCAACCCTGCCCCTGGATGCCGATTTCAAGAGCATCAGCCCGTATTCCGCCTTCGTCTGGTTCGAGGTGCAGGAACCGGTGCGTGACAAGGGCACCATTACCCTCATCCTGGAGCCGCTGGACTACTCGGAGACGCCGCGCACGGTGTGGCGCTATCTGCCGGGCTCGCGGCGGGTGCGCCAGGCACCTAACGTGGGCTACGACACCCCGGATGGTCCCGGCGGCATTCTCACCATCGACGACACCCTGGGTTTCAACGGTGCCATGGACCGTTTCGAGTGGAATATCGTCGCGCGCAAGGAAGTCTACGTGCCGTTCCACAGCTATCGTTTCGACGATCCCGGGCTGACCGAAGACCAGCTGCTGACCGTGCACCATCCCAATCCGGATTACATGCGCTACGAGCTGCGCCGCGTATGGGTGGTGGAAGCGACTCTCCGGGAGGGCTTCCGCCACATCTACGGCAAGCGGCGTTTCTATGTCGAGGAGGATGGCTGGAACATCGCCATTACCGAAAACTACGATGGTCGCGGAGAACTCTGGCGCACAGTGCTACTCAATTCGATCTATGCCTATGACGTCATGGGTTACGAAAAGCGCAGCCAGATCTTCCACGATCTGCGTGCCGGCATCTACAATGCCACGCGCCTCACCAACTGGACCCGGCCCTGGAACTTCTCCGCCGAAGAGCGCCCGGATGACTTTTTCACCGCAGCCAACCTGCGCCGGGCCGGCACCCGCTGAGAGCAGCTGTCACTGCCCGTAGCCGAACACCACCGCCAGCACCAGCACCACGGCGGCCGCTGCCATGAGTTTCAGCAGCAGCGGCAGGCAGAAGCGGAACCAGTGGCCGTAGGGCACGCCGGCGATGCCGATGATGCCCATCAGCACCGCGTTGGTGGGGATGATCATGTTGGAGAAGCCGTCGCCAAACTGGTAGGCCAGCACGGCGACCTGGCGCGGCACGCCCAGCAGGTCGCTGAGCGGCACCATCAACGGCATGGTGACATAGGCCTGGCCGCTGCCGGAGGGCACAAAGAAATTGAGCAGGGTCTGGATCACCAGCATCCCCACTGCCGCCGCTTCCGCGCCTACATGGGACAGCGGCAGGGACAGGCCGTGCACCAGGGAATGCAGGATCTGGCCGTCTTCCATCACCAGCGAGATGCCGCGGGCCACGCCGACCAGGATCGCAGTGGGGGTCAGCTCGATGGCGCCGTTGATGAATGTGCTGGCGGCGGTATCGGCATCCAGGCGTCCCAGCACCATGGTCAGCAGCCCCCAGGCGATGAAACAGGCGCTCAGTTCAGTCAGGTACCAGCCGTGCGAGCGGATACCCCAGGCGATGGTGGCAATGGTCAGCAGGAACGTGCCCAGAATCAGCTTGTGGTTGAGTGCCAGCGGTGGATAGACGGTAGCCGGCTGGTCACCGAGCGGGCAGGGGATGCCGGCCATCATCGAACGGGAGGGGTCGGCCAGGACCTGCTTGGAGTAGCGCCAGACATGGTGGAAGCCGATCAGTACAAAGGGCAGGAAAATGCCGACCCGCAGGGGCCAGCCTGACAGGACTGGCAATTCCGCAATATTCTGGGCGATGATCACGGTGAAGGGGTTGACCGCCGACACCCCGTAGCCAATGCCGTAGCCTGCCACGGTCATGCCCACCGCGGTCATGGCATCCAGGCGCATGGCCTTGCACAGCGCCACCAGGATCAGCACGAAGGGGATGTACTCGCCGGCGGTGCCGATGGCGCTGGAGGCCAGGGCAAAGCAGAACACGACCATGAAGATGAGTTTCTGCGGCTGCTCGCCAAAGCGCTCCAGCAGACGGCCGATGAGCGCGTCGACGGTGCCGGTGGCCCGCGCTACCGCGAGCACACCGCCGAGTATCAGCACGAAGAAGATCACATCCTGCGCGCTGGCAAAGGCTCGCGGGATTGCGGTCAGCAGTTGCCAGGGGGTGAGGTAGTGACGCTCCTCCACCAGGGCAAAAGTGCCCGGTACCACCGCACTGCGGCCGTTGGCGAGCACCTCGGTTGCGAAGAAGCCCTGGGGCACTATCCAGGTGGCGACCATCGCCAGCACCATCATGCCAAACAGCAGGGTCAGGGTATGGGGTACCTTGAATCGGGTCATGCCAGTTCGCCGTCAGGGAAGAGCTGCCATTCTGACGGCAGCGGCGCCGTTTTGAAACCCGTTGCCATCTTGCCGGCTCGCAGTGCACTCGCGCCCGCATTGCACTCAACGCTGCTCTGAGCCTAGCATGAGGTATCGCCGCCTGAACCAGGCCCGCCGGAGCATGCTGATGAAACTGTTGCGCCAACACGTTTTCCACCTGAGCGATATTCCCCGGGATCTCGACTCGGTGATCACGATCGACAGCAAAAAGGAAGTCGACCCCCGTGAGGTCGGCTTGCTGCAGTCTGATGTCGATCGCATCTGGGACGCGATCATCAGGCTGTACAAGACCGGCGTGCACCCTGCGATCAGCGCCTGTATCCGCCACCGGGGCAAGGTACTGCTGTCCCGCGCCATCGGGCATGCGCGCGGCAATGGCCCCAATGACAATCCGGATACCGGGAAGGTGCTCGCGACCCCCGACACCCCGATGTGCCTGTTCTCCACCTCCAAGGGCATCACCGCACTGCTGATGCACATGCTGCAGGAAGACGGGCTGCTAAATGTCGCCGACCCGGTGACGTTCTACGCCCCGGAGTTCGCGCGCAAAGGCAAGGACAACATCACCATTCACCAGATCCTGGCGCACCGCGGCGGTATCCCGGGCTTGCCGAAAAATGTTGCGCTGGAAGTGCTGTGGGACGAGGACCAGACCTGGGAGCTGTTGTGCGACTCCAAACCGATCGTCACGGACGGTTCCAGGCTGGCGTATCACGCCATTACCGGTGGCTTTGTGCTGGAGCGGGTACTGCGGCAGGTCACCGGCGGGGACATCAACGCCTATATCAACACAAAAATCCGTGAACCCATGGGCATGAAGTACTTCAGCTACGGGATCGAACCCGGGCACCTGGACGAGTTGGCGCTGAATTACGCCACCGGGCCCCGGCCCGGCCCGCTGATGGGCGCTTTTATCAAGCGCGCCCTGGGTACCGATATCCTGTCCATAGAGACACTCTGCAACGATCCGCGCTTTCAGCAGGCCATCATTCCCGCCGGCAACCTGGCCAGCACCGCCGAGGAGGTCTGCCGCTTTTTCCAGATGATGCTCAACGGCGGCAAATGGGGCCGGCGGCGCATCTGTTCCGAGCGCACCGTGGCGCGCGCCACCCAGGAATTCGGCAGCCGCACCCTGGACAGGACCCTTTTCCTTCCCATGCGTTTCAGCGCCGGCCTGATGCTCGGGGACGAGCCCTTCGGCATCTGGGGGCCCAATAGCCGGCAGGCTTTCGGCCACCTGGGGCTGATCAACAAATTCGCCTGGGCCGACCCGCAGCGGGACATGTCGGCGGCGGTGCTGACCTCCGGCCTGCCCATCATCGCTCACCACCTGCCCGCTCTGGTGAGCATGATGCGCAGTATCGGCAATACTATTCCGGCCACGCATGGTGGCCCTGACGCATTAGCACTGCAAGTCGAGTAGCGGTCGGCGGGGGCCGCCTGTAATGGTCAATGTTCGCGGTTCACCAGTGCCTGCATCTGCAGAATCCGGTCAGTGAAAATCCAGTCGGCACCGCGGTGGGCTTCCCGTCTAAGGGCGCCTGCGTTCTCCACGAATCCGGTGCCGATCTTGCGGCCCGCCGCCCGCAGCCGCGCCAACCGGCGGCTGCCCAGCAGGGCGAAGGAGCCGGCGACGCCGCCGTGCCCCAGCGCCAGGTTCTGGCGGATGATGGCGCCGGCATTCATCCAGGCGACATCCACGAAAGCGGATTTGGGGATGTCGCGAAAGCCTTCCAGGTGGTCGGGCTCCAGCGACAGCAGGTGGTAATCCCGTTCGGGTTCGAGACCGTTGAGCACCGCGGATATACGCGCCGGGTACTCCGGGCGCACACGCCAGGACTCTTTCACCTCCAGCATCAGGTGCAGGCTGCCGGCAAAGCGCTGGATGACTTCCTGCAGGTGCGGGATTGCCGGTATCGCCGCGCGCAGGGTGGCGAAGTCAGTCGCGGCAATGACCAGGTCCGGTCGGCCAAACAGGCGCCCGCAGTCGGGATCATGGTGAATCACCGGTTCGCCATCGCGGGTCAGGCGGATGTCCGTTTCCACGGCCCAGGCACCGATGTCCGCGCACAGCTGGAACCCCGCAAGGGTGTTTTCAATGGCGGCATCCGGGCCGTGGGCGCCGCGGTGGGCGACCAGGCGTACATCCTTGCCGCGCAGGCTGCTGCGGGCGCCGGGTGCCAGTGCCCAGGCGCGGTTGGCGAGGTGGTTGGCGATCGCCGACAGGTTGGGCATGGCCAGCCTATTGCCCTCGCGGGCGTTGTACGGTGCGCTTGCTGTCGAACACCGACCAGATGAAACCGCCGCCGAAGTTCACGGTGTAGTCCTTCTCGAACAGCGGGCTGTGACGGTTGGCGGCACCGTGGTGGCTGATGATCTGGGTACCGCCGAACACCTGGAAACGGTCGGTGAAGTTCCAGCGCGCGAACAGGCTGAGCTGGGCACCGAAGTAGCCCTCGCTCGCTTCGTAGGCGGGGCGGTCGGCCGTGGCGAACTCGGGGGCGACGCCATAGAAAAAGTCCTGCAGCTGGCGGTCGGCCCAGATCGGACGCAGGGAAGCACTGGTTTCCAGCTGGGGCCAGAGCAGGCCCCAGTGGCGATAGCGCAGCATGGGCTCGGCGACGTAGCCCTGGTGATCAATGCCCCTGAAATCGGTGGAAAAAACCGCGCGGCCCTGCAGTGCCAGGTCGAGTTCGCCATAGCCGTTGTCTTCGAACTCGTAGCGACCGAGTTTCAAGCGCAGCTGCGGCCCCACCTCGAACAGGAAGTCCAGGTCCGGCATGCCCTCGCGGCGTTCATTGCGGTCGCTGCGGGCATCGAAGGCGGCGTCGAAGGACATGGACAGCTCGAAGCGCGTGCTCTCCGCCGCTACCGCCCGCGCCGCCTGGCCGTCGCCCACGCGCAGCACGTCGCCGCGGTACACCACGTAGGGCAGGGCGATGGCGCGGGTGCTGCGCTCGGAGGACGATGGATAATCCGGCGTATAGAGGACCCCGGTGCCGAACCCCAGTTCCCACAGCGGCAGCTCCTCCATTGGTGGCTCGGCCCGGACGTTGGCGGCGAGCAATAACGCGGGCAACAGGCGCAGGACGTAGGGTGAAGGCATTCGGGCTCCCGTGTCGGTGATGAGGGGCCAATCCCATTGCGAATTGGGCGTAACGCCCCGCATTGTAGCATTCTATCGGGTGCTACAATGCGGGACCTGACCCCGGGAGGGGACCTGGTGTCGCGGTTGGCACGCTGTCGGCGCGCTTCGGAATTCAGAGTTTGACAACAATAAGAGTGAGTAACAATGATCGCACGTTTGCTGGTGGTGGCCGCGGCAGTGGGCCTGGGCTACCTGTTGTGGTGGCCGGTGCCTGTGGCGCCAGTGGCCTGGAATGCACCGGAGCATCCCGGCTATCGGGGTGACTTCATGCCCAATACGGCGCTGGCTGGAGTCGAGCGACTGGATATCGCCGCTACGCACGGTCCGGAGGCACTGGCACTGGGGCCAGACGGGTTGCTGTACACCTCCAGCCATAAAGGCTGGATCGTCCGCTACGACCCTGTTGCCGACAACAGTGAGCGCTGGGTCAATACCGGTGGCCGGCCGCTCGGCCTGGCCTTTGATGGCGAAGGCACGTTGCTGGTGGCTGATGCCTATCTGGGGCTGTTGGGTATTGCGCCCGGTGGGGAACTGACCGTACTGAGCGACCGGCTCAACGGTGCGCCCATTCGCTATGCCGATGATGTCGATGTGGCCCCCGATGGCTTGTTCTGGGTCGGATTGGTGTCGCCGCGCTCTGCCGCCCTCGACCGCCTCGCCGACAAGCCGTTCCTGCGCAAGGTGGTGCAGCGATTGCCGGCGGCGTTGCGTCCTGCGGCGGCCCACTATGGCCACGTGTTCCAGATTGATGCCGACGGCACTGTGCTGGTTTCCCTGCAGGATCCCGCCGGAACCTATCACACCAATACCGGAGCCCTGGAACACGATGGCTGGCTCTACATCAGCAGCCTGCATGAAACCAGTCTGGCGCGGCTGCGCCGGGAGCCCTGACCCGGTCGCCGACACCGCGCGGCGGATTGCAATACGGCGCGCAGTTCTGGAATACTGCCGCTGAGTTTTCCTTGGCAAGCCAATACATGCAGTCAGTGCAACGGAAGAACGCCTACGCCGGGACTTTGGTCATGGCCGAAGATCCCATGGTGGCGGTGATGGAGCAGGTTCTCACGGCGGAGGAAATGGCCCATGTCATCACCGTGGCCGGGACTCGCATGCAGCGGGCCAAGGTGTCGCTCGACGATGCCTACACCATCACCGAGGGTCGCTCGGGCAGCAACTGCTGGCTCAGCTACGACAGTGACGAAATCATCGCCGGGATCGGGCACCGGATTGCGACGATCGTGGGCATTCCACTGTCCCATGCCGAGGCGATGCAGGTCATACACTATGGCCCGGGCCAGGAGTACCGGGCACACTATGACGCCTATGATCTGGCAACGGCGCGCGGCCAGCGCTGTTGCGCCTGGGGTGGTCAGCGCCTGGTGACGGCGCTGGTTTATCTGAATGCGATTGCGGAGGGGGGTGCCACCACCTTTCCGCGCCTGGATGTGACGGTCGCTGCCGAGCCCGGTCGCATGGTGATCTTCCACAACACGGGCGAAGACGCCGGCGTGCCTCACCCCCACAGCCTGCACGCCGGCACGCCGGTGCTGCAAGGGGAGAAGTGGGCTTTCAATATCTGGTTCCACGCCCGTCCCATGCGCGAGCGGCAGGCGTTTGCCTCGGTTACCGGTAGCGACGACCGGGCAGAGGCTGCAGGGCTCGCGCCGCCTCCCGCGGTGGCGGCCACGGACAGGGCCAGCGACCGCTTCAGTACCAGAATCAACCGTGCCTCGGGTATCTTCGCCTCGGCACTCAAGGCCCTGGAGACGGAAATCGCGGCGCTGTCGGAGCCGGTCTGTTTCACCTACTGGGATACCTACGGCAACAACCTGTTGCCGACAGAAGACCTCATTGCGGGGCAGCGGGTAATCCGCCTGCTTGAGCGTCGCATCAGCAATCCGCTGGCCCACAAGGGCGCCCTCGCGAGGTTGCTGCGGGAGCGGGAGCTGACTCACCTGGCGCCGCCGACCTACGATACGATCGCCGAGGCGCTTGCCGCTCACCCCGATGACACCACGGTCTGGTACTTCAAGTCTGTTTACGGCACGGGCGGCAAGGGCATGTTCTGTGTCGCCCACGGTGATCTCGAGCAACAGGTGCTGCCAAAGGATTTTATTCTGCAGGCCGGCGTGCGTGAGGTTGAACTCAATGCCGGGCGCAAGTTTACGACCCGCATCTACCTGCTGGTCTGGGCGGGCCAGCTCTACCTCTACCACAATGGCTTCACCGTGACCCACGGTCGGGATTATGAGCCTGACAGCACCGATTACGCCGTGCAGATCGACCACCGCGGCTACGAAAAAGCCGATGGCGCGGTCAGGATCGCGCCGGGGCTGGGCAACCCGACGTTTCGCCGCTTCCTGCCGGCCCTGGGCCAGCTCGCGTCCGAACTGGCGCCGGCGCTGGCGGACTGCCTGCAGGCTTCCGATCGCGACACCTACCTGGTGCTGGGTATCGATACGCTGCTGTGCCGGGACGGTACCGTGAAACTCATCGAGATCAATACGGCACCCAACTTCATTCATACGCCCGAGGTCAATGCGGAGGTCAACGTACCGTTCTTCGAGGCGGTGATCAGAACCCTGCTCGGGGGCAGCGACCCGCGGCTGCAGAGCATCGAGATGGCAGGGGGTGCAGGTCTCGCACGCTGGCAGCCAGCGTAGCGAAAACCTCCTTTCAGGCTGGATGCTACCGTGCGAGACGCGACTCCAGGTACCGCTCCAGGAAGGCGTCGATTTCCCGCCAGCCCGCGGCGTGCGGGTTGATATCCAGGGTGTTGTGTCCGGCCCCGGGCTGGCTCCAGTGCAGCAGCGGACCTTGATGTGCGTCCTTCAGGGGCAGGGCAAGACGCTCCGGCACCGTCCGGTCTGCACTGCCGGTCACGACGATCATGGGGCCCCTGAAGTCAGCAAGCAGTGCCTGGGTGTCGAACCGGTCCCGCAGCAGCAGCGACACTGGCAGGAACGGGAGGTGATGGCGCGCCGCCGCCACCAGCGACGAGAACGGTGTCACCAGTATCAGCCCCGCGACCGTCTCCGGGCGCGCGGCGACTACATGCGCGACGACGCCGCTGCCCAGCGACTCTCCCAGCAGCAGCACCGGCTCGCGCCGCTGCGCCTGCAGCTTATCCATGGCCTCAAGGGCCGCGTCGCGCAGCGTCTGCTCGCTGGGGCGCCCGCTTCGAGGTCCGTAGCCGGGGTATTCGAGAACATACACTTCCCAGGGGCCCGATTGCTCCAGCCCGAAAAACAGCTTGGCCCAATACTCCCGATCCAGGGCCTGGCCCGCGTTGCCGTGCATGACCAGCACCCGCCGGGTTGCGTCGGGTGTGCCTTGGTACCACCCCAGCCAGTTGCCGTCCTCGTCCCGCCAGGCACTGCCGCCGCGACGGGTCACATCGACCAGCGCAGTATCCAGACTCTGTGTCTGCGGGTAGTAGATAAATGAACGCTGCAGCAGTGCATAGAACAGGGTTATCCCGAGGTAGCCGAGAATCGCGATGCCAATGAGGGATGTCACCCGCTTCACCGCGAACGTCTGTGTCGCCGGTGCGGAGCGCCAGCGGGCATTGCTGTCAGCCTGGCCCATGCAGTTTCGCGTAGGCGATGCTGTCGGCATTGTCGATCAGGGTGCCGTTGGCGAGTTCCCCGGTGCGGGAACTGATGACCAGCATGGCCTGCCCCAGTTCGGTCGCCGTGATGACCAGCCGGCCAGGGCGCAGCAGCAATTCCAGCAAGTGATGCAGAACGTTCGCCTGTTCACTGGTGGGACGTATGAATGCCGAGCGGTAACTGAAGGTCCGCAGGGCTGTATTCTCCGCCAGCGCGGCCAACTCATGCTCGGCGCGACCCTTCTCGCGGGCCCAGTGGGCGCTGCCTTCCGGGTCCGTGCCCATGCCGGTGACGTAGTGGAACGCGAGTGGTCCCTGCGGCCTGGCCGCCAGCCAGGCGCTGACAAAGGCGACCGGGAAATCGACGTGAATGCGGGTGTAGGTGTCGTCGTCGACATTGAGTGAAGAGGTGCCCAGCCCCCAGAGCACCGTACTGACCTCGCCCAGTACCGCTGCCAGGCCGGCATAGTCGGTGAAGTCCTGCTGCACATGCATCCGCACTCTGCCCGCGGCTACACCCGCATCGATACGGGGTGACGAACGCCGGGTGACCACGTGCACCTTCTCCACCTCTGGTGCTTCCATGGCGGCCTTGAGCAACCCGTCGCCGACGGAGCCAGTGGCGCCAAAGACCATGACGACGCGATTGGCTTCGGGATGGTATGCAGGGGTGTTAGCAGGGGTCAGGGTGCCCTGGCCGAGGCGCCCCCAAACAGTCATGCCCACGACCAGTAGCAGGAAGCCGATTGCGAGTGCGAGGAGGGTGCGTTTGAGTATTTTCATGAGAAGGGCATCGGGGACTGACCCCCGTTCCTCGCTACGGTGACTTGATCCAATCCTGGAGTATGCTTAGCACCTGGTCGATCCCGGCCTTGTCCAACGGCCCTTCATGAAACAGGGCGATGGCGCCATCCGGGGCGATCACCGCGATGGCGGAATTTTTTTCCGCCAGCTGCCAATGGCTGAGTCCGGCTCCGGCTTCATCCGCCACCAGCACCGCCTCCGGGTGTTTCTTCTTGTTGCTCTCCAGCTCCCCCAGCACGAATCCCCGCGTGCCCCAGGCCGCATCCGCCAGGTTCAGGATCGTGGTGACCCGCAGCTGACCCGGTGGGAATCCAGCCGCCTGGAGGGCATCGGTCAGGGGCTCATTGAGTTTGCTGGTGGAGATACGCGCGGCCATGTACTGGATAACCTGCGGCTGCCCCAGGCCGCTGTCCGAGTGCCAGGGCTGGAAGTGGCGGCGCCCATTCTCAAGTAGCAATTCTCCCTGGTCTTCGATCAGCAGCGGTGGCAACGGCTGGCCTGGCGCGAGCGGTGCGTTGGCCTGGGCGGTGCTGAGGGCGAGCAACAGGGACACTCCCAGCAGCAAGCGCAGGCACTGTTCTGCAACGTCTGTCATGGCGTACTCCTGGCGGCGTTTCTGCGGTAAATTTTGCGGCTATTGTGTCGTATTCGCACAAGGTACGGTATCCTCGGCTAACAACCATTAGTCTGGAGTACGCCATGCTGTCACAAATGGACGACTATCCGCTACACCAAATTGCCGACCTGATGCGGTTTGTCGGCACCTCGGATCGCAACTTCTACGACCGCTACTATTTCAACCTGCATTCCTCCAGTGACGAGTTGTTCATGGTCATGGGCATGGGCCAGTACCCGACCCTGGATGTGCAGGATGCCTTCGTGGTGGTGCGAAGGGGTGACAAGCATCACGTGGTGCGCGGTTCCCGCGAGCTGGGTCACGACCGCATGGATACGTCCGTCGGCCCCATCCGCATCGAGGTGATCAAGGGCCTGGAGAAGGTGCGGTTTATTGTCGAGGAGCGCCCGGACCAGCCCCTGGCCATGGATGTCACCTGGGAGGGCGCGATGCCCGCCTACCAGGAGCCGCGGCACTATATCCGCAAGCACGGCCGGGTGCTGTTCGACAGCATGCGCTTCGCCCAGACCGGCTGCTGGACGGGCAAGCTGCGCATCGGCGAGGAGACCTTTGCGGTGACACCGGACCGCTGGAAGGGCAGCCGCGACCGTTCCTGGGGCATCCGCCCGGTAGGCGAGTTCGAGCCGCCCGGGGTTCATGCCGGCACCCCCATCATGGAGGGCATGTGGAACTACGCGCCGATGCAGTTTGACGACTTTTCCATTCTCTACATCGTGAACGAGCACAATGACGGCCAGCGTGTGCTGGAGGATGCGGTTAGAGTATGGAAGGATCCGGCGCGGGAGACCGAGTGGCTGGGGCGGCCGGAACACGATCATCACCTGGTGGTGGCCAAGCCCTACCAGTCCTTTATCGACCGCTCGGTGATTCGCTTCCCCGAGGCCCCCGGTGGCCCGCTGGAGGTGGCGGTGACGCCCCTGACTCACCTCTGGGTGATGGTCGGCACCGGTTACGGCCTGGAGCCGGACTGGAAGCATGGCATGTACAAGGGCAAGGAAGTGGTGGAACACTTCAGCCTGGATCTGGAGCAGGACAAGGAGCGCATGTTCGGGCTGGTCGACAACGCCGCCCGGTTTGAACTCAGTTCCGGCGAAGTGGGTTACGGCCTGTTCGAGTACTGTTTTTTTGGCAACTTCGACCGCTACGGCGTGGCCTGAAGTCGATTGAGAGGAGAGCAAGTGAACGTGCACAGCGCATTGGCGATACATATCGGGCAGGAGGAACTGCCTTTCGTGGACATCGGCGACGGCAGCCTGCTGAAGGTGCTGCAGGTGAAGCCCGACGAGGGCATCTGGGTCATCGAGAACATTTTCCAGGCGGGCTATGAGGTGGAGACCCACCGCCACACGGGGCCGGTATACGGCTTTACCACCTCCGGTGCCTGGAAGTACAAGGAATACGATTACGTGAACCGGGCCGGTTCCTTCCTGTACGAACCCGCGGGCTCCGAGCACACCCTGCAATGTATCGAGGACAACACCCGGGTCTGGTTCCACATGACCGGTTCCAACATCAATCTGGATGCGCAGGGCAACATCACCTCCGTGGTCGACGGTGCCCTGACCCTGGAGTTCTACCTGGCCATGTGTGAGCAGCAGGGCCTGCCGCGGCCGCAGGTGCTGGTGGGTTGAGCATGGAGATCGATGTCTACAGCCCGGACAGCTATACCCGTGGTATTCCCCATGAGCAGTTCGCCTGGTTGCGCGAGCACGCGCCGGTGTACTGGCACGAGCATCCCGATGGCGGTGGCTACTGGGTCCTGAGCAGGCACGCGGACATTGTCGCTGTGTCCCGGGATTTCAAGACCTTCTCCGCCCAGCAGGGCTTTGTCATGGTGGACGACCTGCCGCCGGACATTCTGGCAATGG
This sequence comes from uncultured Haliea sp., assembly GCA_963974125.1. Taxonomy (GTDB): domain Bacteria; phylum Pseudomonadota; class Gammaproteobacteria; order Pseudomonadales; family Halieaceae; genus Haliea. Next base: position 27,991 of record CAXBCH010000031.1, on the reverse strand, counting down.
CGCAGAACCAGTTGCTGGGCATGGATCCGCCCAACCACGGCCCCATTCGCCGCGCGGTGATCACCCGCTTTACCTCCCGGCGCCTGGCGGCGCTGGAACCGAAAGTACGGGAGATCGCCCGCGCCGCGATGGCCCGGGTCCCGGTGGGCGAGGAGATCAACTTCGTCGACGACCTGGCGGGCGATTTGCCGACGGCGGTTATCTGCTCGCTGCTGGATATTCCGGTATCGATGTGGCCGCAGATCCGGCGCTGGTCAGACCTGCAGACCTCCGGCACCGACCCGGACCTCGGCGGTACCCCGGAGGAGGTCACCCAGGCCTCGATCGAGATGGGCAGCTACGGTTACAGCCTCGCCAGCGAGCGTCGCGATGGTGACGGCGAGGACTTGGTGTCCCTGCTGGTCAACCAGGAAATCGACGGGCACCGGGTGTCGGAAATGGAGTTTGCCTCCCTGTTCGTGCAACTGGCAGTGGCCGGCAACGAAACCACCCGCGGCCTGATCAGCTCGGGCATGGACCAGCTGCTGCGCCAGCCTGAGCTGTATCGGGAACTGGCGGCAGACACCAGCAGGTTGCCGCTGGCCGTGGAGGAGATGCTGCGCTGGACCTGCCCGCTGCACTATTTCCGTCGCACCGCTACCTGCGACACCGAGATCCGCGGCCAGAAAATAGCGGCGGGCGAGCGGGTAGTGATGCTCTACAGTTCAGGCAACTTCGACCAGGAGGTCTTCGCTGACCCCATGCGCTTTGATATCAACCGTGACCCCAATCCGCACCTGGCCTTCGGCCACGGCATCCACCTGTGCCTGGGTGCCAACCTGGCGCGGCTGGAGGCGCGGCTATTCTTCGAAGAGTTTTTCCGCGCGTTTAGCGGTGTGGAGCGCACCGGGGAGCCGGTCTATATCCGCTCCAACAGCATTCACGGCTTCAAGCAGATGCCAGTGCGCTTGCAGGGATAGGACGGGGTCAGGCTTAGGGTAGGACGCGGACAGGTCTCCAGGACGGGGACCTGTCCCCCCTTTCAGAAATGCAACAATGCGAGGCCTGCCCCCCCCTTTCCTTCCCCGCTTTCCCGCTACTCAGCCGAGATCGTACTCGTGCACCCCGCTGGCATCGTGCAGTTTACAAAACTCGCGATAATTCCCGGGAAACAGGAACGGCGCGTGCCCGGCGGCATTGCGGTAGTAGCTGTGACAATCGCTGGCGCCCCAGGAAAAGCGCTCGAACCTGCCATCCATCCAGTTGTTGTAGTTGGTAAAGGATTCTTCCTTCACTTCCATGCGCCCGGCACCGGCGGCGCACATCTCCTGCAGTAGCCTGACTATTGTTGCCACGCTCTTTTCCGCGGTTTTGAAATAGGAAACATTCAGCACCAGGCCATTGGGCCCCACCGCGAAGAAATAGTTGGGGAATCCCGGCACCGAAATTCCCTTGTGCGCCCTTGGATTGTCGGCCATGACATCGCCCAGTCGGGTTCCTTCATTGCCGGTGACGGCGATCCGATCAAAATCCAGAATCCGGTAGCCGGTGCAGTAGATGATGATGTCGACGTCGATCTCACGGCCGTCCGTGGTGACCAGCCCGGTGGGAGTGACTGCCTGCAAACCGGCGGCAACCAGCTCCACATTGTCCCGGTTCAGGGCGGGGTAGAAGTCGTCGGACACCAGGCCGCGCTTGCAGCCGTAGCGGCTGTCGGGGGTCAGCTTTCGGCGCAGCTCGGGGTCGCTGATACTGCGGGCAATGAATTTCTTCGCCACGTTCTCAAACTGATCCATGCGCTTGTGACCCAGTGTAACTGCATGTTCCACCTGACCCATCAGCGCGCTCTGCCATTTGCGGATAAGCTTGATCAGCAGGGGGAAGCGCCGGTACAGGCGCTGCTGGCGGTCGGAGTAAGGTTTCTTGCCCCGGGGCATGATCCAGTTGGCGGAGCGCTGCAGCACGGTCAGCTGTCCGGCAACCCTGGCGACCTCCGGAACGATCTGCACCGCGCTGGCCGCCGAGCCGACAATGGCGATGCGCTTGCCCGCCAGGTCGACCGCGTGGTTCCAGCGGGTGCCGTGCCAGCTGTCGCCCTGGAACAGGTCCATGCCCGGCACGTCGGGAAACAGCGGTGTGTGCTGGTTACCCATGGCGTTGATCACCACGTCGTACTCCAGCGCCTCGCCGCTCGCGGTTTCCAGGCGCCAGCTACCCTCTGGCTGAAATGTGGCGCTGGTGATCCGGGTGTTCAGGCGCAGATGGGGGTCGAGGCCGAATTCCGTCGCGCAGCGCGCCAGGTAAGCCTGGATTTCCGGCTGGTCGACAAAGCTGGCGCTCCAGTCCGGGTTGGGGGCATAGGAAAACGAGTAGGAGTGGGCCCAGACATCACAGGCCAGACCGGGATAGGAATGCAATCGCCAGGTGCCCCCGGGGGCGTCGAGTGCGTCAAAAATTGTAATGTGCCTGAAGCCCTGGCGCAGCAATTCGCGACCGCTGGCAATTCCTGCCGGTCCGGCGCCGATAACTGCGACGCGCAGGGTGGAAAGGTCTGGCATGGTGCAATCCCTATATCTTTACCGAAGCCGGTTTACTTGCAGACATGATGAACTACCCGTTTATCCCTTTCGCATCGCCAGCAGCTCGTCAGTGGACAGCGTCTCGGTGTAGCGGACCAGCCCGGTCTCCCTGCGCTCCACCGCCAGCATGGACATACGATCCGCCAGCTCGTTGCCTTCGATACCGGCGTGGCCCCGCACATGCAGCACCTGCACGGTACTGGCGATTTCCAGGTAGAGCGCATGGGCCTGCTGAATCAGTTCCAGGTTTTTTATTTCCCCACCCTTGCGGGTCCAGCCCTTCGCTTTCCAGCCGAAGGCCCAGCTGGTGATGCAGTCGATCGCATACTTCGAGTCGCAGTGTATGGCCACACTGAGCTGCTCGGCAATGGCAGCCCTGGCAAATTCAAGGGCGTGGTGCAGGCCCAGCAGCTCGGCGGTGTTGTTGGTACCGGCGGGATTGTAGAGGCCATGCCAGAGCTCTGCCAACGCGCCCCGGCGGTAGATGGCGATACCGGTGCCGGCCTGGCCGGGGTTGGGGTCACAGGCGCCATCACAGTAGATGTTCACCTCGGCACTGGCGCCCGCAGCCACCGCGGTACCGGACTTTTTTGCGGCTGCCTTGCGCGTGGCGGGGCGCGCCGAGGCGCCCTTGCTGTAGGCGGCCTCGGCTTCCGCCCGGGTCGGGAACGACTTGTAGCGGGCGCCGGGAAAACCCTTCACCTGGCGCTCCGCCTCCGGCCAGCTGGTGTAGAGGCCGGGTGCCTTGCCGGTCCAGACAACGTAGTATTTTTGCTTCGCCATGGGTGGGGCCTTTTTTTGCGGGTGGAGAACTTGGCACAAACCAGTGGCGGTCGCAAACACTATCTGGCCCGCCTGATGGCTGGTTAATCCCTGACCAGTAGCGTTATGGTGCCGCTGTTGCCATCCAGGCGCACCCGGTCCCCGGTCTGGAAGACGCGTGTTCCCTGGCGGGTGTTGACCACACAGGGCAGGCCGTATTCCCGGGCGATGACCGCGCCGTGGGACACCGAACTGCCGAGGTCGGTCACCAGGCCGCCGATCAGGCTGAAATAGGGCGTCCAGCCAATGTCGGTAATCGGCGTGATCAGGATCTCCCCGGGCTGCAGCGCCGCGGCGTCGACCAGGGTATGGGCGACGCGGGCGCTGCCCTCGACGACGCCCCCGGAAGCCGGGCGCCCCTGCAATACACCGTCTGCGGGGTCCACGGTCCGGGGCTCCAGTGGCTGCGGCATGCCGACCGAGATCTCCGGGAATTCCAGCTTTTGCTGGAAGGCCAGTGCCTCGCGCCGGGCCTGTGCCAGCGCTACGGCAGCGTCGGTGGGTTGCGCCGCACCAGGCTGGGCCGCACCAGGCTGGGCCGCACTACAGTGGGCGATAAATCCCGGCAGCTCGGCAACACTGAAAAAGTTCAGCAGGTCCGCATCGGGCAGCCGGCCCTCGCTGACCAGCAATTTACCCAGATGGCGAAAACCCTGCTGGAAGCGGTGCGCCAGGTCCACCAGCTGTGATTTGGTGCGCTCCCGGCGGCGAATGGCGTTGTGGGCCTTGGGCAGCAGCCAGCGCAGGTCCCGGCCCAGGTCCCCCCAGTTGATCTCGCTGCTGTGCAACTGGCGATGGCCGCCGGTCACCAGGCGGCCGTGTACCGCGGCCTGCATGCTCTGGATCAGGGGGAGAGGGTTGTCGCCCCAGGAAGGGTCGCGCAGGCACAGCTCGCGGTAGCCGCGATGGCCGTGGGCCTGCAGGAATGCCGCGAAATCCGCGTCCAGTGGAGCGGTACCGCACAACCAGTGCAGCGCGTCCGCCGGGGGTGCCGCGACAAACTGCTGCGCAGCCTGCGGCTCTGCGGCGATGGCATCCAGCAGCTGGTCTAGCTGCTCCAGCATCAGGGCACTCTCGACGCCGGTGGCCCCGGCCAGCAGCCGCATGGCTTCGGCCTGTTCCTCGCCGGTGCTCTCGTTGGCGTTCCCGGAGACCCGGTTTTCAACAATGGAGCAGAGAAATCCTGACAGGGCGGAGGACTGGATATGGACCGCCATGCAGTGGTCGAAGAATCCGGACTTCGACTCCAGTTCGGCCCACATGCTGGCGCTGTCGGCCCGCTCCTCGATCACAAACGCCTGCAACTCGGCGCCGAAGCGCTCCACCACAGTGGGCGCCGTGAGACAGTAGCGCAACAGGCGGCCGGTGTTGATTATCCGGCGCCACAGCGGCTGCGGCGGCATTGGCTTGAGTTCCGGGATGACGCGGCCACACAGGGTCTGCCCGGTCTGCTCCACGCTGGAGCCCAGCACGCCGGCGGACATGATCGCGTTCCCCGACAGGTTCAGGAACAGATGGCCGTAGGCCGCGGCGGTGACCTGCCACTGGCGATCGATGTGTCCTCGGGCGCCGACCGCGACCTGCATGTGCTGCAGGCCGTAATCGATGCCCCAGCCAATGAAGGAGGCGGTCAGCGGGCACACCGCCCCGGGCATCATCTCGCTGATGTTGCTGATGGTGAGGACGTCATCGGGCCGCGGCAGGACGCTGTCAAATTCGTTGAGATCGGCGGGCAGGGTGGTGATGGGCCTGGCCTGCAGCCAGAACAGGGTGCCGTCCTGGTCGATTGCCCACTCCAGATCCAGCGGTTGCTGCTCATGTGCGGCGGCCGCTCGCGCCTGGCGTGCAATCGTGGCGATTTCAGTCGCTGACAACAGCGGCGTCTCCCCCGCCAGCTGGCGCCGCACGATCACCCCGTCGCGATTCACGCCATAGTGATCCGGTGTCGCCTCGCCGCTGACCAGCGCCTCGCCCAGGCCGGCGACGGCGTCGATCACCAGCAGGTCGCGGCGGGCGCTGACCGGATCCACTGTGAACACCACGCCCGCAACCCGTGCGTCTACCATGTTCTGCACCACCACATTCATGCTGGCGCTGGCGCCGTCCAGCTGCTTTTGCTGGTAGTGGCGGGCGTGGTCCGAGCCGGTGGAGGCGATGCACTGGCTGATCGCCCGCTGCAGGTCCTCCATCCCCGTAACGTTGAGCACGGTGTCATACTGCCCGGCAAAGGACGCGCTCGCACCGTCTTCACCGAGAGCGGAAGAGCGCACTGCTACCGGGCGGCCTCCGAGCGCCCGGTAGCGTTGTGCCAGCGTCTCCAGGCAATGATTGCCCTGCGCGCCATGGATGACGAAGGCGGGGGGGACGGCCAGTCCCATCAGCTGCAGACGCGACAGACCCCAGGCCTTGCCGCCAGCACTGTGGTCGCGTATGTCCTGTAGATCCAGGAAGGTGTCCGGCATGGGTCGACCTTGTCCGTGTAATGCCATGGATGGTAGCAACTCGCTCCGGCATTCCGTTCATCCAGGCTGCCATAGCCCCGCTCAGTCTGTATGATTGAACTGCCCGTGTGCGCTAGCGCCGCGGGACAACCAATCAGGCAGCAAGATCGGGAGCGAACAGATCTGATGAATAACAACAACCGGACAGTATTGGCGCTGCTGCTGTGGCTGCCACTGACAGCGACAGCACAGGGCAAGCAATTGCTGTGGGGCGATACGCACCTGCACACTACCTTCTCCTCTGACGCCTTCGCCAACAACAACCTGCTCGCGGATCCGGATACGGCCTACCGCTACGCGCGGGGCTTGCCCGTCATCCACCCCTACCACAGGGCCCGGGTGCAGATAGAAACGCCGCTGGATTTTCTTGTGGTTTCCGATCACGCCGAATACCTCGGGGTGATCAGGCACCTGTATTTCAACGGCTCAGAAGGGGTGGAAACCGGTTTCGTAGACCAGTTGAAAGCCGGCTTCGTCGGCTGGCTGCTGCGCCGTCGGGTGGATGCGGGACGCGGCAGCGAGCTGTTCATGTCGGTGCTGCCCGAGGCGGATGCGGATCCCAGGGCGGCCGCCGCCGAGCCTCTTGGCTCCAGCATGATCCCGCCCCTGCCCAGGGTAGAGGCGGATACCTGGCGCCAGATCACCGACGCCGCCGAACGCTACAACGACCCCGGCAACTTTACCGCGATGATCGGCTGGGAGTGGAGTTCCATACCCGGCGGCGCCAACCTGCACCGGGTGGTGGTAACCGACGGCGACGCGAGCAGCGCGCAGCAATACCAGCCCTTCGGGCTGGATGACAGCCCCTACCCGGAGGACCTGTGGCGCTGGCTGGCGGAAACTGCCGCCGCGACCGGGGACGACTTTGTCGCCATTCCGCACAACTCCAACATCTCCAAGGGCTTCATGTTCGACGACCAGACCCTGCGCGGTGAGCCGGCAAGCGCGGAGTGGGCGGAGACGCGCAGTTACTGGGAGCCGGTGGCGGAAATCACCCAGATCAAGGGTGACTCCGAGACCCATCCGGCGCTGTCCCCGGACGACCCTTTCGCCGACTTCGAGACCTATCCCTACTACATCCAGCAGGGCACCAGTGACTACCTGCCCAAGCCGGGTGACTACCTGCGGCCGGCGCTGCTGCGGGGCCTGGGCCTGGAGGCGACAACCGGGGTCAATCCCTACCGCCTGGGCTTTATCGGCTCGACCGACTCACACACTGCCTTGCCGTCGGCGGAGGAGCGCAACTTCCACGGCAAACTGGCCACTGACTCCATTCCCGAGAACAAGAACAATCGCTGGGACGGGGGTGAAGGCCCGACCGGCTGGGCGATGTCCGCCTCGGGCCTGGCGGCGGTGTGGGCGGAGTCCAATACCCGCGAATCCATCCTGGAAGCGCTGCGACGGCGTGAAGTGTATGCCACCAGCGGCCCGCGCATCGGAGTACAGCTCTACGCCGGCTGGAACCTGCCGGTGGTCGAGGTGGATGGGGCCGAAGACTGGCGCGCGGCGGCGGCTGCAGGAGTACCGATGGGCGGCATGCTGCCGGCGCCGGGACAGGCGGGCCTGGCCCCGCAAATTCTGGTGCAGGCCACGCGTGACCCGCTGGGCGCCAACCTGGACCGGATCCAGGTGGTAAAGGGCTGGATCGACGCCGCGGGCGTGACGCATGAGCGCATCCATGATGTGGCCTGGTCCGGTGAGCGCAGTGCCGAAGGCGGCCAGTTGCCGGCGGTGGGCAATACAGTCAATGTGGCCAGCGGTACCTGGGACAACAGCATTGGCGAGCCCCGGCTGGCCGCGCTGTGGCAGGATCCGGACTTCGATCCGGCGCAGGCGGCGTTCTATTACGTGCGGGTGCTGGAAATCCCGACCCCGCGCCATTCATTGCTGGACGCGATTGCCCTCGGCGAGGAGGACGCCGCGGGGCAGCCCGCGACTCTACAGGAGCGGGCCTACACCTCGCCGGTGTGGTATTCGCCCTGACCCCGATTCTTCACCTCAGAGACCCTTGGCTTCCGCTTCCAGCTCGGTGATCAGCTCACTGATCTCGTCCAGGTGCGGCGCCTCCGCCTTGAGGATCGCCAGGAACAGCGCCTTCTTGATCGCGGCGAGGTCGACGCCCGCCGCGATCGCCTCGGGCACCGCGCTGCCGACAATGTCCACCAGCCGCTCGGCGGCAGTGAGCCGACCCCAGAGGTAGTCGTTTTCGCGGAAGCGGCGTGAGAAGAAGGCGCCGAAATTGCCGAACTGCACGCCCTTCAGTACCTCCCTGGCGCCGCCCTGGCGCAGGGTGTTGGCGTCGTCCACGGCAATGCGATCGACCTTGATCTCTTCCAGGGCATCCAGGTTCTGACTCCGGGTCATGGGGAAGGTCAGCACATCGTACTGGGCAAAGCCAAAGTACGCGGTGAGGATTTCCCGCACCAGGATCATGTCGTCCACTTCGCGGCACCAGGCCGCAAGCTCTTCGTCCAGCGCGTCATCGAATTCCACCAGGTCCAGGTTCTCCCGCAGCTGCACCAGGAAAGCGTTGAGGTGGTCTCCCTGCAGGGTGGCACCGGAGCGCTGCAGCTTCTGGCTGCGCCAGTTCAGGTGTTCGCGCAGCTGCTCCGCGCGGCGATACAGGCGCAACTTGAGCCGGTCGAGCTGTTCCTGCAGCCCCGCTGCCCCGGCGGCAACCGGGTCGGTATACAGTTCATTGCTGCGCCGAATCAGCAGCAACACCCGGCGCATGCGGTGGCGGATATCGTAATTGCGCAGGAAGCGCACCCAGGGGGCAGCCTCGCGATAGCGGGCGCTGCTCGCGGTCTCACCCATGGGGCGTATCCGTTTCATCCGCGCCCAGGCCTGCATGCGCGCGACCGCGTCCACCCGGGTCAGGTCTCGTGTGCTGTGCTGGAACAGCACCGCCAGCTCATCCAGCAGTCCCAGTACCTTGAGCCGGGTGTAGCCCTCGTAGGCATAGCCGGCGTCGACGGCGGCGCGGGTGATGGCATCAATGCGCCAGCGGCCGATGGCGCTGGCGTCTGGCGCAGCGGTCAGTTCGGCATCCAGCATTGCTCCCATGCTGGCCATGACCTGGGCCCTGACACCGTCGGCGACCTCGCGATGGAGGTGCACCTGTTCGTTGAAGTGGGCAATCCATTCCAGGTCGTCGCGAATGGGCTGGTGCCTGGGGATGTTGGACAGTGCGCCCAGGATGGTCTTGAAGAAACCGGGAATCTCGTGGTCTATCTCCCGCTCCACCTCCGGGTTGGGCTCCAGGTAGACCAGGCGGCGATCGGTCTGGCGGTGGGCCGGGTGGCGCTGCACGGCGTCCAGCGCCACCGACACCGGCTTGTTCATCAGTACGCTGCCGTCGATAAAGGCGGCATCTTCCGCCGTTTCACCGGCACGGCGCGCGGTCTTGAACTGATCGCGGATGAAGGCCTCCCTTCCCGTCCAGTCCCGCCGCCGTTGCTCCAGCAGGGCATCCATTTCCGGCAGCCGGGTGGGCGGGAAAGCGCCGGGAAAACTGCTGGTGGCGCGTGCCGCAAACGCCAGCGACGGCAGGTGGTCGCGCCCCAGGGTGGAGTTGCTTTCCCCGCCCTGGTTGAAGTGGTGGTGGAACTGGAACAGGTGGCGGTGTTCCCGTTCCGTGATCTCGGGCGGATCGTGCAGCGCAATGGTCTGTGGTTGACCCCAGAAATCCGTCGTCGTCACGAATAGTTCCAGCGGCTGCCCCGGCGGCAACAGGGAGTCGTCGCTGCCGGGCTGTTCCTCGCCCATGGCCTCCAGGGCATCGAGCATCATTTCGCTCATGCGCGGGCCGGAGAAGGGGGGCTCGAACCAGCGCGAGCGCATGAACAGTGACAGGTTGTGCAGAACCTCCGGGTCGCTGCCGGCATTGCCCAGGCGGCGCTCCCGTCGTCGCTGATGCAACCCGGCGAGCCAGAACAGGGGTCGCATGAAGACCTTCGACAAGCGACTGGCCCGCGCCTCTGGATCGAGCAATTCATCGACGTCCGCCAGTTCCAGCCACAGTTTGCGATGATCATCCAGGGACAGGTCGAAGGCCAGCGCCCGTGCCAGCATGATGCCATTGATGCCGCCGGCGGAGGCCCCGGCGATGACATCCACCAGCACCCGCAGCCGCACGCTGCCGCCAATCTGCTGCAGCAGCTTGAAGTAGACCGCCTCGGTGTCCAGTTCGCCGCGATGCCGGCTCTCTTCCTCGTAGCGCGCACTGGCCGCCTCGTCCGCGGCCAGCGCATGGTAGGCGCGCGACGCGCGCACCAGCTTGAGGATTTCCCGGGTAATGCCGTGCATGTAGACCGCGAGGGAAACACCGCCATAGCACACCAGGGCGAGGCGCAGTTCCCGTTCCGGGATCGCACCGGGTGCGCTGTTGTCGGTCATGGGGGCTGCTCCTTGCATCAGTGGCGTAACGGTCCACGTATTGTGCAGGAGCAGCCGTCCTGGTGCACGTAAAGGCGCGTACCTGCCCGGAGGCAGGGCAGTAAACTGTCAGGAAGTGAAGGCGGCAGTCCGGCGGCGCCGATGCATGCCGCCGATCCCCAGCATGGCAAGTATGCCCACGAACAGGCCCCAGGTGGTGAGAGCCGGTACCGGTGTCGGCGTCACGTTTCGCAGCAAGAGACGGATGTCACCAAAACAAGCCTGGTTTTCACAGGCCCAGAAAGTGTCAGTCAGCGTGCCGGCATCATCGAAAAAGCCAGAGATCTGCAACTGATAGGCGCTGCCATTGTATTCAAACCCTGCTCCGGGGAAGCTCTTCGGCGTGTAAATGTGCGCGTCGGGGCATTCTGTCGATGCATTGGGGTTGCCATCAGAGATGAAGATCTGAGTTGCGGCCGGGTCGCCTGGACCGGTATTCGGTGTGGTCGGGGTGCCGGCGGGCAGGTCGCTGGGGCATCTGTCCGCGGCCAGATTGGGTACCCAGGCGCTGCCGTCAAAAAAACGGAAACCACCCGGACCATACCCCGCGTTGTTTGTCTCCCAGTTGTAGATGGTGAAAGTGCCAGTAGTCGTGTAAACGGCGTTGGCGTCCCCGGTTGCCTCCGCGTTTCCCGCGTCGGCCAGATTGGCGAAGAGGGCGATGGTCCACTCCATATCTGTGGAGAGAATTTCCGTCCCCAGACTGATCGGCTCGTTGAAGTGCGTCAGCCGGCCAACAGGTACTGCCAGGCCGTTATCCTCTATGGGTTGATCTTCCACCCTTGAAAGCGCATAGCCGCTCTGGCCTGCATAGGGCCCGTTCACCGTAGTCGCCGCACCCCAGGTGAGATCGACGGTGACACCGACACTGTTGCGGCCATCGGCGTCGGCGCCTATGTCAAAAGTACCCCCCGTCGCGGTGTCTGCATCATCAATATAGGTGACGCCCGCGCCTCCCACGGCCGTACCCGAAATGAAACCGCCATAGGCGTCAACGAAAAACGTATCTGCCTGCGCTGTGGTGGCGGTACTTCCGACAATAAGTGTCCATAACAGCCGCCTGGGTAGACCAACTCTCTTCAGCATTTTTGTATGCTCCGCTGGATTATGTGCTGGTCATTCACGTTGATTCGACAAGATGCGGTCTTCATCGCAATAACCTCCCGGGGCGAATTCTCACACCCTGAGTAGAACAGTAGTCCGGTTGCTGAAGAGCCGCCATGATCTAGGTCAAGCAGGGGTAGTGCCCCCATGAGTGATGTAAACCTCTACGGTGCTGGGAAAACGGAGAGTCCTCGGCTGAATCCGGGGCGTCCTGTCCCAGGTCGCGACGGCCATTTCCCGGGTGCAGGTGGACGATCTCGCGTGGCATGTGATGCCACTCGCTGGCATTGATATTCAGCTGCTGGTGCGGGGAGGTCGCTATGCAATGAAGCCTTCAGGCTATAACATGTATAACAAATGCATGTATAAGTGGTCAGCTGATGCACGGACCATCGCCCAGATGCACAATTCCGAGCCGCACTGATGCGGCTCGCGTGTTCTTCCCGTTGGCTGCGTTATACGGCGCGTTGGCCGGGTCGCTATCCGTTCTGGCGATGACCGGCGGTGGCTGGCCGGCAGGTCTGGTGGGTGCCGGTCATGGTCGGGAAATGTTCTTCGGTTTTGCCCTGGCGCTGGTCAGCGGTTATCTGCTGGGGCCGTTATCCCGGCACTGGCTCCTGGCAATGGCGGGACTCTGGCTGGCGGCCCGCGTTGCCGCTGTAATTTTTCCGGCTTCTCTGCCCGGTCAACTGCTGAGTCCAGTCTTTGCCCTGATGCTGGCCACAGTGGTGATTCCACGTTTCCGACACGCCCGCAAGTGGCGCAACCAGGCCGTCATGCCGCTGCTTGGCGCGATCGCCGTGCTGCCGCTGCTATGGCTGGCGGGTGTCCGGATACCGCTGGCTGAGTTGGGCGCGCTGCTGTTTGCCAGCTTGATGCTGTTCATGGGCGGGCGTCTGATTGCCCCGGCCGCCGCCGGTGCCTTTCGCGAGCGCGGTCTGCAGCTTGATGCCAGGGTGCAACCGCGACTCGAGGCATTGCTGTTGCTGCTCCTTGCCGCGGCAGTGACAACACTTCCATTTCCTCTCACCCGGGCCGTGGCCGGCACCCTGATGGTCGTGGCGGGCCTGTTAGCCGCTATCCGTCTGCTGCGCTGGCGGCTTTGGCGGTGCCGGCGCCCTGACCTCTGGGCAGCCGGTATCGGGTATGGCTGGGTCGCTCTGGGCCTGGTCGTGTTCGGGGCGACCGTGCTGCAGGGAGCGGGACAGCGGACGGCACTGCACCTGGTGACCGTGGGTGGACTGGGTACTCTCGCTTCTGTGGTCATGGCTCGCCAGCATTACCATCGCCAGTGGAAGCGCCCACCGCCGGCCGTATTGATGTTTGGCATCATGCTGTTGTTGACCATGGCTACCTTGGCACGGCTGGCAGCAGATACCGTTACCGGGGTTCGAGTCGAAGCGCTCTGGTTGGCCGCTGTGACCTGGTCGGTTGCGCTGGTCTGGCTGGCCGCGCAGTTGCTGCTTGATGTGCCGGACTCCAGAGTGAGGGCGACCGCAGGGTCTGAAGAAACGCACCCTGTATAGAAAACACGTATTCCGCTCGAAATCGTTTTAAGGATGAAAACAATGACTGATCCGATCCAGCTCAAGCGTGTCTACGACCCGGTGGAAGACCAGGACGGCTCCCGCATTCTGGTGGATAGAGTCTGGCCCCGCGGCATGCGCAAGGCGGACCTGCGACTGGACTGGTGGGCCAGGGAAGTGGCGCCGTCCACTCAACTGCGGAAATGGTTCGGCCACGATCCTGAGCGATGGGCCGAATTCCGTCGTTGTTACCGCGATGAGCTTGCCCAAGTGCCCGAGACACTTTCGAAACTACTCGATTATTGTCGACAGGGCCCGGTGACCCTGGTGTTCACTGCCCGGGACCGCGAGCACAACCAGGCCGTGGCCCTGCGGGAAGTGTTGCTGGCGGAGATGGAGGAGGATGCAAGCCCAAACGAAACTGCGTCGCCCGTGTGTTATAACCATTCAGGCGCCCAAAGGTAATTGGAGACAGGTTATGACTTTCACCAACAAGCAACTTTTTGCCCTCGGTACTCTGTGTCTCAGCTTTCTGGCCCAACCTGCATCAGCTCAGGACGTCACCGCTGAGTTGCCCCCTGAGGTCCGCTCGTTGCTGCAGAAGGAAATGGTAGAAATTGATGCGGCCATGCAAGTCATTCATGGGGCCATTGTTCGTGGCGAACACGAAGTCGTGGAGAAGCAGGGCAAAGCCATCCATGACAGCTTCATTCTGCAACAATCCATCACCCCGGACGAGCGCAAGGCACTGACGGCCGCTGTTCCCGACGGGTTTCTGCAGCTGGACCAGGGGTTTCACGCACTGGCGGCCCAGCTCTCCGACAGTGGGGGCAGGAGAGATACCGCGGATCAGCTGCAGGTATTCGGGCAACTGACGCAGGCCTGTGTTACCTGCCACAGCCGCTACGTCAGCGAGCGTTTCGACGGGCTCGATACAAAGTGATGGCTGCCGGCACCTAGGTCCTTGGCTATCCCTGCAGACAGTATCGGTCGGGACCTATTCGTCCCGCCAGTAGTCATTGGCCGCCGCAATGGTGCTGAAGTGAACTGCGACTACCTCGGATGCATCAATGAGCGCATCCGGATCGGTTGCATACTGCTCACGGCCCTGCTTCAGGACGTCGATGTCCGGCTGGGTAGTCTTTACCCCCATGCGGGAAAGCTTTACCGCCAGCTCAAAGCCCTGCTCGGGAGTCTCCGTCTGCAGTGTAGGCAGCCAGCTGTCGGCACGAACGGACTCGGCAATCGCGTTTGCGGGCAGACTCAGCAGGCCCGCGACCAACATCGAAAGTAGCGGTGTAGAAACGGATTTCATAGTGCGCTCCTTTTGTCGTGGCGCCGGCCCTTCCCATTGGAAAAAGCCCTCGAAGTTCGATAGCTCCGTCCACTGCTTGCGCCCTGGTCTCCAAGCGTAGTGGCAGTGCGACCGGGCTTGTGGTTGCCGGGCATGGCTGCGCCCCTCAGATTTCCCCTTGGGTGGCTTACGGTTAATAAGATGCATATAATATACATCTAAATTGAGACTCTTTGAAAGCCATGTGAAAATATGGCTCGCGACCTCCGGCAAACAAGAGTACGTTCATGCTAGGTGCTTTCGTTTTCATGTGGAGAAAAAATATTCATGGCTTTTCGCCAGGTAAAAGAGTTGTTGCAATGGGTGTGCGATTTCCATGAAAGTCTGGCTGCGCGGTATACGCATTTAGCCAGCAATCAGGGCGACGAGCGTATGAAAATGGCGCTGGATTTTCTGGCCGACCGAGAGCGGCGCATGGGGCAGAACGTTGTAAGATTCCTTGAAGATGACAAGACCGGAGTGCTTGATACCTGGTTGCTTGACAGCTCGGATTTTGTGCACCCTCGTGTGCTGGACCGCGTTCCACAGTGTGTCGATTGTCGGGATGCTCAGGACATTCTGGCTAATGCCATGGCGGCCAACCAGACGCTCAAGGACATGTACCGCATGCGTCGGGAGCTGGCACAGACTCCCAGTGAGACCGAACTGTTTACCGAACTAATGAACAATCAGGATGCCGAGATACGACTTCAGGTGCGGGATATCGGCCGACTTGAAATGTACTGAATGGAGTCAATCATCGCATTGCACCCCGAGATCACGGTACAGTACCTGGCAGGCCTGGTAGATTTCCGTATCGGGCAGGACCTCCGGTTCTGCGATCAATAACGGGAGTGAGACAATGATTGAGGTCCAGGTCTACCGTTACAATCCGGAGTTGGATTCCGAGCCCCGGATGGAAAACTACCAGGTGGAAGACAGTTTCCGGCGGTGCATGGTGCTGGATGTGCTGGAGCATCTTAAGGAACGCGATCCCGGCCTGACCTACCGCCGCTCCTGCCGCGAGGGTGTCTGCGGCTCCGATGGCATGAATATCAATGGCCAGAATGCCCTGGCCTGTGTATCTCTGGTGTCAGATATACTGGCGGGTACCTGGGTTGCACAGAAAAACAACTACGGCAGTGGGGTGGCTTCGGTAAGGAAGGCAGCGGATGCTCCCCTGGTGATTCGACCCCTGACTGGCATGCCGGTTATACGGGATCTTGTCGTGGATCAAACGCACTTCTTTGATCAGTATCGTCAGATCAAGCCCTGGCTTATCAATGATGAGCCTCTACCGGCGACAGAGCGGCTGCAATCTCCCGAGGAGCGCGCCCGCCTGGACGGGCTCTACGAATGCATCCTCTGTGGTTGCTGCACCTCCGGCTGCCCGTCCTGGTGGTGGAATCCAGACAAGTATCTCGGCCCCGCGGTCTTGCTGCAGGCGCAGCGTTTTCTTGAGGACAGTCGGGACACCGCCGAAACCGAGCGGCTGGCGGCCCTGGACGATCACTATAGTGTCTTTCGGTGCCGTGATATCGAGAACTGTGCCCAGGTCTGTCCCAAGGGACTCAACCCGATGCAGGCGATCAGCAGTATTCGGCGGCGTCTCCTCAACGAAGGCACCTGAACCCCAGCAACATCAAGAATGAAGATGGGATTCCGGTTTTACGTGATCGGAGCCATGCAAATTACATTCTCCTTCTCAGCTCAACGAATGCATCATCGGGATTTTCGGTGAACAACGGATCCAGGCCTTCGGGGAGGCGCGAAGCCACCAGTTCCCACTCGTCATTGCCGAGTACCTTCTCCATTACCGGGAACAGCCTGTCCTCCTCTGCCTGCAAGTGCTTGCGCGACATCTCGAGGTAGCTGGCCAGGGCTTCCTGGGTCTGTTCTATGGGCACAGGCTGATCATTGACAATCATGTTGAATAGCGTCGAAAGGCGTTCGGTGGCCTGCTCCAGCTTCTGATGTTGATCGTGGATAAGCTCGTTGGCTGAGTTGTCGCCCAGGTCCCGCTCAACCATCAGCGCGATTGCCTCTTCCTCCAGCGGGTGATGATAGATTCTTGGATAGTCTTTTAGATAGGCAATGATATCCAGGATCAGCAGGAGATCAGGTTCGAGCGTCGAATCCATGTCGTAGCGTGCCACCTGCTCCTCAAGCATATCGAAGAGCCTGTTCAGGTTCCGGTGGTCCCGGCGCAATCGCTTCATAAATTCGTGCATGAGAAGTGTCCTTGCCAGTGTCGCAGGTCAGTCACGCACCGATCAGGCGCTTGCGGCGTGCATCAATCGCCCCATCGCCACGGTGCTCTTCAGCGTTGTGCGGTGTACCAGGCGGGAGGCGTCTGGCGGGTTGCCAAAGGCGCGGTGCATGCTGCGCAGGTTATCCCACAACACCATGTCATTGGGCTGCCAGTGGTGCACGTAACTGAAGCGCGAGTCGGTCGCGTGGGCGACCAGTTCGTGCAGCAGAGCGTCCCCTTCCTCCGCCGGCAGACCCAGCACCTCGCGCAGATGCAGCGGGCTGACGCACAGGGCCTTGCGGCCGCTGACAGGGTGCCGCCATACCAGCGGGTGGACCGTGTCCGGGAAATGCGGATAGAAGGCTTTTTCCCTTTCCAGGTTGGTTTCGTCATGGCGCTCGACGTTGGGCCGTCCGAAGCGCATTTCCCGGGGATCGGCGATAAAGCGGAACAGCGCCTCGAGGTGTTCGATGCGCTCCTTGGTAGCGTCGGGCAGGGCATCATACGCCGCCGCGGTGTCAATCCAGCCGGTTTCGCCACCGGAGTAGGGCATCTCCAGCATGCGCAGCAGGGCGCCGCGGTTGGGGGTGGTGGTGTAAACGAGGTCGCTGTGCCAGGGAATGCGACCAACCGTGGCAACCCCGTCGTAGTGATACACAGGCGCCGTTTCGTCGCTCTTGCGGTTGGAGAGCCAGATCAGCTCCGGGTAGCCCTCAACCCGGATGTTCTCGATCGGGTGCACTTCCAGCTCACCGAAGGCACGACTCAGCGCCAGCTGCTTTTCCGGGCTGTCGCCAATGCCGCGAAACAGCAGGATGCCCTTATCCAGCCAGGCTTCCACCATGGCCTCGCGCATCGAGTCGCTGATCTCGCGGTTGAGGTCCAGGCCCCGGACCTCGGCGCCGATACCTCCTTCCAGCGGGGAAATCTCCAATTGCTGCATCGTTGTTGCTCCGCATGAATGATCGAGATACTGAAGGGCCGATGTTAGGCGCTTGGCGGCGGCGATTCCAGCGCTGTCGGGTATGCCCAGTTGAGCCAGGCGGCGTTCACTGGCACGCCAGGCACTAGGCGCGCTTGCGGTCCTCGTTGAGGTCACTGAGGAACTTGTCCAGCAAGGGTTTTTCCGCATGGGGCATAACCACCACATGGGCCAGTGACTTTCCGTGGGCCTCTGATGCTTTTACGGTAGCCAGGGTCCACTTTTTCTTCAGCTCTCGCGAGAACAGATTGTCGAAGTAAACCGTATTCGACCGCTTGTCGGCCAGCACCGGATTGAACTCGGGAAAGTGGCTCTGCATCTCTGCCAGCAGGTAGCGGGCGTTATCCAGCACCAGCCTGGCATCGCGTTCCTGCTGTAGCAGAGACTCCGCCGTGCTGAAGTAATGAAATTCTGCCGGTTTTACCGCATCTCGTGAGCAGGTGATGGTGCCAGGTACATGGGATATGTAGGCCGGGTCATGGACCGACGCAAACAGCTCTCGAAATTCCTCGAAGTCCTTCTTGCCGGCAACAAATATACCTGCCGCGCCGGTGTAACCAAAGAACTTGTGGCAGGACACCGCAATCGAGTCATAACGCTTGCCGGACTTGCCCAGTTTGTGAAGGTCGGCGGCGTAATCGGTGGCGTGCAGGTAGCCACCAAACAGCGCTGCATCGAGATGGATGTAGGATTCGTAGCCCTCCAGGGCCTCGTTTATCCCGTCGATATCGTCGACCGCGCCTTTAAGGGTAGTACCAATGGTAGCAAGGATGAGAGCCGGGGCGTCGCGGTTATCCTTTAGTTTGGCGCGCAGATCCGCCATATCCATGGCCCCTGTTTCGTCAGTGGCAACCAGCACCTCCTGCATGGCCAGCAGGTCGCGAATGATCTGGATCGAATAATGCGCTTCTCTGGTGTAATACACGCGCGGAGTAACACCCGTTCTGGCCTTGAGCAAGGTGCGCCCCACCAGCGCGCCGTGGGCATTGCTGTCAGTGCCGCTATTGGAGATAAAGCCCCAGATGTCGTCGGCGGGAAAGCCGTAGCGGGCGCCGAAGCGAGTAATGGTATCGGCTTCGAGAAAATGCGTGTCAAAATTGCCGGGATGGTAAAAGGGATCGCCGACATTGTTCATGTTGCGCTGACCTACCTCCACCGAGGCCAGCTGCTCTCGCCATCTGAAGAAGCCATCCGGCGGTTTGTTCATGTTGGCCGGGTAGCCCAGGAACACTTTCGGGTCATGGTTCTTCAGCCACTCACGGCGCGAGCGCACATAGGACTGGGCATTGGCATCCGCTACGCCGGCAAGCGGTGCGGCTGCGGCAGCAGGGGCTAAACCGACAGCAGCTGGTGGCGAGCAAAGCGCTGCACCGGATGCGGCCAGCATGCTGGAACCGACAAGAAAGTTGCGTCTTGAAAACATGTGTCCTCTCCGATTGACAGATTTGGCCAGAAGCTTCCGGGGCTGGCAACGAATCACGTTTACACTATAGTGTATGGAGCGCCACTGTGTGCAAATTCCTCGTTACACTTCAGGTCTAAAGTTACTGGCTCATGAGTGAATCCACTTTACACATCAGCGATTCAGACGAGTTATGCCAGCAAGGAACATGGTCGTGACAGAACAGCAGGAGATCTTCGCAGGGCAACTGGTTGAGAGCTGCCGTTATCAAAATGCGAGCCGAGTTCGCCCAGGGCTGAACATTCCCGCTTTCGGGAGCTGCACTGCCTGTTTTCTGGCGTGCGATCCCGGGATGTACCGGATGAATAAAAACAGGTGTTCTTATCTCTGCCATTGAGACAACCAGGGACAGAGTCCGTGGAAATTCCGGATTCCTGGCGCTCGCCGCCCTCATCATTGCCGGTGAGGCCATCTTTCTGCTGCCCTTTGTCCTGTCGCGCATTTTCCGTCCCACTTTCATCGACATTTTCGGCATCACCAACCTTCAGCTCGGTACCGCGTTTTCCCTGTATGGCGTCATTGCCATGGTGTCCTATTTCGCCGGCGGCCCGATGGCAGACCGCTTTTCCGCCCGCAACCTGCTGGTGGCGGCATTGCTGGCGACGTCCCTCGGTGGGGCGGTCATGGTCGCCATCCCGCCCATCGGCGTGCTGACCCTGCTCTACGGATTCTGGGGGCTGACTACCATCCTGCTGTTCTGGGGGGCCCTGATCAAAACCACCCGCGAGCTGGGCAGTATTCACCAGGGCAGGACCTTTGGCCTGCTGGACGGAGGCCGGGGCCTGTTCGCGGCGGTCATGTCGTCGGTATCGGTCCTGGTGTTCGCGGCCCTGTTGCCGGCGGATGTGGAAACCGCGACCCTGGCCCAGCGCGAGCAGGCGCTCGCTGCAATCATCCAGGGGTTTTCCGGGATCTGTGTCCTGTCGGCACTGCTGGTCTGGCTGTTCGTGCCGCCCACGCCGCGGACCGATACCCTCGCTGGTACCGGGGTGAGCTTGCGGTCCCTGCGGCAGGTCATGGCCATGCCCACGGTCTGGTGCCAGGCGGTCATCGTGCTGTGTGCTTACGTGGCCTACAAAAGCACCGATGGTTTTTCCCTGTATGCCAGGGACGCCTTCGGCTACGATGAGGTGGAGGCCGCCACTATCGGCACTGTTTCGTTCTGGATGCGCCCGGTCGCGGCCATCGGCGCGGGATTGCTGGCGGACCGGTTCAGCGGCGCGGTCATGCTGTTGTGGAGTTTTGCCGTCGTCATGCTGGGCAGCGGGGCGATCGCGGCCGGTTTGATCGTGCCCGGACTGCCCTGGCTGTTGCTGGCGACCATCGCAGGCACCAGTGCCGGTATCTATGGTTTGCGCGGCCTGTATTTCGCCATTTTCGGCGAGGGCAATGTCCCGCTAATACAGACCGGCACTGCGGTGGGCGTGGTGTCCTTTGTCGGCTTCACACCGGATATCTTCATGGGCCCGCTGATGGGCTGGCTTATCGATTCCTCTCCCGGGGCCGCGGGGCACCAGCATGTATTTGCGGTCGTGGCGGGGTTTGCTTTTATCGGGCTGATTGCGACGGTGTTGTTTGGCCGGACAAGCCGGGCCTTGCCGGGGAGTGACGCGGTATGAGTTCGCATGTCACGTTGCCGAAGGCCATGTGACGACGCTACGAATCGGCTGGGGACGAGGTGCGGGTCAGGAAGTGGGGGTTGTGGGCTGATCCCAGCCTCATTAACCGCTATGATTGACGGAAGGGCATCCGATAGCGGCTCTACCTACCGCGTAATTGTCATCGGGTTGCATAATCCGATTGGGACTGGAAAGTCATGAGTGAGCACAGGCCACCATCAAAAAGCTTCGAGCAAGTTCGTTCCGAACAACTTGAATACAATGCCAAGCGGGAGTCCGGGTACCGTGAGCGCGCCCTGAAAATCTACCCGTGGATCTGTGGTCGCTGTGCGCGAGAGTTCGACCGTAGAAATTTGTCGGAACTGACCGTCCATCATGTCGATCATAATCACGACAATAACCCCGGCGATGGCAGCAATTGGGAGCTACTTTGTCTTTACTGCCATGACGAAGAACACAGCAAGTTTGAAAGCTTTGTGCGGTATGGCAGCACCAGTGCCGCTAAAGCAAAGGGCGCAACTCATAATCCCTTCGCCGATCTCAAGGCGAAGATGGAGGGCAAGGGCTGACGACGGAATAAGAGAGGAAGTCACAATGCGGATCGAGATCAATCTGACCACGGCTGAGTTCGCACGGCTCTGCTACAGGTAACAGTTGAGAGGTTGCGCCATGATTCAGCGTTTTGTTATGTCTCCGGCCGGACTCGCGTTGGATCGCTTTCTGGTCCGTTGGACGGGTTTTTCCCTGACCACCTGGGTGTTTGCCCGGGCCAGTGGTTTTGCTCCCGGCCCTGTGCTTTACCTGGAAACCACCGGTCGACGCAGCGGTCGCACCCGGGGAGTGGTAGTGCCCTATTTCGATCGCGACGGCCAGCGCCTGCTGGTCGCATCGAAGGGCGGGGCCCCCACTGACCCTTACTGGGCCATGAATCTGCGCGCCAATCCCGATGCTCTGGTTCGTATCAGGCGGCGACCACAGCCAGTGCGCGCGCGATTTCTGGACGGCGAGGAACGCGCTCGGGTCTGGGAGGAGCTCAAAGTCGAGGTTCCCACCTATGCCCACTATGAAAGCCTTACGACGCGCGAGATCCCGGTCATTGCCCTGGAACGAGGCTGAACACCGATGCTCCTCGGGCGCCGCTCTGTTAAGCTCGGGGGCCAACAGCTTCCCTGCAACCTGTAACTGGGGTTCTCGCTATGGATTCCGAAACGCTCCTGTATATTGAGCAGATACGCCAGCTGAAGGCACGCTATTTCCGCACAATGGATCAGAAAGACTGGGATGCCTGGGAAGACGTCTTTTGTGAAGATGTTCACATCGATACGACACAGGAGGGCTCCCCCATCATCACGGGCCGCAAGTCGTTTCGCGATTATCTGTCCCCGATCCTGCAAAACGTCCAGACGGTCCACCACGGTCACAGCTCGGAGATTGCCATCACCGGTCCGGATAAGGCCGCCGCTGTTTGGGCTATGGAAGATATGCTGTGGTGGCCAGAAGATGAAGGTGGCCAAAGACTTTGGGGGACGGGCTGGTATTATGAAAAATACCGGCGTTGCGAGGATGGCGAGTGGCGTATCTGCGAATTGGTGCTCAAAAGAATCCGTGTGGAAATAAACGGCGAACAGGTTTTTCCCCCGACAAACCGGCAAGCGGATAACCGGACTCCCGCGTGAACGATGCAGAGTTTCGCCAGCCTGCCATGAAGCCCTATACCACCAGGCTCGATCGTTTTATCAGCCGAAACAGCGATTACTCGATGGCCGACACTCGCCTGTTGCTGGCGCAACGGCGGATACTGCTGGATGGCGTGGTGGCGGATTCCGTTCAGCAGGTGGTGACGAAGTTCACCCGGGTCGAGCTGGATGGTGTCTGCCTGCAGAGCGAGGAGCCGGTATATCTGGCCTTGAACAAGCCCGCGGGTGTCGTCAGTGCGACCAAGGACAGCAAGCACCCGACGGTACTGGATCTGGTTCAGCACCCGCGCAAGGATGAGCTGCATATCGCCGGGCGCCTGGATTTCAATACCACGGGCCTGGTGCTGCTGACGAATGACGGGGCGTGGTCAAGCCGGATCAGCTCACCGCGGACGAAACTTCCCAAGATCTATGAGGTGAGTGTGTCCGAGCCCCTGAACAGGGAGTACGTGGACGCGTTTCAAGCAGGTATTTACTTTGCCTGTGAAGGCATCACCACGCTGCCGGCCCGGCTGGAAATACTCTCCCCGTATCGGGCCAGGCTGTCACTGGTCGAAGGCAAGTATCATCAGGTGAAGCGCATGTTCGGTTCGTTTCGAAACAAGGTACTGTCGCTGCACCGGGTGTCGGTGGGGCCTGTGCCCCTGGATGGTCTCCAACCGGGCGCCACCCGGCCGGTGAGCGCAAGCGAGCTGGCGGAAATGTCGCAGCAGGTTTTCGGGACGCAATATCGGGAGGTTTGTCCATGACGGCGGTCGACGCTGAAGACACGTGCCCATTCTGTGGCGGAGTGAATACCTGCATGGCGAAGAGCACGCAGCCCTGCTGGTGCATTGCTGCCACTATACCCGCGGGGCTTGTTGAGCTGGTCCCCGCTCCCGCTAAGGGCAAGGCCTGCATTTGCCAGGCCTGTGTGCGTCGCTACAACCAGGACCCGGCGTCGTTCAGGTCCCGCTTTGCGCCAGAGTGATGTACATCGGGATGAGCTGTCGCCTATGTGACTGGAAAGGACCCGTCTTCATCCGGCCTTAACGGGCAGCAACGCGGCTATTTTGGCACCATGCCATACACTTTCTGTGCATGAACTGCGCCGTCGCGCCAGTAAAAGGTTTCCTGCTCGACAGCTGAGAAACTGAGCACCTGTGCATCAAGTTCTCTCGCTCTTCGTTCATGTTCTGATGCCCTGGCAAGTTCTTCTGCCTCACTCAATCGTGACCAGGTCAGACACGCTTGAAACTTAAGGCAGGTCATGCGGGCCTTCGCATCCGGCTGCGAGTCTGTGAGTGCAAAGTTGATGATTTCGAGTACACCACGACCTGTATCAGCACTCACCCATTGTGTTGAGGCAGATTCGCGCAGGCCACCGGTGCCCGCCAGCGCCCCATCGAATTGGAATAGACGCAAGCGTTGAGGCGCATTTACTCTGTTGCAGCTGGTGGGTTTGTTTGAGGCGATGTGATCACACGGTCGGGGTTGGCTTCCTGCCATTGTTTGCGTCGCGCTTGTTTTTCCAATCGTGCTGTGATGACTTCGTTCTGTCGCGCGACCGTTTCCAGCTCCCAATCCTTCAACGCCGAATCGGAGAGTTTTCCGCTCAAGGGGATGACCCTGCGAGAGGCCAGCGGCGAGGATCATTGGGGCACCGCGTAATCCCCGGCCGTGGCCCTGAGGTAGGCAACCTGGCCTGATTCTTCTCCGTAACGTCCAACGGCCCGCTCAAGCACGCGTTGAAAGTTCCTCGCCATGTTGCGGCACAGTGCCACACGCTCAATGTCGAAATAGCGTTCCGGGGGCGGCTCCACCGTCCGGCACAGGGCGACCCGCGCGGCCCATTGATCGATGTCGTCGCCGAGGCCGGTCTGCTGGGCTGCCGTGAGACGCTGCAGGGTCTCCAGGGTGGTTTCGTGGCCCGCGAAGCAGTCGTGCAAACCGGGGTAGGGCTCGACGCGCTGGTCGTTTTCGTAGAGACAGAGCGTGGCCACGGTGTCGGCTCCGCCGAGGGCATCCAGCCTGCGCGACTTGACTGCCTGGAGGCTGCTGCTGAACACCAGCGCCACGTGCTCGGCGTTGGGGGTGAGCCAGGGGCGCGCGAAGCCGGGCTTGGACTCAAGCCACTGCAGCAGGCGCTGCTCATCGTAAGGCGCATTCGTGTAGACCACCTCGGTGACCTGGCCGCGGGACGGTCCCTGGAACGAGCCACCGATGGTGAAAACCGGGGCGCCGGTGCCGTAGTCGATGACGGCGAGGCCGATCACCAGTAGCGGCGCCAGGGGCACGGCGAGCCAGGCCGCCCGGGGCGGAGACGGCGCGACCGCCAGGGCGTAGACGCCGGCCCAGAACGCATCCGTGGCGATAAACAGCAGCAACGGGTTGCCATCGAGACGCAACGGTGATCCATGGGGCTGATAGTCGGTGAACAGCCAGCCGCCGAGGCGCTCGACGTCTACCTGCGCCGCCAGAGCGCCCAGGCAGGCGGCGAAGGCGGCCACGGCGACCAGGCGAGCAGTGCCGGCGCGGCGCCGCTCCAGGGAGAAGACAACCCCGAGCAGCACGGCGAAGCTCGGTACGTGAAGGGCCCCACCGGCCACCGGGAGCGGGATGAGATACTCGACCAGGGCACTACCCGTTCCCCAGATACCCGTCCAGCCCAGGACGCCCGCGATGAGGGCCGGCGTCAGCCAGGCAGCGAGCAGAAGGGCAATCCTCATGCTTGGGCTCTCCTTGACAGTCCCCCGGATCTTGCCACAGGCAGCCGCGCCAGGTACAGGGCAAATGAGCAATCGGTATCCGCAACAGTTGGTTTCAGTACGTCGAGATTGGCGAAGCGAAGCGATGGTGTTCCTCGTAGCGACGAGTCATGAACACTACATGAGCCAGGCGGGGCTTTGGCCGGTTGCTGTACCTTTGCAAAATTCCGACTATGCTTGCGGTGTATCGGTTGCCATATCTGTATGCAGGAACATCTATGAATACGAAGAATTTCAGGTTCCGCACCCGGTTCAATCAGTTTGCCGTAATGGCGGTATTGTTGACTGCAGCACTGCTCGCCGCTGGTGCCAAAGGCGATTCTGGTGGCGCGGCTAGTTACGGACCGGCGGCCAGCGAGTTGATGGCACTGGTCGAGGCAAATCCGGACCTGAAATCAATGCTGGCCGCTTCCATCGAACAGGCCAGGCAGATCAATCCGGATCGAAATACCAATCCTGCGCAAAGCCTGGAAGAGTACTTCGATTTTGTATCCTGGGCTGAAACAGCGATGCCCTGGGCGCTGTTGAAGAAGCCCGACTATCCGGAAATATATGACAACATTTACCAGAGCCTGGTGTATTTTCATTTTCTGGTTGAGCAGCCGTTGCCTGAATTGGAGGGCAAGGGATTGGTCAATAACACCCTGCAGTACGCCGAGCCCTTTGCATCCTGGTTGAATGTCTTCAGTCAATCCTGGGGCAGTTTTCTCGATGGGCCGGGGTCCTGGAACGAAACCTACTACGAAATGGCCCTGAACGACCCTGCCTTCGGGTTGCAAAATGACTGGTACGAGGATTCCGGCAACTGGAGCACATTCAACGAATTTTTTGCGCGCTATCTCAAATCACCCGCGATGCGTCCCATTGCAGCACCGCTGGATGACAGTGTTGTGGCTTCCTTTGCTGATTCGGTGCCCCAGGGCGTCTGGGCGATTGACGGGGACTCCAATCTCGTCGCGCCGGATCCCGTGCCGGTAAAAGCCTCGAGTCTCCGTTCTATAACGCGTCTTATCGGTGAGGACAGCGAGTATCGAAATGCCTTTGCAAACGGCACGTTTACCCATTCATTCCTCAACGTCAACGACTACCATCGCTACCATTTCCCACTGGGCGGAACCATCCGGGAGGTGAGCATCCTATCTGGCGTAAGTGCAACGGGCGGCTCCATTTGGTGGGATGCGGCCAATAATCGCTATGCCTTTGACCCCTCGGAAAGATTGGGATGGCAAAGCATTGAGACCAGGGGTTGTGTGATTCTGGAAACTGACAGGTATGGCCTGGTGGCGCTGTTGCCCATAGGCATGTCAGCGGTCAGTTCAGTAAACCTGGAGGACAATGTCAAACCGGGGGCGCAGGTGGAGAAGGGCGACATGCTGGGGCATTTTGCGTTCGGGGGCTCCGACTTTGTCATGGTGTTTCAGGATACGGTAGATTTTACCCTCGATGCGCCAAGGGACACGAAGGGCGAAGGCTACCAACATCTTCTGGTGGGGGAGCGGCTGGGCAAGCTGACACTTCGGGAAGGCGGTTGAAGACACGTGCCCATTCTATGGCGGAGTGATTGCCTGCATGGCGGAGAGCACGCAGCCCTGCTGGTGCATTGCTGCCACCATACCCGCTGGGCTTGTTGAGCTGGTCCCCGCTCCGGCAAAGTGCTGGCTGGATAACGCATCCTGTAGTGGTCAACTATGGCAGACTGTTCGCGCCTCTCTGGGTGTAGTGTTGGCTCCCCTCAACAAAGAGGTCCACTACGAGTTTTACGAGCGGAGTTTCCACTGATTCCGGTCGTATCAAACAGGCGCTCTCCCAGGTGAGGTGGCTCTGAGTCTTGACCTCACGCAATGTTTCACTCGCCAACTCTTCGCGGAACACGTAGAGGGGCGCGCGACAGAGACAGTCACTGTTCAGGGTCAGGTGCTTTAGCAGGGAGTAATTATCGCAGACGATCTGCTTGGGTGACTCTGGATATGCAACCGCTGCACCAGTCACGGCCCCCTCAGGCACAGAGGAAGCAGTGGGAAAGGACCTTCCTGGCAGGAGAAGACTTTGGCGTCGAGACGAACGATGTGTTGATTCGCCGCCGCTTTGTCAGCCTGCAGGCGATCAGCGCGAGCAACGTGTTCAGCCACCAAAGCCTTTACACGGCCAGTGGAGCCGGGCCCTCTCCAGACGCTTTTGCCACAGGCAGAAGCCACGGCGTTCCCAGTAGAGAATCTTGATACGATTCGGGCGTCGGTTGCGGAACACAAAGAGATGTTTGGAGAAGGGGTCCAGGCCGAGACTATCCCGACCAGCACCGCCATGCCGTTGATGCCCTTGCGGAAGTCTATCGCATCCCGGCACAGATGGACTTCCGGCAAATCATTCGACGGTCGCATCATGGCAATGCGGCTACCGTGCGCAATACGGCTTCCAGGCTACCTACATTCACCTCACCAATGAAACCGACCAGCGCCGCTTTCGGCAACTGAATCTGCCACCGACGACCGTGGCCTTCTGGAACCGGGGTGGCCCGGGCTGAAGCAGCGCGCCTTTATTTGCGAGCGCTAAGCGGGCCGCGTACAGGGCGCTGACCCCAATACCGTTTTCCCTGGCGTATTCCACCGAGGGTTTGCCGGCGGTATCGCAGGCGCGGATATGCTGGAGCCAGTATTGCTGGCGTTCGGTCAGGGGCGGATCGATCTGCGTCATGGGCTACTCCTGTGATATGAGATCCCAGAGTGCCGGGGCGATCACCGGGCGGATAGGGTGTGATTTGTTGCGCGCTTGCACATCTCCCGCAAGTGTTGCACCGACCCCCCCCCCTATAGCTCGGTCCGCCAATCGCGACACTTTATTCATCGCGATAGCTTGATCGCGAAGGATAAATGCGTTTATATGTTGCAGGTATCCGTCTGACTAGCAGCCTGTCGGACTTACGCCTGACAGACGTCATTTGAAGTTGCAGTAATT
>CAXBCH010000030.1:0-54876 GCA_963974125.1 uncultured Haliea sp. | reverse complement strand
CGCGCCGGCGCTGTCGGGACACTGCCGTGCCGCGCTTCCAACACCAGGCGGGGCCCCAGCGGTGGAAGCGGAAGACAGACGTCCGGCTCACTTGATTCAATTTCGCGACTGGATGCTTCGTCACCGAGGACTTTCCTGTCGTACCTTGGATAGTCACGAACGGTTGCTTCTTGCACTCTTGCCCATCCTTGGCGACCAGCCGGCAGACTATAATGTTGCCACGATTCGCGAGGCGATCAGCACCCAGGCGGAACGCTACAGCTGTAGCACGGTAAAGGCATTTGCGACGGCGTTACGTGCCTATCTACGCTTCCTGGCGTCTGAGGGGTACTGCCGCGGAGCCCACCAAGGTTACCGACCTGCCCGGCAAGGGCGACGAGTTGAATCATCACTGGACCAAAAGCCTGTTCGTCAGTGCCGATGGCACGCACCTGTATGTGGGCGTCGGCTCCAACAGCAACATCGGCGAGAACGGCATGCAGGCCGAGCACATGCGCGCGGCGATACTGGAGGTCGATCCTGCCAACGGTGCGATCCTGGTATATGCCTCGGGCCTGCGCAATCCGGTCGGCCTGGACTGGGAGCCGCAAACAGATGCGCTGTGGGCGGTTGTCAACGAGCGTGACGAACTGGGCAGCGACATGGTACCGGATTACCTGACCTCGGTCCGCAGGGACGCCTTCTACGGCTGGCCCTACAGCTATTTCGGCCAGCATGTCGATGAGCGCGTGAGCCCGCAACGTCCCGAACTGGTGGCTAGCGCAGTTTCGCCCGATTTTGCCCTCGGTGCGCACGTGGCACCGCTGGGCATGGCCTTCAACAACAGCGGCGTGGTCGGTTTCGGCGAGGGCGCGTTCGTCGGCCTGCATGGTTCCTGGAACCGGCAACCCTTGAATGGCTATGAAGTCGTCTTTGTACCGTTCACTGACGGCCGGCCCACCGGTTCGATAAAGGTGGTACTGTCCGGCTTTGTGGACGCAGACGGCAATGCCCGTGGGCGGCCCGTGGGGGTGGCAGTGGATGGGCGTGGAGGTCTGCTGGTGGCCGATGACGTCGGCAACTCAGTGTGGCGCATAACACCTGCGAGCGAACGCTAGGAGAACCGATGGAATTGCATGAACACCAAACCGCGCTTTGCGACCAGAACAACACCGATTTTTCAGATCTCAGGGCCGTTTTCTTCAATTGCACCCTGAAGCTTCCCGATCAGGAATCGCATACCGCGCTGCTGATGGGCGCAGCCGCCGAGATCATGCGCCGCAACGGCGTCGCCGTCGACGATATCCGCGGCACCGCCCACTTTTGAGATTCCCGAGTCGTCAGCGTGAGCGCTAACTCTGAGTCGCTGTGGCTTGGGGTCATTGATTCCGAAACGTAGTGTTTGTTACATAGTCTGAACATTTCCTTGGAGACATCAGGGATATCAAGACAATGAGCGGCTTGTGACGAAACTCAGCCACATGCATCTACTTGAGGTGTGCAGTCGCTGACGCATCTGCACCACCAGCCAACCCTGAAAAGGATACAGGAATGAGAAATATCCCACATCCAGGCAGCGACTTTCTCCGCATTGCCCTGCCCACGATAACTGGAGAATCAGTAACACTGGGTCAGCCATCCAGCAACCAATCACAGTTGATCGTGGTTTATCGCGGCCTGCATTGCCCCATCTGCAGAAGTACTTGGGCCAATTGAATGGTATGAAATCGGACTTCGAGGCCATGGGTGTTCAGCTAGTGGCGGTATCGACAGATCCCAAAGAAAAGGCCGAGAAATTTGCGGCAGAAGCGCATCTGGATATTACCGTCGCCTATGATCTCGCTATCGAACAGGCGCGTGAACTGGGACTCTTCATTTCAACGCCCCTGAGTGCCCAGGAAACCGATGCCGCGTTCGCGGAACCCGGCATATTTTTCGTGCGTTCTGACGGCAGCCTGCATTTCAGTGATGTTGCCAGCGCCCCGTTCTGTCGCCCCGATCTGGACATGATCAAAAAAGGTGTGACCTACATTAGCGAGAAAGGCTATCCGCCGCGCGGTACCAGCTGACCGGGGCAAGGGAAAAGGCTTTCTTTGAACAAGGCTGCCGCTTAGTTGCGGTCCCGAGGCTGTGTCCTCCATCCACTCGGTCAAGCTACACTCTTCGCCGTACATCCACTCTCAAGCGTCTCGCGGTGCATCCAGCTGTGCGCGGGCACAAAGTTCACGCACGGACTACTACAATGACGCCACTGTGAAACCACCAGAGCGGAGAGTGTTGGTAGCAAATAAGTCTGCCCGAACAGATTATGTGTCACTACCACCACCTGAGCGGCGAGGCTCGCAGAATTGCCCCCACTCCTCCATCATGCCCCGCCGTTCTTCCAAAAGCTCGCCACGGGCGTATGCAGCCCTGGTCTGGTCACTGTTGACGTGAGCCAGCGCCAGCTCCGACCATTCATCGGGAAATCGATTGTTCTGCCGGCACCAGTCTTTGAAGCTAGAGCGGGCAGTTCCGTGAGGCGTGGCTATCCGATCCAATTGAGGGTCGATATGTTGATGAACGGCTGGAAGAAACGGTCTAGTTACCGGCACAGACTCGCGCGCAGCGTCTGACCGCATGGGCCGCTGTACCCGGAGGGAACTACTGGAGGCCTTCAACCCAACGGACTCGGGGGTTTGGTCGGTGTATCCACACAACCGGCATCTCTCAGCCAAAGTGCGCATGTTTATCAGCCATCTTGTGGATCATCTTGCCGACGCCGCAACGGCTCTCGCTCGGTAATTCAGTGCTTCAAGGACCACCAGCCGATTCGGCTGTTAGCGCTGATTGGACCGTAGGGTTCTAACCCGCTGTTAGAACTGCCATTCCGCTTGAGCACGGCGCAGGACGAGTAATACCAGCCGAAGCGTTTCACCGGGCACCTGCGACCCTCTAAATGGTATCACTAGCGCGCCCGGATCTTATTCTCCTTACCCTTGGATGGCAGTCCTTCGCGGCAAAATCGCTCCCAATCGGCCATCAGCTTGCGGCGCTTTTCGATCAATTCGGACCGGGCATAGGCGGCGCGGGTGGCATCGCTGTTGACGTGCGCCAAGGCGAGCTCGCAGACTTCTTCTGGGTAGCTAGTGTGTTCCTGTGCCCATGTGCGGAACGTGGCCCTAAAGCCGTGCTGCGTGACCTGATGCCCCATATCCTTTAACACCTTTGTTAGGGTCATATTAGATAACATCTTGCCGGTCGGGCTCACAAATATCACCTCGGAGTCATGGTCGCGGGGCAGTGATTTCAGCAGATCTACCGCCTCGTGGCACAAAGGTACCTTATGGTCGCGACCGCCTTTCATGCGCTCACCCGGAATCGTCCAGACTTTGGCTTTGAAATCGATTTCGCTCCACATGGCGCCGCGTATCTCGCCGGACCGGGCAGCAGTCAGGATAGCGAACCGCAGTGCCATTGCACCGGTGCTGTCCTTGGTGGCCAAGACGTGCATGAATGGCGGGATCTCATCGACGGGCATGGCGGCCAAATGCCTTACCTTTCTCACCTTGTCCGGCAAAGGCAGGGACAAGTCGAGGTTGCCACGCCAACGCGCCGGGTTGTCGCCAGTGCGGAGCCCCTCTGCCCCAGCCATATCAAGGATGCGCTCGACTGTGGCTCTAACCCTGGTTGCGGTCTCAGTTTTGGTCTCCCAGATGGGGGTCAGCATTTTCATGATGTGCGCCCGCCCGATATCGGACACCAGCAGATTACCCAATATCGGATAGGCATAGGTTTCGAGGTGTGAAGTTAATTTCTGGACTTGCTTTGCGGTCTTGAACTCCTTACCTTTCTTAACGATGAACCTATCAGCAAGGGTGCGGAACGTGACTGCCTTGGCCTGTTCGGCGACCAGAGCCGAGGCGAGCGCCTTTCGAGTCACACGTGGATCAATGCCTTGCCTGATCTGTTCTTTGAGTTCCCGGGCCTTCTGACGTGCCACGGAAAGCGTTACTTCAGGATAGGGACCTAATCCCAGCTCAGGTATGTCTTTACCGATAGGGGTTTTCAGTATCCACGAGCGCGCAAACGTGGTGTTAGCGGACACGGGTGGAGCACAGTGCAGATAGAGCCCTCCAACGCCACCGACGGCGTGCAGTTTGGTACAGGCCGCCCCCTTGTTGCTACCCGATTGGACCCTGGCCCATTTCAGGCGGCGGACTTCGGCATCGGTGAGCTCCCGCGCGAGTCTCGGCATCGTCAATACCCCAAAGGTGATACCGCATTTTTGGGAACCGAACTTTCAGGTCCCCATTTCTATCCCTACATAGGAGAATCAATTGGATGCTACAACATGAAACGGGGAGAAACAACGAAATTTAGGAAACCTCTTCATTTATAGCGTTTTTACGACAGATTGAGACATACTGAGACTGGCGGAAATTCATATCTCCGGCACCAAAAACAAAATACTTTCAGTTAGTTGCGTTTGTTTTTTCGCGCATTTTCCACGACAAGCCCGCCCGGCAACAAAGCACTGACCCTGCTCCCTCAAAGACAGTTGCCGAACTCTCAGGCCGGGCTCGAAGCAGGTCCCGCCAGGTTCAGGTTCTGTCAAGGAATTGAACAAAGGCTTGCCTGGGCTGGCTGCCGCCGTAGTGCGTCACGCCATACACCGCGATGCCGTGCGCGTTCACGCTCAAGCCTCTGGTGAACTGGGCAGTTCCGGCACGATTCAGATCAACCCGACTGAGCGATTCATTCCTGCGCGTCAATAATGCCGGCCGCCAACTCGTATCCACTTCAATATCGGCAGCCAGATACCAGGCGTCGCCAACCCTGGCAACACCGGTAACCCACTCATTGTCCTCTGTCCCGAACTGGATCAACTCAACCACATAGCCGTTGCCCGGATCAATTTCTGCCACAAAGGCGTCACCGCCGCCCCGATTGGCGCCGCCGAGACTCAGGTACGTGGTACCAACCGCAAACAGCTTCCCACCATCGAAGATCAGGGACGCGACAGTGTCCAAAGGGGACGGGCTCAGCTGAATCGACCACAGAGGATTGGCATGGTCGTCACTCGCCAGCACATGAACGCCCCTGTACACGCCGGATGAAACCAAAACTGCGGTGGCATAGGCGCCATCAGTCAGAGCTGTGCCTGCAGTAATGATATCGGGATGAGCGCTGTCCCGCGTAATGGCACTGGTGAGGGTCAGATCCCCATCGTCAGTCGCGCCAACCAGATAGAAGGGATTTTCCCAGCGTTCTACATAGTTCTCCCGCACGCAGACCTGGTGATTGCCCCAGGCAAACCAGCGCTCCGTGGAGACACCCAGATTCACCATCTGCTCTGGGCAGTGGGTCCCCCACTGTCTCAGCGTCAACTCACCCTTTGGCAAATCCAGTGCCCCCCAGAAAGCGTCGCTGCGGCCGGCATTGATCGATTGGTCATTCACCACACCATCGGTATCGCCCCACACATACAGGTTCCTCTCCCCAATACGAAAACCGGTGATGCGCTCGTTGGCCCCGGTATCCCACAGAAAGTCGTGCGCCAGGGATGCCCGGTTGTG
Source organism: uncultured Haliea sp. (assembly GCA_963974125.1). Classification (GTDB taxonomy): domain Bacteria; phylum Pseudomonadota; class Gammaproteobacteria; order Pseudomonadales; family Halieaceae; genus Haliea. Next base: position 49,339 of record CAXBCH010000030.1, on the reverse strand, counting down.
TCCATCCAGCGTCACGCCGAGAATCCGCGCCCCCTGAGAACCAGTCGCCGCAACTGATTGTTCGATCACAGCCAAGAGCGAGCACTGGTCAGTAAACTCAGCGTGGTGGATCTCGCCCTGAACCGAGAGAAGCTCTGCGGCATCGGATTCCGCCAATGACGTACAGACTGGCGCCGGAGGAGTTGGCTCCGGGGGCACCGCCGCTCCCGTACCGCCGGAGCCACCACAAGCCTGTAAAGAGAGTGCGCAGCAACACAAGCTGGCCTTGAGTAGCTGCTCGACAGCTGCCATGGATAGAGCCTCGCGATAGTTGACCTTCTATTTAATGTCACATACCATGACACTAATGTCAACACCATGGCGGCGTATCCGCACGCCTCCATAAAGACAAGGAACTCAAGCCGTGCAGAGCAATTCCCGCAATACAGGAAAGCAGAAAGGCGCAGCCAGGAAACGCGGCTACGACAACAGCGGCCGGGAAAAGCAGGTCGAGGAAAGACGCCGCAGGATAGTGCAGTCCTTGATCAAGCAACTGCTGGACAACGACAGGCCCGACTTTACCATTGAGCAGGCTGCCGCAGACGCAGGCGTAACAACGCGAACCATATTCCGGCACTTCCCGAACAAGGAAAGTATGCTCGCGGCGGTAGCGGAGCAGGTTCTGGAAATTACCGGGAAGGTCGCGCTCCCTGCAAGTCTGCCGGACTTTCGCAGAGCCATCTACGACAGCTACGCGATGTTCGAGGAACATCCGGAATTAATGCGAGCCCTGCTCCTGTCTGACCTTGGTCGCGGGGTGCGCTCGCCATTAACCCAGAGACGCCGGCAGAGCTACCACAAGGTCCTGGATCAGGCCGTGGGGCATCTGGCGGAGAATGAGCAAAAGGTGATACGGGCAGTACTTGTGCATCTGATTACCGCCGAGACCTGGTGGCAACTTCGATCCGAGTTTGATGTTCACGGCACGGAAGTGGCTGCAACCCTGGATTGGATAATTTCGCTGGCGCTCAAGGCACTGGCAGACGGCGATCACCCTTCAGTGCATGAGGGGCCGAACAGGGAAAAACTCGTGTCCGAGGAGTCCTCCCCATGATCCTTCATATATCCATAGCCGCTATCGACACGCGCAGCGCAGCCGATGTTCTGGCCTCCTTTTGGCGAGTCGAGGCTCTGCAGTTTCCGATGTACGAGGATAGCTACATCGTTTTCTGCGGGGAAAAGACAGGGAGTTGCATTGAGGTATACCCCCAGGGCACGATTCTGGCTCCGTCGACGCCCGAGCTGCCCGCGTTGCAAGCGGATCAGCGGCGGCCCGGAGGCCCATTCCACGCGGCGTTATCGGTGCCCTTGCCCGAAGATGAAGTTCACAGCATCTGCCGGCAGGCGGGCTGGTTTTCCCAAACGGGACCACGGGGCCCTTTTTTCAGTGCGATCGAGGTGTGGGTAGAAGGGCACACGCTACTTGAACTTCTCACTCCAGCAATGACCGATGACTATGTAGCCTTTGCCAATGTGGAGAACTGGAAGAAGGCTTTCTCGCTGAATTAGGCGCGAAAGTTCACACTTTTCAGATGTGTATTTCCGTTTCCATACCTGCAAGGGGGGGATCACGCCCATGCTACAGCCGGTCGCCCGACTGCCACACCAGACTACACTCCCTGATTGATCCCCGCTGTCATCTGACCCAACTGCAGCCTGCGCCGTTGCCTGGCTGAAGCTTTGCGCCACCAGATGATCACACCGGTAATGCTCAGCATGGCAACGACAACTCCCATTACCGAAATCAGAATACGTCCGGGCAGGCCGAGGATACGGCCGGAATGGAGAGGAAACTGCGCCTGCACGAAAATATCGGCGGCGGTGCCCTGCCAGGGAATGAAATCCCCGAGATATTCTCCGCTGTGGCCATCAAAGTAGAGTGCCTTGTGACCCACCCCGCCGGCGCCATGGCCATCGGCAGCGGTGAAGAACTCCGCCCGGTAAAGCCCGAATTCGCGGGCGTACCACAGCGACCCGAGTGGCTCGCTCCAGCCCAGAGCACGCGCCTCCCCGCTGGCGATGGTGGCGATATCGGCAAAAGTGAGCGTGGCTGCGATGGGATTGTCGTGACCCGACGGAGTGCGTTCGTCCAGCGGAGAGGGAGTAACGTCGGAGACCAGGGACATGGCAGGGAAAAAGACCTCCCGGTACAGGTTCAGGGAAAATGCGGTAAAGGCGATTACGAACAGCAGCGCCCAGGTCCACAGGCCCACAGCGCGATGGAGATCGAAGTTGAGACGGTGGGGCCCCGCGCTGCGATTGATGGCCCAGGCCGGCTTCCAGCGCCGGAGCCATCCAGCTCCCCTGTCCCGCACCGTGCGCCTGGGCAGGGTGAGGTAAAAGCCGACGAAACTGTCGAAGGTCCAGACCAGGGCGATGATGCCCAGCAGCCAGATGCCCCAGTGATCGATGCCACCCATCTCCGGCAGGTGCAGGCTGAAATGGAGCGCGTACAGAAACGACATGAAGGTTTCCCGGGTGATGGGCCATACCGCGCCCCATTCCCGGGTACCCTGGACAGCGCCGCTGACCGGATCCACGTACACCTGGTTAAAGCCGGGCTGGAACAGCTCGCCCGTTTCCGGATTCACCCTCGGCTCCACCAGGAAGTAGCGGCTGTATCCGGGCTCGTCGTGAAACTCGAAATACGTCACTTCGACCTGGGGGAACTGCGCCTCGACCTGCCTGGCAAGTGACAGGCTCGCCTGCGCTGGTCCGGGAGTGTGGGCCTCGAACAGATGTGGGTTGAGCCACTCGTCCAGCTCGTGGTCCCACGAAATGACTGCGCCGGTGAGCCCTGCAATCACCAGGAACAGGGCCGTGGTCAGCCCCAGGTAGCGGTGCAGCTTGAGCATGATGTTACGCATGGGCAATACCTAGAACCGCCAGGCGACAGAGGCCTGGACATTGCGCGGTGCACCATAGAAGGCCTGGTCCCAATACAGGCTGTTGAGATATTTCTCGTCCGTGACGTTGGCGACGTTCAGGGCCAGGCTGATGCTGGGGCTGAATTCATAATGCAGCGCCAGGTCCAGCAGCGTGTAGGCTTCCTGCTCCGCCAGACCGCTGGTGGTCGCAATATCATCCTGCCACTTGAGGACACCGCCAAGCTTCAGCGCCGGCAACGCGGGGAGGCGCCAGGACGCGGACATTTTCACCAGCTTGGAAGGCACATAGGGCCGTATGCCATCGCCGTTGTCGTCCTCCAGGTCCACCCGGGTGAAACCGGCGCTGATGTTCAGACCCTCCAGCAGCTCGCCGGACAGCTCCACTTCGTAACCCCGGCTGTCGAATTCCCTGGGCTCGTAGATGGCGATCCCCTGGGCATTGCGTCCGACAAATTCCCCCAGGTTGCTGTGCTGTGCCTGGAACAGTGCCAGGGTGAGGATCGCGCGCTCGTCATTGAAGGATTTTTTCAGGCCGATCTCGCTGTTGTCGCCCTCGGCGGCGCCCAGCGGGCGCAGCTGGTCATTGACCCAGGTCTGCTGCTTGAACACCTCGCTGTAGCTGCCGTAGGCCATCAGGTCGCTGGCAATCTCGTAGGTGACGCCGTAATAGGGCACGGTTTTCTCTGCCTCGGCCAACGCCGAGCCACCGTAGCTGATGCCGTCCTGGTCCAGCTGCGTCCGCCGCGCTCCCAGCAGCAGTGACAAGCGGTCACTGGCGCTGAAACGAGATGACACATACAGGGCCTTCTGGGTCAGCTCGATGTCGCTGGCGTCCGTCGCCGGGTTGTGGCTGACGAAATTGGGTCGCGGTGTATTGCCCTGCGCCCAGTCGCCGCCAAGCACGGGAAAACCGCCGACGGGGTCGGTGAAGGACGCCTCATCAATCTGGATATCGGAGTGGTTGTAGCCAAGCACCAGCTGATGTTCACGACCGCCCAATTGAAAGCTGCCGGAAACGAAAACATCGTAGTTCTGCTGTGTCTCTTCCCGGCTGTAGGCGCTGGCCCAGCCATTGAGGCCGGTTTCGTCCTCACGGCTCGGGGCGCCGTAGACGTAAAACAGTTCCGAATCGAAATCACCGGCATTGCGGGTGTAGATCGCATTCAAAGTCCACGACCCCGCCAGATGCTGCTCGAGCTCGACGAAGGTCTGGTTCTGGGTGCTGTCGGCAAAAGTCCAGTCCGGCGCATTGCTGGTGGAGGCGTCGTAACCGGTAGCCGTGCCATCGGCGTAGAGCAGTGGCAGAGCGCCCCACATGACGCCGTCAGAGGCGCTCTTGTTGTAGCTGTGGCCGAGAGTCAGCAGTGTTCGCTCCGTTACGTCCAGTTCGACAATACCGTACATCAGGTCGGTCCGGTCCTCGTGCCGATCCAGGTAGGACTCACTGTCCTCCTTCGCCACCACCAGCCGACCGCGCGCCTTGTCGGTGACCCTGCCGGAAACATCGCCATCGACGCGCGCGCCATTCCACTCATTGACCGACAACCGGGTGCCAATCTGCAAGTCTTCGGTGGGCCGCTTGCGCACATAGTTGATGGTGGCGGAGGGATTCGCCAGGCCGGTGATCAGTCCGGCAGCGCCCTTCACCACTTCGACTTTTTCGTAAATTGCCGTGTCCTGCTGCCCCAGGTTCAGCCCGGAGACGAACGGGACGCCAACGCCGTCATACTGGAAGTTGACGATATCGAAACCCCGCGCCGTGTAGTAGGTGCGGTCCGTTTCCACTTCCTCCACGGTGATGCCGGGCGTGTAATTCAACAGGTCACTGATGTTGTTGAGTGCGAAATCATCCATCTGCGCCCGGGAGATCGCCGTCACGGTCTGGGGCGTTTCAAACAGCGTCAGGTCGAGCCTGGTGGCAGTATCGGTCTCGCCCTGCTCCCCGTAAACATGGACAGTTTCAATGGGCTTCACTGTTGAGGTTGCCAACTGCTGGCGGTCATCGCCCGGTGCAGCGACAGCCGGATGGCCGGCAATCGCCAGGGCCATGGCGGTCAGGGGCAGGGCATTCCGGGTGCGTCCAGGGGCATTCTGTTTTCTCATGATGGGCCTCATGTCGAGTGGGCAATTGGGTGCAGGAATCTGCTTGCGGGACGCACTCTAGAAAACCGTAATCTAAATGTCAATCATTATCATTTGCATTTAAAGGCAGACCATGCAGGCACCCGTGCGCTGAGCAGCGCCATGGAATCTGGTCGGGCAGTGGCTGCAGCTGATCGGGCTCACGCCACCTGTCACAGGCGATTGACCAGGTTGAAGGCCTGGCGTGCGCCGGCTTGAAAGCGCTTTTGCTCGCACTACCGGGGTTTACAAGCCGGGCTCCAGCGGGCACCATTTCGGCTGAGTCACCGCGCAATCCTGCGCACCTCAGTCAACTCACTCCCCAAATGAAGGATATCGCATGACGCTAGCGAAAGCGGGCAACACCGTACAAATCCACTATACCGGCACCTTGCAGGACGGCTCGGTGTTCGACAGTTCCGACGGGCGCGACCCGCTGGAGTTCCAACTCGGCTCGGGCCAGATCATCCCGGGGCTGGACAGTGCCATCGACGGCATGGCCGCGGGCGAGCAGAAAACCGTGACCATCCCCGCCGCCGAAGCCTATGGCGATTATCAGGATGAGGCGCGGCAGACCATCCCTCGCGAGCAGATCCCGGCCGATATCCCGCTGGATGTGGGCACCATGCTGCAGATGCAGACGCCCGATGGCAACGCGGTGCCGGTACAGGTAGCCGAGGTGACCGATGACGCCGTCACCCTGGACGCCAATCACCCGCTGGCGGGCAAGGACCTGACATTCGCGGTCGAGGTGGTCTCGGTCGGGTAGGCCGTCAGCGCAACTCCGCCGGCATTTCCGCGGGAATCACCCACAGGTAGATCCCGCCACTGGACAGGGACGTTTCGTGCCGGTCGGGCCGCCAGCGCCCCATGTCAAAGTTGCCGGAGATCACCCGGGCACCGGGCCGCAATTCCCGCAACAGCTTGGGCTTCAGGGCGATATTCACTTCCGGCAGCAGGTACAGGGTCACCACGGTTGCGGCGCTGATATCGGCCTCGAAGGCGTCACCCTGGCTGAAGGTGGCGCGGTCCGCCACCCCCGCCTCCCGGGCCCGTCGCCGCGCCAGCTGCACCAGCTCCGGTTCCAGCTCCACGCCGTGGGCGCGGGCACCCCGTTGCGCCGCGGCAATGACGATGCGGCCGTCGCCGGAGCCCAGGTCAATCAGATAATCCCCTGGAGCGACCGCAGCCATGTCCAGCATTTGCTGCACATCGGCATGGGGGGTGCTGACATAGGGCGCAACCGGCGGCTCCGCCACTGCAAGCGACCAGTATAGAAACAGCGCCCATGGTCCCAGTGTAGACATCAGTCGCGCGATGGGTTTTGATGCGGCAACGAACACGGGACGCACTTCCATCCCCCACTGCCGACAGGAAAGACCCATGATCACTCGGCGTGCATGCCAGGCCACTCTCCTCACCCTCCTCGTTCTGCTGACTCTCCCGGGGGCGGCCCGGGAATACCCCGAACCGCTGGAAGGAAACTTTATCATCGAATCCTTTGCCTTCGATGACGGCGCCGTGCTGGACCTCCGGCAACACTACCGCACGCTCGGCAGTCCCCGCCGCGATGCGGACGGCAGGGTCGGCAACGCGGTCCTGATCATGCATGGCACCACCGGCCAGGGCGGCGGCTTTCTCAGCGACAATTTTGCCGGGGTGCTGTTCGGCGAGGGCCAGCTGCTGGACGCGTCGGAGTATTTCATCATCCTCCCCGACGCCATCGGCCACGGCCAGTCCAGCAAGCCCAGCGACGGCCTCCGGGCCGGTTTTCCCGAGTATACCTACGACGACATGGTGCGGGCCCAGTACCGACTGCTGACCGAGCACCTGGACATTGACCACCTGCGGCTGGTGACCGGCACCTCCATGGGCGGGATGATGAGCTGGATCTGGGGCTATACCTACCCGGACTTCATGGACGCCCTGCTGCCACTGGCCAGCCTGCCGGTGGAAATCGCCGGGCGCAACCGCATGACCCGGAAGATGATGATCGACGCGGTGAAGAACGATCCCTTGTGGAATGACGGCGACTACAAAGAGCAACCACCGGGCCTGAAGGAAGCGATGTATGCCCTGCTGTTCATGGTCTCCAGCCCGCTGCAGTACCAGCTCGAGGCACCAACCCGGGAAGCGGCGGAAGAGATGATGGACGCGTTGGTGGAGCGCTATCGCTCCAGCATCGACGCCAACGACCTGGTCTACGCCTTTGACGCCTCGCGCTTCTACAATCCGGCGCCACATCTGGAAAACATCACCGCGCCGCTGATCGCCATCAACTCCGCGGACGACCAGGTCAATCCTCCGGAACTCGGTATCCTCGAGCGGGAAACCGCGCGCATCCCCGATGCCCGCGCGGTGGTGCTGCCCATCACGACCATGACCCGCGGCCACGGCACCCACTCCCGGCCCTCCATCTGGAGCCCCTATCTGGCACAGTTGCTGGCGGCTACCGAGCCCGCTCCGCAACCTGCCAACCGGCAGATATTGCTGGACCCCTCCCATCCGGCGTGGCGCCAACAGGCGCCCGCGGAATATGTGGCCCGGTTCGTTACCACCGAGGGCGCATTCGAGATCACCGTCAACCGGGCCTGGGCACCCAGGGGAGCGGACCGGTTCTATCAACTGGTGAACAACCGGTTCTATCACGGGGTACATATCAACCGGGTGGTCGCGGGCTATATCGCCCAGTTTGGCCTCAGTCCTGACCCCGCCGTGACCGCGGCCTGGAAGGGCAACAACATCACTGACGACCCGGTACAGGCGAGCAACACCCGCGGTCGCATCGCCTTCGCCATGACCGGCCCGGATACGCGATCCACCCAGGTGTATATCAACCTGGGCGACAACTCGCGACTTGATGCCGACGGTTTTGCGCCCTTCGGTGAAGTCAGCGCGGGGATGGACATCGTCGATAAACTGTACGCAGTGTATGGGGAAGAAGCAGGCGGCGGCATGCGCGGCGGCCGCCAGGGCCCGATTGCAGAGCAGGGTTCCGCCTGGCTACTGCAGCATTACCCCTTGCTGGACTTCATTATCAGCGCCGAAGTCCTGCCCTGAAGCAGATCAGGCGGAGACCGGATTCGCCTCGACCTCGCGGGTGACCAGCTCCCGCAGGGTCACCGCCCCCAGCGCCTCATTGACCGCCAGCTCCATCCGGCTGAGCACCTCGTCCACAGGCAGCTCTGACGCCACCCGCCCCTCCAATCGCGTCTGCTCCTCTCCAGGGCTGCGGATGCTGCCGAGCAGCTGCGCGAGGCCCAGGGTCGCGGGATCCTGACCCAGCAGGTACTCCGGCGGCTCGCTGGCGGTTTCCACCAGCAGGCCCCTGTCCTGCAGCAGCTGCACCACCTCCCCGACCCGATCCATTGGCAGCCGCAGATGGTCCGCCAGCATCTCGAGGGTCTGGGGCTTGCCCCGGTGCACAAAAACGTGGGCGATACGGTACATCACCAGCAGTGCGAGCTGTTCCCGGAAACGACCACTCAGAGGGATCCGCTTGTCAGTCAGGCGAATCCGATCCGGGTACTGGTGGTAAAAAGCCACCTGGGCACCAATGAGCAGGATCAGCCAGCTCAGGTACAGCCAGATCATGAACATGATCAGAATGGCAAAGCCGGAGTAGATTGCGGCATATTTCGTGGACCCGGTGGCAAACTGGGCGAAAGCCATCCCCGTGCCCTGCCACAGCAGGGCGCCCACGACAGCGCCGGTCAGGGCAGAGCCAAATTTCACCCGGGTGTTGGGCACGAACATGTAAACGAAGGTGAAGGCCAGCGCAATCAGCATCAATGGTACCAGCTGCGACACCAGTGCCAGCAGGCTGCCAAATGGCTCCACACTGACTATCGCCTGCATTATTGTGCTGTTCATCAGGGTAGCGCTTAGCCCCATGGCTGAAAACACCAGCACCGGCCCGACCATGATGACACTCAGATAGTCGCTGAAGCGGCGCGACAGGGAGCGGGAGGACTCCGCATGCCAGACATGGTTGAGGGACGCCTCGATCTTCTGGATCAGCGAAACCACGATGTACAGCAACAGCGCCAGGCCCACGGAGCCCAATACCCCGACTTTCATGTTTTCCACGAAAGCCAGAATGTTAACCACGACCTCATCGCCCTGTTCGCCCAGCGGCTGAACCATGTTGTACAACAGCGGTTCAATCTGGTTGTGAACCCCAAAAGCCTTGAGCACCGAAAAGCTGACCGCGATCAAGGGCACCATGGACAACAGGGTTGTGTAGACCAGGCTCATGGCGCGCAGGGTCAGCTGGCCGCTCGACACCTCCCGCACCAGCACGAACAGGAAGCGAACCGTTTTATAGGCCAACTGCTGAATCCATGACAGCTGCGCCAGGTCCGGCCGCCACAATTCGTTGAGGAGAAATCCCCTGATCGCGCTGTAAATCCCCGCCGGACTCTGCATGGCGCCCTGCCCCTCCGGATTGCCAATGAGCGCCCATGATAGCGCATAATCTTCCGCCCCGAGGGGCATAGGCCGACGCCGGGAAATCCGCTATCCTGTTGCCCGGCTTTCAGATGCCGCACCTTCAAGGAGACAAAAATGATCGGATACATCACTATCGGCGTGAAGGATATTGCCAAGGCCAAGGCCTTCTACTCGGACCTGCTGGCAGATCTCGGCGCCAGTGTCATCATGGAAATGGACCGCATCGCCTTCATCGGCAAGGGCATGGACCAGCCCATGCTGGCGGTGTGCATTCCCTTTAACGAGGAAGATCCGCACCCGGGTAACGGCAACATGTTCGCCGTTGGCGCGGGCACCAAGGAGAATGTCGACAAGCTCTACCACAAGGCCATCGGTCTGGGCGCGACCTGTGACGGCGAGCCAGGCCAGCGCATCCCCGACATGTTCTATGGTGCCTATGTCCGCGACCCTGACGGCAACAAGATGGCCTTCTACGTCTTCGGCTGAATCCGCCGGCGGTCAGTCCTCCGCCAGAAACCGCTGCAGGCGCCGCTGCAGGCAGCGGTTTTCCAGCACCAGCTGCTCCTGCTGTTGCTGCAATTCCAGAATCATCGCGATCGCAATCCAGTCCAGTTCCAGGTCCCGGTGCAGGCGTATCGCCCGCTTGACCCACTGCACGCTGCTGGTTTCGAAGATCCAGTCGTCAACATCCCCGGCATCGGATACGGGATTGACGATGTCGTGCTCCACGATGGTAACCAGCCACTGCCGCGACACCTGCTCGCACTCACACAGTTCCCGCAGGGATATTCTCAACGCGCTGCTGCTCATAGTCATTTACCCCACTCTGCCCGCGGATCAAAGGCGGCCTGCTCTGCCAGTTGTCGCCACAGCGCCTGCACGTCCCCGGAAGCGTCTTGCGGCATCACCACCTTCAGTACCACGTAGAGATCACCGCGCCCGGCCCGGCTGGCGAGCCCCTTGCCCGGAACGCGCAGTTTCTGCCCCGACTGACTGTTCGGCTTCACGGTCAAGCTGATCTTGCCACTCAGGGTCGGCACCGTGAGTTTGGCCCCCAGCGCCGCTTCCCAGGGCGCGATGGGCACCGTCACCAGCAGGTTGTGACCCTCCACGTCAAACAGCGGATGCGGCACCAGCCGCACATGCAGATAGAGGTCGCCCGCCGGGCCGCCGCCGGGACCCGGCGCACCCTGGCCGCGCACGCGGATTCGCTCGCCGTCACTGATACCGGCCGGAATGGTCACCTTCAGGGACTTCTTCAGTTCCTGCAACTGCCCCTGCGCATATACCGGTATGCGGTACTCCACCGGTTTGCTGAACGACTCCAGCGTCTCCTCCAGAAACAGTGGCAACTCGATTTCCACATCCTGTCCCGGACGGCTGTAGTCGCCCGCCGGACCCTGCTGGCGAAAGCCGGCGCCAAAAATGCTGTTGAAAAAGTCGGAGAAGTCGCCATCGAACTGCTGCGACCCGGCGCCGGCGGCTGAATGCCAACCCGGCGGCGGCTCAAACTGCTGGTCGCGGCGACCACCGTAACGGCGCAGCTCGTCGTACTCGGCCCGACGACCGGGATCCTTGAGTACCTCCCAGGCCTCGGCCACCTCCTTGAAACTGGCCTCCGCACCCGGGTCCGGATTCAGGTCCGGATGGTACTTGCGGGCGAGCTTGCGGTAGGCAATCTTGATATCCTTGAGCTCGGCATCGGGCTCTACACCCAGTATCTGGTAATAGTCCTTGAACTCCATGCAGGTACCTGGAATATGGCGTTGGCGTCTACTATCAATGTACACAGGCGCCGCGACCTGAGCAACGCTCAAAGGCGCGCACGCTGCATACCTCAAACAAGGTATGCAGCCGGACCGGGGTGGCACTAAGGTAGCGTCCCGCGTTTCACCCATATCATAACGAGAGGATCATTCTCAATGTTCGCACGCAAACCCGTAACCCTGCTGGTCGCTGCCTGTATCGGCGCCGGCAGCGCCAACCTGATGGCCCAGGGGCTGGAGGAAGTGGTGGTGACCGCCCAGAAGCGGGAACAGACCCTGCAGGACGCTCCAATCTCCATCGCCGCTTTCAACGCCGATGCCCTGGAACAGAAAGGCGTCAGCAATATTGATGACCTGGGCACCTCGGTTCCCAACGTCAAGATCACCCGCTCGCCCTCCAACACCTCGGCGGCAACCATTGCCATCCGCGGTTCGGCGACCATCAACCCCGCCATCACCTGGGAGCCCACCGTGGGCATCTACCTTGACGGCGTGTTTATCGGCAAGAACGTTGGCGGTATATTCGACATCGCCGAGCTGGAACGCGTGGAAATGCTGCGCGGGCCCCAGGGCACCCTGTACGGCAAGAACACTGTCGGCGGCGCCGTCAACCTGATTACCACCCGGCCCACCGGGGAGCTTGGCGGCAAGCTGCGCCTGGGTGCCGGCAACCATGACCTGCGCACCGTGTACGGCAGCATTGATCTGCCCGCGCTGGAACTGGGCGGCGCCGGTGAAATCATGGCCAAGCTCACGGCGTCCGTGCGCAAGCGCGACGGCCTTTACGACAACGTCAATGATCCCTTCGGCAACCCGCTGGCCAATCCGGTCCTGATCGATGAATTCAACAATCTCGACAACCAGACCGGCCGCTATGACATCCTCTGGGATCTCACCGACCGGCTGTCCCTGCGCTACACCTGGGACTACAGCGACCTGGACCTGGCGCCATCGAAGAACCAGCTGACCTTCCTCGATCCCAACGATCCCGCGGGCGTCAATGCACTGCTGGCACCCTATGTGACAGGGGACAACGAGAACCGGGACAGTGTCAGCCTCGACCAGGCCAAGTTCGAGCGTTCCAAGTCCATCTCCCAGTCCCTGTTTGCCGACTACGATGCCGGCACCTGGGGTGCCCTGGGTGATGTGACCCTGCGCTACATTGGCAACACCCGAACGCTGAGCTGGGACGACGACATCGACATCGATGGCTCCCCGGTCAACCTGTTCACCTCGGCCCGGTTCATCGACTACGACCAGACCTCCCACGAGCTGCAGATGATCGGTACCACTGATCGCACCAACTATGTCCTCGGCCTCTACTACTTTGAGGAAGAGTCCGACGTCTTCAACCCGATCAGCTTCTTCGGTGCCTTTGGGCTGCCAACCAGCAACAACCGCTACGGCTTTGACAACGACTCGTTTGCGGTCTTCGGCCAGGTCGACTGGCGCCCGGCTGCCGCGGTATTCCAGGATCGCCTGACCCTGACCCTGGGCGTGCGCTGGACGGAAGAAACCAAGGACACCTACATCGACCACCCCAATGATGTCGATGCCATGGGCAATCCCGCGCCCTTCTCCGGCCAGGCCGAGGAGACCTTCAACGACGTCTCGCCGACCTTTGTCGCGGCCTGGGACGCCAGCGACAACGTCAATCTCTACGGCAAGGTTGCCAAGGGCTGGAAGGCCGGCGGCTTCAATGGGGAAGCCCCCTTTGAGTCAGCCTTCACCACACCCTACGACGCGGAGGAGATCCTCTCCTACGAGCTGGGCATCAAGTCGCGCTGGCTGGACAACCGCCTGCAGGTGAACGGCGCCTGGTTCTACAACGACTCGACCGACATGCAGATGTCGATCTTCATCGCCGGCAGCAGTGCCGCCTCCATCGTCCAGAACGCGGGTGAAGCGACCATCCAGGGCTTTGAAGTGGAACTGGTGGCCCTGCCGACGCCGAACCTGGAACTCTCCGCCAGCTACGGCTATCTGGACCCCAGCTACGGTGAATTCATCGAAAACGGGGTGGATGTGAAGGACCGGAAGGACTTCCCCTACGCGCCGCAAAACAGCGCCGCCTTCTCCGCCGAATACAGCATCGCTGCCGGCAGCTGGGGTGACCTGACCGCGCGCCTGGACTACGAATTCGTGGACCGCCACGCGCCCTACATCGAGCCGTTCCAGAACGCGACCTCGGAGGTCAAACCCTACAGCCTGTTCAATGGCCGCGTCACCCTGGCCAATGTCCCGGTGGGCAACGGCCAGTCGATGAAATTCGCGCTCTGGGGCAAGAACCTGCTGGACAAGGAATACCGCATCAACACCATTCCGTTCGGCATCTGGACCGCCAGCTACTACGGCGACCCGCGCACCTACGGGGTAGAAGCCACCTACGAGTTCTGATCGCCCGCAGACAAGGTGAATGGCCGCGCAGCGGACAGAGAGGGTGGCCTGGGCCAGCGGGCTCCTGCGGGGTGAGGACCACATTGTGGGAGCCGACTCTGTCGGCGATGATCGCCCGCAGAGCGGGCTCCTACGGGTTAAAATTGATGGCGCCCCAGGGCGCCATCCTTTTACCTCAAGCTTTTTTCATACCACTGGAGCACCAGTCCATGGACCCGAATCTCGAACAACAGCTGCAGGCCCTGCTCGACAAGCAGGCGATCATGGAGCTGATCAATGCCTACTGCAACGCGGCAGACCGCCACGACAACGATAAATTCCGCTCCCTGTACCACGAGGATGCCATCGACGATCACGGCTCCTTCTTCAAGGGCCTGGCGATGGAATTCATCGACACCCTGCCGGATATCCAGGCCAACATGGAAATCCTGCACCACAATGTCACCACGGTGAACATCAAGCTCGACGGCGACCGCGCCGAGGGCGAGGTCTACATCATTGCCTTCCACAAGATCCGCACCGAGGAAGGTCCAATTGACCTGCTGATCGGCGGACGGTATTTTGACCGCTACGAGAAACGCAACGGTGTCTGGAAGTTCACCTATCGCGCAGTGGATGCCGACTGGGCCAACCTGCACCAACCGTCTATCGTCAATCTGGACCACCCGATCATCCAGGGCGCCCACATCGGCAAGCCCGGTCCGTCGGACCCGTCCTATTCCATTTTCGACCTGCTGCAGTGGGGCAAGCGCTGAGTCGCCACCCCGCGCGGCCCATATGACAAGGGACACCCGTGAACAAGCAAGAACGGCTCACCGCCGCCAACGAACACCTGCCCCCCTGCCTGCAGATTCTCAACGCCCGCCTGCTCGACTTTGACAGCGAGGCCGGCACCGCGGAACTGCAATTCGACGTCAGCGAGCAGTTCTGCCACTCCGTGAACGTGGTCCAGGGCGGCAACGTCACTGCGATGCTGGACGCGGCCATGTCCCACGCCGTGTTTCTGCGGGAGACCGACGTCGTGGCCCTGCCAACCCTGGAACTCAAGGTGAGTTTTCTCGAGCCCACCCTCGCCGGTCGCGTCACCGCGCACGGCAAGGTGATCAAGAGTGGCCGCAGCATCGCCTTTCTCGAAGGCACGTTGATCAACGCCGAGGGCCTGGTGGCGGCGACCGCTTCCTCCACCGCCAAAATGGTGCGCAGCAAATAGGGAACCTCCATGCCAGGCTATCGTGTTCGTATCGCCCTGCTGACCCTGCTCGCAGGGCTTGGCGCCCAGGCCACCCAGGCTCAGGACTACCGTGGCTGGCAGACCTACGGCGGCGACCAGGGTAACAGCCACTACTCTGCCCTGGAGCAGATTCACCGGGGCAATGTCGGCGAGCTGGAACTGGCCTGGCGCTATGCCAGCGCCAGGGGCAAGACCCTGCCCCCCAGCTCGGAGCTGCAGGTCAACCCCATCGTGGTCGATGGTGTCCTGTACGGGCGCAACCCGCTGCACAACGTGTTTGCCGTGGATGCGGCCAGCGGGCGGGAACTGTGGACCTTCAGTCCACCGCTGGAACACGCGGGCCTGTCCAATATGCGCGGGGTCACATACTGGCGCGACGGTGACGATGCCCGCATCCTGTTCAGCACCGGCCACTTCCTGATGGCACTGGACGCGGGCAGCGGCAAACCCGTCAGCAGTTTCGGTCGCGACGGTCGCGTCGACCTGCGCGAGGGGCTGGGGCGGGACCCGGAGCTGGTGAGCATCAACGCCCCCTCCCCCGGGGTCATTTTCGAGAATCTCATCATCATGGGCTCGGCGGTCACCGAAACCGCCGGCTCCGCGCCAGGCGACATCCGCGCCTACGACGTGCGCAGCGGCAAGCTGGTCTGGACCTTCCACACCATCCCCAAAGCCGGCCAGTTCGGTGCCGACACCTGGCCCGAGGGTGCCCGCGACAGCGCCGGTGGCGCCAATGCCTGGGCCGGCATGAGCGTGGACGAGGCGCGGGGGCTGGTGTTTGTCCCCACCGGCTCGCCGGCACCGGATTTCGACGGCTCCGGCCGCCCCGGCGCCAACCTGTTCGGCAATACCCTGCTGGCCCTGGATGCGCGCAGCGGCGAGCGCCGCTGGCATTTCCAGACCGTGCACCACGACCTCTGGGACCGGGATCTCAGCTCGGCGCCGGCGCTGGTCACGGTGACCGAGGGCGAGCAGTCCCGCGATCTGGTGGCCCAGGCCTCCAAGGAAGGCGTGGTGTACCTGTTCGACCGCGACACTGGCGAGCCGGTATTTCCGATAGAGGAAGTGCCGGTGCCGGGCTCGGACATTCCCGGCGTCTACAGCTACCCGACCCAGCCCCGGGCAACGCTACCGGAACCCTTCGCCCGCCAGCACATGACCGAGAATGACCTGACGGCGCTTTCCCCGGAAGCCCACGCTGCCGCACGCAAGGTCTGGGAGGAAGCGCACGAACTGGCCTGGCTGCGCCCCGCGGGCCTGCGCAAAAGCATCCTGCTGCCGGGTTTCTACGGCGGCGCCAACTGGGGTGGCGGCGCCTTTGATCCGGCCACCAACCTCTACTACATCAATGCCACCAACGCGCCCAACATCCTGCGCATGGAGGCGGTGGACGTGGTGCGGGGCTCCACCATGGGCGTGGGCGAATTCGTGTTCCGGCAGCAGTGCAGCGGCTGCCACGGGGTGAATCTGGAGGGATTCTACCCCTACGCGCCGCCACTCACCGGAGTCGAGGAACGTATCAGCAAGCGCGAGGCCTTTGACATCACCACCACCGGCAAGGGCCGCATGATGCCCTTCAGCCATCTTTCACGCCACGAGCGGGAAGCGGTGGTGGACTACCTGTTTGCCTACAGCGCAGGGGAGCTGGAGCCGGCGGAAAACGGTGAGGTCGCAGCGGGGGAAACGGAGACCGTGCACGTGTTCGCCGGCTACCGGGACTTTGTCGATGCCGAGTACTATCCCGCCATCAAGCCGCCGTGGGGCACCCTGACCGCCATTGATTTTGTCTCCGGGAAGATTCGCTGGCAGGTGCCGCTGGGGGAATACGCGGCGCTGACCGCGCGCGGCATTGCACCCACCGGCACCCGCAATTTTGGCGGCCCGGTCGTTACTGCGGGCGGGCTGTTGATCATCGCTGCCACCTCCGACGAGAAACTGCGGATCTTCGACAAGCACGACGGCAGTCTGCTGTGGGAGTACCCGTTGCCCGCGGGCGGCTATGCCACCCCGGCCACCTATGCCATTGATGGCCGCCAGTACATCGTGATCACCGCCAGTGGTGGCAAGCTTGGCACCCCCACCGGGGACGAGTACCTGGCCTTCGCCCTGCCGGCGCGCCCCGCTCCCTGAGCGGAAGGCTGGGTAACGGGAGCGGCCCGCCGCTCAGTTGCCGGCGGCGTTGAGCAACCTGTCCGCGCGCTCGAAGTAGCGCGGAGCGTATTTGCCAATGCGTTCGCTGTCGCCCTTCTCCGAGGCCTGGTGGACCTCCTCCAGATCATCCTCCAGCGCTTCCAGTTCCTCTTCGATGCGCTCGAGGGCGTTTTCGAGCGTGTAGGTCAGGCGATGAATCTCGTTGAAGTCGTCGCCCTGCACCTCGCCCTTGTCCACAATGGCCTGCAGCCGGATGTTGTACTGCGCCAGATTGGCAAACGCTTCTTCCAGGTTCGCCGAGGGCTCACCCTTGTAATGCTCGGGGCGATCATCGGCGATGACCGGAGCGGCCGTCAGGGCCAGGGCGGCCAGGGTCAGGGCAAAAGGTACTTTCATGAGAAGATCCCGGGGACTGATGCGTGTGTCACACGCCGGTTGACTGAATAGCTGCATCCTGCCATAACCGGCTGCACAGTGCGACAATACTCGCTATCCAACCGCGGAGACTATCCGGTGAAAAAAGCAGCTCTTGTTCTCGGTATCCTGGCGCTGGCGGCGGCAGGCCTGTATGCCCAGCGCGGCGCCATTGCCGAGCGGGTGATGGCCCGCCTCGCTCCCGGCATGATGACGGCCAATACGCTGGCAACACTGGAGGACGGCCTGCACGTCACCGTGTGTGGCGCGGGCGGCCCATTGCCGGATGCCGCAAGGTCGGGCCCCTGCCTTGCTGTCAGCGCCGGCGACAGGCTGTTTGTGGTCGATGCGGGCACCAACGGTGTACGCAACCTCGCCCGGATGCGCTACCCGATCGGCGCCATTGAAGCTGTATTCCTCACCCATTTCCACTCCGACCATATCGATGGTCTCGGCGAGCTGGCGACCCTGCGCTGGGTACAGGGCAGTCATCGACAACGCCTGCCCGTATTCGGGCCCGGCGGGGTGGAACAGGTCGTTGCAGGGTTCAACCTGGCCTACGCCCAGGACGCCGCCTACCGCACCGCCCACCACGGTGAAGCGGTGACTCCGCCGGCCGGCGCCGGCATGCAGGCACGCAGCTTCACGCCCCGCGCGGATGGTGGCTTGACCACCGTCCTTGAGGAGGACGGGGTCAGGATCAGCGCCTTTACCGTGGACCACCAGCCGGTCGATCCCGCCGTGGCCTACCTGTTCACTTACGGTGGCCGCTCGCTACTGATTTCCGGCGATACCAGTCAATCGCCTGTCATCGAGCAACACGCGCGCGGCATCGATCTGCTGGTGCACGAGGCCCTGTCGCCGGAACTGGTGATGATCATGAACGATGCCGCGGTCGCCACCGACAACGCGGGGATGGCACGCATCACCCTGGACATCCTCGACTACCACGCCAGCCCGGTGCAGGCGGCAGCAACCGCTCGCGATGCGGAGGTGGGACACCTGCTGTTCTACCATATCGTCCCGGCGCTGCCGCCCCTGCCCGGCGCCGAGGCGGCGTGGCTACAGGGAGTCGCCGACATCTTCAGCGCACACACCCTTGCCCGGGATGGCACCGTCGTCTCCCTGCCGGCCAACAGCGACGCCATCCGGATCCATCGTCACCGCCTGTAGGCTGCCGGTTTCAGGCCTGCCAGTGGTCAGGCCCCGGTCCGAGCACACTGAAGGAACCCAGGTGGCCCCGGTTCAGCTTGGTGCGGTGGCAGAGCTTCCACTCGCCCGCTTCCCGGCGCCAGTGGTCGTGGTAGTCACCCAGGGTGCTGAAGCTCAGGCCCTCGTCGGCGCCGGTGCCCAGATGCAGGTCACTGACATAGGCGCGACTGCGCGCCGTGTCACCGTCGACATCGATCAGCACATTGCCCAGCAGGTGCTGGGTGGGACCGCAGGCGTCCAGAAACGAACGCAACAGTCCGATGATCTCCGCGCCACCCGACAGGGGGCCGGTACCCAGGTCCGCGCTCACATCCGCGCTCATCAGCGCCAGCAGCCCATCCCAGTCCCGCGCATCCATGCCCCGGGCTACCTGCACCAGATTGCGGTAAATGGCCCGCTCGGCCACTAGCGTATCGAGAGTCAGGTCGCTCATTGTTGCATCTCCCCGGGCAGCAGGGCGGCACGGATGCTGGCAGCCATCTGCAACAGCGCCTCACGCCGCGGCATGCCGGCAAGGGCAGCGAACAGCGCCCGGTTCTGCTCCCCGGCGACGTGTACCGGCCCGTTGCGCAGGTTCGCCAGTGCCTCCAGGACCACATCCCGCGGCGACATCATGCCCTCGAGGGTGGCGGTATCAATGCCCTGCAGGGCGTGGGCCTCGGTGTCGGTACTGCCGGGGCAGAGTGCCAGCACGTCCACGCCCTCGGTCGACAGCTCGCCCCACAGGGACTCGCCCAGGCTGTTGGTGAAGGCCTTGCTGGCGGCATAGGCCGCCGAGTACGGGATACCCATCAGCCCCTCGACCGAACTGGTAATGATGATGCCGCCCCGCCCGCGCTGACGCAGCCCCGGCAGCAGCCGGTGCGTCAGCTGCAGCGGCGCGGCACAGTTGACCTGCAGCATCGCCGCCATCCGCGCCGGATCATTGTCCTGATGCGCGCCCTTGAGACCAAAGCCTGCATTGCTCACCAGCAGACCGATATCCAGCCCCGCGGCGGCGGTCACTATCTGTTCCACCGCGGCGGGCGCGGCGAGATCGGCACCACAGACCTGCACCCTCACACCGTGAGCCTGCCCAAGCTCGGCAGCCAGAGCGTGCAGGCGCCCGGTGCGGCGGGCCACCAGCAGCAGATCCAGGCCGCGTGCGGCCAGTTCGACGGCAAAGGCGCGGCCGATCCCGGAGGAGGCGCCGGTAACCAGCGCTACCGGCCCATACCGATCCGTGAACCCGGTGGCTGCTGTTGACGCCTGTGCCTGTTCATTCATGGACTGGGTGCTCCCGATAGTCAGTGACAGAGTCCGTGGGCAACGGCGACTGCAGACGCTGGATCTGGTGCCGCAGCCAGGCGCTGAGCCAGAAATTGCCGCTCGCCGCCAACAGGGTTTCATGGCCGGACAGCGCCAGCGCGCGCAGTTCCGCGCTCTCCGGGTCCACATGCAGGCCGATGTCCAGCAGATGCAGCGCCTCCAGGGTCTCGCCCGCCGCGAGCTTCTCCCCGGCGCGCCGGGCGATGGCGCCGGCGCCACCCGCCAGCTCCACCAGGTCGGCGTACACCGTGCTGGCGGGAACCGGGTACAGTTCGGTGGTAGAGCGGTGATGAAACCAGCCGGCATAGTTTTCCCAGATCGCGCGCACCCCCCAGGACACCTTGCCGTAGCCCTGCCCTACCTCCAGCTCCGGCGGCAGTTCGATCTCCGCCATCAGGGTGTGTACATCCTTGCCAGCATTCATGCCGTCGACAGCGGCATCGTGTACGTAAACAATGGCGTCCCGCAACACCGTCAACTCCTGCTGGATCAACTCCGCGCCTTCTACCGGCCCATGATGGCCGTAGAGGATGGTCACCGGTTCCAGCGCCCTGACGGTTTCCACCGCTGCGGCACAGACCAGCGCGTCGCGATAGCGGTCACCGCGAATGGTCACCAGGTTGGGAAAGTGGCCGAAGGGACAGCCGAACAGGTTGCCGGTAAAACAGATACGGTGCTGTGGCAGCCAGACAATCAGCGAGTCATTGGTCTCCGCCCCGGGGACAGCGATCAGCTCGACCTCCAGCCCTCCCAGGACGAAGCGGTGCCGATCCTGCACCAGCAGGTCGGGCAGCGGCCGATCCTGTTCCGGGAACTCGCTGTAGCCCTGTGCCGCATAATAGGCAAACACCTCCCGAAACTTGTCGGCGAAGGCGAACGCCGAGCGACTGCCGCGAAAGGCGTGCAGGCGCCCATCGTAGGCCTGGTGCTCGGGATTCCCGGCCTGGGCAATCACGGTCAGGCCTGGGTGTCGCTGCCGCAGCCAGGCCGTGCCGCCGACGTGGTCCACGTGACCCTGGGTCAGGATGAGGTACTTCACCGGGTCCCCGGTAAAGGCGTCGAAGCTGCGCTGGATCACCGGCGCCTCGAACCCCATGCCGGCGTTGATCTGGATATTCCCCGCGGGCGTCTGCAGCAGGTAGCTGTTGGAAAAGGCCTCGCACAGGAGAGTGAAATCATTGAGGCGTCGGGCCCCGAAACGGGCCGCATTGGGCTCCACCGGACGGGACTTGTAGAGTGGTTCGCGTGCAGGCATCGGCTGGCACCTCGGCGTGGCGTGATTGTGCATACTACCCAGCGCCCTGGCCCGACACTACGCCAATCCAGCCCGAGGTTCGACTGGGCCGGCGCCAGTTCAATTATTCATAGACCCTTCCGGACTCGACTGCTGGCGCCGTACCAGCATCTCCTGGGGATTGAACAGCGCCTCGGCGACGACTTCCGGGGACAGGAAATAGCCATCGTGATAACGGCACTGGACAATGCTCAGGCGCTGGCCCTGGACCCGGTAGACCAGACGGTGCCGGGGATCGATGCGCCGCGACCAGTAACCCGCCCACCCCGCCTGCAGTGGCACCGGCGCCCCGGGGCCGCTCTCGGGCTGCTGCTGTATCGCCCTGACCAGCAGGTTGATGCGCGCGTGAATGGCCGGGTCCTTCCGGGCCCAGTACTGGTAGTCCGCCCAGGCGCTGTGTGACCAGTACAGGCTCACAGCTCGAACAGGTCGCCCTGGACCTCATCCCGGGCTGCCACTTCCGCCACCGCCTGGTTGAGGCTGGCGGTATTGGCGGGACTGCGCGTCAGGTGCGCCATCTCTTCCCAGGCCTGAAAATCCTCCAGGCTTACCAGTACCGCCGGGCGCCCGGTCTGCCGCGTGATGAGTACCGGCTTGCGATCATCATTGACCAGATCCAGCGTGGCCGCGAGGTGGCGGCGGAAGGCGGAATAACTCATGACATCCATGGCGAACAGCTCTGCGTACAGGGACAAATATTTGTACATTTTGCGCCCCGACGCCGATGAGCACAAGAACGTACATGTACCGGTAGTCATAATACGTTGTTTTGTGTACCTAACTGATTTTCGAACCGCACGGGAACAATAACTCTGCGCGGCTTCAGCTCGCCTCGAATGCGTCAACGTACTTGTTATTGTACCTGTATCTATTCCTGTACCTTGTTACCCGACCCGACCCTCCCGCCGGGTTAGCGCAGTCACTTGCGGATCCGAGGCACTGTCCTTTAAGGTAAAGGCCTTCAACCTGCCCGCATTCTTGCCAAGCGGCCGCAGCCAGCCGCCCGTCACCCCAGGAGCCCGCTCATGCGTCGTCCACGCGTCACCCGCCGTCTGCTCGCCCTGCTGGTAGCCACTGCGCTGCTGGCCGGCTGCCAGCGCGGCGAGCCGCCGGCGCTGCCAGAGGTAGCGCATCCGGTTGCCGAAGAGCGGGTCATCACCAGCCCCAACGACAGCCGCGAGTACGACAGTTTTACCCTGGACAACGGACTTGAGGTGCTGCTGGTATCCGATCCTGCCGCGCAAACCTCGTCCGCCGCCCTGAGCGTCGGGGTGGGCATGCTGCAGGACCCGCGGGAGTACCAGGGCATGGCGCACTATCTGGAGCACATGCTGCTGCTGGCAAGCGAGGACTACCCGGAACCCGACGGCTTCATGAGTTTCATCAGCCAACACGGGGGCGTCCACAATGCCTATACCTGGCTGGATGTGACCAACTACATGTTTGAAGTCCCCAACGCACACTTTACCGAGGCCCTGAACCGGTTTTCGGCGGTGTTCCGCAATCCTCTGCTGGACCCGGAGTACATTGAGAAGGAGAAGAACGCCATCCACGCCGAATGGTCCATGCGTCGCGCGGCGGATTTTGACGGCATGTTCGAACTGGACCGGGCCATGCTCGGCGAGCACCCCGCAAACCGCTTTCTGGTCGGCAACCTGGAAACGCTGGCGGACAAGCCCGGCTCCTCCCTGCATGAGGCTACCATCGACTTCTACGAGCGCTACTACTCCGCCAACATCATGAAGCTGGCCATGGTCAGTGCCCTGCCGCTGGCGGAAATGCGCATCATGACACGGACCTACTTCAGTGCCATCGAGAACAAGGACATCAGCGTACCCGAGGTGGACACGAGCCTGGATCTCGCCGACATCGGCGGCCAGCTCATCCACTACCAGCCCCAGGAAGACCTGCGCCAGCTGAGCCTGGACTTCCTTATCAGCAACAACCGCGACCAGTTCCGCAACAAGCCCAACCAGTACCTCGCCTATATAGTCGGTTCCGAAATGCCGGGCACACCGGCCGCGACCTTCAAGGAGCGCGGCTGGGCCAGCGATTTCAGGGTCACGGTACACCCGGACCTGTATGGCAACTACGGCACGTTCAGTATCGGGATCGAAGTGACCCCTGAAGGGATGGCGCACCGGGAGACCATGGTAACGCTTGTGCTTGGTTATCTTGAGCAGCTGCGGGCCGAGGGTGTCTCCGACCGCTATGCGAACGAATTCCAGACCTCTCTCGACAATGCCTTCCGGTTTCTGGAGCGCGAGCGCGACTTCGATTATGCCGCCAACCTCGCCGAGGCCATGCAGCACTACCCGGTGCTGCATGCGGTGGATGCCGACTACCGCTTCGAGGGATTTGACCAGGCGGCGGTGGACGCGGTGCTGGCCCAGTTGACGCCCGCAGCACTGCGAGTCTGGTATGTCTCCCGGGAGGAACCCACCGAGGCGGAGCTGGAGTTTTTTGCCGGCCGCTACCAGATCCGCCCGCTGGAACTGCTACCGGCGACCGCACAACAAGCGGCCGCCGAACAGGCCGGCCTGACTCTGCCGGGCCTTAATACCCTGCTGCCCGAGCGATTTGCACTGCACGACGCGGACACCGAACCCACCCGGGTCGTTGACACCGGGGGCATCGAGCTCTGGCTGCAGGGCAGCGAGCACTTTGCGGAGCAACCCAGAGGCTATACCCAGCTCTATTTCAACACGCCGGCGCGACAGGAAAGCGCGACTGGCAGAGTGCTGCTGGCGCTCTGGGCGGATATTTACCAGCAGCGGCAGCGGGCGTGGTTCACCGAGGCCGCAATCGCCGGAATGGAAGCCAGCGTCAGCGTGGAGGACGGTATTCGGCTGTCGGTGACCGGCTTTACCGACCAGCAGCTGCCCTTCCTGCAACAGGCCCTGGCCGGTCTGCAGTTCAAGCCCGGCGCCCGGGAACTCGAGCAGGCGCGCGACCGCTTCCTGCGCCAACTGGACAACGACCGCCGCAGCTTTGCCATCGAGCAACTGTTCACCGCGCTGCGGCGGGTCACCCACAGTGGCCGTTACGACCACAGCAGTCTGCGCGCTGCCGCCAGCGCTGTTACGCTTGAGCAACTGCAGGCCTTCATCAGCGACACCCTGGCGCACAACCACATTCGCGGCTACCTGTTTGGCAACTACGACGCCGGCTACGCCAGGACCCTCCTCGCCGAGCTGAACGCGCAGTTTCCCGAGCGCAGGGCCTCGGAGTACGTACGCAGCGACCTGTACGCGCCCACCCGCGGCAAATCCGTCGTGCTGGCAGAGGACACCGCCGTGGAAGACCTCGGCATGCTGCATCTTTACCTCGCCCCGGAAGCGGGCTTCCCCGGCATTGCCGCCGCCAGGATACTGGGGGCGCATCTGGGCGACCGCGCCTTTGTGCAGCTGCGCACCGAAGAACAGCTGGGCTACGCGGCCGGCGGCCTGGGCAGTGCCCTGGGAGATTTCGGTGTTGTCGGCTTGTACATTCAAACGCCAGTCAAAAACGCAGAGGACATGTTCGCCCGTCTGCAGCATTTCACCACGGAATACCGCGATACGCTGGGCGGTCTGTCCCCGGCTACGTTCAACCAGCTGCGGGACGGGGTCCTGAACGAGCTCACGCTGCCAGCGAAGAACCTGGCCGCAGAGGCGGCGCCCTTCCTGCAGGACTGGGACCGGCAGCGCCACGACTTCGATTCCCGGGCCAGGCTGATTGCGGCGGTCGAGAACACCGACCTGGCAGACATCCAGCGCTTCTACCGCGACAGCGTCATCGCCGAGGATCGCAGCAGTCTGCTGCTGCAACTGCGCGGCACCCGCTTTGCCGATGCACCTTTTGCCGTGCTTCCCGGGGCCGAGGTTATTTCCGGGCTGGCGGAATTCCACGCCCGGATGGCGGTACAGGACCGCGCCACCGGTGTCCATGATTCCACAGAGCCACAGGAGTGAATGGCGTGCCCAGCTTCAATCTCGCCGACCTGTTCGAAACCGTCGTCGATGCGGTGCCGGAGCGCCTGGCCCTGGTCGCCGGCGCTGTCAGGCTCAGCTACCGCGACCTGGATACACGCGCCAACCGCCTGGCCAACCATCTGCAGTCACAGGGCATTGGCGCCGGCGATCACGTTGCGATCCACGCCTTCAACCGCGCCGAATGGGTGGAGGCCATGCTCGCCTGCTTCAAACTGGCGGCGGTACCTGTAAACATAAACTACCGCTACCTGGAAACCGAGCTGCGCTACATCCTGCGGGATGCGGACATTCGCGCGGTAATCCACGAGCTGGAATTCACGGACTTGATTGACGCTGTGCGTGACGCGGTCCCAACCCTGCAAACCACGCTGGCCCTGGACGCGGACTACGAACAGGCCCTGGCGAGCCAGTCCGAGCTGAGGCCCGCCGCGCAGCGCAGTGACCAGGACCATTACATGCTCTACACCGGCGGCACCACGGGCATGCCCAAGGGCACCCTGTGGTACCACCGGGACATTTTCTATGGCGCACTGCAGGGCGGCAATCCCGGCGGAGAGCCGATCACGGAACCGGCGGAGCTGGGCCCGCTGGCGGCTGCCAGTGCCAATCCCTATGCCTCTCTGTGCCCGGCACCCATGATGCACGGTGGCGGCATGTGGTACTGCCTGATCTACCTGCTGTCCGGCAACACCTTCGTGCTGTCCACGGACCGCCACTTCAACGCCCAGCGCCTGCTGCAACTCGCCGAGCGGGAGCGTGCGGCCAACCTGATCGTGGTGGGCGACGCCATGGCGCGACCGTTGGCAGAGGCACTGGCCGAGCGCCGCTACGACCTGTCGGGCCTGTTCGTGATTGGCTCCGGGGGCGCGATCCTGTCGCCGGCGGTCAAACAGCAATTGCGCAGCCTGCTACCGAACGTGCTCATCTTCGACAGCTTTGGCGCTTCCGAAACCGGCAGTGCCGGTGTGGTGCTGGATGCAGGCGACGAGTCCGCCGCCGGGCCGCGGTTTACCGTCTCGGCCAATGTCGCCGTGCTGGACGAGCAGACGCTGGAACCACTGCCGCCGGGCAGCGAGCGCGAGGGGGTACTGGCCAAGTCCGGCCACATCCCGTTTGCCTACTACAAGGACGAGGCCAAGACCGCGGCAACCTTTCGCAGCGACAGCAACGGTGTACGCTGGGTGCTGCCGGGAGACCGGGCCCGGGTGCTGGCGGATGGCCGGGTCGAGCTGCTGGGACGCGGCTCCATGTGCATCAACTCCGGCGGTGAAAAGATCTTTCCGGAAGAAGTGGAAGCCACTCTCAAGGGCCACCCTGATATCTTCGATGCGGCGGTGGTCGGGGTGCCCGATCGGCGCTTCGGCAGCAGGATAGTGGCATTGCTGCAGCTCCGGGAGGGGAAAACACTGGAGCCAACGGAGCTGGACAGCTGGTGCCGGACGCAACTCGCCGGCTACAAGTGCCCCCGCCAGTGGCTGCAGCTGGCGGCGGTGCCGCGCACCCCGGCAGGCAAGCCCGACTACCGGGCACTGAAAGCGCTGGCGGAGGCCGCCGGCGAGGAATGAACCGGGCTCGGCGCCCCCGCTAGTCGCCCCCTACTCCGCGGCCACCACCGCGGCGCTGGCCAGCAGGCGCTGCTGCTCCGCCGCCGGCATATCAAGCTCCGCCAGCAGCGCCAGGGTATCCCGACCACGAGGCACCGCCGGCGCAGGGTCGCCGCCATCGGTGCGGCCAAACCGCGGCGCCGGGCGCGGCTGCCACACGCCCTCGCGCTCGACAAACCCTGCCCGTGCGCGGTTGTGTGGATGTTCCCGCGCCTCGTTCATGGCCAGCACCGGGCTGACACAGGCATCGCTGTCGGCAAACAGCGCTGTCCATTCATCTCTGGTCCGGGCGGCGAAGGCCTGCTCGAAGCGTGCGCGCAGGCGCGGCCAACCGGCACTGTCATACTGCGCTTCCGCCTCCTCCGGCATTCCCAGACCTTCCAGCAGGGTCCGGAAAAACTGCGGCTCTATCGCGCCGACCGCCACATACTTGCCGTCGCTGGTTGCGTAGACATCGTAAAACGGGGCGCCGCCATCCAGCAGGTTGCTGCCGCGCTGTTCGCTCCAGAAACCCGACTGGGCCGCGGCAAAGATACTGGTCATCAGCAGTGCCGCGCCATCCACCATGGCGGCATCGACCACCTGGCCGCGACCGGATACCCGGGCCTCCAGCAGCGCGCAGACCATGCCGAAAGCCAGCAGCATGCCACCGCCGCCGAAATCTCCCACCAGGTTCAAAGGCAGGGTCGGCTTCTCGCCCTGGCGCCCGATCGGGTGCAGGGCGCCGGCGATGGCGATGTAGTTGATGTCGTGACCGGCCCGCCGGGCCAGGGGTCCGTCCTGCCCCCAGCCGGTCATGCGCCCATAGACCAGCCGTTGATTGCGCTGCAGGCAGATGTCGGGGCCTATGCCCAGTTTTTCCGCAACACCGGGGCGGAACCCCTCCAGCAGGCCATCGGCTGTGGCCGCCAGTTGCAGGACAACCTCCACCCCGTCGGGGTTCTTGAGGTCCGCGCAGAAGGCGCGCTTGCCGCGGTTGAGAAAGTCCAGTTCCGTGCGTTCATTGCCAAACAGGCCACCGCCGGGCCGATCGACCCGGATCACCTCCGCCCCCATATCCGCCAGCAGCATGCCGGCAAAGGGGCCAGGGCCGATACCGGCAATCTCGACTATGCGCAGACCGGCCAGTGGGCCCCTAGCGCGGGAGGTAGAACTGCTCATACCAGCGTCTCAGCTTGTTGATGGGGCCGTCGCCGTCACAGAGGATCGGGTCGGCCTGGTAGATCTTGTCTTTCCAGATCTCGACATCGGAGCCGAACGCCGCGTGGGCACCCAGCGCGTATTGCTGCACGAACTCCTCCGGCAGCGGCTGCCCGTCCAGGCCGCTGACGATAATGGCGCTGCACAGGTCCATCTCGGTGTCGTTGACCGGCGTGTGGTAGTTCACCCACCAGCTTTTGTAGCTCATCTCCTGGCTGCGCGACTCGGTGTAGTAGTACATGATCGCCGGGCCGTGATAGGTGGCGTCGCCCCAGGCGTCGGGCTGCTGCGCGACTGCCTGCTGGTTCATGGCCTCCATGTCGAAAGACAGCCCCGGCGGGATCACCATGCGCGCACTGGCCGAACGCTGCACGGTAGAGAGCTGGGTCACCGTGCGCTCACCGAATCGGTTTTCAAAGGCTTTCACCTCGCCGCCGTGAACGTGGGGAAAATGCGCAATGTCGACTATATTCTCGATGACATCGCAGGGCTGGGCGCGAATCCGGGAGCGATGGAAGTGCCAGTCGCCCCAGCCGCCCTCACCGTGGCCCCAGTCCGGGATCTCCGGCAGGTAGTCCTCCGGCGGTTCGTTCGCCGGGTCATGCCAGAGCGCGATAAAGCCGTTGATCTCCCGCAGCGGCCAGCCGCGCAGGGCGTGGCGGGCGCGCTCGGGAATCTTGCTGGCATAGGGTATGTCCACGCACTCGCCGGCACCATTGAAGGTCCAGCCGTGAAAGGGACAGGCGATGGTGTCGCCGCTCAGGCGACCGCCGTCACTGGCCAGGTGGGCGCCGAGGTGCGGGCAGTGGGCGTCGAGTACCGCGGCGGTGCCCGACTCGCCGCGGAACAGCACCAGGTCACGATTGAAATAGTGCAGGCGCTGCACCTCGCCCACTGCCAGCTCCCGGGAAAACGCCACGATGTGCCAACCGCGGGCGAAGCGCCCGGGCTCCAGAAAAGCGTACCTGTTGTCACTCATGCAGAGTCTCCCTCGTCGGCAAAGGCGTGGCGTGCGGCAATATAGGCGAACGTCATGGCGGACCCGATGGTGGCGCCGGCGCCGGGATAGGTGTCCCCCATGACCGCGGCACTGGTGTTGCCGGCGGCATACAGGCCGGGAATGACCGCACCGGCTTCATCCAGCACCCGGCCGTGTTCATCACAGCGCAGCCCCCCCTTGGTATCCAGGTCCCCGGCCTCGCAGCGCAGGGCATAGAAGGGGCCGGTTTCCAGCGGACCCAGGCAGGGATTGGGCTGCACTTTCGGGTCCGCGTAATAACGGTCGTGCTCGCTGTCGCCGCGGCCGAAGTCCGGGTCCCGCCCCAGGCGGGCGTTGGCATTGAAGCGTTCCACCGTGGCAGCCAGGCCCTGCGCATCGATTCCCAGTTTGGCGGCAAGCGCGTCGAGGCTGTCCGCCCTGGTCAAGAGGCCGGAGCTGAACAGCTCCGCGGGCAGGTTCTCGTCCCGGGTCATCTTGCCGGGCTTGATGTGCCCCACGGGATAGCGCTGGCGGTAGCCGGCATCGAACAGCAGGTAGCAGGGTATTGCCCCCTCGCCGCGCTGCTCGCTGGCATACTGGTCCTTGACCAGGTCCTCGTAGGGCTGGGCCTCGTTGGTGAATCGCAGGCCGGCACGGTTCACCATGATCGAGCCCGGGTAGGCCTTGCCGGCTATCAGCGCCAGGACCCTCCCGTCCGGCATGCGATAGGTGGGGGACCACCAGGCGCTGCCCATGAAGTCCAGTCCTGCGCCCAGGGCGCGCCCCAGGGCGATGCCATCACCGGTGGCGCCGGGGGCCGCCGCGGTCCACTCGGAGCCGATCGGCGCCTGCTGGAACTGCTGGCGCAGGGCCGCGTTGTGGGCAAAGCCACCGGTGGCGAGCAGCACCCCGCGGCGCGCCCGGACCCGCAACGCCTTGCCGGCGCGCTCCACCACGGCACCGCAGACCCTGCCCTCCTCCACCAGCAGTTCGCGCATTGGCGCATCCAGCCACAGGGGAATATCCCGGTCCAGCAGCGAACGGCGCAGCCGCGCCACCAGGGCAGGGCCCAGGGTGACGCGCTGATCCGGCTTGCCGCGCAGGCGTGCCGGCAGGTCCAGCCAGTACCGTGCCAGCAGGCGGAATCCCAGCCAATAGGCGCCCAGGTCCATGACCCCGAGGCGGCGCCCCTCGGGCACGGTGATGTTGAAGCTCATCAAGGAATGGTAATCGTCGCGAATACGATCCGCTTCCGCACCCAGCGTGCGCAGGGAGAAGGCGCCGGGATCCATGGAACGGCCACCGGACTTGTAGCCCGCGACCTGGGGATAGTAATCCATGTAAGTGGGCAGCGGGGTGAACTGCACATGGCTGTGTTGCATCATGAAGGCGAGCATTTCCGCCGCGCGCGTGGCGTAGGCGCGCAGCCGCGGCTCGCTGACAGTGTCACCGATCAGGCCGTGCAGGTACTGCCAGCCTTCCCCGGTGCTGTCAGCAACCCCCAGGGCGGGTTGGCGATGATTGCCGGGAATCCAGGCTACGCCGCCGGACTTGCAGGTGGTGCCACCGTAGCGGGGCTCCTTCTCCACCACCAGCACACTGCCACCGAGCTGGTGCGCAACCACGGCCCCGGTCATGCCGGCGGCGCCACTGCCGGCTACCAGCCAGTCTACCTCGTGATCGTACTGCAACCGCCACCCCGCGCATCATCATCGTGAAAATGAGCCTAGAGGATACGGGGGCTGGCGCTGGCGCTGAAACCCGGGCGGTGGTAAACCCGGGCCTGGTATGAATGCCTGAACGGCTGCCATCAGTAAAGTATTAGTACACGTACTGCAGCCCGATCACCGTGGTGCGGCCAAACTCGTCATACTGCAGGGTTCGCCGCTTGCTGCCAGCGTAGTAGAAAGCGGGCTCGTCGTTGAGGTTGATCAGCTCCGCATAGACCATCCAGTTGTCATTGACGTGGTACTTGGCGGTCAGGTCCCACTGGTTGTGGGAATCGGTGTAGCGGTCAAGACCCTCCTCTACCACCTCGTCCAGATAGCGGTCCCGATAGGACATGGCCAGGCGCAGGTCGAGGCCATGTTTTTCATAGCCCAGCACGAAGCCGGCTATATTGTCTGACTGTTTCGGCAGCGGCAGGTCGCGGCCAGCAAACGTACCCTCACTGTCGACCCAGGTGTAGTTCAGGCTGACCAGCAGGCCATCAAAGGGCGACGGCAGGAAACCAAACTGCTGCTGGTAGTTGAACTCCAGACCCAGCACTTCCGCATCATCGCCGTTCTGGGCGATTTCCACCTCATCGTAGGTGCGCCCCGCGAACTCGAAGTCCTCCAGTACCTGGGTAAAAATATAGTCTTCGATGGATTTGTAAAACAGGCCGGCGGAGATCACGCTGATCTCGGAGGGGTAGTACTCCAGCGACAGGTCATAGTTCCAGGCACTGTAGGGATCCAGGTCCGGGTTGCCAATGCTGGCTTCGTTGTCTTCTACAGCAATCCGGGACGCCACCTCCTCAAACCCTGGCCGCACCACCGAACGGGAGACTGCAGCCCGGGTAACAATGGTATCGGTGAGGTCGTAACGCAGGTTGATGCTGGGCAGGACATCGCTGTAGCTGTTGTCGTTCTGCACCGGGGTGACCGCAACCAGATCGTCCTCCAGCACACTGCCGTCCAGTTCCGCGCCCTCTTCAAACAGCTCCACCAGATTGCCGCGGGAGCTGAAATCCGTGTACTCCACCCGCACCCCGGCCACCACCACAGCGCGACCGCTGTCGTAGCGGACCAGGCCGTAGCCCGCGTAGATATCCTCTTCCACGGTCCAGTCATCGGACGAGGAGTCCAGCAGCGAGTCTATGGGATCAAACTCGATGCCGACACCGGAGCCGAGAATTTCGCGCACACCGCCCAGGCTCGGGAAAGGCTCCAGGCGGTTGGGAAAACCGTAGTCCGCCGTCGCGCCGGGATCAAGCACATCGGCTACCGTGAATACATCGTCGCCGCCATAGACGTCGGCGTCGGGATTGCTTTGCTTTTCCCGCAGCCGCGCCTTGCCGCCAAACTGGAAGGCGAAGCTGTCAAATTGCCGGGTGGCATCAAACTGGAACGACCACTGGGTATCGTCAATCAGGATTTTCTCGAATACGATCTCGTCGAGTTCATAGCGGGCGGGGTCGCGCAACAGAGCAAAATTTCCCGACTGCACCAGTAATCCCCGGGCATTGCTGCTGTCGAGTGTCAGCACCGGGCTTGCTTCGGCAATGCCATCGGCACCGCTCTCGAATTCGCCGACCCAGGCCGATTCCACCGAATCCTTTTCCCGCTCTTCGCCATAGGCGTAGCCGAGATTGGTGTTGAGTGACCAGCGCTCCCAGACACTTTCGGACCCAAGCGATATGGAGATATTCTCTGCTGTCTGTACGCGATCCTTGGTGCCCATCTCGATCTCGGCAAAGCCAAAATCGGCTGCCCCCGGACGCACGCTGTCATCGCTGAAAGGTGTCAGATCACCGTAGGTCTGGTTATACCGCGCTTCGGAGTCCTCGAACTCGCTGTACAGCGAACGCATGAACAGCGTGGTGCTGGAATTCAGGTCGTAGTCGAGGTTAAGCACCGCACCGATACGCTGCCGATCTACCCGATAATACCGTGGCTCAAAGGTTTCCGGGAAACCGGCGCCGTTGTCCGCCTGCTCCCAGTCGTCGGCCTCGAAATTGTCTGCCGCTATCTTGCGGTCCTGGAAACTGAGCGCCGCGGCAATTCCCAGCCTGCGCTCGCCGGGCAATTCCAGAATGTTGCTGAACGCCACTGACGCCTTCGGGCTCCAGTCCTCCCGCAGCTCGTTGTAGCCACCTTCGACCCGGGTCTTGAGAAACATCCCCTTGCGACTGAAGGCACTCAGGGTCTTGACGTTGACCGAGCCGCCGATGGCATCACCGTCCATGTCCGGGGTGAGAGACTTCTGTACCTCCAGGCCATCGAGTACATCCGTGGGGATTACATCCAGCTGCAGGGCGCGCTTGTCTTCGGCCGATGAGGCACGTACCCCATTGATCGAGGTCGCATTCAGGTTCGGGTCCATGCCGCGAATAACCACGTAGCGACCCTCGCCCTGGTCATTTTCCACTGAAATTCCCGCCAGCCTGCGCAGAGACTCCGCGACGTTCTGGTCCGGGAACTGCCCCATGGTGTCGGAATCCAGCACCGACTTGACGTTGTCCGCGGCGCGCTGCTGGTTGATCGCACCGGCCATGGCGGCAGACTGGCCAGTGACCAGCACCTCCTCCAGCGCCAGCCATTCGGCGGAGTCGCCGTCACCGAGGCGGATCTCGCCCAGTTCAAGGCCGCTGGCTGTCACCACAACTGGGATGCGGGTATCCGGCGCACCGACGTAGGAAATCACCAGGGTGTAATTTCCCGGCGGAACATTGAGCAGACGGAAACGGCCACGCTGGTCGGTACGGGTGGAAAGGCCCAGTTCTGGCAGACGCACGATAGCGCCTTGAAACACGGTACTGCGCCCACTGTCGACAACCTCACCGGTGAGCTGCTGGGAGAATACCGCCGGCGCGGCCCCCAGAGACGTCCCCAGGGCAAGCGCTGTGGCCAGGCTCAGTTTGCGCCAGCCACGGCCGCATACCTCAAGGCTTTCGTCTGCAACCCGTTTCTTTTCGATGATTTTCATGTTCCTGCACTCCCGGTCACTGCATTGATAGCGCCGAGACTAGAGCGTCCAGGTTACAGTCCAGGGTCGGGCCGATGACAGTTTCGTGAACAATGCGCGAACGATCGCAACAGAACTGTCACATGCAACGGCTAGACTGGCCCCCGTCGTTGCCGATTGCCGCCGCGCGCAACAGCGGCAGTGGCGACATGCCAGGCCACCTGTCAGGGAGACTTCCAATCATGACCTCGCCAGCATCACCTTTTTCGATCACGTCCCTGTCCCTCTCGCTGTGCCTGTGTGTCAGCGGACTCACCGCACAGGCTGAAGAGACCGCGATTCGCTTCGCCATATTCGGCGACAGTGGCTACATCCCGGCCTATGAGGACTTCGATCGAGACGAGGCGCCACTCACCACCGTGGAGGCCTACCTCGAAGAGGAACGCAGCGCCTGGGAAAAGCGCCACAACACTGCGGAATTCCGTCCTGCGCCCATGGTATTCGAGTCAACCCTGGGCAGTTTTGTACCCGCC
The DNA here is from genome assembly GCA_963974125.1 of uncultured Haliea sp. GTDB lineage: Bacteria > Pseudomonadota > Gammaproteobacteria > Pseudomonadales > Halieaceae > Haliea. The sequence continues at coordinate 15,108 of CAXBCH010000030.1, read as the reverse complement.
AGCGGCCTGTATCCGGTCGCCTGGGCCATGGAAGATACCTGCGCCAGCCAGGGCTGCCAGTTTGCGGTCATGCTCGGCGACAATGTCTACCCGGACGGCGGCACTCTCGGTGCCGATGCACGCTTTGACAGCCGTCGCTACAACGACATGTTGCACAAGCCCTTTCATCGCCTCGGTGAAGGCGTGGAGAACTTCACCATCTACAGCATGATGGGCAACCACGACTGGCGCATCTCCCGCGAGGCGACGATGAGCCAGATGCTGTACCTGCAGGAGCACCCCGCCTTTACCATGCCCGGCTACTTCTATCGTGTGTCTCCTCCCGCCACCCGGGGCGAGGTCGAGCTGTTCGTAATTGATACCGAGATGCTGCTCGCAAGCACCACCGTGTACAAGGACAAGCTCGCGGACGATGGCAGTGGCCGGGAAACCAGCGATGGCGAACTGGAGACCTTCCCCGCCCACATCGCGCCACAGAGTGAGGCGGAGCGCAACATGGTTGGCTGGCTGGAAACAGCGCTGGCGGACTCCAGCGCGCGCTGGAAAATCGTGCTGGGACACCATGCGCTGTGGTCAGGCGGCGGCAGCAAGTTCGAGAAGGCCCGGGCCCTGCGCGAACTGCTGCTGCCGTCTCTTTGTCGGCACGCGGATGCCTACTTCTCGGGCGATGACCACATGCTGGAAATGTATACCGACAGTTGCGCGCAGACAGAGGATGCCCTGCCGGAACCCCTGCCGACACTGGTCTCCGGTGCCGGCGCCAAATGGCGCCCGGCCCACCCGAGGTTTATCGCCGAGCAGGAACGGACCTACCCCGAACTGACCACCGTCTGGTCAAGGGGCCCGACCTGGGGCTTCATGTATGTGGTGCTTGAGGAGGACACCATGCGCATCGAGGCAGTGGTGCCCGCGACCGACTACAGCCGCCAGGCGCAGGTGGCAAAGGTCGTTACCTTTCCCCGTCGCAATCGCGACCAGCGATGATCACTCGGGACTGGCGGCCAGCTCCCTGGCGATCGCGGCGCGCACCAGCGGATTGAAGGGAAAACCAATGTGGCTGGCGGGAATGGCGACGTTGCGTACCCAGCGGGCGTCGCCCCGACAGAGGGCGATGTCGCTGCCGACAATGCCGTCGGTCCTGCTGTAGAGCGCCAGCACCGGTACCTGCAGGGAACCGCGGTAGGCGTGGCCAATCCAGCGCTCTATCGCTTCCTCGTCCACGGGAGCCGCGTTGCGCCCACTCATGACCCGGTACAGGGCAGTGCCCCGGGGATCGCCGTAGGGTGTGCCGAGGGTAATGACCTGACGCAGCCACTGCGGATAGCGATGGGCCAGAGCGACCGCAACCAGACCACCGAGGCTCCAGCCGATCAGGGTCACCTTGCGGCCGCTGCGCGTGTATTCCCCTTCCACCAGCGCCGCCACCCGCTCCTCGGTGTCCGTGCGCGCGGCCAGGGACGCTTCCAGGCTGCGGGCACGGTCGCCGGCACCGTGGCGGCCGAGGCCCCAGGGCAGCGCGTGGTAACCACGTTCGCCGAGAAAGCGCCGCAAGCCCGCAGTGGCAGCGTCCGAAGCCATGAAGCCCGGCAGTACCACCACGCTGTGCCCGTCACCCCGGGGCAGCAATCGCGAGAGGGGCTGCAACAGCGCCGAGCTTCCCATCTCCAGAAAGACGCGGCCGAGCTCGGTCACGCTGTGGCGGATCAGGGGCGGGCGGGGTGGAAGCTGTGAGGTTGCTGCTGACATGGCGCTGCTCCACTGCAGATGTGTCCAGTATACGCGCTAACGGGACCCTGGATCATCCCCGTGCTACCTGGCCCGCCTGCCGACGGCTGATCAACCCGTGCTGCTGGAGCCAGGCAATGGTATCCCGCAGGCTGTCCTCGAGCGGGCGGAAGCTGAAACCGAGCTCGGTTTGCACCCGGCTGTTGTCCAGTGGCACCCAGCGGGTGGCGTATTCCATGGCCTCGGACCCGAACGGCAGGTCCAGCGACAGCCAGCTGCCAAACCTGTCGTAGAGCTGGCCGCTGATGCGCGCCGCGATGCCCGGCAGCGGCACCTTGAGCAGATGTCGCCCGGTCACCGCTTCCAGGGCACGGGCAACCCCGCGCCAGTCCAGATAGTGCCCGCCGAGTACATAGCGATTGCCGGGCACGTCCTGTTCCAGCAGCTGGCGATGTACCAGGGCAATGTCCCGGACGTCCACATACTGGGTGCCTGACGAGGTGCACGGCACTATCCCCTGCAGCAGCAACTGCAGGCCACGGTGGGGCTCAGTCAGGCCCGGATCATCGGGACCAATCACCTGGGCGGGATAGGTGATGAACACCGGCGCGCCCCGGTCCTGCAGGTCCCGCACATGGCGCTCGCAAGCGACCTTGGAGCGCCCGTAGGCATTGCTTGCGTGCCCCGGGGGCGAGTTCTCGTCGAGACGGCTGGCGGCCGGATCGTACAGTGCCGTCACGCTGGAGACGTGGATTATCCGGCCGATGCCGCGCTCGATGGCGCCGGCCAGCACCAGCCGCGTGCCCTCCACGTTGGTCTGGTAGACCCGCTTTGCGTCCGCCGCCGAGGTGGAGACCATGGCCGCGGAGTGGACCACCGCGTCGCAGCCCTGCAGGGCCCGGGCAACCTGGTCGGCGTCAGTGATATCGCCGCGTGTCACCTGTTGCACCCGGTCCTGGCCGAACAGCGCCAGCATCTTGTCCACGCTGCGCACCAGCAGGCTGACCTCGTGACCGGCGTCGAGCAGCGCCTGCGCCGTATGGTAGCCGACAAAGCCGGTGGCGCCGGTGATCATGACGCGCATCTCAGCCGGTTCTCCGGGAGGTCTTCTGGCTGGCTTTCGGGGTGGCCTGCCGCGGCGCTTTGCGGGACGATTTGCGGGGGGCTTTTCGCATCGCCTTCACCGGGACGGGCGCCTGGACTGCCACCAGTGCTGCCAATTCATCGAAACTGGCTTGCAGGCACTCGGCATAGCGCGCCGGCTCCGGCAGCATCTCGCGGCAGGCCGTGAAAGACAGGGTCACGCTGCCCTGCTTGTTCTGCACCGCGCTGTAGACCACGTGAAACAGACCGATGTTGGGCAGCAGCGGCCCGAGACTCAGTGCATCCACCAGCCGCGCGCCACAGAAGTACTGCTGGATTGGCGGGCCCGGGACATTGGTGACGATGGTATTGAAAGTGACCGAGGATTCCGTGAGCCCGGTGGCGGCCGCCAGGCGCAGCCCCAGCGCGAGTACATTGCCGGGAACCAGGTCGGTCAGTTCCAGTGCCAGTCGCGGCCCCAGCGCCGCCGCATAGGCCTTGGCCTGCAGGCTGTGTTCATGCACGGCACTGAGGCGCTCCAGCGGGTCTTCGATTTGCGTGCACAGGGACACTCCCATGAAGCCCACCATGTTGCCGCCGGCCATCTGCTCCTCGGGCGAGCGGACATCGATCGGGCAGCCCGCCACCAGGCTGGCGGCGGGCAATTCCTTTTTTTCCTGCAGGAACCGGCGCAGCCCGCCGGCAACGATGGTCAGCATGACATCGTTGATGGTCGCGCCCGGATGCAGCTGCTTGATCGCACGTACAATCCCGAAATCGAAACGCACCGCATCGACCACCCGGTTGGCGGAAATATGGCCCTGGAAGCGGGTCCGCGGCGGGCTTTGGCGCGGCTCGAAGGCATGTTCACGATAGCCCCGATAGAGGCGCCCCACGGTGGGCACCGCTTGCCGCAGTAAGCCCACAGCCTGCACTGGCATTTTCCACGCATCCAGCCAGGCCTTGCCCAGCATGCTGGCCGGTGACGGCACCTCGGGCTGCCAGGGGGGTGCCGGCGCCACCTCTGCGGGCTCCGGTGTCGGGTCCAGCATCAGACTCATGAAGCGGGAGCCGGTGGCCCCGTCCATGGCCGCATGGTGAACCTTCAGCAGCATCCCGAAACAGTGCTTCGGCAGGCCGTGCACATTGTCCAGGCCCTCGATGATGTACATCTCCCACAGGGGCTTGTCCCGCGCCAGCGGGCGGGAATGAATGCGCGCGGCGAGAATGCAGAGCTGGCGCCAGTCCCCGGGTTTCGGCAGGGCGATGTGGCGCACGTGGTATTCGAGATCAAAATGGGGGTCATCAACCCAGTAGGGCTGGCCCAGGCCCAGCGGCACACTGACCAGCTTGCGGCGAAAGATGGGCGACAGATGGACCCGCGACTGCAGCAGGGCCAGGATGTCCTTGAACCGCACCTTGCCGCCGGGGGCGGTACTCTGGTCGTAAATACTGACGCCACCGATGTGCTGGGGCATGCCCTCCAGCTCGGCATGCACAAACATGGCATCCTGTCCCGAGAGCTGCTGCATGGTCATTTCCTCCGCCTGCGGCCTGTCGGGTCTTTATACCGCACGCACCAGGGCGGCGACCAGTATTCCCGCCGCAATCGCGGGCATCGGGCGCCGCCACAGGAGCATCAATACAGCCGTCGCCAGCAGCGCCAGCTGCCCCGCGGCATCGGCCTTGACGGCGACCGGCACCAACACTGCCACCAGCACCGAGCCAGCCATGGCGTTGATGAACCCCTCGACGCGACGGCCCATGGGAATCCAGGACATCAACAGCACGCCGCCAAAACGGGTCAGCAGGGTCACCAGAGCCATCAGGGCAATCAGCAGCAGGGCGCCTCCGCCCTCGATGGCAATCACGCCTTGTCCTCCAGCCAGAGTGCACCGACCAGGCCGCCTGCCAGGGCGCCCACCACGACATGGCTGTTCTCCGGCAACCAGAGCCAGGCCGCGTAGGCGGCAGCCCCACCCACCACCCAGGCCATGACCGTGCGCGACGTGCGCCGTCCGGCCAGGACCATGCTGAGCATGAAACAACCCATGACCATGTCCACTCCCAGCGCTTTCGGATCAGTGATGGCACTGCCGAAGACCATGCCGAGGATGGTGCCCGCCAGCCAGGTCAGCCACAGGGCCAAGCCGCCCCCCACGAGAGCACCGAGGTTGTTCCTGCCATTCTGCAGGTCGTTCAGGTTCATCGCCCAGTTGGCATCGGACAGTATCACCAGGCTGCCGTAGCGGCGCCCGGGGGGCAACAGGGCCATCCACGGGTACAGGGTGGCGCCCATCAACAGCATGCGGGCGTTGATGGCGAAGGTGGTTGCCAGCAGTGGCAGCAGCGGGACTTCGGCACCCCACAATTCCAGCGCCGCAAACTGCGCGGTACCGGCAAAGACGGTGGCACTCATCAGCACGATTTCGTGGCCCGGAAGACCGGCCTGGACCGCGGCGAGGCCGAACGCCGCGCCAAACACAGCCACGAACAGGGAGATGGGCAGCAGGCGCCAGAAGCCCTGCCTGATTGCCGCCGGAGACAGCTCCGGCGCGGTGTAGTGCGACATGACCAGGCAAACTCCCGTCAGTGGGTTTCGAGGGCAGATGATACCAGCTGGAGGGGGGCTGCATCGCCCACCCCGGGCCGCGATGGTATCATTCCACCCCGGTTTCCAGAGCAGACACCATGCCCGCGCTTCACCAACAGTTCACCGCTACCGTCCGCGATCTTGGCGCCGACGGCAGCGGAATCGTCGAGCACCCTGACGGCCAGGTGTTCTTTGTCGCCGGTGTCTGGCCCGGGGAAACGGCCCGCTTCGCGGTCACCGGTTTCAAACAGCGGTTCGGTTTCGCCAGGATGCTGGAGTTGCTTGAGCCCTCTCCTGCCCGGACCACACCGCGCTGTGCTCACCACGGCACAGGTCGCGAAGACTGCGGCGGCTGCCCCTGGCAATTCGTCAGCTACGAAGCTCAGCTTGAGGCCAAGGAGGAGCGGGTGCGGCAGGCCCTGTCGCGCCTGCAGCACCCAGCCGAAATCGCGCCCATCCAGGGTTCGCCCGACGTTTTCGGCTATCGCAACCGGGCCCAGTTCAAGACCGATGGCAGGAAACTGGGGTATGTCGCCGCCAGCTCCAGGCAGCTCGCGCCCATCGCCGACTGCCCGATACTGACACCGGTCAACCGGGCAACCCTGCAAGAACTACTGCATTCGCTGCCCAACAAGGCGCTGCGCCCGGGGCGCAACAAGGACTGGACCACGCTGGATATCGACGAAGGTATTGGCGCCGCGGAGGTGGTACCCAACCGGCGTCGACCCTTCCGCCAGGGCAACAGTGCGCAAAATCTGCGCATGCGGGAGTGGCTGGCAGCCCGGGTGGGCGAGCTGGACCCGCACCGCACGGTGCTGGAGTTGTTCTCAGGCTCGGGCAACTTCACTGAAGTGCTGGTGCAGGCCGGTTTTGCGCGCATTGTGGCGGTGGAGGGCGTGGAGGACAGCGTACAGGAGCTGGCTGCCCGCAAGCTCCCTGGCGTGGAAGCACGGCGCTACAACCTGTTCGCCGATGCCGACTGCGCGCGACTGCAGGAGCAGGCGCGGGATGCCAGCATACTGGTACTGGACCCGCCGCGGGAGGGGTTCAGGCTGGCAGGGCTGCTGTTGACCAAAAAACACCGCCTGCGGGATGTTTTCTACATTTCCTGTGACCCGGCGACCTGCGCCCGGGACCTCGAAATCTTCACCGGCGCGGGCTTCCGGGTTGCCGGGATACAGCCACTGGATCTGTTTCCGCATACCCCGCATGTGGAGCTATTGTGCTGGCTGCGGCTGCCACCGGGTAAAGGTGAGTGAATTCCCTGGCACCCTGGGGGTCCAATGAGCTGTTGGAACACTATCCCTCACTGGCCAAAACAGGTACTTCGCCAATGACAGCACTCAGAACCCTGCTCATGCTGACACTGTGCACACCCCTGGTGGCGCTTGCCGCCATGCCGCCTGACGGCACGGACCGACCCGATATTGCCCCTTACGAGGCGGAATACAGCGCCCGCTACAGCGGTTTTCCGATCAAGGCTGCACATAGCCTGCGCCGGACCGGCGAAGGCTACGAGTTGCGCATAGAAGCCAGCAACTTCCTCGGCAAAATCACCGAAGAAGAACAGTTCCATCTCGATCAACAGGGTGCCATCATCCCCGACAGTTACCGTCACCATCGCTCAATCCTGCGCAATACCCGCACGGAATCGATGGCCGTGGATCACGCGGACATGACTATCCAGTCCTCGCGCAAGGGCGAGCAAACGGAACTGGATTTCGAAGCCGGCCAGCTCGGCCCGCTCAGCCACCAGCTGGAATTGGCCAGGGACCTGCAGGAGGGTGCCGAAGAGCTGAGCTACACTGTCATCATCCGCAGCAGTATCCGCGACTATCGCTACCAGCGCCTGGGCGAGGAGGACATGGAAACCGCCCTGGGGGTACTGCGCGTGGTGAAGCTGGAACGCGTCCGCGACAACAGCGACCGCGAAACAACACTCTGGCTGGCGCCAGAGCTCAATTACCAGCCGGTTCTGTTACGGCAAAAAGAAGATGGCAGCACCTATGAGCTCACCCTACAGTCATTTCGGTTCACGCAGGAAAACAGTTAGGCACCCACCACGGCACGACCGTGCGCGGGTGCAGTCCCTGTGATCCAGGTGCGAGTAGCTGGATTGCTGCTTGTTGCAGCCACTGTTTCCATGCTTCATCAAGGTGCCCGCGCCGACGAAGACAGCGCGGGCCTGGACCGGCCGTGGCTGGACGACAGCCACGATTACGTCAGTGACCAGGCCGATAATCTCGCGGCCTGGATGGACAGCTTCTTCGGGGTCAACCGTGTCGACGAAGAGGCGCCCTACTCCACCCTGCGCTTGCGCCTGGAACCCGAGTGGGACGAAATAGATGGCTGGGACACGGGTATCAGCCTGCGCGGCAAGGTGCACCTGCCCAACCTGAACAAGCGCGTCAGCCTGCTGTTCTCGGACGATGACGAACGCACCGGTAGTGACGACCTGCTGATTGACCGCCAGAACGCGCCCGATGACATTGCCCTGCAGCTTACCGCGCGTGAGCGCGAGAACGACCGTATCGACTTCAAGCTCGGCCTGCGCTCCACCCTGCATCCAAAAGCATCGGTGCGTTACCGCTATGAGAAACCGCTGTCAGAAGCCATTATCGGGCGCTTCAGCCAGGAGGCCCTCTATCGCACCGATGACGGCTTTGCCACCGAGACCCGGGTCGACCTGGACACCATCCTCGACGAGGACAAGGTCCTGCAGTGGACCAACCGGCTGCGCTGGTTCGAGGACGAACCCGGCCTGAGCTGGAACACCGGCCTGAGCCTGAACCGGCGCCTGAGCAACGATCGCGTACTCGGCTACTACCTCGCCATCGCCGGTGCCACCGAGCCCGGTTACTACACCCGGTCCTACGGCTTCGGCCTGCGTTACCGCCAGAACATCTTCCGCAAGTGGCTGTTTGCCGAACTGCAGCCGAGTTACTTCTGGCGCCGGGACGAGTTCGAGGACCGGCGCCAGGGATCTGCGGCGATTCTGTTGCGGCTGGAGGCGGTGTTTACCCGGGACTGGGACTAGTGGGCTGCGCGGCTAATTCGGTAACATTCAGCCGTCGCAAAAGCGTTGTGGGCAAGGCGCGCGAGCGCAGGACTGGCCGTCGCCAATTCAAGTGAGCGCAACGCAGCCCACAACGCTTGTGCGGCGGCCCTGCGGGAGCATTACCATTTCGCGTAATGATCTTCCGCAAACCCCGGCTGACCATCCAGGATCAGGGTTTCACCTTGCTCTGTCGTCAGGGTGCCATGATAGCAGCCAAACAACTGGGTGAAATTGGAGGCCATGATAAAGGCGTTAATGCGCTCGGATCGCTGTCCCTCCGGTTCGAAACGCAGGGCAACCCGATCATCATCGCTGCGCATTTGCCAGGGTTGCAGGCGATCCCTGCGGGCAAAGTCGAACTGTACGCTGCCTACCTTGTGCAGCTTGCCGTCCACCCAGAAACCGTTCTCGGTAAAGCCGGTTTCATTGACGCCAGCAGCAATATTGAGGCCCACGCGACGGCCATCGGCCAGGAATCCCGACAAGCTGCCCCAGTTCCAGGCCGTTTCGCGGCGCATGTAGCCGCAGCTCCAGTCGTAGTTGGCACTGCAGGATTGTGCGTCAATTGGGTAGTGGCGTCCCTGCCAGTCGATGGTACCTGCAACGGGCAGTGCAGTGGCCTTCTGGGTATACGCCCAACCATTGTAGCCGGTGCGCGTGCAGATCCGCAGTGGCTGCAAAGCGTCGGGCTCCGCGAGCTGCAGATCCAGCTTGATGCCGCGCCGAAGCGCCGCCTTTAGCAGCCGCTGGGCGCCATGGGCCTCGATATCAAAACGATCCCTGCCCTGGTGGAAGTAGCTTTTGCCGTGATTGGGCCGGGTGGACAGGCGGGTGTTCCAGCCCAGCGGCTGCAACAAGCTGACATCCTCGAATTGACCTGTCTGCCGATCATACAGATAGACGAAAGCATTGCTCAGGTACTTCAGATCGGCAATCGCACAGCCCACGATCAACTCGTCAGTCAACACCCCGATGAATTGAAACTGGTTGAAATGGAAATGTTTCGCCAGCCGGTTCGCGGGCTTGTCCATGGTGGTGCGGTAGTCGAAATCCTCGACATTGATGTCGTCAACGGGATGATCGAACAGGCCGTATTGCGGTAATCCGTTACCCAGGATCAATTTGCCGTGCTGGCTCACAAGGGACTCCCTCTGGTTGAGGGAGAATTCTAGCCTATTCCGTGAGCATGGGAGGAAACACCATGTACCGGGGGAACACCTGGACTACTGTCAGGGCCTGGTTGACCACTACATGCTTCGAGCATCGCCATGATGGTTCGGCTACCCGCTGAGCCACGACTCTGCGTAAACAACTCGTTGACCTCACTTCGTAATTGCAGACGCTTAACGTCGATCATCGATTGCCGTTTCTTGTAGTCGTAGTAACTTGACAGGGAAATACCAAACAGGCAACAGACCAATTCCACAGGCTCTTGCTCACTTAACTGGTCTATCAGCGCGTACGATTCATCTCGTCCGACATCAAGAGAGCGGTAGCTTTTTCTAATATGGATTTTTCCTGCTCCAGTCGCCTCACCTGTCTTTCCAGCTCCTGGATGCGCTGCTGCTCGATCGTTAATGCCTTGGAAGTCGGTGTAATGCCATGCCGCTCTCCTTCTAGCTGATGGAGCCACCTGCGTAATGCCGTTTCTCCGATCTCCAGAGACCGGCTGGCCTCGGCTACGGAATAACCCTGATCCAGCACCAGGCTGTCAGCTTCACGCTTGAATTCTATTGAAAATGACCTGCGCTGCTTTGACATTGAACACCTCTCTGCGGGCGATTTTACCACCCATGTTGGTGTCCGCTTTGATTAGACCACTACAGTGTAGGTGGCGTAGACAGAAGATACCGGAGCGGTTTCCGGATGCTTGAATGATGGTAAAACAGGCTACTGGCAGGCATCTACCGCTGGGCGGATCGGACAGATTAAGTGTCACTAACACGCGCTCAAATGAGCTTGATTTTCACAAAGCTTTCGACGTATTGTGCCCTTGACGTAATCGAACTTACACAGAAACTTACGCCGCCCGAAACAACCGAGAACTAAAACTAAATTTAGAGGTTGTAAATCATGAATTTTCTAAAAACCACGCCTGGATTTGTTTTCGCTTACATTGCACTGATGCTGCCCACCTACTACCTACCATATCTTGGCTCTAACTCTGCTGTGATGCAGAGTATTGGAGCCGCGGGTGGCGCTGCAACCGATACATCCGGTCCGTTTGCTGGGCTCTTTCTTCTACATCTCATTTTGCTAGTTCTGCTTATTGCAGTCTCATTTGTCAGGGGTAGTGTTGATTCACGCAAGTGGATCGCGGTCTTTCCATCGATCGCGCTCGTTTTTGATCTTGTCCCCGGGCTAAATCTCATACCGTTTATTCCTACTGTTATGCACCTTTGTGCAATCATAACTGGTGCGAAAGGTGCAACCAGAGTTGTGATTGTCGAGAAAACCCTATCCGATTAGGCCTTTGGGGAATGGTCACAGCGTATTCTTACAGGTTCTGCTAGCGTGCGGTATTTTAATAAGCCTGCTAAACGGCCATCGGCGTCCTCGGTGTAATCACCGTCTAGGAACAACATGTGACAAATCGGCAGGACAGCTGATTTGGACGACCGCAGGTCGCCTGTAGGGTGGCGCACAGGGATGTGCGCCATCGATATGGATATTCAAGTTCAGCGCACTGCCGAAGCGCCGCACCTGGGTGACCGCTACTGTGCAGGCAGTGTCGTGCGTGAATCCCGCCCTGCGAATCAAGTGAGTGGCGATGGTGCGGTGCACGGCCAATCCACGACCCATGACATCGGGGCGGGGGCCTGCAAATTGACCACATTGGGCCAAGCCGATCTACTGGACCGCAAGCTGCATGTGTGCATAATAGGCCGGAATGGGTTGGCAACCACACCGGGCGCACGTCGTGCCAGAAGCTCCCATTGGCCAGCTACTTGGGAGCAGTGCATCAACAAGTGCGAACATAAGTGGGAAAGGCTCATGAATGCAGCAGAACCGACGGGTAAATCACAGCCTAGTCTGAAATTGACGATTGGCATTGCTGCATGCGTGGCGCTACTTGCGGCGTGCACAACGCAACCACAGCAGGAAGTCTACAGATATGAGGCCTTTAAAAGCGGCGCGGCTTCGCAGGATTGCGATGGCATTCAGTGTGCTGTAGGTTGGGGCAGGAACGCGTCAGCTCTGCATGCGCTATACGAAGCGCAGGCGTGGGAAGCGCTTGCCGAGCGAGTAATCAACACGCAATATGACCATGATTTGGCCTACTTCTATCTCGGGAAATCAGCGGAAGGGTTAGGATTGCCAGTAGCCGCGAAGGCCTACTATTCCCGATCATCGTCTGCGGCCGTCAAATGCACGTTGGGAATGCTCAACACATGCCGGGACATTGATGTGCCATCGGAAACAGCCACGGCGCTACGATCGCTAGACCTTGATAGTGGCATGAGCGGACAGACCGCAATGGATTCTGTCGAATTGCAATCACGATTGGCTCAGCTTGGATTTTACGACGGGGCGATTGATGGTGTATCGGGCCCAATGACGGAGTCAGCCATACGATCATTCCAGCGAGAGAACGACCTGACACCCACGGGCGACGTCAATCAGGCGACTTTGATTGCGCTTAGCAAGACCAGCACCTACGACGCCAAATCAAGCATGGCCGCAGTTGCCAAAGCGGGCGAGGCGGCTCGCTCGACGAGCAGCCCCGCGAGCAGTGCTGCAGCCGAAGTGATCGAACGATCGAATACCCCCAATGCTAGTACACGTGGCAGAGCGCTTCGATTGTTAGAAATACTCGCGGAAAAAGACCCTTTTGCGGTTGTAGTGGCCGAGGCGCCGACGGGTGCATGGGTGACGGTTGTCGAGCGCGGTGAAGAATGGACTCAAATCGAATTTGAGGGCCGCAAGGGATTCGTCTATTCCGACTCAATCAGGTTCTGACGTGTAAATAGCACCAGGTATAAGAATGACAAGAATCGTAAAAGTGCTTTTTGTGCCATGGTTCCTATTCACATCCGCCATTGTGCACAGTCAACCCAATTCCGTTGGCGGCGAGGCGGTCGTGACGCCGATGGAAATGGCAATACAGGCTTTCGAGGAGAATCGACTCCAGTTTCGTGAGCGAAAGGCAGAACTGCAGCGCGAAATTGTGTCGCTTCAATCAGATATACGCGATACGGAGGCCGAACTTCAGCAAACAAAAGCAACGCGAGATCGATTGGCACTAGAAAGGCGTGAGGCCGACCTGGCGCAGCCATCACGACCACTTTACCTAACGATCTCCGAGAAGGTCGTGTCAACGACGATTTATCCGTGGCTCGGTGCCATGAGTGCTCTGAATTCTGTACTAACCTTTTTGGGCCAAGAAAGCAGTGAGCTTGCATTGGGAATCTCAATCACTCTTTCAATCTTGCTCTGCTTCCTGCTTTGCACTACGTTCCTCTTCGTGAGAAAGTTTTATCCAAGATTTTACGCGCGATACCGACTTCATATTGGTCGGGTGGTGCTTGCTTTGCTTCTTATCATTCCGGTTTCGACATTCGCGCAGGAGGCGGGTGGGCCGGAAAGCGAATTGGCAGATGATCCGACACTCGAATCAATTCTGGCCCGTGCGAATGCCGCCTTGGACCTGAGTGTATTAGAGAAGAACATCAGGTACATCACGGACCCCATGAACGAGGGGCGAATGGTCCGTCTGAGTGGAGTGGTTCTGGAGAACTCCCCCCTCCGGTCTTTTGAGAGGTTTGTTGTCGGCACTGGCGAGGGGCACTCGACACTGGCGGCATTGTATATCGTATCAGACAACGAGGAGCTTGCGCTCGAGCAACTACGGAAGTTGCTGCAGAGCGACATCAAGTTTCAGAGTAACGAGAAAGAGTCCATCATCGTTGCAGCGGCTGCCTTCCTGCTATCGAGCAATGAAACTGAATTGGCGCGGCTATTGCTGGATGAAAACCTTGCATCCATATATCAACTCGCCAGCTTTGATAGGTTGTTCGACAAGCTGGTCAGCGCCAGACTGTCGGTGACAGCGTCAGATCTAGCTTCCCAGTTTATAGAGCTTACCTCGTCGTCAGAGACACTTGTTTCAATTTCTCGGAAGCTTTATGCGGCGCGACTTGAAGATGACGCTAGGGCCGGCCTCAAGAAAGCGCTAGAAACTGCGCGCAAGGTTGAAGAATTGCAGGCGACGATTGACCTCGCGGCGAAACATAATGAATTGACAATTCTCGAAGAGGGCATCGAGAAGCTTCATCGCGGCATCAACGATATACGGTTCCAGATCGGTTTCGCAGGGGACTTGGAACGACGTGGTTACACAGAGCAGAGCGCAAAACTGGTAGACGACGTTATCGATGCTATTGAGAACGGAAGACTCAACCGCTTGGACGGAGAGCGCGTTTCCCCCACCGACGGCCTAGTTTTTGTATCGTACACCTGTTTCGATCGGGGGAAACTCGAGCAGGCGCAACGTGCAGCGCTCGGCGCTCTAAAGCCACTATCTCGGGCTGAGAAAAGCGCCCTGATAATGAAGGCCCCCAGTGAGCGGACTGACCCCCTTCGTGTTCCCCAGCCTGAAAGGCTCGTCGCGCCGCTGTATACCGGCCTGTTGCTCGAAGCACAGGGGCGCAAAACCATAGCAAAAAATCGCTACGAAACGGAGCTTGGTGTCCTTCTGGAACAGGTCTTCACGACGCACGGCCTTAGTGTTCCGGATCTCATTAACCATTTATCCGTACTCGGAACGCTCTTCCGAGATGAAGACGAGCGAGCTACGCTCATCGAAGTCGACAAGCTTTTGGTACGGATGGAGGAGGGTGAACTCCAGCGATTGCGCTACAGCCAGGCAGGACGCGTGGAGGAACTTGAGCGCCAGCTGCAACAGGTGCGTAGCGAACGTGATGCGGTTGCTCTGGAGCTCCCCGCCCTTGAAGAATCAAGTCATAGCGGATTTTTTTCGGACATTTACGCTGGCATTTTTCGCCCACTACGCGCGCTTAGTATGTTGGCCGTGTTTCTTATCTTTTCAATTGGTAGTTTCTATATAGCCTACTCCTACGCGGTCGATCGAGTGACACATAGGTTTTATGCATTTGTGACCAAGTCGCTCGAGACCGTAGGATGGGTGTATACTCTGAGCGGTGTTGGTGCTTTCATTGGTGCGCCTTTAATCCTCTTGGGGCAACACTTCATGCTGCACCAAACCGGGAATGAGAACATCGGACGTATCGCTGCTGACATCGAACCGGACGAAGAGCACCATCTAGCCCATCGCCCTATCGATCCCTCCTAGCTCAAGTGATGCCGCGTTCTACCCCATCCGAGCGTGGGATCACTGGCAAGTCAGCCAGCCGGTTCCGCAGCTCACGCTACCGGACCCGCAAATCCTGGTCCAGTGAACGGCGAGTGGTGGGCAATGCCGAGTACCTGCCCTAAAAAGGAGAACCCTGGCTTCGTGGTCACCAATATGCCGGTCAGCCGCGGTGGTGCCAATCACTTGAATGAAAAATTCCACTGCGTACGCGGAGAGATGGAGAACCGCACTAAGGAGAAACAGCTGGGGCTGTTTGTAACCAATGGGATGGACTCCTCCTCACCCTACCAATTCGGCGTCTTTGCGCCAGAATGG
>CAXBCH010000029.1:0-55541 GCA_963974125.1 uncultured Haliea sp. | reverse complement strand
GGGCCGCGTCAGGTCGGGCCGCGTCAGGTCGGGCCGCGTCAGGTCGGGCCGCGTCAGGTCGGGCCGCGTCCGCCCCCGGGGGCAGGCTGACTGCTTGCAGCAGGGACAGGGACAGTATCCCTGCGCAAATACCCGAATACGCTCTAATCTTCACGGGTTGCCTCCTCCTCTGACTTGTTCCGCTGCAGCAGGCGCTGCAGGAAGCGCCCCCCTTCCTCGCGGGCCATGTTCTCGAGTTCCCTGCGGGCGAGATCGGCGATTATCTTCTCGCTGTCCACCCGGCACCAGTCGCCGGGTTCGCCGCCCAGCTGGCCGCGGCAATTGACGGGCCAGTCGATCGCGACCAGGCGCTCGTTGACCCGGCAGGCTGGATCCAGCTCGCCCAGAGTCGGTGCCAGGTGGGCCCGGAAACGGGCGTCGAATTCGTTGCTGAGCAGGTCCAGCCTGCCCTCGCCACGCAGCCCGATGTGATCGAGGCTCGCCTGCAGCGGATCCAGCCGGGCCTCGCCGGCGGCCAGCTGGATGCGGGCACTGGCGCTGCCAAAGCTGCTGCGCGCGGGCAGTTCGGTCTGTAGTGGTTCCTGGTTGACCTGTGCGATCACCTGGCAGAGCATGCGCTCGACCCCAACCTGCTCCAGGGCAAGATCCTCGGTGTCGAGCCGGATCTCTCCCTGCAGCGCGGCTACCAGGGCATTGCGACTGTTGCCGCGACTGTCGAGTTGCCAGTTGGCATTGGCCCTGCCGGACAGAACCGGATCCGCCTCCAGTGCGGCCAAAAGAACGCTGGTATCGAGCCCTGTCAGCTCCCCCCGGGTGCTCAGGGTGGGGGTGCCGAGGCGTGCGTTCAGGGTCGCGGTGGCGTCGAGCTCGCCGCCATGGATGACGCCATTGATGGTGTCAAATGTTGCCACCCCCTCCACCACGCGCAGCCGCAGGTGCAGGTTGTCTACCGCATGAGCGCCGACAACCGCGCGTTCGACCCGCAGGTCAGCGCGGGTATCGGCGAGCCGCAGTGCGTCCAGGGGCAGGGGGGCATCGCCGTCGGCGCTGTCAGTGTCGGCACTGGTAGCCGCCTCGGGGCCTGCCAGCAGCAGCAGCGCGGGGTCCAGCAGATTCATCCGCAATACGGCATCAATTTGCGGGCTTTCCGTGGCGGCATAGCGCACGCTGCCGCTGCCCCGGGTGGCGCCACTAGCCAGTTCCACCTCCAGCTCCGCGAGGCGCTGGTCCAGCCTGACGTTGCCGCTGGCCCGGAGCGTCACCGGCTCTGGCGTGGCTCCACTGAGCTCGGCTTCCAGCTCCTGCAGCTCGAGAAGCTGGGAGTCGGCGTTGGCAGTAAACAAGGTGGCGAGGTCGAGGCTCAGGTCCTGTTCGCCCGCCATCCGCAGCTGCAGTGTCAGAGAGGCGGGATTGCCCTCCAGGTTGAGATCGGTACCCCTGAGCAGCGGCAGCTCGAGCACCACGGGATCGGCGCCGGCGGGCTGTAGCAGGATGATGCGCGTATCGGTAAGCCGCAGGCTGGCGACGTTCAGGGCGAGGGGTGCCACCAGGACGGCACCGGCGCCGCTCTCCGCAGTTTGACTCAGGGCTTTTCGGCGGGTCGCATAGAAGTCTTCCAGCTGCGCATCGGAGAGGGTGGCGAGAGCGGCCGCGGGAGCATGTTCCGGCGCCGGCAGGGTGAGTACCAGCCCGTCCAGTTCCAGGCCCTTGATGACGACTTCCCGCGACAGCAGGGGCCGCAGGAACACCTCGATCGACAGCTCACGGACGCTGACCTCCGGCTGTCCCTCGCCGGGAAGTTGCAGCTCGGTATCTTCCAGGCGCAGCGCCAGGCGCGGGAACAGGCTCAGACCGGCATCGCCGTGGACGGTCACGCGCGCACCGCTGCGCTTTTCCAGTTCCGTGGTGGCCATGCTGACCAGCTTTTCCTCGTCGACAAGCAGAGGCAGCAACAGCAGGGCGGCAATCGCCAGCAATAGCGGGATGCCGAGCAGATAGAGCAGGAGTCTGGGCATGGGGGCCTCTCGTCACGGTGGCTGAGGTCCCGATGTTAGCAGAGTTGCAGGAAAAACGGCCCGGAACAGGTTCCGGGCCGAAAGGGGCGAGCGGCGGGTCAGAAGTTGTACCCTAGCGCAAGGCCGTAGGTCCGGGGCTCGATCGAGAACACGTTGGTGTACATGCCCGAGGAGGGGTCGGTGACGTACATGGCGACCAGGTGGTCGTCGTCGGCAATGTTCTTGATGTAGGCCCTGGCGTACCAGCGGTTGTCTGCCGAGGTATAGGTCGCCTGGGCATTCCAGATATCCCAGGAGTCTATGCGGTCGATTTCCCGGTTGAACAGGCGTGCATACATTTCGTCCTGCCAGTAGTAGTCGACTCTCAGCGAAAGCTCGCTGCTATCCTGCAGGGCAAAGGTGTACTGTGCCCCCAGGCTCACCGTCCATTCCGGCGAGTTCTGCAGCTGGTTGCCGTCCAGGTCCTGGCTGATGCCATCGGTGATCGGCAGCCCGGCATCCGCCAGCGCGCTGCAGCTGGTGAAAGGAGAGCCGGCAACAGCGGTGAAGACATCCGGTGGCAGCAGCGCCACGCAGTTGGAGGCGTTGGAGAGATCCTTCAGCAGGGTGACATCGCTACGCCCCGCGGTGGGATCGCGGGTGTCCACGCTCTCGAAGTCCTTCACCTCGGTGTTCAGGTAGGCGATGTTTGCGTTCACCAGCCAGTTGGCCGTGGGCGCGAACACGAACTCGGCCTCGCCACCCCAGATGCCGGCATCGGTATTCTCGTTGAACGAGGTCCGGTTGACGATCTTGGACACCTGCATGTCGGTGTAGTCGTAGTAGAAGGCGCTGAAGTTGGCCTGCAGGGTGTTGTTCAGCAGGGTATTCTTTACGCC
Source organism: uncultured Haliea sp. (assembly GCA_963974125.1). Taxonomy (GTDB): domain Bacteria; phylum Pseudomonadota; class Gammaproteobacteria; order Pseudomonadales; family Halieaceae; genus Haliea. Next base: position 52,648 of record CAXBCH010000029.1, on the reverse strand, counting down.
GATCTCTATTGCGTCCACGAACTCGGGTTCAAAGTTCGGCTCCTGGCTGGGGAACTGGACCGGATCGAAGGGCGGGTTGAAGCCGCCGCCCTTGTAGCCGCGGGAGTAGGACGCGTAAGCCAGCGTGTCGGCGGATACCGACCAGTCCAGCACGATGCGCCCGGTGGTTTCCTTCCAGTCGGTCTTTTCCCGGCGGGTGGCCGTGGGAATGGGCAGGTCGGCGCCAAAGGGCTGCAGCACCGGCAGGCCGGTCACCGGATCATTGTTGAACAGGATCTGGCGGTCCTCGATGGTCTTTTCATCAATGGTATAGCGGGCCCCAATGGTCAACTTCAGGGTGTCGGTGAGCTCATAATAGACCTCGCCAAACAGGGCCTGGGAGCTGATGTTGTAGTCGCCGGTCTCGTTGTTGAAGTTGGGGCCCACCCAGCCGAGGCCATCAAGGCCCAGGGCAGCACCCGGGAACACCGCGGCGAAGTAATCCAGGCCGCTCGCGAATACCCAGTACTGGTTATCCAGGTCCACGTCCATCCAGAAGCCGCCCACCAGGAAGTTGAAGGGGCCATCAAAGTCAGACTGCAGGCGCAGTTCGGCGGACAGCTGCTCCGAGGACTGGTTGGACTGGTCGTAGGACTCAAGGCCCACGCTGTAGGAATCGATGTGGCCGCCGATGATGCCGGTGGATTCGGGCGAGGGCGCCGAGATCGGGAACAGGCCATCGGCGTATAACGTGTTCGCAGCCGTGGGTGCGACGAAGGGCAGGAACGGCGATACGGCTCGCGGTCCATCCACTGTCCACTGGTAATCCATCTGCGACAGCACCTCGGTTTCCTGATAGCCGCCGACGAAGGTCAGGGTATATTCGCCGAGCTCCTGGGCGATGGTCAGGGTCGCCAGCTTTTCATCGGCCTCGTAGATCGGGTCGCGTTCGGAGATGACCTTGCGCAGATCCCTGGGTACGGCGCCGCGTTCGTTGGAACCGAAGGGGAACACCCCCAGCGGACCCAGTACCGCATCCGAGGCCAGGATGTTGGCAAGCTGGGATGATGGGTTGGGCACATCAAAATCGAGCTTGTCCGGCAGGCAACCGAGAATGCCGCTGGGATCATTGTGACACATGGTCTTCTGGCTGCGGGTGCGGGTGCTGTCCTCGTCAAACCAGGACAGCATCAGGTCCACCTGGGTGGTGTCGGTCGGCAGCCAGCGAAATGAAGCGCGTGCAGAGACCTGGTCGCGACCATCGACATCGGTGCCGGTAAACAGATTCTCGGTGTACCCGTCGCGATCCAGCCAGATGCCGGCAAAGCGCATGGCGAAGCTGTCGTTCACCGGGATATTGATCGCGCCGTTGATCTTCTTGTGGTCATAATTGCCGTACTGACCCTCGACATTGGCTTCAAAGCCGTCGGTGCTGGCACCGCGGGTGATCATGTTGGCGGCGCCGCCGGTGGAGTTGCGGCCGTACAGTGTTCCCTGCGGCCCGCGCAGAATCAGGATCTGCTCGACATCGTAGTATTCGGTTTCGAACAGCCGTGGCGATATCAGCGGCACCTCGTTGACATGGACGCCGACACCGCTGTCGGCGGAGGCGGCAACGAGGTTGGTGCCTACTCCGCGGATCTGGAAGTTGTTGCCGGTGAAGTTGCCCTTGTTGTAGGACACGTTGGGCGCGGTAAAACGCATGTCGGCAAAGCCGTTGATCTGTTTGTCGCGGAGCGCGGATTCGTCAAACGCGGTGATCGCGATCGGTACGTCCTGGACAGATTCTGCTCGTTTCTGTGCTGTTACGATTACCTCTTCGAGTTGGGCCTGGGCCGGTGTCCCGGAGAAGCTGGCGGTTGCGGCGATAACGGCGATGCAAAGGGGGCGTGCCCTGTAGTCTGTGATAGTGTTCATACAGCTCCTTGTATAATTATCTTTGTTATAGAAGTCTTTTGCATGTCAATCTCGTGACTAATCAATGGTAGTAAAATTCTCGACCACGTTGCAACCGCCTGGTCGGAGCGGGCCAGGACACCGAGGAGAAAAATGAAGATTACCTTGCAACAGTTGCACAACAGCGATGGCCTGTCCCGGGACCGGGGCGATTTTCCGGAGGGCAGCTGAGGTGGAAAAGCTGCCCCGCGCCATAGTCAATCCGATCAATTCCCTGAACCTGTTGTCGCGGGCGGAAATCGAGGACTTCACCACCACCCGCGGCGAGCTGTTTGACCTCTATCGCCGCTGTGCCCTGGCGATCCTGAACACCGACAGCAACAAGGATGATGCCGCGGAAATCTACGAGGATTTTTCGGATTTCGACCTGCGCCTGGTGCCCCAGCCGCGCGGTCTGCGGCTGGAACTGTTCAATGCCCCGGCCCAGGCCTTTGTCGACGGGCGCATGATTCGGGGGATCCAGGAGCACCTGTTTTCCGCCCTGCGCGATATTGTCTACACCGATATCAAGCTCGGCGGGGAGATCCCGCGTTCCGAGGCGGAAGCGACCAACCGGGTATTCCGGATCCTGCGCAATGCCGACGTCGTGCGCCCGGATGTGCCGCCGCGCATGGTCGTGTGCTGGGGCGGTCACGCGATTCCGCGGGAGGAGTACGACTATGCCAAGGATGTAGGCTATGCGCTGGGCCTGCGCGGCCTGGATATCGTCACCGGCTGCGGTATCGGTGCCATGAAGGGGCCGATGAAGGGCGCGGCGGTGGGTCACGCCAAGCAGCAGATCAAGAACGGCCGCTATATCGGCATCAGCGAGCCCGGCATCATCGCCTCCGAGTCTCCCAATGCGATTGTCAACGAACTGGTGATCATGCCCGACATCGAGAAGCGGCTGGAGGCCTTCGTGCGCCTGGCCCACGCCATTGTGGTGTTTCCCGGTGGCGTCGGTACGGTGGAAGAGGTGCTGTACCTGCTGGCCATCCTCATGCACCCGGACAATGCCGAGAGCCTGCCATTGGTATTTGCCGGTCCCGCCGACTGTGAGGAGTATTTCGCGGAACTGGAGCGCTTCCTGGTAGGCTGCCTGGGCGAGGAAGTGAAAGGTTACTATCAGATAATACTCGGCGACCCGCACCAGGTCGGCCGCAGTGTGCGCAAGGCGGTACAGGAGCAGCATTCCCGGCGGCGCAAGTCGCAGCAGGCGTATTACTTCAACTGGGAGCTTGCCATTGGCAGTGAACTGCAGCAGCCTTTCGTTCCCACCCATGCCAACATGGCAGCCTTGGAGCTGCGCGACGAGCTGCCGCGACACCAGTTGGCCAGCCAGCTGCGACGCACCTTTTCTGGCCTGGTCGCGGGCAACGTCAAGGCATTTGGAATTGAGCAGGTGCGTCGCCACGGTCCCTACCAGCTGCACGGTGAGCCGCGCCTGCTCGAGCACATGGACCGGCTGCTGCGCCTGCTGGTGAAGCAGCAACGCATGAAGCTGGGTGAGGGCGAACACGATTACCAGCCCTGTTACCGAATCTGAAAACACTACCATCAGCAGGCAGGATTACCATGCAGATACTCTATCGCAGCGCCTTTGAGCTGGCGCGGGACATCAAGGCCGGACACTTGTCCTCCACCGGGGTACTGGAGTTTTTCCTCGACCGCGTAGCGCGTTTCAATGGCGAACTGAACGCTGTCGTGGCCCTCGATGAGGCGCGGGCGCGGGAGCGCGCAGCGGCCGCCGATGCCGCGGCCGCCCGCGGCGAGGACTGGGGACCGCTGCACGGTGTGCCGCTCACGATCAAGGACGCCTACTGTACCGCCGGCCTGGTCACCGTCGGCGGCATTCCCGATTGTCGCGACAATATCCCCGCCAGCAATGCCGCGGCCGTGCAGCGCTATATTGATGCCGGTGCCATTGTCTTCGGCAAGACCAACGTCCCGTTCATGAGCGCGGATCTGCAGACCTACAACGAGGTCTATGGGGTCAGCAACAATCCCTGGAACCCCGCACGCACCTGCGGCGGCTCTTCCGGTGGCGCGGCGGCGGCGCTTGCCGCGGGCCTGACCCCGCTGGAAGTGGGCAGCGACATTGGCGGCTCCATCCGCACCCCCAGCCATTTCAACGGCGTGTTCGGCCACAAGAGCAGTTTTGGCATCGTCTCCCAGGCCGGCCACCTGCCGCCGGGAGAGGGCGTGCTGGCGGAGCCGGACCTGTCCGTGGTGGGGCCGCTGGCGACCTGCGTCGATGATCTGGAGCACGCCCTGGACCTGCTGCTCGGCGCCAATGCCAGCGATGCCCCGGCCTGGCAGGTGAACCTGCCTCCGCCCAGCTTCAGGGAGACCGGTGGCCTGCGGGTTGCGGTGTGGGCGGACGACCCCTTCTGCCCGGTGGACGACGAGGTGCTGCGCTGCATCAACAGCGTGGCGGGCACCCTGCAGCACCTGGGTGCCCGGGTTGATCTGGAGGCCCGCCCGGACATCGACCCGGAGGCCAACCATCGCAACTATGTGCAGCTGTTGATGGCGGTCATGGCGGGCGCGATGCCCGACTCCGTGCGCGAGATGGCGGCGGAGGCGGTGGCCGCCGCGGATCCGGCGGACTACAGCGATGGCATGTTGCAGATGCGTGGCATCGCGCTCAGCCACAGCGCGTGGCAGCAACAGAACGAGATCCGCCTGCGGACCAGGGCCGCCTGGTCGCGCTTTTTCGAGGATGTTGATGTTCTGCTGTGCCCCTGCGTGCATGTGCCGGCCTTCCCGCACGATCATGCGCCGGACATGCTCCAGCGCATTCTGCCGGTCAACGGTGTGGCGCGGCCCTACATGGATCTCCTGCGCTGGGCGGGCCTCACGCTCAATGCGTACCTGCCGGCCACGGCAGTACCCGCGGGCCTGACCCTGGATGGCCTGCCGGTGGGAGTGCAGGTGGTGTCACGCTATCTGGGCGATCGTACTACCCTGGCGGTGGCGCGACTGCTGGAGCGCCACCATCGCGCCTTTACCGCCCCGCCCGGTTATGCCCAGTAGGGAACCGGGCGGTCAGGGTTCGCCGCTGACGCGGATGCGGTCGCGGCCATCGTCCTTGGCCCGGTACAGAGCCCGGTCGGCACTCTGGATCAGCTCGTCCGGTGTGCCCTTTTCTGCCGGCCAGACGGTGGCGCAACCCAGGCTGGCGGTGATGTACGGTGACACTGGACTGTCCGGGTGGGGAATCTTCAGGTTGCGGAGCAGGCGCTGGATACGCTCAGCGACGCCCGCCACCGCGCTGGCATCTGCGCCCGGCAGCAGGGCGAGGAATTCCTCGCCGCCGTAGCGGGCAATCACATCCTCATCCCGCAAGACGCCGGATTGCAGCGCATCGGCTACCTGGCGCAGGCATTCATCGCCGGCGACGTGGCCGACGCTGTCGTTGTACTGTTTGAAGCAGTCGATATCGAGCATGATGATGCTGATCGGGGCGTGCTGTTGGGCGCACTGCTGCCAGGCGCTGTCGAGCATCTCGTCGAGGAAGCGGCGGTTGGCGACGCCGGTCAGGCTGTCGGTGCGGGATATCTCCTCCACTTTCGACAGCGCAATCTGCAGTTCCCGCGTGCGCCGGTCCACCAGCCGCTCCAGCCGTCGCTGTCGGCGCAGGGCCTGGCGGCTGGCAAATACGTACAACGCAGCGGCCAGCAATACGATGGTCAGCGCTGCCAGTATCCGGAACCACCAGGTCTGGTACCAGAAGGGGGCGCGGACAATGGTCAGGGTGGCCTGCTCCCCGGTCGCCGGGCCCTGGCTGGCGCTGCTGTCGGTCGCGGCAATGCGCAGGGTCCTGGTTCCCGCCGAGAGGCCCGTGAAGTAAGCGGTACGGCGGCTGCCCACCTGGTGCCAGTCGCGGTCGAAACCTTCCAGCACATAGCGAAACTGCAGTGTGTGTGGATTGCCCAGTCGCGGCACGGTGTAATCGACTTCCATGGAGCCGGCATCGGGCGGCAGGTACAGCGGGTCCGTCAACGCTACCGGTTCGCCGTTGATCCGGACCTCTTCAATCACCGGTCGCAGCGGGGCACCCCGGTGCTCAAGGGCATCGGGCACCACGGCCACCAGGCCGCGGTTGGAGGCAAACCAGAGTCGGCCGTCGCGGGCACGCCAGCCAGCGGGCTGGAATCCCCCCAGGAACTGGGCTGAACGCAGGCCATCGGCCTCAGTGTAGAACTCTGCGCTGAAGTGCGTTGCAGAGCCCCGGGCGACAGCGTTCAGTTCGGCCCGGGCAACGCTGACCAGGCCATCGGCGCCGCTCATCCAGAGCCTGCCGGCATCGTCTTCCAGTATTGCCAGCACCGATAGCTGTGGCAGCCCGTGCTCGGTGGAAAACTGGAACAGGCGGTCGCCCTCCAGGCGTGCCAGGCCGGATTCCCGACTGCCGATCCAGACGACGCCGTCGGCATCGACATAGGTCGTGCTGACCAGGTTGCTGCCCAGGCCCGCGTCCTCGTCCCACACCGTGAGGCTGTCGTCCTGCAGCTGCATCAGGCCGCTGTTGCTGGTCAGCCACAGGCGTCCGAGCTGGTCTTCGGTGATTTCCCGGAGCACGGTCTCCACCGGCAAGCCCTGGTGCAGCTGCAGGTCGCCGCTTACTTCGTCGAGAATGCCCATGCCGCCGTCGGTAACCACCCAGAGCCGCCCCTGCCGGTCCCGCTGCAAGCCCATGATGTGGTTGTTGGGGAGCCCGTTCTGTACCGTGAAGTGGCTGATGCTGCCGTCGCTGCCAATCCGGTTCAGGCCGCCGCCAAAGGTACCGGCCCAGACTGTACCGTCGTCTTCCGCCAGCAGTGCCGAGACGTTGCTGTTGGAGAGTCCCTGTTCCACATCGAAGCGTGTCACCGTGCCGCCGGTCGCCAGCCGGAACAGGCCGCTGCCTTCCGAGCCCGCCCAGATGGCATCGTCCACCGGGCTCTGGGTGACGACAAATATTGCCTCGGCGAGGCCCTCTGGCTGGCCGTACTGGAGGAAGTCGCTATCGCGCAGGCGATAGACACCGTGCATGGTGGAGGCCCAGAGGTTGCCTTCGCTGTCCTCGAGCAGTTCGAAGACATAACCCGGCCGCTCGGTGGTCAGGGTGAATTGCTCCAGTGCGCCTTCGGCGTCGAGCCGCCACAGCCCCTGGCCATAGGTACCCAGCCAGAGGCTGCCGTCACTGTCGCGCACGGCGGCGTGCAGCGGCAGATCCTGCTGCAGGGAACTGCTTTCATGCAGCACCGGGCCCTGTTCCGTCAGCCGGTAGCTGGTGCCGGTGATGGTGGTGGCAATGAGCCCGAATTCCCGGTCTGCGAACAGCAGGTGAACCTGGGTGGAGTCCAGGCCGCTGCCTTCACTGAAGTTGTGGAAGGTTGCGCCATCAAAGCGGCTGAGGCCGTTGGTGAGGGTGGCAATCCAGACCATGCCGCGGTCATCTTCGTGGATGCGGAAGGTGCGGTTGTCCGTGAGCCCGTCGGTCTTGTTCCAGCTCTGCAGCTCGCCGTCCCGCAGGCGCGAGATGCCGACGCCGGTGGCGAACCAGATGCTGCCGCCGGGGCCGATGTGGACATCGTGGACGATGTCATCCGCGAGGCCGTCGGCGGTGGTCAGGGCACTGAATTCGCCGTTGGCATAGTGCAGTACACCGCCGCCGTAGGTGGCCAGCCACAGGCTGCCGTCCGCCGCGACTTCGATATCGCGTACATCGTTGGAGCTGAAGGCGGCCTGGTTCTGCTTGTTGAAGACGGTGAAACGGACGCCGTCGAAGCGCGCCAGGCCATTCTTTGTACCCAGCCAGAGGTAGCCCTCTGGCCCCTGGCGGGCTATCCAGACAGTGTCCGACGGCAGCCCGTGCTCGCGCCCGAAGCGGTCGTACAGGTACTGGCTGGGCAAACGGTCGGGATTAAGCCCCGATACCGGTGTTGCCGCGGCCATCGCCAGCAGCAGCCAGGTGGCCCGGAACAGGGTTTGGAGACGCAGTTGTTTCAGTTCATGTCCGCCGTGTTTTGATGGCCTTGAGAATACGCCAGAGGACAACCGACAACAACAGCAGGACTGTGATGCAGCCCAGCAAAAACGGCCAATAGTTGGCTGCCATCACGCGCAGGGAGTTTGCCTGCAGCTGCTGCAGCGATTCATAGCCCGGCGGCATCTCCAGGACCCCAACCCGGCGCGCATAGTCGGCATACTCCTGCTGCATCTGTGCCAGCAGCGCGGGCTCGGCCCGGGCCAGGTCGCGAGTCTCGCCCGGGTCCGTCGCCAGGTGGTAGAGCTTCCACTCGCCGTCACCCCAGGGTGCCAGGTTGCGCACCAGCTTGTAATCGCCCCGGAACAGGGCAGCGTTGCCCGCGGTCTCTATGCCAACGGCAGCGTCGGGCGGGTAGACCTGTCCTGTTTCCCCGCGCAGGAGAGGCAGCAGGCTGCGCCCGGTCATGACTTCCGCCACCGGCTGCTGCACCAGTTCCAGCAGGGTAGGGGCAATATCCGCCGCGATGCTGAAGGCCGGTTGCAGGCTGTTGGGGGCAATCCCCGGCCCCGAGATGATGAGCGGCACCCGCAGGCCGCCCTGGCCGCTGTAGAATTTGAACAGGTCGCTGGGACCGGCGGCGGCGCTGGCCCAGGCCGGGCCGATAAAGCCGTAGCTGCCCGCCTCGCCCAGGGTGTCGACAGACGTCGCGTCGTAACCGACCAGCTGCAGCCACAGGCGCATCAGCGCGGAGTCGGCGGGATCGGCTGCCTCCGGGCCGTTGTCCGAGGTGACGACAAACAGGGTGTTGTCGTACAGGTCCTGCTCCCGCAGGTAGGCGATGAAACGCCCGATGTGGTGGTCCATGGCCTCGATCATGCCGGCGTTGACCTCCATCCGGCGGCTGAACAGCTGGCGCTCGGTCGCGTCCAGCCCGTCCCAGTCCGCCAGCGCCGGATGCATCGGTGCCAGCGGCGCGTCCGGCGGTACCAGGCCGCGATCCCGGGCGCGCTGCCAGCGCGCAGTGCGCAGTGCCTGCCAGCCGTCGTCGTAGACGCCGCGGTAGTTGTCGCTGAACTCGCGCGGGGCCTGCACCGGGATGTGCACCGCCTGGAAGGCGAGGTAGGCCAGGAAAGGCTGCTGCGCCGGTTGCAGGTCCTCGATGTACTCCAGCATTTTGTCGACGATAAAGGCCGACGAGTAGAAATCTTCCGGCAGGGTTGCAGGTTCGCCGTCCTCGAACCAGGGCGCGGTCCTGTAGAACGGCAGGTAGGGGCGCTGCTCCCAGTTGTCGGCTCCGGAGGCGTCGAGCACAAAGGAGCGTTCGAAGCCGTGATGATTGGGAAGCTGCCCGGGCCCGTGGCCCAGGTGCCACTTGCCGGTCATCAGGGTGCGATAGCCCAGCGGCTGCAGGCGTGCGGCAATGGTTTCGACCCCGGGCTCCAGGTACATGCTGTAGCCGGGTTGGCCGCGGTGTTCAGGTGGCAGTACTTCGGGAATGGTGGCGACGCCGGTGAGGTGGTGGTCCATGCCGGTCAGGAGCATGGCCCGGGAGGGTGCGCACATGGGTGTGGTGTGGAAGTTGGCGAACAGCACGCCCTGTTCGGCGAGGGCGTCAATATTGGGCGTGTGCGCCTCGCCGCCATAGGCGCTGAAGTCCATCAGCGCGACGTCGTCTGCGAGGATCAACACGATGTTGGGGCGGGCAGGCTCCGCCACCGCAAGCAGGCTGGCGAGCATGCCGGCGCAGAGCAAAAATGCACTGCGCACAGGGTGCAAGCGTACAACCGGTATCAACATGGCCAATCCTTGTGGCTTCAGTCGCCCCCGGCCTGGAAGCGTACCAGCCATGCTGCCACGCGCGCGGAGATATCGGTAGCGTAATCTTTCACCGCGCCCAGCCAGCCCTGCTCCTGGCGCAGGGCGTAATCCTCGTGGGCCCGGGCAATGATGTAGGCGTGAATCTGCTCCACCTGGGCCACATCCAGCACATCGTCAAAGCGCGGCATGCCCGCCTGCTCCATCAGACCCTCCAGCACCACGGCGGCGAAGTTCTCGTGCCAGACCGGGGCCAGGTAGCGCAGATCCGGGATGGAACCATCGCCATAGACATCGGCGCCGTGGCAGCGGGCGCAGTAGCGGTTGAATGCGGCGCGCCCCTCGGCCAGGTCCTCTGCCGTCGCCTCGGGCATGGGAGGCGGTGCCGGGCGCTCCGGTGCGGGTGTCGCGGGCAGCGTGGCAGTGCCGCCCAGCTTGAACGCCACGATGCGATTGTTGGGATTGTCGGTGGGAAATGACCGGCCCGTGTTCATGGTCAGCGCGCCGCCGCGGCCGACAGCGACTGCCACGTACTGCTCGCCATTGACCCGGTAGCTCACCGGTCCCGCCATCACACTGTTGAGCGCCTCGAAGGTCCACAGCAGTTCACCGTTGTCCGCCTGTACCGCGATAAAGCGCCCATCCGAAGTGCCCTGGAAGACCAGGTTGCCGCCGGTGGCGAGGATGCCGCCGTTGTGGATGTTCGGGTGCGGCAGTTTCCAGGCCGTTTTCTGGCGCACCGGATCCCAGGCCAGCAGGTGGGCCTTGGGCAGATGCCGGAGCATGGCCTGGGTGAAGCGCTGGGAGTAGCGCTCATGATTGAATTCATAGCCCGTGTTGTAGTGGCGTTTCAGATGCCGGTAATCAACCGGCGCGACTTCGTCGAACAGCATGCCCATGTCCAGCTCGGGGATGTAGAGCAGGCCGGTATCGGGGCTGTAGGCCATGGGATGCCAGTTGTGTCCACCCATGGCGGAGGGGAAGACCATGGCCGCTTCGCCGTCATAGTCCTGTCCGGGGTTTTCCCGCGGCCGGCCACTGTCCATGTCGTAGCCGCTGGCCCAGGTGACCGTGGTGTAAGGCTCCGCCGACAGCAGCTTGCCGGTGGTTCGATCGACGATGTAGACGAAGCCGGCCTTGGGCGCGTGCAGGATGACCTTGCGCGACTCTCCCTGCCAGGGGATCTCGGCCAGGGTCATCTGCTGGCTGGCGGTATAGTCCCAGGTTTCTCCCGGCACCTGCTGGTAGTGCCACAGGTACTCGCCGCTGTCCGGGTCCACGGCGACAATGGAGGTGAGGAACAGGTTGTCGCCGCCCCCGGGGCTGCGGATTCTGCGGTTGTGGGGTGCGCCGTTGCCCACGCCCAGGTAGAGCTGGTTGAGGTCCGGGTCGTAGACGATGCTGTCCCAGACCGTGCCGCCGCCGCCATGGCGCCACCATTCGCCGCTCCAGGTTGCCGCGGCGCGCTCCATGGCCTCGTTTTCGAAGCCGTCGGCGGGATTGCCCGGGACGGTGTAGAAGCGCCAGACGAACTCGCCGGTGGCGGCGTCGTAGGCGCTGACATAGCCGCGGGTACCAAACTCGGCGCCACTGTTGCCGATGAATACCTTGCCCCGCGCCACCCGCGGTGCACCGGTAATGGCATAGGGCTGGGCGGGGTCGGTGGTCTGGACCGACCAGCGCAGCTGCCCGCTGGCGCGGTCGATGGCGATCAGGCGGCCATCAAGCGCGCCCATGAACAGCAGGTCGCCCCAGGCCGCGAGGCCGCGGTTGATGGCTCCGCAACAGGCGGTGATGCTCTTGCTGCGGGGTATCTCGGGGTCGAATTTCCACAGCAGCTCGCCGCTGGCGGCGTCCAGCGCCCAGGCGGTGTTCCAGGCGCCGGTGAAGTACAGCACGCCGTCGATGACCAGCGGTGTGGTCTGCAGCCCGAGGCGGGTGTCGGTCTCGAAGTGCCAGGCCAGCCCCAGCTCGCTGACAGTGTCGGTGTTGATGTCCGCCAGCGGCGAGTAGCGTTGTTCGCTGTAGTCGCGGCCGTGGCTGAGCCAGTTGTCGGCATCGCTACCGGCCGCAAGCAGGCGTTCGTCGGTAACCGCCGTGGCGCCGGCGGGCAGGCTCAGCAGGCAGGTGAGAGAGAGTAACAGCAGTGGGCGCATGGCAGATCCGTTCCGGTTTGTTGGGCCTATTTTCCCGGTACAGAGCCTGCGGCGGCGACACATTGACCGCGATTGGCCCTATCCGACTGCAGCTGGCGCAAATACTTGTACTTCCGGCTCGGGCTCCGGGTAAATGACCTCGGCGATATGCAGGATGTGTTTGGCGCTGTCCTCGAACAGGCCGACAATATGCAGCAAGCGGGTGGCGTCCGGTGCGGTCACCAGGCCGCTGCCAATCTGCCCCAGCAGCTCGGCGCGACGTTGCCGCCGCAGGCGCTTGATTTCCTGCAGGCGCACAATCCGGTGCTCGAGATCCAGCTGCTTGAGTTCGCCGCTGCGCATGATGCCGAGAAAGGACTCCTGCAGTGCCGGGGTGAGCGCGGCGTTGATGTCCGCTTGTGGCACGTCCGCCAGCTCCAGCATGATGTCCCGCAACTGGACACATTGCTCTCTCGCCCAGTACAGGTTGAGGAAGGTTTCCGAGAGGCCGTTGCCCAGGTTCTGGGCGCCGATGCGGTTGCCGTAGTCGGCGATGGCGGCGAGCAGCACACCGGTGCGAATGCTTTCCTCGGGAGCGGGTTCCTTGTCGGGGTTGATGATCTGGCGGCCGCGAGCCAGCAACTGCTTGAAGACCCGCTTGATCTCGGAATGCATGGCGCTGACGCCCATCGCGGGCAGCGCCAGCACGGTATCGTCAAGGTAGCGCAGCTTTTCCGAGCTCAGCTCGGGCTGCTTGATCCAGCGCTCCACATGTCGCAACAGCCAGTCCGCCAGCAGCCACATCAGCAGCAGGCCCAGCAGGTTGAACAGGGTGTGGAACAAGGCCAGGCCGGTGCTGATGTTGGTGCGCCCGGCGGCGCCACCGGCGAGTTGCTCGGAGACCCACCACAGCGGCACCAGCAGGATCAGTGCGATTACCGCGGTCAGTACCTTCTCGACGACGTGGACCAGGGCCAGGCGGCGGGCATTGGCGGTGGCGCCTATGCTCGCCAGCAAACTCGTAGCAGTGGTGCCGATATTGGCGCCGATCACCAGCGAGGCGCCGAGCAGCGGGGTCAGCACCCCGGTGACCGAGGCGGTGAGGATGATGGCGAGTGCCGCGGACGAGGACTGGATAAGGGCTGTCAGCAGGGCCCCGAACAGTACCCCGAGGACGATGCCGGTAGCGCCGGCGGTGCCCAGTTGGTCGATCGGGATCCAGTCGGCGACGTCAATGAAGGCATCCCGCAGCATGCCCAGGCCCAGGAACAGCAGGCCGAAGCCCGCCAGGGCGACACCGATGTGGGCGCTGCGGCCCTTGCCGGAGAACAGCTTCAACAGCATGCCGATGCCGATCAGCGGCAGGGCGATGATCTCCACCTTGATGCGCAGGCCGACCAGGGCCACGATCCAGGCGGTCATGGTGGTGCCGACGTTGCTGCCAAAAACGACCCAGGCGGCCTGCTTCAGGCGCAGCATGCCGGCGTTGGTGAAGCCCAGGGTGGCGACGATGACGGCGCTGGAGGACTGTACCAGCGCGGTAATGCCGAAGCCGGCCATGGCGGCTCGCAGCCGGGTCTGGGTGGAGCGCTCCAGGAATCCCTGCAGGGAGTTGCCCGCCGCTGCCTTGAGGCCGTCAGTCATCATGCCCATGCCCAGCAGCAGCAGGCCGAGGCCGCCCAGGGACATGGTGAGTGTCAGCCAGGCCATGTCAGGCCTGCACCTGCGCCCTGAAGGCGGCCGGTACCGGTACTACCCGGTGTTGCTGGTAGTCAAAGAACAGCAGGGTGGTGGCGACCCGGGCAACCTCGACGCCGCTGGCGTCCTTGCTGATGCGGTAGATAAACTGGAAGCTCTTGTTCTCTATCTCACTGACGCCCAGTTCTACCTTGAGGCGATCGCCGTAGTCCGCCTCCGCCAGGTAGGCGGTTTCGGCGTGTGCCATGATCAGTCCCGCCTCTTCGAAGACAATCGCTTCGCTGTGCCCGAGTTGGCGGATGAAGCGCAGCTGGGCCTCCATGGCGATGGAGAGCAGCCGCTCGGCACCGAGGTGGTTGGCGCTATTCACATCGGTGTAGAGCACATCGTAGTGGGTAGTGAAGATAAAGCGGTCGGGCAGTGCCAGGGTCTTGCGGGGCATGGCGAGGTCCGTTGTGCGGGGCTGCGGGGGGATTGCCCCCATTCTAGTGCAAGCCTGCGCTGGTTGACAGGCGCCATGACGCCCCGCAAACTCAGCGCATCTGCCACAGTGTGTCTGCGACGGGGCCTTGGCCGCTATCACTCATTCCTTGTTCATGCCAGGTAACCCGACCACGCCCGATCAGCAGGCGGAGCCGGGCTATGTCATGCTGGCGGTCGATGATGATCCGGGCAGCCTGCTGCTTGCGGAGACTTTTTTTACCTCCGAGGGTTACACCGTCGCCACCGCTTTGAGCGGCGCGGACGCGCTGGCCAGGATTGATGAGATCGCGCCGGATATCATCCTCCTGGACATCATCATGCCGGGCATGGACGGTTTCCAGGTGTGCCGCGAGATACGGCGCCGGCCCCGATTCAAGAATACCCCCATCATCGTCCTCACGTCGCTGAACGAGACCGATGCCGAGCAGCGAGCCTTCGCCATCGGCGCCTGGGATTTCGTTTCCAAGCCGGTGAACTGGTCGGCCCTGGCCTATCGCGCACGGTTCGCATTGCGCGCCGCCGGTGTCGTCGCCATTCAGCGTTCGGCGGACCGCTTTGCCCGGGTTATCAACCAGTCTCCGGACGAGATCCTGGTATTCGCTGCCGAGACCCACGCGTTGCTGGACGAGAACATCAGCGCCTTGCGCAATCTCGGCTATGGCAAGGCGGAGCTGCAGGGCAGGAACTTCGCCGAGCTGCTGCACAATGGCTCCGCAAGCGGGCTCGATGCCATGCTGGACCAGGTACGTCTGCACCAGCAGGAAAAGTTCTCCCTGCAGATGCGGCGCAAGGATGGGTCCGTCTATCCCACCGAGGGCACGCTGCTGTATTCGGAAGACGATGATCCCAGTGTCTTCATCGCCATTCTCCAGGACATCAGCGAGCGCCAGCGTATTCAGCAGGAACTGCACCGGCTGGCGCACTACGATGAGATGACCGGTCTCGGCAACCGTCGTCTGCTGGAACAGCAGGCGGTCAAGCTGCTGGCCCGGGCAGCCCGGCAGGGCAATCGCTGTGCAGTATGCATGCTGGATCTCGACGGCATCCGCCATATCAACGACACCCTGGGCCCGGCGGTCGGGGACAGCCTGATCCGGCAAGTGTCCTCGCGGTTGGCGGCTGCGGTGCGCCCCTGTGACCTGGTCGCCCGGGATGAAAGCCTGGGGCTCGAGAACCTGGGGATGCAGCTGGCGCGGTTCGGCGGCGACGAATTCGTGGTGGTGCTCAGCGACTTCAGCGACACGCTGGATGCCGCCAGGGTGGCGGATCGCATCCTTGGCACCATAGCCGAGCCCTGTGAGCTGCCGCAGGATGCCCGGTTGAGCCTGACCGCCTCCATGGGGATCTCCGTGTATCCCGATGACGGCGACAACTTCGATGTGCTGGTGCAGCGCGCGCACATGGCGATGTTCGATGCCAAGCAATCCGGCAGGAATCGCTATGCGTTCTACACCGAGGAGCACAATCGCAAGGTGTTCTCCCGGTTGCAACTGGAATCGGAGCTGCGGGCGGCGCTGCGGAACAATGAGTTCGAGCTGCATTTCCAGCCCCTGGTGGACAACGCTTTGCAGCGGGTGGTCGGCGCCGAGTGCCTGCTGCGCTGGCGCCATCCCGATGGTCTCCGCTATCCCGACGGGTTCATTCCCCTGGCGGAGGAAACCGGCCTGATCCTGCCGCTGGGAGACTGGGTGCTCGAGGCGGCGGTCAGCCAGCTGTCGGCGTGGGCGGACCGGTTGCCGGAACCCTTCGACCTTTCCATCAACGTGTCTGCGCTGCAGGTGCGGGATGCGGCGTTCCTCGATCACACCCGCCAACTGCTGGAGACCAACCCGGATGCGGCCAGGCATCTGGTGTTCGAACTGACCGAAAGCAGTCTGGTAGAAGACATGGAAAGTACAGCCCGCTGGTTGCGGGACCTGCGCGCCCTCGGTGTACGTATCGCCATTGACGATTTCGGCACCGGCTACTCGGGACTCCACTATCTGGTGCGCTTGCCGGTCCAGACCCTGAAGATTGACCGCATGTTTGTCGCCGGCATAGACCGGGACGCAGAGCAGGCCGCCGTGGTCTCCGCCATATTCCAGATGGCACGCGCTCTGCGCATGGAGGTCGTGGTCGAGGGTGTGGAGACCCTTGAGCAGCTGCAGATCGTCGCCGCCATGGGGGCCTGCGATATCCAGGGCTGGCTGATCAGCAAGGCGCTGCCGGCGGATAAATTCGACGCATTTCTCGAGCGGTTCCCGGCTTAAACGGTCAATAACGCCGCAAGATAGTCCATATCAACCGCAATTTAGTCCCTTTGCCCCCCGCCCCGTCGCCAGTATCCTTGTCGGCTAACCTAATAATTCCGTCTACAGTCAGCAGGAGTGTGAGTCATGGCCAAGGCCGAGCAAATCCAGGAAAGCAACGAAGTGCAGCAGGAAATCGCTGCGATGATGCAGCGCGCGCGGGCGGCGCAGGCAGCGATCGAGCACTACACCCAGGAACAGGTCGACGAACTGATTACCGCCATGGTGTGGTCGGTGGCGCGCGAGGGCGTGTCCGAAAAGATCGCCCACTTTGCGGTCGAGGAAACCCAGCTCGGCAACTACGACGGCAAGTACCTCAAGATCCATCGCAAGACCCGCGCCACGCTGATGGACATCATCAATGACAAATCCGTCGGCGTGATCGAGGAGGATCCGGTCCGCAACATCATCAAGATCGCCAAGCCGGTCGGCGTTATCGGCGCACTGTCGCCCTCCACCAACCCGGAAGCGACCCCGGTGATCAAGGCCATCTCCGCGGTCAAGGGCCGCAACGCCATCATCATCGCGCCGCACCCCCGGGCCAAGCTGACCAACAAGATGATCTGCGACTACATGCGCGAAGCCATTGTCGCCATGGGCGCGCCGGCGGATCTGGTGCAGAGCATCGACGTACCCTCCCTGGACAAGACCAACGAACTGATGCGGCAGTGCGACCGGATCCTGGCGACCGGCGGCGAGGCCATGGTCAGCGCCGCCTATTCCTCCGGCACGCCGGCCCTGGGCGTGGGTGTGGGCAACGCCGTGATCACGGTCGATGACACCGCGGACCTGGACGAGGCGGCGGAGAAAATCCGCATCTCCAAGACCCTTGACCTGGCGGCCTCCTGCTCCTCGGACAACTCGGTGTTGGTCTTCGAATCGGTCTACGATGAATTCCTCGAGAAGCTGAAGCACGAGGGCGGCTACATCATCGATGGCGAAGACAAGCAGAAGCTGCAGAGCGTGATCTGGGTGGACGGGCACCTCAACCCCAATATCGTCGCCCAGCACGCCACCACGATCGCCGGCCGCGCCGGTATCGACCTGCCGGAAGGCAAGCAGTTCCTGATCGTGCCGGAAACAGGCACCGGCCCGGAGCATCCCTTCTCCGGCGAGAAACTGACCGTGACCATGGCCCTGTACAAGGTCAAGGATATCGACGAGGCCATCGAGCTGACCAACCGCATCCAGGCCTACCAGGGCCAGGGTCACAGCTGCGGCATCTACTCCAGCAGCGACGACAACATCCTCAAGCTGGCCCTGGCCACACGCACTTCGCGGGTGATGGTGAACCAGCCCCAGGCCGCCTCCAACAGCGGCAACCTGTGGAACGGCATGCGCCAGACCTTCTCCCTGGGCTGCGGCTCCTGGGGTGGCAACAGCATCAACCACAACATCACCTGGCGCGACCTGATCAACGAGACCTGGGTGTCGAAGCCGCTGGCCCAGACCAAGGTCATCCCCAGCGACGAGGAACTGTTCGGCAAAGTCATGAACCGTTTCTGAGGGGGCCGACGTCATGGATTTTTCGGTTTCCGAAGAGCAACAGGCCTTCATCGACAGCGCGCGCGCCTTCTCCGACGATGTGCTGGCGCCGAACGCGGCGCGCTGGGATGAAGAAGCCTTTTTTCCCAAGGACGCGCTGCGCCAGGCGGGTGAACTGGGCTTCATGGGCATGTATACCCCCGAACGCGCCGGTGGCCTGGGGCTGGGCCGGCTCGATGCCAGCCTGATCGTGGAGGAACTGGCACGCGGCTGCACCACCACCGCCGCGTTCCTGACCATCCACAACATGGCCACCAGCATGATCGGCAACTACTGCCGTGATTCAGTCATCGACGACTGGTGCCCGGCGCTGGTCAGTGGCGAGAAACTGGCCTCCTACTGCCTCACCGAGCCCGGCGCCGGGTCCGACGCCGCCTCCCTGCGCAGCACGGCGAAGCGCGATGGCGACGACTACGTGATCAACGGCAGCAAGGTATTCATATCCGGCGCCGGCGACACCGACGTACTGGTGGTGATGCTGCGCACCAGTGACAATGGCGCCCGCGGCATCACCGCACTGCTGGTGCCGGCGGATGCCGACGGCATCAGCTACGGCAAGAAAGAGGCCAAGATGGGCTGGAACGCCCAGCCCACCCGCATGGTCACCTTCGACAACGTGCGGGTGCCGGTGGGTTATCGCCTGGGCGAGGAGGGGCAGGGTTTCGCCATCGCCATGATGGGGCTGGACGGGGGCCGCATCAATATCGCCACCTGCAGCGTCGGTACCGCCCAGCAGGCGCTGCAGGAGGCGGCCGCCTATGTCCAGGAGCGGCGCCAGTTCGACACCGCCATCGCCGATTTCCAGCACACCCAGTTCAAGCTCGCGGACATGCTCACGGAACTGGTTGCGGCGCGGCAGATGGTGCGCCTCGCCGCCAGCAAGCTGGACCACAAGGATCCGCAGGCATCCACCTACTGTGCCATGGCCAAGCGCTTTGCCACCGACGCAGGCTTCAATATCTGCAACGATGCCCTGCAACTGTTCGGCGGCTACGGCTACATCCGCGAGTACCCGATGGAACGCCACGTGCGCGACACCCGGGTCCACCAGATCCTGGAAGGTACCAACGAAATCATGCGGGTCATCGTGGCCCGGAAAATGCTAATGGACGGCGCACTGGAGGTCATCAAATGAGCCTGAGCACATCCGACAAACTCAAGGTCGAGGTCCGCGGCCACATCGCCCTGGTCACCATCGACAACCCGGCGGCCAATACCTGGGACACCGAGAGCCTGCCGGCCCTGCGCGACCTGGTTAACAAGCTCAATCGGGAAGACGCCATTTTTGCCCTGGTGCTGACCGGCGCCGGCGACAAGTTTTTCTCCGCGGGTGCGGACCTGAAGCTGTTTGCCGACGGCGACCCCGGTACCGCCCGCACCATGGCGGAGTATTTTGGCGAAGCCTTCGAGACCCTGGCGGACTTCCGCGGCGTCTCCATTGCCGCGGTCAATGGCTTCGCCATGGGCGGTGGCCTGGAAGTGGCGATGGCCTGCGATATCCGCATTGCCGAGGAGCAGGCGCAGATGGCGCTGCCGGAAGCCAAGGTCGGCCTGCTGCCCTGCGCCGGCGGCACCCAGCGCCTGGCGCGGCTGGTGGGCGAGGGCTGGGCCAAGCGCATTATCCTCTGTGGCGAGCGCGTGGATGCCGCTACCGCCCTCCGTATCGGCCTGGTGGAGGAAGTGGTGCCCAGGGGCGAGTCCCTGGAGAGGGCGCTGGCACTGGCGGAACAGGTCGGCGGCCAGAGCCCGGGCGCCGTGGCGTCCTGCAAGACGCTGATCCACAGCGGCCGGGACATCGAGATCGGCAGCGGCCTGGCGCTGGAGCGGGAGCTGTTCGTGGAGCTGTTCTCTACCGAAGACCAGCGTGAGGGCGTCAACGCCTTCCTGGAAAAGCGCAAGCCCGAGTGGAAGAACCGCTAAGGATCCAAGCATGTCAGATGAAGCTGTAGTTATCGAGGAATTGGCCTGCGCCCACCTGAAAGTGGGCCGCCTGACCCTCAACGTACCGAAAACCCTCAATTCCCTGACCCTGCCGATGGTGGACACGCTGCAGCAGCAGCTGGACGCCTGGCGCGACGACCCGACCATAGCCGCGGTGTTCATCGACGGCAGCGGCGAAAAAGCCTTCTGTGCCGGCGGCGATGTGCAGGCCCTGCACCGCTCCGCCACCGCGACGCCCGGCGGCCCCTGCGAGGAGGCGGAAGCCTTCTTCGCCCGGGAATACCGCATGAACTACACCCTGCATACCTGGCCCAAGCCCATCATTTGCTGGGGTCACGGCATTGTCATGGGCGGCGGCCTCGGGGTCATGGCCGGCTGCTCGCACCGGGTCGTGACCGAGGCCACGCGCATCGCCATGCCCGAAATCACCATCGCCCTGTTCCCGGACGTGGGCGGCAGCTGGTTCCTCAACCACATGCCCGGCAAGGCGGGCCAGTTTCTGGCCCTGACCGGGGCCTCGATCAACGCCGCGGATGCTGTTTTCACCGGCATTGCCGACCGTTTTATCGGCAGTGAACACAAGGCCACCGTGCTGGAACAGCTGCGCCGCAGCCGCTGGAGCGACGACACCGGGGCCAATCACGCCCAGGTGCGCCACATCCTGCGCCCGCTGACCGAGCAGAGTGTCGGCAGCATGCCCGGCGGCCAGGTGGAACCGCACCTGCGGCTGATCAATGCCCTCTGTGACGGCGACGATGTGCACCAGGTGGTGGACACCATCACGGGCCAGCAGACCGATGATCCCTGGCTGGCGAAGGCGCGCGATGGTCTCGCCCACGGCTCGCCGCTGGCGGCCCTGTGGATCAGTCGCCAGTTGCAGGAGACTCGCCACGCCTCGTTGCGCGAAGTGTTCCAGGCGGAAATCGTGCTCGCCACCAATATCGTGCGCTACCCGGAGTTTGCCGAGGGCGTGCGTGCCCTGCTGCTGGACAAGGACCGCAATCCGGCCTGGGCCTACAAAACAACGCGGGATGTGCCCGAGGATCTGCTGGACGCATTCTTCCGGGCGCCGTGGGCTGAAAACCCGCTGGCGGACCTCTAACAGGACAGGAGTTTTACACAATGGCGCAAGTCGCATTTATCGGTCTCGGCAACATGGGCGGCCCCATGGCCAGCAACCTGGTCAAGGCCGGCCACACCGTGCAGGTATTTGATCTCTCCGAGGCCGCCTGCCAGCAGCTCGCGGAAGCGGGCGCAACCGTTGCCTCCTCCGCCAGCGACGCCGTTGCCGGGGCAGAGTATGTGATTTCCATGCTGCCCGCGGGCAAGCACGTGGCCGGCATCTACCTGGGTGACGACGGCCTGCTGGCACAGCTGGACAGCAGTACCACTGTACTCGACTGCAGCACCATCGACGCCCCCACCTCCCGCAAAGTCGGCGAGGCGGCGGCTGCGCTGGGCATCGGCTTCATGGATGCACCGGTCTCCGGCGGTGTTGCCGCGGCGGCTGCCGGCACCCTGGCTTTCATGTGCGGTGGCGAAGCCGCCACCTTCGAGAAAGCGAAGGTCATCCTCGCCGACATGGGCAAGAATATCTTCCACGCCGGTCCCGCGGGCGCGGGCCAGGTGGCCAAGGGCTGCAACAACATGCTGCTGGCGATCCACATGATCGGCACCTGCGAAGCGCTGGAAATGGGCGTCCGCAACGGCCTCGATCCGAAGGTCCTGTCCGAGATCATGCTCGCCAGCTCCGGCCGCAACTGGTCGCTGGAAGTCTACAACCCCTACCCTGGGGTCATGGAGAAGGCGCCCGCCAGCAACGACTACAAGCCGGGCTTCATGGTCGACCTGATGGCCAAGGACCTGGGCCTGGCGATGGCCATTGCCGAGCACAGCGGGGTGGACAACCGCATGGGTCAGCTGGCCAAGCAGCTTTACAGCCAGCTGCAGGAACAGGGCATGGGCCAGCAGGATTTCTCCAGCATCATGCAGACGCTGGCGGCCAAATCCTGAGCTTGCCTCAGGCTCCCCAGCGCATAAGATTCATGAATTCGCGCCTGTTCTTGGGCCCATAGGTGCGAAAATGCGGGTCCGGCCGCGTGCGGTAGTCGCTGCGCAGCGCCGCCACGGTATCCAGGCCGAAGCGGGGCATGAGATCCGCGACTTTCTGGCCGTAGGGCTTGAGCGCGTTGAGCCCGAAGACCTTGGCCCGCAGCTCCGCTGTCATCTTCGGGTAGCCATACATCTCCTGCAGCTTGTCCGCAATCTGGAAGCTGCGGAAGGCCTGGATCTGGTCCTGGGGTGAGCCGTACCAGATCGAGTCGGTGCCCCAGAGGACATTGTCCTCGCCCACGTAGCTGAGCAATTTGCCCAGGCTGTGGGCGGCGCTGTCCGGGTCCCGCATCAGGTAGCGCCAGGTGCTGCCCAACTCCGCGTAGACATTGCTGTTGGGAGCGATGCCGTTGTCCCGCAGCGAGGTCACCAGGGCGTCGATGCCGTCCTCCCGGTTGGGGTCGTAGGGCCCTTCGCTGGTGCCCGCCACGTACCCCGAGTGGTACACCAGGAAGCTGATGTCCGGGAACAGTTTCGCGACCCGGCCGATATCGGCGCAGGTGGAGTGCTCGTAGGATTCCTTGCCAAACGGCAGGCCCTTGTGGATTGCCACGATCTTCACATCCAGCTGGCGCGCCTTCTCCAGGAAGGGAATGCCGGTGTCCTCGTCGTCCAGCCAGAAGCCCTTGCCCTCCGGGCCCCACTGCGTGTAGGTCTTCCAGGCGCTGACGCCCCAGTGCTGCGCCAGTTCGTCCATGCCCTCAAGGTCGCCGGCCTGGTTGGGATTGACCCGCCCGTGCAGCAGCAGGCGGTGGCTGCCCTGCATGCGCTCGACGATTTCCGCCGTGGCGGCTGCTTCTTCAATGGTGAGCGGTTCCGCGTCCGCGCGCGAGGGCACGAAGGACAGCACCATCAGGTCGGTGTCGGAATCCATGAACACATCCTGCACGAACTGCTCCGAGTTGAAACAGTCCAGGTAGGCGCGGCCGGGGCCCTCAGCCGCCTCGCAGTTGTCGGTGGGAAAGCCGGACAGCGGGCGGGCATCCTCCGGCAGCTTCTGGGTCCAGGCGCCGGTCGGATTCACGAAGTGGCCCTGGACGTCGAAGATGAATTCCTTGCCCTCAACCCCGGCGGCCGCCAGTTGGGGGTCCATGGCGGCCTCCGGGTCCAGTTCGAAGTAGCCACCGCGCTCGCCACGGCTGGCATAGGCGCTGTTGAAGGCCAGCAGGGTGCTGGCGGCACCGCAGGCGCTGACCAGGAACGAGCGGCGGTCGATGCCGCGGCGGCGGGCGTTGCGGTCCGCATTCTCCAGCGCCAGGCGGTTGGCGTGGTGATGAATCGCGTCCAGCGGGATGGGCATGAATTCACCGTTGGAGGTGCTGTCCAGCTTGATCGGCAGGCGGCTGCCGTCGGGGTCCTGCAGTATCTTGGCCATGGTGTCGAGTCCTCGTTCGGGCAATTGCACAGTCTCGATCTTAGTTCATATTGGGTCGGCCTTGTAGGAGCCCACTCTGTGGGCGATGTTTTGTGCCCATGGCTATCGCCCGGAGACAAGGTGAATGGCCGCGCAGCGGCCAGAGAGGGTGGCCTGGGCCACAAGGTGAATGGCCGCGCAGCGGCCAGAGAGGGTGGCCTGGGCCGCCGGGCTCCCACGGGTTCCGGCCCTGCGCGATCGCCCGGGGACCGGGCTCCTACGGGTTCCGGCCCTGCGAGGGTCGCATTACTTGAACTGGTCGGCGCTAATGCCTTACCGGGCTGGGCAAGCCGCCTGCGGGTGCGGATACTGGGCACATTCCAATAACAGAAGGCAGCAATTCCATGCAGAATTTTTCCGATTCAGTAGCAGTCGTCACCGGCGGTGCCAGCGGCATTGGCCGGGCCCTGGTCAAGGCCCTGTTGCAGGAAGGCGCCCATGTGGTGGTGGCCGATGTCGAGCAGGCGGCGCTTGACCGCGTGACCGCCGAGTTTGCGGCGCTCGGCGATATCAGTGGCGTGGTGACGGATGTCGCGGACGCGGCTTCCGTCACGCGCCTGGCGGACCAGGTGTTCGAGCGTCACGGCCGCTGCCACCTGCTGTTCAACAACGCCGGCGTCGCCGCGCCTTCGGCCAATATCTGGGAGACCACGCCCAACGACTGGAAGTGGGTGCACGGGGTCAATGTGCTGGGGGTGGTGCACGGCATCCAGGCCTTTGTCCCGCGCATGATTGCCTCCGGCGAGCCGGGCTATGTCATCAACACCTCCTCCGGTGATGGCGGCATTTCCGCGCTGCCCTACCAGTCCGTGTACGCCTCCAGCAAGGCCGCGGTGTCCTGCCTCACCGAGTGCCTGGCGGCGCAGCTGAAATCCCAGGGCACGGCCCTGGGCGCCTCGGTGTTCTACCCTTCCGGTGGCCTGCTGGATACCGGTATCTGGACCACTGATCGCAACCGGCCCTCGGACCTGGCGCGGGAGCAGCCCGCGATACCGGCACCGACCATCGAGCAATTCAAGGAGGCGGCGGCCAGCGCCGGCTGGGAGCTCCAGTTCCAGGACCTGGACGACCTGGCCCAGTACTGCCTGCAGGGTATTCGCGAGCAGCGCTTCGTGATCATGATCGGGCTGGAGGACGCGGCGCAGACCCTGCAGCAGCGGGCCGATCGCATCGGCCGGGCGGAGTTGCCCATCGATGAAGCGGAAGTCCCGCAGCTGTAGTCCGGCGCGGGAGCCGGCGTGTTACGTCGGCTAGCGCACAGACGCCGGCTGCGGATTCGCCCAAGCTCCATTGAGTCATCCGGGCGGGTGACGGAATCATCACCCGCCCGGATGTTTGGTAGTCATCCATGGAGCAGCAGGCATGAACAAGAATCAGGTTAAAGGCCACACAGGCGAAGCGAAAGGCAAGGTAAAGGAAGTTGTCGGCAAGGTCACCGGCGACAAGAGCATGGAGTACAAGGGCAAGGCTGAAAAGTTTGTAGGCAAGACCCAGGCCGCTTTCGGCGACCTCCAAAGTGACCACGAAAAAGCCAAAGACGAAACACAGGCGAAGAGTGAAGCTGGCAAAAGCTGACCTCAGGGTCCGAGGTGCCAGTGCTCCAGTGCCTGGTAGCTTGCACCCTGGCGGCCCACGTGCGATTCGAACAAAGTGAAGTGGTCGTAATTCAGGGTAACGGCGGGCAGAACGGCTGGCGCGGGCGGCGGCTCGGTGCAGCCCCGATACAGGGTGACATGCGGCACAAAGGGCTTCTTTTCCAGCCTGGCTCCCACCAGTCCACCTGCATGCTGTAACTTGCGGGCGAGGGCCGCCAGCTCCGGCGTCGGTTGCGACGGTCCCGCCCAGTAGATACCGGGTTTGGGCCAGTAGCCCACCTGGTCCAGTCGTAGTTCGCCAGCCCCGGTATGCGGTCCCGGTCCCCGGTCATCCACGGCCCGGCACAGTGTGTCGAGCTGCCGATTGTCCACCTCGCCGATGAACGCCAGGGTGATGTGGAAATTGGCCGCTGGCACCGTGCAGCCAGTGGCGGCGCCATGGCGGTCACGCCAGTCGGCCAGTGCCCTGCGGGTGTCGTTGTCGATATCCAACCCGAAAAAAATGCGCATGCAGATGACCTCTTACCGGGATTCGAACTCCCCATGGCGCCCGGCACCACCGGCAAACTTCCCGGCGCCGGCAATGGCCTCGGCGAATACCACCGGGTAGCCCTGGCGCCCCTCGTTTTGCAGGGCTGCTGCGAGATCGAGGTCCCACTGCGCCATTGCCGAGGCCCGGTCCGCCTGCAGGCATTGCTGCGGGAAGGCGGCGATCTCCGCTGCCAGCGACTCGGCGGCGGCGCGGGCTGTGCCGTCGGCTACCACCCGATTGGCGAGGCCCATTTGCAGCGCTTCCGCGGCGGCCACCGGGCGCCCGGTGAGGATCATGTCCAGGGCCCGGCCCTGGCCAACAACCCGGGGCAGGCGCACTGTGCCGCCATCGATCAGGGGCACGCCCCAGCGCCGGCAGAATACCCCGAACACGGCGGATTCCGCCGCCACCCGCAGGTCGCACAGCAGCGCCAGTTCCAGCCCGCCGGCAACCGCATAGCCCTCAACCGCCGCAATCACCGGCTTGGACAGCTGCATCCGGCTCGGCCCCATGGGGCCGGGGCCGGTACCCTCAGCTTCCACCTCGTTGCGCAGCGCCGGATCACTCATCGCGCCCAGGTCGGCGCCAGCGCAAAAGTTGCCGCCAGCGCCGTGCAGCACGGCCACCCGCAGGCTGCTGTCGCGCTCGAACTGGGCAAAGGCCGCGCGCAGGGCGTCCGCGGTGGGGCGGTCCACGGCGTTGCGCTTGTGCGGGCGGTTCAGGGTGATGGTGCAGACCGGGCCGGCTGTGTCGACGATGACGGCTTCTGTACTCACGGCAATCTCCTCAAGACAATCACAAGTGGTGCCTCACTCCTGCAAGCGCTCCCGCAGCTCCAGCAGTTCCTCCCGGCTGCCCAGGAATTGGTCGCGGTCGATGACGCCCTGCAGGCGCTGCAGCAGGGCGGCGCGCTCTTCGGCGGTGGCCTGAGGGTCGGCCAGGTGTGTTGCCACCATGGTATCGAAGACCTCCTCCAGTTCGTCGGTTATCCACCGGTTGCGCGGATGCAGCTGGTAGGCCTGCTCATAGATGAGCAGGGCCTGCTCCTGTTCTCCTGCCCGACGCGCCACCACGGCGTCGCCCATCAGGTGCTCGACCGCGCGACGGGTTTCCTTGGACAGCGCGTCGAACGGGACATCCGGCGCCTGCCGCAGGCGCGCATCGGCGATCTCCCAGCCGATGTAGCCCAGCGCCAGTACACTGACCAGGGCCGTGCTTGCAGCGAGCCAGAACAGGCCGCGACGCCCTTTCCAGCCGCGCAGGAACTCGCCGGCATCCGCTGGTCGCTGTTCGCGCTGGAAGGCGAGGCCGCGGCGCAGTATGCGCCACTGGTGCCGGCGCAGCCCCGGCGGGCGTTTCGGCGCCAGATTGCGCTTGCGCGCCTCCGGCGCAGGCAGGCCCTGGTAGGGGTGCTGCCCGGTGAGCAGTTTGTAGCTGACAATGGCCAGTGCGTAGACGTCATCGGCAGGGTGGGCTTCAAGGCCCGCGAACATTTCCAGGGCGGCGTAGCCCGGGGTGAGGGCACTCAGCTCCCCGGTCACAAAACGGGTTGCCTCGCCGGGCTCGCGGGTGATCTCGGCGTCGTTGAGCCAGGCGGCCGGCGCTGCCCGGGCGATACCGAAATCGAGGATGCGGGTGTCGCCGGACCTGGTGAGAAACACATTGGAAGGCTTGAAGTCCGCGTGTACCACGCCTTTGGAGTGGGCGTAGGCCAGGCCCCGTGCCGCCCCGAGGATAATCGGCGCTGCCCGCTCGCGGGGGAGGCCCTGCGGGTGATCCGCAATCAGCTCGTCCAGGGGCTGGCCGGTCATCTCCTCCATGGTGATGTACACCAGGTCATCGTCGCGATCGAAGTCGTAGACGGTAGTGACATTGGGGTGCGCCAGGCTCTGCGCCTTGCGCGATTCGCGTTGCAGGGCAGTGGCCATCCGGGGATCGTGCCGGAAGCGCCCGGACAGGACTTTCAGAGCGACGTGGGGTTCGGCGTCGCCGGATTCCTGCTTGCGCAGGTCCAGGGCGCGGTAGACCACGCCCATGCCGCCTCGGCCCAGGACCGCTTCAATGACAAAGCGCCGGTTGAGGACATGACCCATGGCGAGGTCTTCGGTGTTTGCTGGCGTTTCCCCCCCGGGCTCCCGGCTGACTTCCGTCGCCTGATCGGCGTTGTTTTCCATGAGCGGCACGGCCTTCCCGTTGTTATGCAGTCAGGCGCCAGCATGCCTCAGGGTGCGGGAAGATGCCAACCGAAGCGGAACATCCAGCCAGTCAGTTACCTGCCTCGGTCACCCGCTTGGCGCGGAAGTTCGCCGGCATGACATCTTCCGGTCCGCGCAGATGATTGATCAGGGCCAGTTCCGCGAGTGGAATGTCAGAGGGGTAGGCGCTGTTGAATGCCTCCAGCGACATCGCGCGCGGCAGGCGCACAATGGACAATTGCAGTGGCTGCTTGTTGAGCGCCGCGGCATTGGTGAGGCGCGCGAAGCTGTTCATGCTGGCACGGAAGGTCTTGTCGTATTTGGCGCGCTGCTGGGCGGGCGCATAGCCCAGTATCATGTAGGTGCGGCCGGCCAGTTCGACAAAGGTTACAGTCCCGCCGAGTTTGGTCTGCTCGGTTTGCATCTCGAAGTTGCCAGCAATCGCGGGCAGGCCGTTGACCTGCTGTGACCCGACCCTGCCGGCCGTCAGTCCCTGTTGGCTGAAGAATTTATTGGCCGCCTCCTTCAGGCTGCCGGGAACCACCGTCATCTGGATGATTGCATCCTCCTGCGGACTGCCGGCGATGACGGCCCGGGACAGATTTTGCGTGCGCCAACCCGGGGGGAAATCGAGGCGGAAGGCCAGGTCCGGGTGCAGGAAACGATTGTCATCGAAAAAGCCTTCGCGCGGATTCTCGCCGTAGTCGAGCCCGTCGATTCGTTGCAGATACTCGTCTTCGCCAATGCGGCGAGGGGGGGATGCCGGAGGCAATGAGGCCAGCTGCTTGTTGATGCGCTGGATCCGCTCTGCCGGATAGGGGTGTGACGCCTGCCAGTTCGGCACCGGGGTCTGACCTGCCAGCTCCGCAGACTGCTGCAAGGCGGCAAAGACATTCACCATCTCGCGCACGTCATAGCCCTGCTCCAGGGCATAGCGGTAGCCGAGATCATCCGCCTGGCGCTCCGCATCGCGGCCGTACTTCAGGAACAGCAGCTGCAGGCCGCCCGCCGCCAGGTCTCCGAACTGGGCCACGGTTGGACTGAGAATGGAGCCGATGCCGATGCCCAGCTGGGCGAGCTGCGCCCTGCTCATCATGGTGACCGAGTGGCGCGCCGTGACGTGGCCAATCTCGTGGCCGAGCACACTCACCAGTTCCGCTTCATTGCGCATCATGACCAGCAGGCCACGGGTGAAGTAAATGAATCCCCCCGGCGCGGCAAATGCATTCGGCGTCGGTTCGTCGACCACCCGGAAGGTCCAGGGCAGATCCGGCCGCTCGGAGGCCCTTGCCAGCTGGTCGCCGAGTCGCTGTATATACGCCTGCAGTTCGTCGTCCTTGACCAGGCCGAACTGCTGCTCGGCAGAGCCGGCGACTTCGCGCCCGATCTGGATTTCCTGGGCTTCCGATACCAGCGCCAGCTGCCGATCGCCGGTGACGGGGTTGACCGCGCAGGCTGCCAGCGACAGGGCCAGGAGAATAATGGCGAGGCGATTCATTTTTTTAACCTGTCAGAAGTGGAAGTTGCCGGCCCCCGCCAGTCCAATCACGCCAACGGCGATCAGATAGATCGCAACAATCTTGGCCAACAGGCGCGGGAACACGAATATGAGAATACCGGCGATCAGGGAAACAATCGGTGTCAGTGCGAGGCTCAAATCCATACGGTGCAACTCCTTTGGTGGCTGCGGGAACTGGCTGCCGATCAGCAGGGTGCGCTGATCAGGATCAGCTGTCTGTGCGCTGCAGCACCGACGGTGCCCAGTCATCCGAGTGTAGCTGATCAGGGCTGGCAGTACACGATTTCCATAGCCAGGCCCTCGGCATCGCGCTCGCTGCTGGTCGGGACACTGCGCCAATGCCGGGGCCGTGATGCCGTCAGCGCGCAGACCACCGCATCCAGAATGTCATCCCTGGCGACCTGCGATCGCGGGTAGCGGGCGAGCGCCGCCGCCGTGAAATTCCCCGCAGTGGGCAAATAGCGCTCAAGTAGCGCCAGGCGCTCAGTGAAACCGGCGTCGGTTTTCTTGTTGTGGAGCATGGGAGTGCCACCCGCCAGGCCGTGGAAACACAACTCGGGGTGCGCCTCGCGAAAAATCTGTCGGGCCTTCGCATTGGCGCGCAATACGCTGTCCACCTCCTTGATCCTGGCGCAGATATTCCAGGTCTGCCTGCTTAGGCCCTTGCCCGTTGCCTCGCGGCTGAACAGATTGGCCTGCGCATAGCTGGGCTGGTCGAGCACCCCCCGGATCGGGGCGTTGAAGACACTGGCGGCGCGAGGGCCGAGCAGACGCCGCGCCTGGACGTCGCACAGCCGGGACTCGGGGCCGGAGTCCAACAAGCCAATGGGTATATCGATACATACGACATCAGCACCGGTAGCTTCCGCCACAATGGCATTGATGTGGGGGGCGACTGCGCCCGAGAGCTCGCCGTTCTCGAGGCAGACATGGAACCAGCCGGCCTTGCAGCCATCGACGCCGAAGTGGCGGGGTGATGCGGGGTGGTTGCTCACGCCTGGCTACCCGTCAACAGCCAGTACAACAGCGGCAGACTGACAAACGACAGGATCAACCCGAGCCCGACCGTGCCGGCCACCAGTCGCGGCGCCAGCCCCGCGGCAATCGCAATGGCGCCGGCGGAAATCATCGATGGCATCGCTGCCTGGAAGACCGCAACACGCGTTGCCAGCCCGTCCTGGCCCAGCGCCAGCCAGAGCAACCAGGCGCAGGCGGGCATGAGCAGCAGCTTGATACCCAGGGCGAACGTCAGCGGCAACAGCTCGCTGCGGTGGAACCGTACCGTGATCTGCAGGCCCACCGCGACCATCACTACCGGTATCAGGGTGGCGGCCAGCATCTCCACCAGCTGGTTCGCCAGCGGCGGCAACTCGACACCGCGCAGCAGCAATCCGGCGAGCAGGGCGATAAACGGCGGAAAGGTAAAAATCCGCGCCAGGATCGCCGTCGCGGCGGGCCGCTCCATGGCGGGACCGTAGAGCGCCGCCACAACCGGTGCGTAAGCGGCCAGGGCGATGAACGAGCCCAGCTGGTCGTAGACCACCGCGTAGGGCATGGCCTCCTGGCCAAAGAACGATTGCACCAGGGGAAAGCCGAGATACGAGGTGTTGCCCAGCGGCACCACGATCAACAGCGCCCCGGTAATCTCGCGGGACCAGTGCAACAGCCGCGCCAGGGTCAGCAGCAGGGCAATGACCAGCAGCATCAGCAGCCAGGGGGTCAGCGCCGGAATCAGCAGGGCACTGGACACATTCAGCAGCGGCAGATTGGCGACAATGACCGCCGGCAGGGCCACGTTGAGCGCGTAGCCGTTGAGAGCAATCGCACTGTTGGCGGGCATCCCGGGCGCCCTGCGCAGCAGCAGGCCTATGCCCAGGCAGGCCAGGATGAGGTAGAAGTTGTCCATTCCAGGAGTAGTCATCACGGGAAAGTTGCGTGTTATACAGCACTGGCCTTGCTGGAGCCATCCTGTTGGAATGTGGCGCTGCGATGGTGTGCCGTTGGAGCCCGGCGGCTGGATGTGCCCCAGGTTACCGCGGACATAAAAATCAGAGACTACAGGCGCGTCCAGACTGTCTGGTGATCTCGTCGCTGTGGAACGCAGCGTCTACCGCCATTCCATAGCCAGAGTCTTCCCCTGGCCACCGAGGTGCCACGGTTCTGGCGTTGAAACCCGTTCTAATATTGCTCACCGCCGTGGCGGACGTTTCCGCTGAAACGTGTTTCCGGGCTATTTAGCGTCCTGCATCGTGGCGGCAACGGCTTCGATGGCCCTGACCAGCAGTGCGCCGGCATCCCGTGGCAGCGTGGCCTCGATTACCCACATGCCCTCATCATCCTGGAAGTAAATCGCCTCGCCCACCGCCTGCTGCTCCAGATCCGCCTCCGCATCGTCCCTGCGAGGCGCCGGGCTGTGTCTGCTTGCGACGTTTTCTGTATGGCTGGCAGCATTGATCTGGCTGGCCACAAGTGCGATTTCGCTGGCGAGTTTCTTGGCATCGAAGTTGACGAGGACAGGCGGGAAGGCGAAATTGGCCATGGGGAGAACCTCCTTTTAACTTTATATGTATCAAGCTAAAAGTGTAGGGCTTTTGCCATAGGTAACAAGGACTTGGCTTCTTTTGATGGATCGGCACCCTCCAGGCTAACCCTTGTAGCCAAGCACCGCCTGGAATCCATTGTCCATGATGGCTCTGATAAGACCTTGTACGGCCTCGGTATCATTGATGTGGGGAAACGCCTCCCTGGGGGCGGGCAGTTCCAGGAACTCGCAGAGAGGCTCCCAGCCATCGGCTACTTCGAAGACCAGCAGCCGCTCCGGCGCAATGGTTTCCCTGACCTTGGCTACATGTTCATTGAAGCGGCGAACCAGGTGATCACGATCATGCATGCGGCCATCAAAGTAGTCATTGATGGTCGTTTTCATGTAGGCACCCGCTTCAGTGCCGGGCAGGAATTCTATCCATTCCCTGCCAAAGATGGTGCTCTGGACCGAGGTAAACCACTGCTCCGGATCCCGCACGGTCAGCACGACTTTTGCGTCAGGGTAGTATTCAGCCAGTGCGGCATAGCTGGTGCAGGCGGGAAAATCGACTGTGGCGGTAAAGCCCTCGAAAATCGCATCCCAATCCGGTGCGCCGGTCCCTGCTTGTTCCCATAGTTTCCAGTGCGCTGGTCCTTTGGGAAAACATTCGACCATGTGATAACAGGGATAACCGAGTTGCTCCAGCGCGGCTTTCAGCGACATGGTGCCAGTGCGGCCGAAGCCTGCCCCGATGATCTTCAATGCCATCTCACGCTACCTGCGATTGCTTGGGTTCTCACGGATTGTAAACCGTGTGGCGTCATTGTCTGCAATCACAATACACGACAAAGGCCGCGCTCTACCCTCGTCCAGCGAGTCACTGCCGTTCTGGCATCGACATGCGGCGCAATGTCGCGCAGCGCGGCGGCGCACGTTTCCGCGGAAACGTCCGGGAGCGGCGGCCGAGACTGAGTGCATTGCCGCGCTTGTCTGCAGGCACCGTCGCCAGGCTGGCGTCACTCCAGCCCTTGCGCTGGTCGATGTCGGCGTGGACGGGGGCAGGCTGGAAGGCGGGGCGGGTCATGGGGAGAGCCTCCAGTTAGCTGTATATATGCACAGTACAAAGTGTAGGCTTTTGTCCAGAGATGGCAAGGCACTGGCTTCTTTTGATGGATCGGGGTCAAACAAAAATGCGTCTTGCAAAATGATGCATCATGAGCAATACTTTTCGCAGTTCACACGCATCATCCAAAATAACGCACGGGAAAGGCCTTCATGCAGAGGCGCGCACTCCAGGAGC
This sequence comes from uncultured Haliea sp., assembly GCA_963974125.1. Taxonomy (GTDB): domain Bacteria; phylum Pseudomonadota; class Gammaproteobacteria; order Pseudomonadales; family Halieaceae; genus Haliea. The sequence continues at coordinate 19,661 of CAXBCH010000029.1, read as the reverse complement.
TGGTCGACATCCAGGCCGGTTACCCCTTCCGGGGCCGGCTGCCGCTCAGTGCAAGCGGGGATGCCTGGGTGGTCCAGTTCCGGCACATCGTGGTCGGCGCGCGCCTGAACGACAGCGCCGGCGCGGGGCTGGACCGGGCGCAACTGACCGGCCGCAAGCGGCCCAACTTCCTCCAGCCCGGTGATGTCCTCTTCATGGCCAAGGGCACCCGGAACGACGCCGCTGCGGTCGGCGATGTGCCCGCCAACACGGTCTGCACCCCCAACTTCTATCACCTGCGGCTCAAGCCCGGGGTGCGCGACATCACGCCGGACTTCCTGGCCTGGCAGCTCAACCACCGGCAAGCGCAGCAGTACTTTGCGGCCTGCTGCCAGGGGTCCGTGGCGCTAAGTATCACCAAGTCGCAGCTGGCCAGGCTGCCGGTCGGTATTCCCGCGCTGGACACGCAGCGCCAGATTGCCAAACTGGCCTCAGCAGCCTTCGAGGAAGAGCAGCTTTTGTACAAGTTGATCCACAACCGCAAGCGCCAGCTGACAGCGCTTGGCGATCGCCTTCTTAACCCATAAGAGACTCTCCATGAGCAACCTCAACGTCAGTCAGGACCAGATCAACAAAGCCGTATGGCGGGCCTGCGACACCTTCCGGGGCACGGTAGACCCCAGCATCTACAAGGACTATGTGCTCACCATGCTGTTCGTGAAGTACCTGTCCGATGTCTGGCAGGACCACTGGGAGCAGTACCAGGCCGAGCACGGCGACCACCCGGAGCTGATCCGCGAACTGATGAAGAACGAGCGCTTTGTGCTGCCGCCGGACGCCAACTTCTATGCCCTCTATGAGCGCCGCCATGAGCCGGGCAGCGGTGAGCGTATCGACAAGGCACTGCATGCCATTGAAGAAACCAACATCCAGAAACTCAGCGATGTGTTCCAGGACATCAGCTTCAACTCCAACAAGCTGGGTGATGAGAAGCAGAAGAACGAGATCCTCAAGGCCCTGCTGGAAGACTTCCACCGTCCGGAGCTGAACCTGCGCCCCAGCCGCATCGGGCGCCTGGACATCATCGGCAACGCCTACGAGTTCCTGATCAAGCAATTCGCCGCCAGCTCCGGCAAGAAAGCCGGGGAGTTCTATACCCCGCCGGAAGTGTCCGAGCTGATCGCCGAGTTGCTGGCGCCCAGGGAAGGCGATGAGATCTGCGACCCGGCCTGCGGCTCTGGTTCCCTGTTGCTCAAGTGCGCCAACCAGATCCGCAATGCCTTCGATGGCTCCAGGCGTGTGGCCCTGTTCGGCCAGGAGGCCATCGGCAGCACCTGGGCGCTGGCGAAGATGAACATGTTCCTGCACGGGGTGGACAACCACCGCATCGAGTGGGGCGACACCATCCGCAATCCCAAGCTGCTGGATAAAGACGGCAGGCTGCGGCTGTTCGACGTGGTCGCCGCCAATCCGCCCTTCTCCCTGGACAAGTGGGGCCACGACAACGCCGGCGACGACCCCCACGGCCGCTTCCGCCGGGGCATCCCGCCGAAAACCAAGGGCGACTACGCCTTTATCTCCCACATGGTGGAAACCCTGAAGCCGGGCGTCGGCCGCATGGGGGTGGTAGTGCCCCACGGGGTGCTGTTCCGGGGCTCCTCCGAGGGCAAGATCCGCCAGCAGCTGATCGAGGAAAACCTGCTGGATGCGGTTATTGGCCTGCCGGAGAAGCTCTTCTACGGCACCGGCATCCCCGCCGCCATCATGGTATTCCGGCAGGACAAGCAGGACGACAAGGTGCTCTTTATCGACGCCAGCCGCGAGTTCCAGGCCGGCAAGAACCAGAATGCCCTGTCCGAGGCCAATATCCGCAAGATCGTCGACACCTACCAGGCGCGTGCGGAGGTCGATAAGTACTCCCACCTGGCCAGCCAGGAGGAGATCCGCGAGAACGACTTCAACCTGAATATCCCCCGCTACGTGGACACCTTCGAGGAAGAGGAGGAAATCGACCTGATGGCAGTGCGGGCAGAGCGGATGCAGTTGCAGGCCAGGCTGGCAGAGCTGGAGAAGGAGATGGAGGGGTACCTGAAGGAGTTGGGGTATGAGTAAGCGCCGATCAAATGCGCCATCCATGGTGCGTTCCTCGGCGGCGGAGTACCTGACCTTTGTTGCGGCCAGTGGCTCGGGCGGCGTGGAGGCGGTCTATGCGGATGAAAGCATCTGGTTGACCCAGAAAATGCTGGCCACGCTCTATGATGTCGAAGTGCCCACCATCAATTACCATCTGAAAAAGATCTTTTCAGACAGTGAGTTACAGGAAGAGGCAGTTATTCGAAAATTTCTAATAACTGCCGCCGATGGAAAGAACTACAACACCAGGCACTACAAGCTACCCGCGATTATCGCCGTCGGCTACAAGGTAAACTCCGAGCGCGCCGTGCAGTTTCGCAAATGGGCCACCGGCGTCATCGAGGAATTCACCATCAAAGCTTATGTCATGGATGACGAGCGCATCAAAAGCGGTGGCTCCACGCTTACCGACCAGTACTTTGAAGAGCAGCTACAGCGTATTCGGGAGATTCGCCTCTCCGAGCGCAAGTTCTACCAGAAAATCACCGACATCTACGCCACATCCATCGACTACGACGTGACCGCACAGGCAACCAAACGCTTCTTTTCCGTGGTGCAGAACAAGCTACATTGGGCGATTCACGGGCAGACCGCCGCAGAAGTCATTTACCACCGGGCCGATGCCGATAAAACCCATATGGGCCTAACCCACTGGAAGGATGCACCTGAGGGGAAGATCCAGAAATTCGACGTGGTTGTGGCCAAGAACTACCTAACCGAACATGAATTGGCGCAACTCCAGCGGCTGGTAGCCGCCTATCTGGACCTTGCCGAGGACATGGCGCTGCGCAAGATACCCATGACCATGCAGGATTGGGAAACCAGACTTAACCGCTTTATCGAAGCTACTGACCGGGACATACTGCAGGATGCAGGGAAAGTGACGGCGGAAATTGCCCGGGCTCACGCGGAAAGCGAGTTCGAAAAGTACCGCATCGTGCAGGATCGCCTATTTGAAAGCGACTTCGACCGTTTGGTGAAACAGGTTCAAGCCCAGGAAAAACCGCGGGCCAACAACAAGAATGCAGACGAGGAGCCAGGAGATGAATGACCCGGCTCCCCAAGACGCGCAGTACCGCCAGATCAGCGAGCTGATCCAGCAGGCGCGCCAGCAAGTACAGCGCAGCGTCAACCACACCATGATACAAACCTACTGGCAAATCGGCCGCCTGATCATTGAGCATGAGCAGCAGGGTGAAAGCCGAGCTGTCTACGGCACGCAACAGTTGGAAACTGTTTCCTCTCGCCTGACCGCCGAGTTTGGCAAGGGCTTCAATGTCCGCAATCTGCGCAATATGAGGGCTTTCTATCAAGCTTTCCCAATTCGGAACGCACTGCGTACCGAATTGTCCTGGACCCAGTATCGGGTGCTGCTCCGAGTGAACAAACCGGAAGCTCGCGAGTGGTACCTGCACGAGGCGGCCGTGCAGATCCAAAAAATGCAGATGAGGAGCCGGATTATGAGTGAGGCCGGCCAGTACCTCCGCCAACTAAGCGACTCACCTTTGAATTCGGGACGCACTGCGTCTCGAATTGGGGGTGCTGCAGAGCGGGCTTTTAGGTTCAGGAGACAGTGTCTCCCGAATTGGGCGGAGCGAAGTGGTGGGCAGGTCAGTGAAGTCTTTCCAATTCGACAGGCAGTGTCTGTCGAGTCGAGCTGGACGCATTTTATATACCTAATCCGGTTAAAAAGCCCAGAAGCCCGCGAGAAACCCAAGGAGAAGTTAAGGACTTTGGAGGACGAGCTGCCTTGCCTTTTGGAGGTGCCTCATTATGGTTCCTGAGGGGTGGGAAAAGGGAAACCTAGCCGAATATATCCATATAAAGCATGGCTTCGCCTTTAAGAGCGAATTTTTCTCGGGTCAGGGCGATTTGGTGCTACTTACTCCTGGAAGTTTCTATGAGTCTGGAGGTTTTCGAGATCAGGGTCCGAAGACAAAATACTATACAGGAGAAGTTCCTGAGGGGTACCTATTGTCTAAGGGTGACATGCTCCTCGCCATGACAGAGCAGGCTGAGGGGTTGCTAGGTAGTGCTCTCATTGTCCCGGAAGACACTAAGTACCTACACAACCAGCGCCTTGGTCTTGTGCAGATTCAACAACCAAGTCACGTATGTCTCGACTTCCTTTACCTATTCTTCAACTCTCCCACTGTTAGAAAGCAAATATCTGAGCAGTCAACTGGGACAAAGGTTAAGCATACCTCACCCAGCAGGCTTTGCTCGGTAGTCGGCTTAATTCCTCCACTATCAGAGCAGCAAAAAATCGCCAAAATCCTCGCCACCTGGGATGAAGCCATCGCCACCACAGAACAGCTTCTGGCCAACAGTAAGCAGCAGAAGAAAGCCCTGATGCAGCAGCTGCTGGTAGGTAAGAAGCGGTTACCTGGGCATGAGGTGGGATGGAAGTATCTCCCGATCTTAAAAATCTCCACACGAATCCAGCGGGAATCGGAGGGCGGTGATCATCCAATCCTCATGATTGCTTCAAAAAGTGGCTTTGTTAGCCAGGATAAGAAATATAGCCGTTATATGGCGGGTGAAAGCGTCAACAGCTATATTCTGCTAAAAAACGGTGAATTTGCATACAACAAGGGGAATTCTCTCACCTATCAGTTTGGCTGTGTATTCGAACTAAATGAGTTTGAAGCCGGACTAGTTCCAAGTGTTTATGTCTGCTTTAAGCTAAACAAAGGATTTTCCAATCGTTACTACAAACACCTTTTTGAGTCGGACTATCTTAAGTCTCAGCTTGGTAGCCTAGTAAATACAGGTGTTAGAAATAATGGATTATTGAATATCAAGCCCTCCGAATTCTTGAATTCGACAGTTCCCGTTCCCTTACTTGAAGAGCAGGAGCGCATAGCCGATGTCTTTGATAGGGCAACGCATGAGATCCTTACCTTGAAACAAAACTTGGAAAAACTGAAGTGTGAAAAGAAAGCCCTAATGCAACAACTCCTGACCGGCAAGCGCCGCGTCAAAGTAGATGAAGCGCCAGCCGAAGCAGCGTCAGCTTGAAGCCATGGGAAAAAGCAATTGATAAAAATCCGTGAACATCTACACCCCTAACACCAGCGAACTCTACGCCTCGCACATTCCGGCCCTGGCCATGCTCATGCGCCTGGGCTGGAACTACCGCTCGCCACCGGAGGTGATGGCACTGCGCGATCACTCCACCCGCGAAGTACTACTGCGCCCGATACTCATCGACTTCCTTCGCCAACACCGCTTCGAATACAAGGGCACGACCTACCCGCTCTCCAGCGAGGGCATCCAGCAGGTGCTCACCACCCTGGCTTCACCGGGGCTGGCCGAGGGCCTGATGCCCGCCAACGAAGCCGTCCACGACATGCTCACGCTGGGTATCACCGTCAACGAATTCATGCCCGACGGCAAGCGCCATGCCGTCACTGTGCCGCTGGTGAACTGGGAGACCATTGAGCAGAACAGCTTTATCGTTACCGAGGAGGTGGAAGTACAGAATGCCGCTGCAACCGGGCTCCGCCGCCCGGATCTGGTGGGCTTCCTCAATGGTATTCCGATGGTGGTGATCGAGGCCAAGCGGGCGGCCTCCGGTAATCCCAACAAGTCCATGATTGAAGAAAGCATCAGCCAGATGATCCGCAACCAGGGTGTGCAGGAAATTCCCCAGCTGTTTGCCTTTGCCCAGGTGTTGGTGGCGGTAAGCCTGACCGATGGACGCTATGGCACCACCAAAACGCCGCGCAAGTTCTGGTCCAAGTGGGAAGAAGAGGAAATAGGCGAGCCCGAACGCACCGCTATCAAGAACCGCGCATTGACTCCGGAGCAATTCAACGCCCTGTTTGCGGGCAAGCCGGCCAAGGTGCGCCGGTACTTCGAGCAGCTCGCGGCCAACCCGGTGCTGCCCACGGAGCAGGATGAACTGCTCATCGGCATTCTCAGTCCCCAGCGGTTATTGGCCCTGCTGCGCTACTACATTCTCTATTACAAGCACGAGAAGATCATCGCCCGTTACCAGCAGTTCTTCGGCATCGAGTCCCTGCTGCGCCAGATTACCCAGGTGGACAAAAGGGGCGCACGCCAGGGTGGGGTGATCTGGCACACCACCGGCTCCGGCAAGTCCTTCACCATGGTGTTCCTGAGTAAATTGCTGGTGCTGCATGACGCCCTGCGCCAGTGCCGGGTAATCGTGGTCACTGACCGGGTGGATCTGGAAAAGCAGCTTTCACGCACCTTTGCTGCCACCGGGGCACTGGGCCTGACTTCGGCCAGCTCCGGCGAGGCGGGCCACGCCCGCATGGGTTCCGGCAAGGACTTGGCGCACCAGATCGGCCACGGTGAACAGCGGGTCATCTTTACTCTGGTGCAGAAGTTCCTGTCTGCAATTAAGCTTCGGGAATGTCATAACCCCAGTGAAAACCTGCTGGTGCTGGTGGACGAGGGCCACCGCAGTCACGGCGGCGAGAACCACCAGCGCATGCGCAAAGCCCTGCCCAACGCGGCCTATATTGCCTTTACCGGTACGCCGCTGATGACCAGGGACCGCCGGGAAACGGAGGAAACCTTCGGCCCCATCGTTCACGCCTACACCATGCGCCGGGCGGTGGATGACGGCACCGTGGCGCCTTTGTTGTACGAGGAGCGGCGCCCAACACTGGACGTAAACCAGCAGGCCATCGATAACTGGTTCGAAACCATCACCCACGGCCTCAGCGACGACCAGAAAGGGGACCTGAAGCGCAAGTATGCCAAGCGCGGCGCCGTGTATGGGGCGGAGAATCGCATTCGCCTGATCGCCTGGGACATCGCCCTGCATTTCAGCGAGCACTTCAAGAAACTGGACAAACCCCTCAAGGGTCAGGTGGCCTGCGACAGCAAACGCTCCGCTATTCGCTACAAGCGTTACCTGGACGAGACCGGGTTGGTGTCCTCCCGCATTGTGATTTCACCGCCGGATACCCGCGAGGGTCACAGCGAGGTGGATGAAGCCGAACTGCCGGAAGTATTGCAGTGGTGGAAGGACAATATCCCCGGTGACCCCGACGAGTACGAGCGCGAGACCATCGACCATTTCGGCATGGACGGCGACCCGGATCTGCTGATCGTGGTGGACAAGCTGCTCACCGGCTTCGACGAGCCGCGCAATGCGGTGCTCTACATCGACAAGCCCCTGAAGGGCCACAACCTGATTCAGGCAATCGCCCGGGTCAATCGACTCCACGAGGAAAAGGCCTTTGGCCTGCTGATCGATTACCGCGGTATCCTCAAGGAACTGGACACCGCCATCGAGACCTACAGGAACCTGGAAGAGCACACCCAGGGCGGCTTTGACATCGACGATATCGATGGCCTGTATGCCAATGTGGATACCGAGTACAAGCGCCTGCCTCAGCTGCACAAACAGCTGTGGGCATTCTTTGCCGAAGTGAAAAACCGGCAGGACATGGAGGCCTACCGCCGGGTGCTGATGCCGAAGTACGCCAGCGATGAAGACGGGGTGGAATACGACACCCGCCAGGAAGTACGGGAGAACTTCTACGCCGCCCTGACCGACTTCGGCATGTGCCTGCAGGTGGCACGCTCCTCACGTTCCTTCTTCGACGACAAGTCTTTCACCGAGGCCATGGTCAACACCTACAAGCGCGATCTGAAATGGTTTCTGGAACTGCGCAAGATCGCCCGCCAGGATGCCCAGGAAACCGTGGACTACAGCGCCTACGAGAAGCAGATCCGCAAACTGGTGGACCGCGACGTGGTGGGCGTGGAAATCCGTGAGGGCGACGGCATCTATGACGTGGCCAGGCTGGGCGAAAAGCCGGAGGACTGGGACGACGAGAAAACCCGCAATGAGGCAGACACCATACGCACCCGCACCAAGAAAACCATCGAGCAGGACCTGCAGGATGACCCCTACGCGCAGAAGGTATTCTCCGAACTGCTGCGTAAAGCTATCCAGGAAGCGGAAGCTCTGTTTGATCATCCCATTAAACAGTATGCGCTGTTCAGGGACTTCGAGGAGCAGGTGGCCGCCCGTGATACCCCAGGTGTGCCCGGCGAGCTGGCCGACAACCCCCATGCCAAGGCCTACTTCGGCCTGTTCCGGCTGGTAGTTGGGGAGGAACAGGTAGACGCCTCGATGGCAGCTGAGCCAGACGCCCTGGTCGACCTTGCGCGACAGATTGATGACACCGTCCGCACCGTCGTGGCGCAGAACACGCTGAACCCGACCGGTGTGGAGAAAGGTATTCGTCGGGAACTACTGCCGATCCTGTTCCAGCGCTTCGGGCTGGACAAGGCGAATGCGCTACTGGATCAGGTGGTACATGTGGTGCGGGTAGGCTTGCAGCATGACTGATATTCAATCACTGCAGCCAACGCATAGCATGCAGTACGGCGGACGCCGCCTGGCTTTCTTCTGGCGGCAGCGAGGGAACCAGATTGCCAATGGCCGGCGCAAGGCCCGTATCCACGTCCACCCCAATGGGCTGGTGGAGGTCGAAACCCCCGCCGACACCACCCTCGCTGAAGCCAAGCAGGCGCTACTCAAGCGCGCCCAGTGGGTGAGCAGGCATTTACGCGATATCGAAGCTCGCCGTGCCGAGATACTCGAGCGGGACTACGTCAGTGGCGAGACAGTCTTCTACCTGGGGCGGCGCTACGCACTCAAAATAAAACAAAGCGACGAACCACAACCCGTCAAGCTGCTGCGCGGCAAGCTCTGCATCAGCCTCGCCACCCCCAATCAAAAGACAGTCAAGGCAGCCCTCCACACTTGGTACAACCATCGGGCAAAGCTCGTGTTCAGTCGTAGACTCGAAGCAGTCAGCGAGCGCTTGCCATGGATAAAGCAGACGCCGGCCCTGACGATTCGCACCATGAAAACCCAATGGGGCAGCTGCTCTCCCTCTGGCCGGGTGGCGCTGAACCCACACCTGATCAAAACACCGACACGCTGTATCGACTACGTGATTATTCATGAGCTGTGTCACCTCAAGGAGCACAACCACGGCCCGAAGTTTTATCAGTTACTGACTCGGGCGATGCCGGACTGGGAGAAGGTGAAAATGACATTGGACGGGATGTCGGAGTTGTATCTCAATGCGTAAAGGTTGAGGTGGTAGATGTGGTGATGGACGCCTTGGCATGGAGGTGAGGAAGCTGCAGGAAAAGAGAGTGGGATTCCGCGTCTATTTGGGCGGTTCATGTAAAATGGCTTGAGGCGGGTCTCAACCCAAACCCGCCGTTCTGCAAAGAGCCTGTTGGGAGCCTCTCAAGGCTCAAAGGGGTGGCGCGTTCTGATTATTGTATTCGCTTTTTCGTCGGCCTAATCACATACAGGTTTCAAGCATCGATGCAACTTAGTGAAATTGAAGTAAATGGTCGGAAGGTTGTTGGGGCAAAATGATGAGCCGTGCTTGCACGGAGCGTCCATTTATCTCGGTCGGATTTGGAGTGGGAATCGCCAACGTGCTCATTTTAGTCTAGAAGCAGTGGTGCTATTGGCGCCTATTTTCGAATTAACCGGAATGGGCTCATGCGATCCAATCTGTTTAATTCGCTATTAGAGCTGCATAAAATCAATATGGAACAAGAGATGCTGAGTCCAGAAAACACACTTGAAGATGTAAAGATCCGAATTCAAAGGTCTTATAAAAACCCGAATGTCGGATCGGTTACGCAGGTCGTGCTAAAGGATGGTCCTCAGGCATTCAGAATAGCGACCTTGATGGAAATAATTAATCCAAAAACAAAAGAGTTCCATCATTATTCACTTAAAATTGATCATGTAAGCAAAACCAGGAAAGGATGGTTCAGTAAACCCGATAAATCTGTTCGCTTGGAGGGCACCGACCCAAACGAAATAGATAGATTATTTACCTTCCTAAAAGCAATCGATAACGGTGGTTTTGGTGAGGCAAAAGGTGATCTTCACATCATAAGTTCCACCGAATATTCCAAGTTGGAAAATATTATTGAAGTAGTGCCAAATATCGCTGATGCGGACAAGCTTCAATTGGTTGGTAGCATCCTTTCTCAAATAGATTCTTCCTCATCATCTACTGATGGCTTTATTTCTGTCCTGAAGGAAAGCGGTTCAGAAACACTTAATCATCTCGCCGCGGCGTCGAAGATGATCGAGTATTCCAAGGCGGTTAACGAGCTTGGCAGGCTAATAGAATCCGGCGCAACGGTGGAGTCCGTATTTCAAAGACATCTAGAAGATAACCCATGGATGTTTGGAAGTGAGTACAGTGAACTCTTGCCTAGGAAAACATGGACTCGCGATAATCGCCTTGATTACATGCTCAGGAAAACGGTTGATGATTATCTTGAGATAGTTGAGATAAAAACTGCATTTTCTGATCCTCTGTTTCTTCACGACAAATCGCACAACTCATTTTATCCGTCGTCCAAGCTTTCACCTATAATAGGCCAGGTTACTCGATATATCGAAGAGGTTGAGCGTAACCGTGACTCTATAATTGCAATTGACGGCTCTGATCCACTAAAAATACGAGCAAGAATTATCGCTGGCCGAGATGGGGACAAGGAGCATCAGGTTGCTTTAAGAAATTTTAATTCTCACTTACATAGAATCGAGATAATCACCTATGACCAGCTATTTAAAATAGCGAAAAGGGTGTTGAATATGTTCTCGGACCCGATGCCGGAGCAAGGAGATAATTGGGATGACATACCGTTCTAAGCTCCGCCCCAACAAAGCAAGAAGGAGGGATCACACAACAACCGCCGCTTTGCTATTGTCTGGCGTCCCTGCTGGCGGCGTTATACACAAACAAGCACTGGAGTATCAGGTTGTAACTACGGTGGCAGTTTACTTATCCCCCTAACATTTTCCCTTTAAACATGATTGAAGATATGTAAACTGACACCATCATATCGCTGTCGTTTCAGGAAATAGGGGGCTGCGTTGGGCAGTAGATTTTTGCAGGATCCGCCGGAGTTCCTCTACAAGTACATGCCATGGAACGAGGGCGCTAAAAAAACAATTAGTGAAGGTACGCTATTATGGAGTGATCCTCGAAGATGGAATGATCCCTTCGACTCACTTCCTTATCAGCCCCTCATTACTATAGAAGCACTCCGAGGAACAGACGAAGGTAGAGAGCTAATTAGGAAATATAGAGCTAAAAACCGTATCCGAGGGGCTGAATGGGTTCGTCATAAACGAGTGCATGAGCGGTGGTTGTCTAATGCGCTGTATGAAAACGTTTTGATGGACGAGTACGCTAGCCGCGGCATCCTTAGCTTATCTGCTGCACCGATGAACTTGCTAATGTGGTCGCACTATGCAGATCATCATCGCGGAATTATGCTTGAACTCTCTCCGCACCGAGACCCACGTGTGCCACATGGAGTTGTGAGTGAAGATAATCAGGATGAAATTATTCTCTGGTCAGCCGAGAATCTGTACAGCCAAGGTGTAGTGTATTGTGACGATAGACCTGAGTTCAGGTATCCTGTTGTAGATGGTGATGAATACAAGAATAGTTTGTACTTCACTAAATCAACCCACTGGTCATATGAGCAAGAATTTCGCAGTATTAGACTGTCTGGCCCGGGAGTATTTCCATACGCGCAAAGAGATCGCTTGATTTCAATTATCTGTGGCCTGCGAATGTCTGATGAGGCATTCCGAGAATGTGTTGATGCTGTTTATACTCGCAATAAAGATATCGGTTCGTCGATACGTGTTTTCAAAGCAGAAGAAACTACCGCTCGTTACGCAGTATATGCGCCTGGGCATCTCCGGCTGGGGCTTAAGACATGAGGCTCTCCACTAGTAGTTTCTCGTAGCATCAACCTAACATCGTCTATTATAATTGGTGGTTACCGGGAAGTAATTTCAGGCGCTAAGAGGGGAAGTTGAGGGAGAATTCAACATCACAGCTTGCCGAGCTCGAGTTTACTGACTTCGAAAGATGCGTAGCTGATGCTGTCTCCGATTGTCGGGGTGCAGGTAGATATTCAGCTTTGTCTGCGCTTCGACACATTAATCGCGCCTACCAGCTCATCGAAGCAATGCCGGAATTGTCTGTCTTCAGCGGGCTAACAGCGGAGGAAGAGGCAGCAACAGCAGTGTTTCACTCACTACGAAAGCGTAAATACCGCCGCGCTAAAGAGCTCGACCTAAAAAACCATCGACACAAAGCTGGTCTTTGGCCCTTAGTGCTCGGAATACGGGAAGCTTTTGTGCCGTTGTTCGAAACCTCAGAGATCCATGCGAGCTTCATAGATCATCGATTGGAGCTGATCATGAACTACCAATTGGAAGATGGAAATAGCCTTGCGATTCAGCTTACTCCACCGCTGGGATTCATTTCCGTTGATAAGGGTGGAAAAAATAAGACATATAGAGAAGAGGTTGAGGCGATCGCCACCCAACGTGGTGCGCGGAATATGTACGAGCACATAAAGCAAGTGTCTAATACTCGAAACACTATGTTGTACGCGTCTGGCAGTAAAGTTCCAAAATCAACCAATGCTATCAATTTCTTCCTACAGCAAAGGCAGGTGGTTTTTGTTCATCTTTCTATATATCTATTGCTCGAGCACCACAAAAAAATTCAGCCTTTGGCTCAGGCAGGGCTGGAGATCTTTCTGGATACTCTCAGAAGAATGTGAATACTCCACCGGCTTTAAGAAATGGCCCCCGTAAATTGGACAGCCAGATAAGTGCATCCTCGGGTCACGCCGCCAGCCTGGCAGCATCTTCATAGTACACATTGTCCGGCGTGCGGCGGTCAAGAGACTGGTGTCTCCTTTTTGAATTGTAGTAGGTAAAGTACTGACCCAGGGAAGCCCGTGCGGTACCGATGCCGTCGTACGCCTTCAGGTAGACCTCCTCGTACTTCACACTGCGCCACAGTCGCTCTACGAAAACATTGTCGACCCAGCGCCCTTTGCCGTCCATGCTGATCCTGATGCCGTGTTGCTTTAGAACATCGGTAAAATCATCGCTGGTAAACTGGCTGCCCTGGTCGGTGTTGAAGATCTCCGGCGCCCCGTGACGCTCGATAGCTTCTTCCAGCGCGTCAACGCAGAAACTGGCATCCAAGGTGTTGGATACCCGCCAAGAGAGAACGCGCCGGGAGTACCAGTCCATGATGGCAACCAGGTATACGAAGCCGCGGGACATGGGGATGTAGGTAATATCGGTTGCCCACGCCTGATTCGGCCTGTCGATCACCAAGTCTTTTAGCAGGTAGGGGTAAACCTTGTGCGCGTGGTTCGCCAAGCTGAGGTTGCGCTTGGGGTAACTCGCAACCAGCCCCATAGTACGCATCAGGCGCTGCACCTTCTTGCGATTGACGCAATGACCCTCGTCCTCAAGCCAGTCGCGGATGCGCCGGCTGCCGAGGAACGGGTAATCCAGATGGCAGCGGTCAATCAGCTTCATCAGCACGAGCTCCTCGTCTGACACTGGCTTGGGCACGTGGTAGAACGTCGAGCGTGGTAGATCCAGCAACGCGCACTGGCGCGTCACTGGCAATGGATCCTTCCGATCTACCATTTCTTTCCTCTGGGCCCGTGAATCCTTTCGAGCCCGCGTCCTAAAAAATCATTCTCCATGGTCAGCTGACCGATCTTGGCATGGAGTTCCTGAACTGCCTCAGCAGTATCCTCGGCCTTCCTTGCGCCTTTGCCAAACACATCTGGCGCACTGTCGAGGAGCTGCTTTTTCCAGTCGGTTATCTGATTGGGATGCACATCGAACTTCTGCACCAACTCAGCCATGGTAAGATCGCCCTGCACGGCAGCCAGAGCCACCTTGGCTTTGAACTCGGGCGAATGGGTACGTCTTTTTCGTCTCATTGCTTCTCTCCTGAGCACGATGCTCATGATGGAGGAAGCACCTATCCTCGTCCACTCACTGTCCAATCAGTGGGGTCCAGCTCTTTAGCCGATGGAGTATTCACAAGCAAGTATGGTAGCTAAAGGATAACTAGTAATGCCGGAATGAGAAAAAATGAAGCTATTAGGTGGGTTTACTCAAAAAGAATTGAATGAAATTTGGGACTCTCTAGGTGGTGATAGCCCGGATCCATTGGCCAAAAAGGTGATTGATGATGATATTGAACAAGTTTTGACGATTAATACAACTGATGGTCAACTATCGGTAAGTCGAAAGCCTGGAGAAGACTGGCTCGACACACCCCGTGTAGGAGACAGCAGTTTTGTATAAGACTAAATGAACAAAGCGTATAGCAAGGCGATTCAACTAGGACGCCGCAAAAATGGCGGTTCCTGTTAGTTGCGAAATTAAGGTCCGGTCCTGGCCGTGAGTGGCTAAGTTCACTATCGCCTCGAGGCGGATTGGTAGTATAGAATCCAGCGAGGGGATCTGCGACCCCAGGCCGTTATTTGGCAAAGGGCCATTGGGAACTTCTCGAGGCCCAGAGGGCTGGCGGGTTCTGGTCATTGGAAAAGCGCTAATTTTGAATCCAGACAACAGAGATAAGCAAATGCTTGATCTTGGCTCAGCCAAAAGCTTGGCTGTTGTATTCGGATTCTTACTGGTTGAATTGTATGGAGCTATCGAGTAAGTCATTTGGCAAAGCGCAGCAATTCGCGCCTCTCGGCGCAGGACGCTTGCTCCGTTGCGCACGACGTTAATAGGCCAGTTGCAGACTCCGTGAGTAGTTCGCACTTCTCTTCTCCCAACTCGGTGACCTGGGACTATTTCCATACAGTGGAAATGGCCGTATCCCGTGCAAAATCGTCAGACGTCGATCGACTGGTACGTCAGGATTCCGCTTTGGCCATTGTAATGGCCGTTAATGCCGTAGAAGTATTTATGAACTTGTACTTCCGAGTCTTGGTAGAAGAAGCAGAATATAAAGCGCACAGGGAGTACTATCTGGGCTGCATCAAAAAGCGGAAAGGACTAGATTATAAATTGAGAAATTGGCCAAAGAAAATCCTTGGAAAAGAGTTAGATTTTAAGCAGGGCGCAGGTCTGGCATTCAATAATCTGAAGAATTTGAGGAATCAGATCGTTCATTTCACGAGTAGTCACGACACTATAACTCTTGAGGGCGACACGGTAATCATTAACGGCATGGCGGATACGACGGACTACAATTCTCTCGATGCAGAAAAGGCGGAGAATGCTCTATATACATCAAGAGACCTTGTAAAGCTTTTGGCCCACAGTAGCGGAGTACCAAACGATAGAATGGACGCATGGCTACACACTTGGTGCGGCTGGCCGATTAGCGAGGCTGCGTTGCGGGCACGCTAACGCATGCCGCAACCTAATGCTTTAGCGAACTTCCGCTCCTGGCCGAAGGTGAGCAAAGGCGGTATTACTTTGAGTCAACTCAATGACAAAGAATCTTGTAGGCTTGCTTCTAACACGGAGCGCGTGTGTAATCAGGCTTGTTGACGTAGTCGAAATCGCTGGGAGTGGCGGATCCAGTTCTTTGATGGGAGATCTGCTAGGGTGCTGTGGGCGAAAGTTCCAAGAATTTTTGAAATTGACTAAGATCCATCCAAATACTCAATATAGAGAGCTCTAGGAAAGTGAAATGAACTCAGGCAGATCGTGAAGATGGGGTTTTTTGAGACAATTGGTGTTTTAGTGAGCATCGCAGTTGCAGTATGGCTAACTAATCATTTTCTTGACGAGTATAAAAGAGTAAATTCTGCGGCCGATGAAATGCGACGCAAGTCGGATGAATTTTCACGTGAGAAAATGGTACGTGAACAGCAGTATATGCAGTGGGCGTTTGATAATCCGGAAGAAGCTAAGCTGCGTGAATCACAAGAGCAACAACGAGTCGAAAGCAACACCAAGCACCGTGAAGAAGTTGATGCCTTGTATGATTTAATGCAAGAAATACAATATTTGGAGCGTTCCGGTAGACTAGAGCATTTTGAGTACTTGATGTCTTTTAAGGGAATAGGGGTGTCAAATTACTGGAATGGCGTGGGCGTATCCTTCCCCTTGGAATCCGATAAAAGTGTAAACGTTTCCTTCGATGCATTGCCGTGGAGAGATTTTTGCGAGAATCGTAATAGTGACGTTACAGGATTGACGCCAGAGAAGCTTGCAAAAATCTACAGTATTCCGGTTTGCGAATTGGCTCTACTATATAAGCATTATCAGTTGCAGATCGATACAACTAAACTCAGTGGCGAAATGAAAGATATTTCTAATTGGCATCAATTTATTCTAGGACAAATTGATCGAGATTTAATTGCTTTGAAAGAGATCGCAGAAAAACGAAGCACGGAACCAGCTTATGCAAGGCGACAAAGGACCGAAACATAACAAGTGAGCGCATCCCCGATTCCCATCTGGTGCCCGCCTCATCTCAGCGTTGCTCTGTGCCCTTGCAAACGTCCGCTCCTGGCACGGAAGTGCTCGGTTCGGGTATGGCCTTGAACTGATTGGCTCAGGTAGAATTGGGGGGGTTGGCGTTTTAGAGAGCATCCATGAAGCCCCGCATCAGCATGATCACCTTGGGCGTGAATGACCTGCAGCGGTCGGTCCAGTTCTATGAGTTGGGTCTTGGGTTTCCACGAATGGATTCTCCACCGGAAGTAGCCTTTTTTACCTTGAACGGTACTTGGTTGGGTCTGTACGGTCGGGATGCTCTCGCGGAGGATGCCTTGGTCGATCCCGCCTCGGTTGGTTTTGCTGGGTTCACTCTGTCACATAATGTCGGCACTCAACAAGAAGTTGATCAAATAATGGATCAGGCGGTTTCTCTTGGCGCCGTGGTTACGAAGCCGGCTGAAGAAACTGGTTGGGGTGGTTATGCAGGATATTTTTCTGACCCCGACGGTTTTCTTTGGGAGATCGCGCACAATCCATTGTTCTGGGTCGGGCCTTCCGATGAATCTCCATGACCAATATCAGTCGTACGCCGCTGATGGCCACCGGAACGTTCAGACTGGCTGCTTTGCGCAGTCGTATAACATGGAGTCACCCAGATGCGGTGTGCGATGACAGGAATTCCCATCAGCGATACGGCTGATGGTATTTGGGATGACGGCGAATGGATTAGCTGGCAGTGGATTAATGGTAACTTGCATGAGCAAGACCTAAAGACGGAGTTTCCCCATGCTCCCCTTGAAATCATCGAAGTGTTTCAAGATTTGGTTCAGTGTGCAGCCGAGTACCACGAACTCACTGGTCGTTATCTTCAAATTTGGGGAGAACTCGGTGAACTTTACGCAGAGATCAAGTATGGGATTGAACGACATCGCCCAGGTATGGCAGGTTCAGATGGCCGCATGGGGAACGATTGGGTAGAAATCAAGACTATTTCGCCCGAAAAAGGTAAAGGCAAGGTCTTGGTCAAGAGGGCTGGTAACTTCAACAAGCTACTGGTTGTGAGAATCACTGAACATTTTCAGTTTGAATCTCGGTTGATTGATCGCAAGCAGCTTGGTAAGGGGAGAGGTAAGAATGCCAGATACACATGGAACTCTGAATCCTAGTGTAGTTGTATTGATTCGCGCAAGTATGTTTCCGTTCTTATGGCAACCGATCAGGTGTCTGTGCCTGGTCCCGCCTACTCTAGCGTTCAAGTTAACGTGGTCTCAAAGAACATGAGGCTTCGGTTCCACGAAATTCTGGAGAAAGTCCCAGCCAGACCCGGAATTTATGAAATCTACACAAATGATGGCGTTGCGCTAAAAGTCGGTATTGCGTCGAATCTCCGGCAGAGACTGCGCCAACACGCACGATCAAAGCAGAGTTCCTTAAAGTTCGCTCATGACCAATCAGGTCTGTCTCCCGGCGAAGTGAGGTCGAAACAGTCGATTCTCGCCAAGCACCTATACTTCGACTCGTCGATATCAACCGAGTACGACTTGACGTCAGAGCAAGGTAGGCAGAAGTTTCTGAGTGAGTTTTGCCACCTCATCATTTTGGAGACCGAGACAAGAGAAGAGGCTAGAAGGATTGAGCGTGAGAAAGAAGCTATGGGTGGATATCGGTACGTTGGCCGAGTCACATGGCGGTAGTAAACGTCCGCTCATGGCCGGAAGTCGCCTAAAGACACGGTCGAGGAAACCACAAAGCTAACCCTATCTCGGACAATATGGGATGAGGGTCAAATGAGCGCTCGTCTGATCCGTCGTGTAAACGAGCATCTCAGATTCTGACAGGCGAAAATGGCTGGCGTCGATAACGTAAATTATCTTTCGCACATTTGAGGAGAGGCGGTGGTCCTCCAAGTTGATACGATTGAGTTGCGAAACTTGATCCAACAACAAAGGAGAACCACCACCATGGGTAACAATAACGAGAGCAAAGACTTGGGTAAAGTCGTTCAGATCAACGATGCCAGGATCCAGGATCACCTCGGTGAACTGGTTCGAGGTACCGTTGAGGAAACACTGAACGCGATGCTGGATGCAGAGGCCGATGCCATGTGCGGAGCGCAGCGCTACGAACGCAGCCCCGAACGGGTCGACACCCGCGCCGGCCACTACGAGCGCACCTTCCACAGCAAGGCTGGTGAGGTGAAGCTCAAGATGCCGAAGCTGCGCAAGCAGACCTTCGAGACAGCCATTATCGAGCGCTACAAGCGGCGCGAGACCTCCATCGAGGAAGCCCTGATGGAGATGTACCTGGCTGGCGTCTCAGTGCGCCGGGTCGAGGATATCACCGAGGCCCTGTGGGGAACCCGGGTCAGCTCCGGCACCGTCAGCAAGCTCAACAAGAAGGTTTACAAGCACATTGAGACCTGGCGGAATCGCGCCATCCAGGGTGAGTATCCCTACGTCTATCTGGACGGGATCGTGTTGAAGCGCAGCTGGGCCGGCGAAGTGCGGAATGTCTCCGTCCTGGTCGGAGTTGGCGTGGATCAGGATGGCTACCGCCATATTCTCGGCGTTCAGGAAGGCCACAAGGAGGACAAGTCGGGCTGGAGCAGCTTCCTGGAGCACCTCAAGTCGCGTGGTCTTAAAGGCGTGCGCATGATCATCTCGGACGCCTGCATGGGACTCAGCGAGGCTGCAGCCGAATACTTCCCCGAGGCCGACTGGCAGCGCTGCACCGTTCACTTTTACCGTAACGTATTCAGCCACGTGCCAAGAGCAAAGATGCCTCAGGTATCCGCCATGCTCAAAGCGATTCATGCTCAGGAGAGCCGAGAGGCAGCCAGAGAGAAGGCCGAAAAGGTTGCCGAGGAGTTCAGGGCTATGCGGCTCCAGAAAGCGGCCGAACTCGTAGAGCGGTGCATCGATGAAACCTTCAGCTTCTACGGCTACCCACAGACCCACTGGCTGAAGATCCGCACCAACAATCCACTGGAACGCATCATGCGAGAGATACGACGCCGAACGCGGGTCGTGGGTGCATTCCCCGACGGGGAGTCAGCAGTAATGCTGGTGGGCGCCAGGCTGCGCCACATCGCGAGTACCAAGTGGGGAACCCGCAAGTACATGTCGATGGACTGGTTGCGGCAGCAGGACCTGGAGGCCCAACAGTCAGCTTGAAGGCCGCCGCCGAAAAAAGTGCGAAAAAATATGGCTCTTCAGGAAAATTTGTGGGTAAAAAGCAGCCCAACGAGGGCTGAGAT